>CAXTME010000095.1:0-18445 GCA_964245215.1 uncultured Lichenihabitans sp.
TCCTGGTGGCCATCGCGATCACGGACAGCGGCCGACCGCTGCCGCGCGTGGGCGGGTTGGCCAAGCAGGACATCAAGGGCGAGGACGGCCTTCGCTAGAGCAAGATGCCGAAATCGGCACGTGTTTCGGGTGGCATCGGCTCTCGGGCCGAATCGATCACGTTCAGCGTGGCGGCTTCCGCTGGACGCAGTTCCACACGCGACGCAAGGCGCGTCGACCGTACTGGCTGACCAACAAGGGGATCGTGGAATGGTGCACAACAGAACGACGCGTCGCCGGCTGATCGGGGCGACCGTGGCGGGTCTCGCCGGTCTCGCAAGCCTCGGTGCGCCTCAGGCGCGGGCCGAGGACGGCGAGATCAAGATCGGCGAGATCAACTCCTATTCGGCCTTGCCCGGCTTCACCGAACCCTACCGCAAGGGCTGGCAGCTGGCTCTCGAGGAGATCAATGCCGCGGGCGGCATCAACGGCAAGAAGCTCGTGGTCATCTCCAAGGACGATGCCGGCAAGCCGGCCGAAGCCGTGACGGCAGCCAACGAACTCGTCTCCAGCGATCACGTCGCCATGCTGGCGGGCGGCTTCTTCTCGAACATCGGTCTGGCGATCGCCGATTTCGCCAAGCAGAAGAAGGTGCTCTATCTCGCGGGCGAACCCCTGACCGACGCCATGGTGTGGTCGGGCGGCAACCACTACACGTTCCGGCTCCGGCCTTCGAACTACGTGCAGGCCGCCATGCTGGCCGACGAGGCCGCGAAGCTCCCGGCCAAGACCTGGGCCACGATCGCGCCGAACTACGAGTACGGCCAATCGGCCGTCGCGGTGTTCAAGAAGCTGCTCTCGGCGAAGCGGCCCGACGTCAAATGGGTGGCCGAGCAATGGCCGACGCAAGGCAAGATCGACGCCGGTCCGGTGGTCCAGGCCATCGACGCCGCCAAGCCCGACGCCATTCTCAATGTCGAGTTCGGCCCCGACCTTGTGAAACTCGTGCGGGAAGGCAATACCCGCGGGTTGTTCAAGGACCGCAGCGTCGTCAGCTTCCTGACCGGCGAGCCCGAATACCTCGATCCCTTGAAGGACGAGGCGCCCGAAGGTTGGATCGTCACCGGCTATCCCTGGTACGCGATCCACACGCCAGAACACGATGCGTTCCTGAAGGCCTACCAGGCCAAGTACAACGACTATCCCCGGCTGGGATCGGTGGTCGGCTATACGCTGATCAAGGCGGCGGGGGATATCCTGCGCAAGGCGGGTTCGACCGACACCGACAAACTGATCGCGGCTGCCGAGGGGCTGACCTTCGCTTCGCCGTTCGGCAAGGCCCAGTTCCGCTCGATCGACCATCAGTCGACACTCGGTGCCTTCGTGGGCACCACGGCCCTGCAGAACAACAAGGGCATCATGTCGAACCCGGTATACCACGACGGTGCCAACTATCTGCCGAGCGACGACGAGGTGAAAAAGCTTCGCCCGGCCGAGTGAGCTGAGGATGCTGGCCTCGTCGATGCGGGACCTTGCCCGACCCTCGTGGCCGGGAGCCGGAAAGGATCGGGCATGAGCTTCTTCTTCGCCCAGTTCCTGACGGGTCTCGCCGATGCGGCTTCGCTGTTTCTCGTGGCGTCGGGGTTGTCGATCATCTTCGGCGTCACCCGGATCGTGAACTTCGCCCACGGCGCCTTCTACATGCTCGGCGCCTACCTGGCCTATACGCTGGCCGAGCGCTTCGTCGACGGTTCGAGTGCCGTCGACGGCGTCTTCTTCTGGGGTAGCCTGCTCGTCGGGGCGCTGGTCGTGACGGTCATCGGCACCTTGATCGAGATGCTGCTGCTGCGCCGCATCTATGCGGCACCCGACCTGTTCCAGCTCCTGGCGACCTTCGGGGTGACGCTCGTCATCGAGGATCTGGCGCTCCTCGTCTGGGGTGGCGAAGACCTCGTGGGGCCGCGCGCCCCGGGCTTGAAGGGTGCGGTCTCGATCTTCGGCCAGCTCACGCCGACCTACGACATCGTCCTCATGGTGCTCGGGCCGGTGGTGCTCGGGCTCCTCATGCTGCTGTTCCACCGCACGCGGTTCGGCATCCTGGTGCGGGCCGCGACCCAGGATCGCGACATGGTGGCGGCCCTCGGCGTGAACCAGAAATGGCTCTTCACCGGCGTCTTCGCGCTCGGGGTCTTTCTCGCGGCCTTCGGCGGCGCCCTGCAGATCTCGCGCGATGCCGTCAGCCATTCGATGGACCTGCCGGTCATCGTCGAGACCTTCGTGGTCGTCGTGATCGGCGGTCTCGGCAGTGTCGGCGGAGCCTTCGTGGCGGCGCTTCTGGTGTCGGAACTCAATGCCTTCGGCATCCTGGTCCTGCCGACCGTTTCCCTGGTGCTCGTCTTCGTGGTCATGGCGCTCGTTCTCGTGGTCCGGCCCTATGGACTGTTCGGCCGTGCGCCCGCCGTGCCGCGTAGCACCGGCGTCATCGCGGCCCGTCCCTGGCGCATCCTCACCGGCCGCGAGCGGCTCGTCGTCGGGGCTGTGGTCGTGGTGCTGGCGGCTCTGCCCTTCGTGGCCGGCCCCTACCTCCTCACGGTCGGGGCCGAGATCCTCATCTTCGCGCTCTTCGCCGCGAGCCTGCAGTTCCTCATGTCGGCCGGCGGCATGGCGTCCTTCGGCCATGCCGCCGTCTTCGGCCTCGGTGCCTATGGCGCGGCCCTGGCCGTGAAGGATCTCGGATGGCCTCTGCCGGCGGCCCTGGCCTGCGGGGTCGCGGCCGGCGTCGTGGGCGCCACCCTGATCGGCTGGTTCTGCGTGCGGCTGTCCGGCGTCTACTTCGCCATGCTGACACTCGCCTTCGCTCAGATCGTCTGGTCGATCGCCTTCCAGTGGACCGCCGTGACGGGCGGCGACAACGGCTTGCTCGGCATCTGGCCGCCCGGTTGGGCCTCGACGCCGGCGGCTTTCTTCTGGCTGTCGCTCGGCATCGCGGCGGCGGGTATCGCGGCATTGCGTGTCCTCACCTTCTCGCCGTTCGGCACGGTCCTGCGGGCTCTGCGAGACTCGCCGCTGCGGGCCGAGGCTGTCGGCATCGGCCGGCGCTCGACGCAGTGGGTGGCCTTCGTGCTGGCCGGCGGCTTCGCGGCCTTGGCGGGGGCGCTGTTCGCCTATCTCAAGGGCAGCGTATTCCCCGACAGCCTCGGCATCCCGACCTCGGTCGACGGCCTCGTCATGGTGCTGCTCGGCGGCATCGGCACCGTATCGGGGAGCGTCGTCGGGGCCGTCGTGTACAAGGCGCTGTCGATCTGGCTCGTGAGCCAGACCGACTATTCGAAGCTGGTCCTGGGCCTCGTCATCGTGGTCCTGGTCGTGGTCTTTCCGAAAGGCATCGTGGGCAGCCTTGCGGAACTGCCGTGGCGTCGCCAGCCGTCCGGGACCCCCGATCCGTCGCCGGACCTGTCAGGTGCTCCGGAGAAGGCCGTGCGCCTCGCGTCGCCGAAGGGTGCCGAATGAGCCTCGCGGCCGACGGCTCCCACCAGGCACCGCTCCTCGCGGTCGAAGCCCTGAGCAAGGCCTATGGCGGCGTAAAGGCCGTACTCGACGTCTCCTTCACCCTCGCGCGCGGCGAGATCCTGGCCCTGATCGGTCCCAACGGGGCCGGCAAGTCCACCTGCTTCAACATGCTGAACGGGCAGATCGCGCCGGACGCGGGCCGCGTGCGGCTCGACGGGCAGGACATCACGGGTTCAGCGCCGCGGGACATCTGGCGCAGGGGCGTGGGCCGGACCTTCCAGATCACGGCGACCTTCGGATCGATGACGGTCCGCGAGAACCTGCAGACGGCGCTTCTGTCCCATGCCGGGAGGAGGCTTCGGCCGTTCGGCGTGGCGTTCCGGCAAGAGCGCGCCGCGGCCGACGCCCTGCTCGCCATGGTGGGAATGGCGACTCAGGCCGAGCGCGCCTGCGCCGAACTTGCCTATGGCGACCTGAAGCGCCTCGAGCTCGCGGTGGCGCTGACCAACGCACCGTCTGTGCTGCTGATGGACGAGCCGACCGCCGGCATGGCGCCAGCCGAGCGCATCGCCCTCATGCGCCTGACCGCCGACATCGCCCGGGAGCGACAGATCGGCGTCCTCTTCACCGAACATGACATGGACATCGTGTTCGAACATGCGGATCGGGTGATGGTGCTCGACCGCGGCGAGCTCATCGCCGAAGGGCCGCCCGCGATGGTCCGAGTCGACCCCCGCGTGCGGGCCACCTATCTTGGCGAGGGCCTGCTCTACAAAGCCGCCGATGTCGTCACGGTGGAGGGCACGGCCCCATGATGCTCGACGTCTCGGGCCTCAGGGCCTGGTACGGGCCGGCCCAGATCCTGTTCGACGTGGCGCTCGCCGTCGGCCCGGGCGAGGTCGTGGCGGTCGTGGGCCGCAACGGCGCCGGGAAGACCACGACCTTCCGGGCCATCGCGGGCCTCGTGGGTCGGCGTGAGGGTCGCATCTTCTTCGACGGACAGGATGTGTCGCGGCTCGAAACCTTCGAGATCGTGCGCCGGGGCCTTGCCTACGTGCCGGAGGATCGCCGCATCTTCACCGATCTCACGGTCGAAGAGAACCTCGCGGTCGGCCTGCAGAAGCCGCGGGACGGCGCTCCGCTCTGGACGCCCGAGCGGCTCTACGACCTCTTTCCGAACCTCGGCGCGATGCGCAACCGCCCAGGCGGGCGCATGAGCGGCGGGGAACAGCAGATGCTGACCATTGCCAGGTCTCTGATGGGCAATCCGCGTCTCGTGCTGCTCGACGAACCCTCCGAGGGGCTCGCCCCCAAGATCGTGGAAGAGATGGCCCATGCCATTCTGGCCATGAAGCGCGAGGGATTGAGCATGCTCGTCTCCGAGCAGAACCTTCATTTCGCCCGGCTGATCGCCGACCGGGCCGTGGTGATCGAACGCGGCCACGTTCGCTATTCCGGCGCAATCAGCGATCTCGATCAGCACGCGGAGTTACGTGATGCTTACCTTTCTGTGTGATACAACGGTGTCATGGACAGCATCATCGCCGAACGGCCCACCCTTGTTGCCGATTACGTCCTCGAAGATCAGGTCGGCTTCGTCCTGCGCCAGGTCGCGCAGCGACATGCCGCGATCTTCACCAGCGGGGTCGATGGTGACATAACGCCGACCCAATGGGCGGCCCTGGCCAAACTCCGGGAGGCCGGACCTCTGTCCCAGAACCTTCTCGGCCGCCACACCGTCATGGATGGCGCCACCATTAAGGGCGTGATCGACCGCCTGATGGTGCGCGGATTGGTGGAAGCCCGGCCCCATCCGGAAGATGGCCGGCGACGCCTCATCGACCTGACCGAAGCCGGACGCGAGATCGTCGACAGTCTGGCGCCCCGCGCCTTGCTGATCTCGGCCGAAACATTGGCCCCGCTCGACGCGACTGAGCGTCAAACCTTCATGCGTCTCCTGTTGAGGTTGCGGTGAGCCAGCAAGGAGCCCTCAAGGCTTAGGCACAAGGCTCGTACGGGAAGAAAGAGGCGATAACCGCCTCATGCCAGCCCACCCCCCACCATGCTGATCGGAGCCGGATCGAGGCGCGCGCGAGCAAGCCGCCGCGTCCAAGACTCTGGTGGTGAGAAGCCCTGAGGGCGCTCCTTAAGCCGGCACTGGGCTCGGCTGAAGGCGGCTGACTACATCGTTCTCCGAACGGGTGCTCCGGACCTGCCAGAGCACGGTACCAAAAAGCGGCACGATCTTAGCACTACTGAGCTCTATCACACTGATTTATATTGCCTTAAACCCTTTAACCAAAACTCGAGCCTTTGGCACCGTGATCTAGAACACGAGTCCTCCAGGCCAGTCGAATTCTCAGAACGCGACGTTAACCTACCCCGAATTATGCTGAAAACACTCCGGCATTGCAATGTATGGCGGTACGGCGCTGCAGACTGGGTTCACCAAATGTTGGCGTACAGTGAGAAACCAGTCGGTACAGCACCGCCGAAATTCGCCGATCGCGATCAGAACAGCAAGACTGGCTTCAGCTATCGTTTGGCTTTGTCGCTGATCGGTCATCTACGCTGGACGATTTCTGTCTTGGCGATCATCGGTGCCCTCCTCGGCTGTCTGATCACGAAAATGATTCCGCCCCGCTACGTCGCGACGGCACAGATCTATCTCGATCCACGGAGCCTGCCGGGCGCCGACAAGGAAGATGCCCTTGTTCGGCAAGATTCGACGGGCTTCATCAATTATGTCGAGACACAGGCGCGCATCCTGAGCTCGCAGGTTGTTTTGGAACGGGTCGTAGACGCGCAGAAGCTCGGTGAAGACAGCGAATTCGACGGCCGATCCGGGTTCTCGAGTCAGATCTGGCCTTCGCCAACCAAGAACCCGACGGATGTCGAAGCCCGCGCCAATGCGATCCGGATTCTTGGCTCACGCATCTCCGTCCGGCGGCCGGAGCGTACCTTCATCATCGAGATCTCCGCGACGAGCGCCGACCCGGAAAAGGCCGCTCGGATCGCCAATGCCGTAACGCAGGCCTACACCGATGTGCAGACATCGATGCAATCGCAATCCGCTCAACAGGCGGCCGAAACATTCTCAGCCCGGCTGGGTGGGTTGGGTCGCGAACTCATCGGATCAGAGCATCAGGTCGAAGATTTCAAAGCCAAGAACGGCTTCATCGGGACGAAGGATTACTTGGACGACCAGACCCTGAACGATCTCAATCGGCAACTCACGATCGCTCGTGCGCGCCTGGAGGACACGCGATCGCGCTACGGACAAGTCAAAGCGGCGCAAAACGACAGCTCCCAGATATCAGTCGTGGCGGCGACGCTCGATATCCCGACGCTGACGAATTTACGAGCCGCCCAGACAGACGTCCTGCAGAAACTTGCCGATTTGTCCGCGGAACTCGGTCCTCGGCATCCGGCGGTGCTCAACGCCAAGGCGCGGGTCAACGAGATCCAGCGTCTTGTGCTGGCCGAACTCGACCGCATCGCCGGTTCCTTTCGCATGGAGTTCGAGCGCGCAACCGTGGCGGAAGACGGTCTCAAGCGAAGAGTGGACGAGCTCCGGCAACGGTCGCTCGCATCCGCCCAGGCTTCGGTCAAGCTCCGCGAGCTCGAACGACAGGTCGACGCAAACCGGACGATCTATGAATCCTTCTTGACCCGCGCTCGCCAGACGGCGGAATCGCAGCAGTTGGATTCTGCCAGCACTCACATCGTGACCACCGCCCAGACCCCGACAACGCGGAGCTTTCCGCCGAGCACGATCCTTACGGCCGCTCTCGGCATGCTGGCCGGTGCCGGCCTTGGCGCCCTTATCGCTCTCTGGCCGGTGCGGGTGCTGCTCTTCGATCCTGCTGCTGACGTCGTGAGCCGCAGCCCTGAAGCGGTGGCCATCGAGGCCCGTTCGACCCGCAGGACAACGAGGCCCGCGACTTGAGCGCCACATCTTGCACGATCCAACAGGTGTGCATCTAATCTAATGCAGCCATTAACAATGAAGCGAGATGCCCGCTTCAGGCGGTTGTTCATGCTTGCAATCAAAAGTCCCGCGTATCAGTATCAAATTCGCCCATAGGTAAGCGGATCACGGGATTTATGATGTTGAATCCTCTTTATAAACGTCTGTTCAGTTCCAATAAGCTGCGTAAGGTACTCGTCGAACGACTGACCGAACCCCTCCACGTCAATCTAATTTCTGCAGCCGTTAGTCTATGTGGATCCTTTCGAACTAAGGTCGATTTTGACCTTGTTTTGCGACCGCAATACGCTTTCCCGTTGCTGCGTGCGGCCGACCTTGCCAATGAGTGGGGGTATAAGAGCCTCACGGTGCTGGAGTTCGGGGTAGCCAGTGGAGCGGGCCTCCTTAACATCTGCAGTATCGCAGAGCGGGTGCGGCAAACGACCGGTATCAGCTTCAGGATCGTGGGTTTCGACAGCGGTCAGGGAATGCCCGAGCCAATCGACTATCGTGACCTGCCGGAAATCTATGCTTCGGGTGACTACCCGATGGAAGAGTCACGCCTTCGCTCGACGCTTCCCGCCAATTGTGAACTGATCTTGGGACCGATCGCCGAGACGCTTCCCGCCTTCTTGGACACCGTGTCCGCCAGTGCTCCGATCGGCTTCGTGTCTGTCGACGTAGACTACTATTCGTCAGCCAAGGATTCACTCGGGGTTTTCACCGCCGATCCCGCGAAGTATATGCCACTCGTGCCTGTCTACTTCGATGATATCGGAGACATCACGGTCAATCCGTGGGTCGGAGAGTGGCGAGCCATCGATGAATTCAATGTCGAAAACGACATGCGAAAAATCGTGCCCTGGAATATGCTGCGAGCCCGACGTGTCTGCAAGAATGCCAAATGGATCGACCAGATTTTTGGCATGCACGTCCACGATCATGAAATTCGCACGCCCGGCACGCGTGTTCGCGCTCAGCGGACCGCGGACAATGAGTTTATCGGGGTGCATTACGCACACAAACCTGCAGTTGCCGGCTAGATCTGTCGGGAGGCGTAGTAACGACGCCTTACAATTCTCAATGACTAGAGCCTAGCGACGAGTATTCGAGTTGATCCAGGTTAAAGCCGGGTCATCGCCAGCTTCCGCTTGGGGTGAGTTCGCTGCTCATCATCGTCAATAGATGCGAGAGCAGTAAGTCTATCGGCCTTTCCGGACATCGACGCAAAGAGCAAAGCGGTTCGATTCAAGACTTTACGAATCGGGAGTATTGTCGTGATAGCGAGTCTAAGGAGCCCGAAGCGACCCGAAGTGGCGTATCGCTACGAGACGTTGGTCTCGGACAGCGCCACGCCGTGCGGGGTCGAGGCGTTCGCTCGCCGGCTGGCCGACAATTTGGGAGAAGGTTCGACGACGAGGGTCCTCAGTCAACGTACGGTCTCGGAGAGACCGGCCGCCGAGGCTCGGTCCGCGCTGATCGTCAACCTGCCCATCGTAGCGTGGAAGCGACGGCTGGCGGACCCGATCGTGGCCGCCGCAAAGGCTCGTCTGGCTCGAGACCGCGTGGTCGTGGTGCTGCACGAATGGTGCGATCTCGATTGGAAGCGCCGGGTCAGCTATCTGCCCTTGTTGGTGCTGGCCGATGTTGTGATGTTCTCCTCGCCGCTGATCGCCACGGCGTTCGGCAGGTCAGCGGCATCAGCCGTGACGACGCCCACGCGGGGCATCCTTCCCATTCCCCCCAATGTATCAATGCCGGCCGTGCTGCGGGACGGGCCTTTCAGCAAGCGTATGGTCGGCATACGTGCCGAAAACCGCGTCATCCTCGGACATTTCGGATCGATCTATCCCCGAAAGAGGTCGGCCTTTGTCCTCGACGTCGCGGCCGAGATGAAGGCGCGGGGCGAGCGGCCGTTCGTGGTCTTTGCCGGATCCTTCATCCAGGGGCAGGATGCGGTAGAGGAGGAATTCTACGCACATGTCCGGCGCCTCGGCCTTGAGGACGACGTGCTGGTGACCGGGTTCATCGCCGACGAGGCGGAACTGTTTGGTTTGCTCACCCATGTCGACGTCTTCGTCTATTCCTTCGCGGAAGGGCTCAGCACTCGGCGGGCCAGCGTCTTCGCTTGCTTGACGGCCAACAAGCCGGTCGTCGTCAATGCCCCCCGGGAGATGAGCGAATTCGAACATCACCCAGCCTACAAGACCTTGCTGGAGACCGGGCTGCTTCGGCTGGTTTCGCTGGAGGCCGGGGCCGTCGAGGTAGCCGATGCCGTGGAGGCGGCACGTGACGCCGTTCCGGCGCCGGGCTCCGTCGGCGTCGAGGCGGCATGGGCCTCGGCCACCCGGCACTTCGTCGCGATCCTGTCGGGACAGTCGGTCGCCGCTCCGCCGGGCGCGTCCCGAACCGTCTCTCCCGCGAGCGGCGCGCCTTTCCGGGACCGGGCCGGAAGACTCGTCCGGACGCTCGGGAGCTGACGCGCGTGGACGCGCCCGCCTCGCATCCTATCCGAGCCGGTAGCCCCCGCAAGGGCACCCGAACTCGCCTGCCGTCTCTGCGGTTTGCCGATCGCTTCGCGGCGATGGGGCTCCTGTCGATCGGCTTCCCGACCCGGATCGTCGACTGTTGGCGGCGTGCGCTCGATCGCTTGGCCGAACACGCGCGCCGGATCGGGATGGATGTTTGGCCTTCTACTCGGCGGATGGCTCGTCCTCATGGCACATGACGTCTCTCGCCCTCCAAGCCCCGATGGCTGCATGCCGGTTCTGCTGCGCCACGCGATCGCGGGCGCCCGTGCCCGCGGCATGGCACCGACCACGATGACGCAAGCCCTCGATCTCAGCGGCCTCCCGAGAATGCCATCATGACAGAGTCACCGATCGCGGTCGTCTGCGTACCGACCTATCGCCGTCCCTCGATGCTGGCCCGCACCTTAAGTTCACTGGCGGCCCAACGGACAGACCTGCCGTTCCGCGTTGTGGTGGTCGACAATGATGCGCAAGGCCGGCAAGGGTTCGCGCTCGCCGAACGCGTGCTCGCCGGTGGGCCATTGCGCGGCCTCGCGTCGGTCGAGCCCGAACAGGGTAATTGCAACGCCATCAATACGTGCTTCCGCGTGGCCCGCGCCGCCTTCCCCGAGGCTCGCTATCTCCTGATGATCGATGACGACGAGGTGGCCTCGCCCGAATGGCTGGGCCGGATGGTGGAGGCCGCCGAGGACCATTCTGCCGATATCGTCGGAGGGCCGGTCTTCCCGGCCTTCGCGCCGGGCACGTCCGCTGCGATCGCCCGGCATCCGGTGTTCTTCCCGGCCTACGCGCGTTCGGGCGCCGTGCCCCGCATCTATGGCAGCGGCAACGTGCTGATCCGCCGGGACGCGTTCGCCCGGCTTGCGAACCCTACCTTCCACGCGAGCTTCAACTTCCTTGGCGGCGGGGATACGGATTTTTTCCTCCGCTGCCGGCAAGCGGGCCTCCAAGCCTATTGGAACCACGAAGCCGAGGTGACCGAAGAGGTCCCGCCGGAACGCACGCGCCCGGGGTGGATCCTGCGGCGCTGCATTCGGATCGGGGCGATCAACATGCATGTCGAGCGACGGCAGGCGGCGACGTGGGCGGGGCGGGTCAAGGTGCAAGCCAAGAGCGCCGCAGCCTTGCCGTTAGGCCTGGTGCGCGGCGCCGCCACCCTGCTTCGCACCGGCAGTCCGCTGCTCGCCGGCTATCGTCCCCTCATCGCGTTTGGCCGCATCCTCGCGAGCTTCGGCGTCGAGCCGCAGCAATATCGCGCGACGGCCGTCGTGGCGAGCCCGGCCACGCCAGACCAGCTGAGCCCATCGCTGGCCAGGCCGCGATGACGGCCCAGTCAACCTCCGGGGCGCCGGCCGGCGCCCCGGTTCGCGGTGTGGCGTGGGGCCGGCGGGTCCCCGGCCTCGACCGGTTGCTGCAGTATCGCCTGACGCTTCTCAACTACGGGCAGATGCTCGCCGGCACGGGCGTCCGGATGTTAGTCCAGCTCGGCTATTTTTTCGTGCTTGCAGAGGCATTGAGCCTGCGCGACATGGGCGTCTTCGCCTCGGTCTCGGCAGCTGGCATCATGCTGGGTTGCCTCACAGGCTTCGGGTTTCAGTCCGCCGTCTTCCGGTCGGCCGCGGGGCGTCGCTCGTCGCTCGGCTGCTATCTCGCCTGCTACTATGCCTGCGCAGCCGTCTCGTTGCCGGTGAGCCTGCTGATCTCGGCGGTCCTCTACGCCGCCATCTTCGCCGACTCGCTCCCCTGGCCGGCCTTCCTCGCCATCATCCTGGTTGAAGTCGCGCTGTGGCGGTTCATCGAGGTCCTGTCGCTGATCAACAACGGGCTCGGCCGTTATGCAGCCGGCGCTGCCCTGGTGACGATTGCCACGGGTTTCCGCGCCGCCTCGGCCCTCGCGTTCATGGTGACGGGCGGCGGCGGCGTCACGCGATGGGCAGCCTTCTACTTCTTGGGTAATGCCATGGCGGCGGCCGTGCTGGCGCTGACCTATGCGCCACGCGTGCGTCTGCGCTGGCGCCGGGCCCTCTTGTTCGGGCGGCTGCGGGCCAACCTGCTCTATGCCCTGTCGTATTTCAGCTTCCTGGCGCAGAACGAGGTCGACAAGGTCGTCATCCTGTACCTGGCCGGAGACCGCATGGCTGGCCTCTACGCCATCGCTATGCGCCTCGTCGATCTCACGGCCGCTCCCCTGCGCCCGCTCTTCATCCTCTATTCCTGCAAGCTTATCGCAGGTGGGCGCATCACGCGACGCGTCTTGCGCGACTGCCTCAAGGTCGAGGGGCTCGTCGCCGCCGTTTCGATCGTGGGGTTCGTGGGCATTGTGGTCGTGCTGCAGGTCTGGCCGACCCTGCTGGGCCGCAACGTCGCCTTGGCAAGCGGATTGCTCGGCTTGGCCGCGATGGTGCCGGCAGCCAGGAATCTCCTGGAGTTCCACGGCGAACTCTTCATCGCCTTCGACCGCATGGGGCTGCGCAGCCTGCTGGCCGTTGTGGTCGTGGCGGCCAAGGCCGGCATGCTGGCCCTGACCATCGTGGCGGCCTCGGGCGAGCCGGCCTGGGGTCTGTGGCTCAACGCCGTCTACGTGCTGCCCTACCTGATTTCGTTCGTATCGGTCTACGGGCTGCTCTGGCGCGCTAGTCCGCCCGGTTCAGTCTCCTGCCCATCGAACGCCACCGAGGACCATCGCCGATGCTGACAGCGAAAGACCAGCCCATGGAGTCGCGGGATGATGTCGCCCTCATCACGCCGAGCTATCGGGGCGACCTCGAGCGCTGCAAGCTCCTGTTCGAGACCGTTGATCGCCACTTGACTGGCCGCGGACCTCACTACGTCATCGTCAATGACGAAGACGTGGAACTCTTCCAGCCCTTCGCTACCCCGGACAGGGTCATCCTGCCGTGCTCGCGGTTCCTGCCCTGGACCGTACGGCACTTTCCTCTGCGCTGGCGAGGCCGTCGCTATTGGATCCACCCCCACGGCAAGCCGCTCAGAGGCTGGCACGTGCAGCAGATCGTCAAGATCGCCGCTGCCGCGAGCCTGCCGCAAACGCGATCTTGGATCCTCGACTCCGACATCGTCTTCTTCCGCGACTTCGACGTGTCGCGCCTGGCGGCCCCGACGCCCGTGCCTGTCCTGGCCCACCCCAAGGGCATCACGGCCGAACTCCCGCGCCACGTCGCCTGGATCGAGGCCGCCCATCGATTGCTCGGCCTCCCCCCTCCGACACTGCCTGCCCTCGACTGCATCAATAACCTCATCCTCTGGGACAGGGCGACGCTGAGGGCTGCGCTGGCGCGCATCGAGGCGACCAGCGGCCGGGGCTGGATCGACGCGATCTGCCGGGAACGGGAATTCTCCGAATATCTCATCTACGGAAGCTTTGTCACCACGGCCGAAGAGACTCCGTGCCGCCATCACCTGACGACGGACGACCCGTGCCGGACGCACTGGGGCAGCGAAAGGCTAGACGCCGCGAGGGTCCTGAGTCTGATGCGCGAAGCGGGCCCGAAGGAAATCGCACTCTGCATACAGTCGTTCGGCGAGACGCGGCTTCACGAGGTCCGTCGGGCGCTCGAGTCCTTCGAGGCGGCCGCGTGAGACCCGCCCTTCAGGCCGCGATGCGAAAACAGGCGAGGTAGCGCGCGCCGAACAGGGCGAACAGGAACAGCACCCATTGAGCATTGGCGCGTTCCAAAAAGAAGGTTTCAAGCGAACTGAGATAGAGGCTGAACAGCCAGATCTGGGTCAGCATCAGCGTCAAGGCGGGCTCGTCGCCGCGTTCCATGCAGCGGCGAAGGTCACGTGCAGGCTGGACCACAAAGGCCGCCAGCATCAGGATTAACCCGGGCAGGCCCATTTGCAGGACGGAATCGAGGTAGCCGTTGTGGGCATGCTCAGCCTGGCCGGCCCACATCGTATTCTGTTCGGAGCCGTAGCGCAGCACTTCCGTGTTCCAGAAAGCGCCGATGCCGTGCCCGAACAGGAGGTGGCTCGTTGCCTGGGGGATGGCGAAGGCCCAGATGTCGATGCGGCCTGTGAAGGTGGCGTCGAGCGGGAGAATGCCCGATAGCGGCGCCAGGGACGGCCACAGGACCGAGCCGATGCCCAGCAGCGTCAGCAGCGCCAGGGGCGCGAGCGCGACCGCTGCCCACACCGAAGGACGGCGGAGGCGCGTCATCACAGTGGAGATCGTCATCGTGGCGAAGCAGATCACGGTGGAACTCTTGCCCCCCGAGAACATGACGAAGAGCAGCGACAGCACGAACAGGATCCAGCCCTCCCGCCGACCCGTGCGCAGCACGAACAAGCCGACGAAGGCCAGGATCGAGAAGATGCCGCTGGCCGTGTTCTTGTGTGCGAACAGACCCCGCCAGTCACCCGCGAGTTGGGCTTCGCTGGCATCGGTGGCCTGGTGGATGGAGAGATGCGGCATGAAGACGATGCCGAAGTAGCACAAGGCCGCGATCACCATCCCGGCCGTGCAGAGCAGGCGCGCGAGGTCGTCGCGACCGCGTGGCAGCAGAAACAGCGCCATAGCGCAGACTGCCGCGAAGCCCGTGATGAGGAAGCGCTTCAAGGAGGTGGCGACATCCTGCGACGCCACGCAACTGACCGCGACCCAGAGCGCGAAGCCCAGGAAGGGCGGCGTGGCAAGGCACGCCAGCGCCTTACGATCCGTCCGCCATACCACGGCGCCCGCAACCGCTGCCAGCAGGCCGAACACCCCGTACATCGCGGCATCGTTGCCAGAGCTGAGGATGAAGGTGTCGCCGCCGCTGAGGTCAGGGAAGGGCGAGAGCGTGATGCAGGATATGAGGAGAATGCCGAGGAACAGGGCGGTGCGTAAGTTCCAACCCTTTACGACGGCCGGTACCGCGCTCGATACCGCGCTGTCGCTCAACCGGCCCTCCGCTTCGCAGCGCTCGGACCGCCGAGGAGGGGCGCCCGGACCAGGCCGGCCACGGCGGCGAGCGGAGCCCGAGCTGCGATGGCGAGTGGGAAACGCTTGACTGCCGGCAAGAGGCAGGAAGACGTCGGCCGCGCGCCCTCGATCTGGCCGAGGTTTAGGACCACAGCGTCGGCCATCTCGATCGGCTTGCGACGATAATCCAGCATTCTGTGAACTCGTGCCTGCGGCCCCGGTCGGGCGCGCCGCGCCGCAGGACCTTAGCATCCGGCCCACATGGTTTAGAAATCGTCTACAGCGCTGGATCTACTACCCACAATCGCGCTTCGTTCATCATTTTATCTATCGTGTATTGCATTCTGGCGACGCTGACGGATGATTGCATCCCGAACGGTGGAGGCTGGAACCGGCGATGCCTAAGGGGCGTAATGCATCTTCGACATCCAGGCTCGTTGCGCTTGCCGCGGTGGCCGTGACGGCGTCGATCTCGGTCGTTCCCTCCGCAGGAGCTGGAGGCCTTGCGCTCGTCCATGCCGAGGATTTCTCGACGAGCTCCTCGCTCGACACGGCCTTCTGGTCCGTCGAGACAGGCCTCTTTCGCAATCACGAGGCGCAGTCCTACGCACTGGGCAATGTAAAGCTCGCCAAAGGATTACTGGTCATCGAGGCCCGGCGCGCGTCTGCGCAGAATGCCGCCTACCGGCCACGGGCACGGTACTGGCCGGCGGACGTCAGGTCTGCCGATTATACGTCGGGCAGCATCGTCAGCCGGAAGGCCCTCACGTTCGGGGCGATCGAGGTGGTGGCCCGCCTGCCGCGAGGTGCCGGAACCTGGCCCGCCATCTGGCTGATTTCCGAACAGGGCACTCCCTATCGCGAGATCGACATCGTCGAGGCAGTCGGCAGCACTCCGGGTCTCGCCTTTTCGACCGTCAGCGCCGGACCGGACCTCGCGAGGGTGAAGAACTGGAGAGCGGAGACCGCCATTCCGACCCTCGCCGCCGCGTTCCATACCTACCGCCTCGAATGGTGCCCGAATGCCATCACGGTGTCGATCGACGATCGCCCGGTCTTGCGGATGGATCCGGAGGACGCCCGGCCAGGGAGCTTCGATCCGCTCCAAGCCGCCATGCACCTGCGGATCAACCTTGCGCTCGGCGGGTCCTGGGGTGGGAGGATCGACGACTCCGCTCTCCCGGCGAGTCTAGAGATCAAATCCGTCCGAGTCTGGCGTCTTGACGGGTCATGTCCGGCCGGGCCGTCCGAAGTCGAAGATCGAGTCGCGGAGTAGGACCAGTGATGCAGGTTGTGGAAGTTCGGAAGCGCACCGAGTTGGCTAGCGTACAGTATCTCAGGGCCCTGGCAGCCTTGTTCGTCGTGTACTTTCATACGGCGGTCTACGATGCCCGGTTTGCCTGGCCGCTTCCCCGCGGCTTCGGTGCTGGCGGCGTCGACATGTTTTTCGTGATCAGCGGCTTCATCATGATGATGGTAACGGCCACGCGGCCCACTACACCGTCATCCTTCTTGCGGCGGCGGGTGCTGCGTATCGTCCCTCTCTATTGGGGCGTCACGCTCGCCGTTGCGGTGCTCGCCCTCGTCTATCCAACCGCCATGCTGGAGAACATGCTGACGGCCCCGCATCTTGTCCTGTCGATGCTGTTTCTGCCGCATGCCAATCCGCTGACCGGCGCCATTACCCCGTTCTTCAAAATCGGCTGGACGTTGAACTACGAAATGTATTTCTACTTTCTTTTCTCGGTGTTTCTTTATCTGCGCTCTCCGGCCAGCCGCCTCGCCGCCCTGGCCGGCTACGCCGCTTGCGTATCGCTCATCTTCCTTGCAACAGATCCTAAGGCCGCCATTCTGCGCGTTTACTTGAATCCGATCATCTTCGAATTCGTTTTGGGCGCCGCCATCGGCTATCTTCATTTAGGCGGCTATTTTGTCCGTCTCGGCTCCGGCATCGCCCTCGCTGTCTGCGCGGCGGGGCTTGTGGCCCTACTGGCCTTTCCGGTTGACGATTCCTCCCGCTTACTGCTCCAGGGCGTCCCGGCGGCGGCGTTGCTCTGCGGGCTCCTCGCCTTGGAAGCAAGGTGCAGGCTGCCACGCATCGGCTGGCTGCTGCTCCTAGGGGATGCTTCCTACTCGATGTACCTCGTCCACCCCATCGTGGAGACTCTGTTCCGCGTCGCCACTTGGCCGGTGCAGGCCCTCCTCGGGTCATCGATCGTCGGCCCGCTGGCGACGGTGCTGGCCGTCATGGCCTCAGTGCTGGCCGGCGTGCTGGCCTATCGCGTGATCGAGTTGCCGTTGCTGAAGGTTCTGCTGTCCCAGGGCGTTGCCGTGCGCAGGCTGCCCCTCGGCAGGACCGGGCCAGTGGCAGTGCGTCAAGTTGACAATTTCATAGCATAACTTCTACCTTCAGGATGTAACGGCGCTTCCTCCTGGTTGGCCAAGTCGAAAGCGGACGCTCAAGCATCGGGGCACCGATGGATCGGAACTGTCCGATGTGTGCGGCTCTCGCTGCACGGTCGCTCGATCGATCCGACGCAAGCTCCGGCCGGATTTGATCATTACGGCTGATGGTCTTCGTCGCGGGTGAGGCTCTTACGGCGGCATAGGAACCGACACCATGCGCCTCGCGCCGACGGTGTTACAAAGGGCCGCCAGCCACGCCTTGAACGGAAAGGGCCCTTCATGGCCGTCACGACGCTCGATGCGATGACCGCTCTGATCGTCATCGATCTGCAGAAAGGGATCGTGGCGCTGCCCACCGTGCACCCGATCGGGGAGATCGTTCAGCGCGCGCGTCTCCTGGCGGAAGCTTGCCGCCGCCACGGACTTCCGGTCGTTCTCGTCAACGTCACCGGTCGGCCCCCCGGCCGCGCCGAGCAGGTGCGGATCCCGAGGGAGCTGCCGAGCGGTTTCGCCGACTTCGTGCCCGAGCTGAGCCCGCAGCCCGGAGACCATATCGTGTCCAAGCAAACGGCCGGCGCCTTTACCAGGACCGATCTCGAGAGCTTCCTGAGATCGCGAGGCGTCACGCAGGTCGTCATCGTCGGCGTTGCCACCAGCATGGGCGTCGAGTCGACGGCCCGTCAGGCGCACGAGCTCGGGTTCAACGTCACGCTCGCGGTCGATGCCATGACCGACCTCGACGCCGAGCTTCACACGAGCAGCAGCACCAAGATCTTCCCCCGGCTGGGCGAGACCGGAACGACACAGGACATTCTTGACCTTCTCGCCGCCGGCAAGCAACGTGATCGAATCCAACACGCTGGAACTTGATGTCACCAACAAAAAACACGTGCCGACGTGCCGGCATCATGTTCTAGTTAAGATGTTCAGTCAACTGAGAGTAATGAAGATCATCGACCGTCATTGCGAGCGCAGCGAAGCAACCCAGCTCATCTTGGATCACGCGCTGGATTGCTTCGTCGTTGTACTCCTCGCAAGGATGAACTGTAAAGCTCAAGCTTCTTCCCCGATCTGACGTGATCGGCCAATCCCAGCGGCCGACCGCTACGTCTTGGCGGCCGAAGGGGT
>CAXTME010000096.1:0-4010 GCA_964245215.1 uncultured Lichenihabitans sp.
AGCAGCCGCTTCAGCCTGGCGTTCTCGTCCTCGAGCGCCTTGAGCCGCTTCGCCTGATCAACGACAGCTTCCCACCCAGAGCGGAAGCAGACCCGCTCGGCCGGGGCGAAGCAGAAAAGTAGCTCGCTCGGCGTACCCCCGGCGTCTAGACTTAGGCTCCCAGAAGCCGAGAGTGTCATGCCGAACACGATCATCATTGTGGGCTTTGGATCCGGAGCATCCAGGGCGGTCGCCGAGAAGTTCGGCCGAGAGGGGTTCTCCGTGGCGCTCGTGGCGAGAAACGAGGCGCGATTGGACGCCGGCGTTGTGGCGTTGAAGGCGAAGGGCATCTCCGCCGGCGCATTCCCGGCAGACGCCAGTGATCCGGCGGCGATCCGCAGTGCGATCGCGAGGGCGCGAGGCGAGATGGGCCACATCGGCGTGCTTCATTGGAACGCCTCGAGCGGCCACGACGTCGGTGACCTCTTGAAGGTCAACCCCGCCGACGTAACGGGTCCATTCGACCTGGCCATCTCGGGTCTCCTGAGCGCCGTGCAGGCGACGCTTCCGGATCTCAGAGCCGCGCCAAACGGCGCAGTCCTTGTCACCAACGGCGCTTTTGGAGACCGCGATCCGGTGGTCGATGCCTATGCTGTCGCCCGCGGAGCCGAAGGCGTGGCGCTCGGCAATGCCGCCAAGGCGAAGCTCGTGGGTCTTCTCGCGGCCCGGCTGAAGGACGAGCACGTCTTCGTCGGAGAAGTCACGATAGCCGGAGTGGTCAAGGGAACAGCGCCGGATGTCGCCGGCATTCCGACGATCGAGCCCGCCGTTATCGCTGACGCGTTCTGGACGTTGTACAGGACTCGAGGGGACAATCGGGTGCGCGTGAGCTGAGCCGGGCGCCGTACGACGTTTCGATGTGCGGTGCGGAGCGACCGGTTTCGGCCCACTCGGACCGTTGCATCGCTTCCGAGAAGGGACTGACCTGAGGCGATCGTAGAGGCGGCCCACGCGCCACCTTCACGGTTTCTTGACGCCCTCGCGAGACGCTGTCCCGGCCACAACCTGGACTTCACATGGCTCGCCTGATCATCCCGCCCGCCGGCGGCGCAGATGGGCCGTGGAAGATGTGGCCGAGAGGGTGGAGGCGAGAATGGATCTTGGACAGCTGCTGGCTGATGCGATCGTCAGGACGCACGGGGACAATGCCGCCAAGTGGATCAAACCCGACGTCGACGGCGGTTTGACGCTTGATGGTAAGTTTGACCTCAGGCAGATCGCCGAGACTTTTCTGATCGCCCTGCGAAGAGCCGAGAAGAACGACGGTATCGAACAGACCACCCCCGCCGCCAACCAAGGCATTGAGGTGTAGTGGGGGCACGGGATACCTCTCGGCCATGCTGGTGTTGCTTGGCGCGAGGATGGCCGGCCGAGCAGAGCTGGTGGCGAGTGCAGCACGGCAGGTCAGGAAATCCCACGCGGAAGATGGACAAGCGCCGCGCGCTGCGAGACACTGGCGCGGAGGCAGCGAGTGGGATCCATGCCCCGCTCGCGATGCCGGTCGGGGTGGGAACGACATGCCAGACGTGGTCCTCGTCACTGGTGCAGGCGGTTGCATCGCCGCCTGGGTGATGAAGGAACTGGACGAGCGCGGCGCCAAGGTCGTCGGCTTCGACATCTCGGCCGACCGACGTCGAGCACGTCTTGCGATGGACGATGCCGCGATCGCGCGCGTCACCTGGGAGACCGGCGACATCGCCGATGGCGCTCGGCTCACCGAGCTTGCGCGGCGCCACGGCGTGAATGCGATCGTGCATCTGGCCGCCTTGCAGGTCCCCTTTTGCAAGACGGATCCGGTGGCCGGTGCGAAGGTCAATGTGCTCGGAACCGTCAACGTGCTGGAGACCGCACGGACGCTTGAGCTCAAGCGTCTGACCTATGCGAGTTCCATCGCGATCCAGGGAATAGGCGTCGACAGCCCATGGCTCTCGACCCTCTACGGAGCGCATAAGGCCTGCTGCGAGGCGATGGCGCAGGTCTACTGGCAGGACTGGCGGGTGCCGAGCGTCGGCATTCGTCCCGGCGTTGTCTACGGCCCTGCCAGGGACCAGGGCATGAGCGCGGCACCGACGGTGGCGATGTTGGCCGCGGTCGTGGGAAAGCCTTACGATGTGCCCTACACCGGCCCTTTTCCGTTCCTTTATGTGCGTGAGGTCGCGGCAGCTTTTGTCCGGGCGATCGCACAGGACCGAGAGGGCGCGCCTGTCTTCGACATGAACGGCGTGCCTTCGACCATCGAAGCGGTGCTCGACCTCGTCCGCCGGGACATGCCGCAGGCGGCCCTGGGCTGCAGCGGCGCGCCGTTTCCGTTCCCGGCTGAATTACCGGACGAGCCGATCGGCGTGTTCCTCGGTGACTATGCCCGCTGGTCACTCGAGGCGGGCGTCCGCGAGACCCTCGATGCCTTTCGCCTCCTCACGGCCGCCGGCAAGCTCGGGGCAAGCGACGTGCCGTGAGCTGGCTGATCGGCCAGGGGAATGTGACGGACGGTTCGAGTGTCGGTTCGGTTTTCGTGTGGCGATCAGTCTCGGCCAGCAGGTGGCACCAGCTTACGGCTTGACATCGGCGGGAACAAAACAAGAACATCGCGGTATGAGCCGCCTGTCCGAATACCCTTATGTCATCGTCCGGATCGCCTGCACGCGGTGCTCTCGCAACGGCCAGTACCGGTTGGCGCGCCTGGCCGAGCGTTACGGCGCCGAAACCCGCCTGACGGATGTCCTGGCCAAGCTGTCGGCCGGCTGCCCGCACGCAGACACTGCGCAGCACCAGGGGATCCATGATCGATGCGGCGCCTTCTATCGCGACCTCACGAAGCCCACCCCGCCCGACGTGCCGCCGGCCGCGCCGGGGTTGCGTGTGGTCGGTGGACGAGCCGCCGAATAGAGGTGCTCCTGTCTGACCTCCCGAGGCCAGCCCTTGGAGAGGTTCGGTCCACTTTCCATCGGGTACGATTTAATTTTGCAAAACGCCATTCTGCGGAGATGATCGCGGCGATCCTGCTCAGGTGCCGTCACGACAGGGTCGCGTCGGCGTACTGCGGCATGCGGTGGCTTCGTGGTTGTCCGCGCAACGAAGCCACCGTAGCCGGCGCCAAGGCTCCGCGTTCAGACCGCCGCGAACCGTTTCGCTCGATCGGCGTGAGGCGCCAGGCTGGTTCACTCCCTGGCCATGTCGCGGTGGTGATGGGGCGCCGTCGGTCAAGCGGGTCCGGGGCGTGTTCGGCGATCGTTCCGCTACGTCGTGACCGGCGGCAAACGCCTTGGTCCCGAGCACGCGATCCGAAATCTTCGACAAGCGCGGGTCGATGGCCGGTTACACCTTGGCCCTCGATAGACAAGGAACGTGACCTCCATCCGTCGCGCCGGACAGCCGGCACCCGATCGTGGGGCCAGCCCCGATCAGCGCGACGGCACCGGGATCATCAATCCGCCCCGGGTCCAGAGCGCGTTGAGGCCGCGAGGCAGGTCCATTTCGGTGCCGGGGCCGAGGTCGCGATCGTAGATTTCGCCGTAATTGCCGACCGCCGCGATGGCCCGGACGGCCCAGCCGTCATCCACGACGGCCTGATCGACGCCGGGCACGAAGCCGCCGAGCACGCGCAGGAGCGGGTCTTCCGTGGTTCGCAGAACCCCCGCCTCGGCCTTGCCGACATGGGCGGCCTCGGCCACGAGCAGGGCGTTCATCGTGGCGTCGACGACCGCTGCCCATTTGGGGTCGCCTCCCGCCATGGCAGGTGCCATCGGTTCGACGGACAGGCGGTCGGGCAGGACGACGAAGTCCTTGACCTCCGCGTGGAAGCTCGCCCTGGTGTTGGCGAGGCGCGACACGCTCGAGATGATCGCCGCGCAATGGTCCCTCAGCAGCGCAACATTCATCTCGCCATCTTCTTCGAAGGGGAACGGTAGGGTTCTCACGCCGCGCCTGTCTTCCTCGTTATGGAGAACATCTTCTCCATGCGTGCTGCCGAT
>CAXTME010000096.1:4110-18082 GCA_964245215.1 uncultured Lichenihabitans sp.
CGCCGCGCCTGTCTTCCTCGTTATGGAGAACATCTTCTCCATGCGTGCTGCCGATGAAGCAAACGGGTTTGCCCGCCAGGTCGGAGAAGGACGCGATGCCGTTGTCGCGCCGCACCAGCAGGCCCTCGGCATCGTAGAACATCGGGCGTCCGAACCTCAGCCCGTGTGTGATCTCGGCGGAGCCGGAGGGCGAGGCCCCGAACAGGAGATCCACTTTTCCGGCCGCGATGGCGTCGAAGCCATGCCGCTCGTCGGGAAAGGACCGTATCGCCGCCTTGGCGTCGACGCCGACGGACGCGACCGCAACCGCGCGGCACAGGTCGGAGCCAAACTCGTCGAGGGTGCCGTGCAGGTCGGACTTGCCGTAGTCCTCGGGCACGGAGATCACGCCGCAAGCCAGCGTCCGACTCTGCCTGACCGGTCGAGCACGGGACCCGCCCACCCGGTCGCCGTCGTCGCGACCAGCATCTGCTGCGGGACGCCGGCTTTGGCGTTCTTGGGATAGTAGAGCCCGTCGGCACCCGGGAAGGTGCCGAAGAACTGTTCAAAAGACCTGTTCTCCTGGAACAGCACGAAGACATATTTGACCTTCTGCCTGATCAGGGCGAGCCTTTGGCTCGCCGTCAGCTGGGGCTCGAGACCGAGCACCGTGGCGTAGGTCGCGGTCAGCGCCGAGCTCAGGGGCTGCTGGTGAACACCTTGCGTTTGCGCCATGGCGGCTTGCGCCTGCAGCATTGCGAATATCGACAGGATCGCGCTCGACGATCGAAGGCTTCTCTTCAGCCACATAGCGGACCTCGCCCGAACCCGGCGGCCCCTGCCGCCTCACGCGGCTGTTGTTAGATCGCAGGAACATCACAGTTTAGTAACAGTCGGGACGCAGGGACGTGGCGAAGGCTTCGCTGCTTTCTATGATCGATAGTGACCTTGCCTTCGAAATACACTGAGGCTTGCACGTTTGAGGTTCCCCGGACGCCGTCAGATCTTCGCTGCGATCGTCCTGAGCCGTTTGAGGAGACGGGACCCTGGCAATCAGTGGTTCGGACCTCCCTCTTGTTCCGATCTCATGCCCCTCAGGAGACGCCGATGCCGACCGAGAGCCGCAGTCTTAGCCGCCGCCACATCGTCCCGCATGTCGACGATCTCGGCGCAAGCCACGGTGCGAACCAGGCTTTCCTCGATCTCGCGCGTCGTGGCCTCGTGACCTGTGGATCGGTGATGGTGCCCGGCGCCTGGTTTCGAGAGATCGCCGAAGCCGCCATCGCCGACCCGGCGCTCGACCTCGGGGTTCACCTCACGCTGACCAGCGAATGGGAACTCTGTCGCTGGGCGCCGATCTCCACCGTGAGCCGCGCGTCCGGGCTGATCGACCCCGATGGCTACTTCTGGCGGGACCTCGCGAGTTTGCGCCGCCACCTCGTGCCCGAGGCCGCCGAAGCCGAGCTGCGGGCGCAGATCGAACGCGCCATTGCGGCCGGCGTGAAGCCGACACACATCGACGCCCATATGGCAGGCGCGATGTTGCCCGAGTTGCTCGAGACCCATGTGCGACTGGGCCGCGAGTTCGGTCTTTTCCCGGTCCTGCCGCGCTCGATCGGCTGGGCACCCGATCCCGTGCGCTATCGTGAGGTGGTCGCAGGGCTCGATGCGGAAGGCGCGCCCGTCGTCGACCATTGCCGCGGCACGCTCGCGGTCGCGACCGACAAGCTGGAAGCGGGTTGGCGCGAACTGGTGGCGGCGCTCTCGCCCGGAACGACGCATCTCGCTCTGCATTGTACGGTGCCGGGCGATTTCGCCGCCATGGCGCCCGTCCATGCCGGATGGCGTTTCGACGAGTACGACCTCTTAGCCCGCGGCCTTGTCCAAGACCTCTGTCGAGAACACGACATCGGCGTCACCTCGACCCGCGCGCTACAGCAACACTGGCTCCGGCATCTCGGATCTACCGGCTGAAGCCACTCTCGTCGGCCTGTTCAGGACCGGTGCCCGGGCGTCTTTGGTTCGGCGCGATCGGAACCAGCGTCTTCAAATCCAGAAGCTCCTCCAACAGCTTGGCACCGGCGAGCACGCGGCCGTCTGCATTGGGCGCCGCGACGACCTGCAACCCGACCGGCATCCCGTCCCTGGTATGACCGCACGGCAGGGACAGTGCAGGCACACACACCAGAGTGATAGCGTAGGCGATGGCGAGCCAATCGACGTAGGTTTCGAAGTCGACGCCGTTGCAAGCCGTGACATACCTCTCGCCGATCGGGAATGGCGGAACGATCGTCGCGGGGCACAACAGTAGGTCATAGGTCTCGAAGAACCTGACCGCCCGCGCCGTCATGGCGGCGCGCTGATGCTCGGCACGGATGACATCGGCCGTCCGCAAGCCAAGCCCCTTTTCGATATTCCAGACGACTTCCGGCTTCAGCTGGTCGCGATGACTCTCGAGGAGGGTCCCCAGCGAAAGCGCCATATTGTGGGCGCGCAACACCTGAAACGAGTCGTGGGCCTCGGAAAGGTCCGGATGGGCCTCCTCGACGATCACGCCCGCACTGACAAGGGACATCGCGGCTCGACGCGTGATGTCGGCGACCTCCGGGTCGACGGGCGTGATGCCGAGGTCGGACGAATAGGCGACCCGTTTGGGCCTCCAGCCCGATCGCGCGCTGGACAGGAAACTCTGATTCGGGCGCGGCTTCGACAGAGGATCGCGCGGATCGTCCCCCGCCATGGCGTCGAGCAGAAGGGCCAGATCCTCGACGGTGCGTGCCATGGGTCCTTGCACACCGAGTGTCGCGTCGACACAGAGCGCACGCGATTGCGCGACGCGGCCGGGGGTGGGGCGCATGCCGACGATCCCGCAGAAGCTGGCGGGATTGCGCAGGCTGCCGCCCAGGTCCGAGCCATGCGCGAGCCACGCCATGCCGGTGGCGAGCGCGACCGCCGCGCCGCCGGAGGAACCTGCCGCCGATCGCGACGTGTCGTAGGGATTGAGGGTGGGGCCGAACACGTCGTTGAACGTGTTGCCGCCGGCGCCGAACTCCGGCGTGTTGGATTTGGCGTAGACGATGCCGCCCTCGGCCTCGAGCCGCTCGACGAGCACGTCGGACGCGGAAGCCACGAAGTCGGCAAAAACCGGCGAGCCTTGCGTGGTTCGGACCCCTGCCACATGGGTGAGGTCCTTGATCGGCACCGGCAGGCCCGCGAGCCGTCCGCGCTCCTCGACGGGGCGTTTCAGCAAACGGTCGGCGTGGTCCCTCGCACGCTCGAAGCATAGGATCGGCAGTGCGTTCACGGAAGGATCGACGGTGGCGATCCGTGTCTCGATCGCGTCGAGAAGATCGTGCGGCGTAACCTGGCCGGACCGCAGCTGGTCCACCAGGTTCACGGCGGAAAGACCGATCAGTTCGTCATGTCCCGTCACGATTGACCTCGATATAGACGACGGCTCAACACCATTGCCCCATGCGCTCGCAGCGACTGTCTCACTTTGACCATCAGTGCAAGCGCGAGCGCTGCTTATGGGCTGCTTGGACCATGGAACGATGCTGCGTGACCATCCGTGACGCGAGCGGCGTCGGCTCGCGCTATACGCCGGCGATATTATCACCGGTACGGCGACCTCGCAGACACGATCAGCCTCACCCCGGCTCCGGTGATCGTGGAAGCTGTGCCGACAATCTTGAGTTCCGGAAACTTGGCTGGCTTTCAAGTCCAGTAAGCTTTGAGCAACGGGCTGAAGCTCGGCTGACGGTCAT
Organism: uncultured Lichenihabitans sp.; assembly: GCA_964245215.1. Taxonomy (GTDB): domain Bacteria; phylum Pseudomonadota; class Alphaproteobacteria; order Rhizobiales; family Beijerinckiaceae; genus Lichenihabitans. The sequence continues at coordinate 7,857 of CAXTME010000096.1, forward strand.
GGCTTTGTCCTCATTCGTACCAAACGACCTTGCCTCCCCTGCTCGATGCCGCAGCGTCGAGGCGGCACACTTGTTTTCGGCGGAACTGTACGGCAAGGATTCGCCCTACATGTTGCATCGCGTGACATGCCCGAGACGTCGGAAGGCTAGCTTTGTGGGAGGCACCACTACAATGTGCCTCGCCTAACCAAGGGTAGGTTCTCAATGGGTTATTACAGTGGGTACGACTACTACGGCAGTTATGGCGGCTACTACAGCGGCGGCTACTACGGCTTCGAATACGGGGGTTTCTACGGCGGAGGTTACTACGGCTATTACAGCGGTGGCTATTACGGATTCGGCTATTATGGCGGCTACTACGGCTTCGGCTACTACGGCGGCGGCTACTACGGTGGAGGCTACTACGGCGGCGGCTACTACGGCTTCGGCTACTACGGTGGTGGCTACTACGGTGGTGGCTACTACGGCGGCGGCTATTACGGCTTCGGCTCTTACGGTGGTGGCTTCTACGGCGGGGGCTACGGTTACTACTCCGGCTAGATCCTTCGCCTGAACGACCGGATCGTCGGCCTACGCTCGTCGCGACGAGCGTAGGCCGGGACCTATGGCCGTGAGACGACACCGATACCCGCACGGTCGAGGCGTGACTTCGATCGCAGGGCGCCCTGACTGAAACACCGGGACCCTTCCATCGAGGTCCGGTCACCACACCGATCCGGCTCGGACGCGGCAGACGCGTCAAAGGGCTGCGGCCCGTCGCCGCTCTTTCATATCGGCGTTCGATCCCCTGCACCCTATCTGCTCGGCAAGGAGCAGCGGATATGGATGTGCTGGCAGACGAGATCGCGCGGAAGGTCGATCGCCCTGACGCGACGGCCGAACCGAGGCCCACGGCGGCACGGCTGTGGCGGCCGAAACGGGTGCTCGTGACCCGTTCGGCGCGGGATTGGGAGCGCGGTCGCGTCATTGTCGAGCGAGCCGCGGCACTCGGGGCCGAGGTCATCGAGCTCCCCAACGATCGGCTGATCGGACTCGCGACCGGCGAGGGTGGCCCGGCCGATTACCGCCTGGCTAAATCGACTCTCGCCGTCGTTGTGGCTTCGGCCGCCAAGCGACGGCTCCAGCCGATCCCGCCCTCGGCGGATTGGCGCTTCGACCTTGCCGAAGGCTGCCCGGCGCACTGCCAGTACTGCTACCTCGCCGGCTCGCTTTCGGGGCCGCCGATCACGCGCGTCTATGCCAATGTCGACGAAATCCTCGGCGGGTTGGCGGAGTACGTCGGGCGCGGCGGCGTCACATCGACGTCGGCCGAGCGTGCTGCCGAGGGGACGACGTTCGAGGCGTCCTGCTACGCCGACCCGCTCGGCGTCGAGCATCTGACGGGCAGCCTCGCCGAAGCCGTTCGCTTTTTCGGACGATGGGAGGCCCACGTCGGCCTGCGTTTCACCACCAAATTCGGCGATGTCGAACCCCTGCTCGGACTCGACCACGGCGGGCGGACGCGAATCCGCATGTCGGTCAATGCGCCGAGCCTCGTGCGGTTCGAAGGCGGAACGAGCCCCCTGGCGGCCCGCCTCCGGGGTCTCGGCCGCCTGGCGCGCGACGGCTACAAAGTGGGGCTCACGGTGGCGCCGATCCAGCCGGTGGAGAACTGGCGCGACGGCTACGCGGCGCTGTTCGCCATGGCGGCACAAGAGCTCGAAGGCGCCCCCGGGCTCGACCTCACGGCCGAACTCATCACCCACCGGTTCACACCGAAGTCGAAGGGTGTGCTGACCGCGTGGTACCCGGGCTCGACCCTCGAGATGGACGAGGACAAACGCACTCGCAAGCTGACCAAGTTCGGCTCGGTCAAACACGTGTATCCGGCGGCTCTCATGAAGGAGATGCGCGCCGAGATCACCCGTCTGCTCGGGCAACACCTGCCCGCCGCACGGGTTCTCTACTGGACGTAGCGTATGGGCGTCGCGATTGCGCGACGCTATGTTGACGGATCGGCAATCTTTTTGCCCAAGTGTCACACGCGACCTTTTAACACAGCAACTCGCTGCCGCGGTGCCTCAGCTGAACATGGAATCAGAACTCGCACTGCTAAGGGAAACGATCGAATTTCTACCCGAAGCCGTCGCGATCTTCGACAGCCAGGACCGCTTCGTTCACTGGAACAGGAAATATGCCGAGTTCTACGCCTGGGGCGCTCACCTTCTAGTACGAGGCCGGTCGTTCGAGGATTACCTGCGAGAGTTGCTCAAGCTCAAGCAAAGTCCCGGTGCAGACGGCAGAGAAGAGGAATGGCTGGCCACGCGAATGGTACGGCATCGCCTGCCGTTCTCATGCCATGAGCACGAGATCGCGGGCGGGCGTTGGGTAAGGGTCGAAGAGCGCCGGCTCGAGAGCGGCGGCACGATCGGGATCCGCATCGACATCACGGAGCTGAAACAGCGGGAGCTACGGCTCGCCTACCTGTCGCAGCACGACGTGCTGACCGGTCTGGGTAATCGGACCCTGTTGCGCGAGCGGATCGATGAGGCCACGACACTCGCCCGTCCCGACCGGCCGTCGTCCATCGTCTGCCTGGATCTCGATCGCTTCAAGGATGTGAACGACGCCCTCGGCCACCCGGTCGGCGACCACGTGCTGGTGCAGGTGGCCGATCGCCTCCGCCTGCAACTCGGGCCGAACGACACGGCCGCGAGGCTCGGCGGCGACGAGTTCGCCATCGTCTTTGCCGAGGTCGGGAGACCGGAGGACGCCGAGGCCGCGGTCGCCCGGATCATCGGCGTACTCAGCGAACCCTACCACGTGGGTCACCAGCGCATCGTGATCGGGGTCAGCGCGGGGCTGGTCTTGATGCCGCTGCATGGCCAGGATCCGGAAACGCTCCTCCAGCATGCCGACATCGCGCTCTACCGGGCCAAGGCGAACGGGCGCGGCATCTGCCGGACGTTCGAGCCGGCCATGAACCTGCAGATCCAGATCCGTCGGGTGCTGGAGCACGAGCTGCGCAAAGCCATAGGGACCGAAGCCATCGAGGTGCATTACCAGCCGGTCGTTCACCTCGAGACCGGAAGGACGCACAGCGTCGAGGCGCTCGTCCGTTGGCGCCACCCCGAGCGCGGTCTCGTATCGCCCAACGTCTTCGTCGGCATCGCCGAGGATACGGGCCTGATCGATCGTCTCGGCCTACAGGTGCTGCGCAGCGCCTGTTCTGCCATGAACGACCTGCCCTATCTCGGTAAGGTCGCGGTCAATCTGTCGCCCGTCCAGTTTCGCCGGACCGACCTCGTCGAGACCGTGGTTTCGGCGCTCGAAGCCGCCAAGCTGCATCCGCGGTGCCTCGAACTCGAGATCACCGAATCCGTCCTGTTCGCCGACACCGAGGCGAACCTCCGCGCCCTGCATCGCCTTCAGGACCTCGGGGTCACGATCGCGCTCGACGATTTCGGAACGGGTTACTCGTCGCTGAGCCATCTCCGTTCCTTCCCCTTCGACCGGATCAAGATCGACCGGTCCTTCGTGGGCGAGCTGATCGAGCGCCAGGATTGCCGGGCCATCGTCCGAGCCTTGATCCTGATGGCCGGCGATCTCGGCATCGCGGTAACGGCCGAGGGCATCGAAACGGAGGAGCAGCGCGATTTCCTGCTGAAGCAGGGTTGCCAGGACGGCCAAGGCTATCTGTTCGACCCGGCCCTGCCGCTCGCGACATTGATGCGACGATGGGACGAGACCATCGTTCCGCTCGCAGGGCAAAAGAAGTGTGCAGCCTTGGCCGAGCCCGCGCGCTGAAGTATGTCAGATCGGCGGAGCAGCTGCAGCGTCACGGTTCGTCCCTGCGAGGAGCGCAGCGACGAAGCAACCTAACGTTTGATCCGGGATGGGCTGGGTTGCTTCGCTGCGCTCGCAATGACGGCCGATGAACATCTTCGCTTCTAAGGCCAGCTGACACACTCTAGCCGAACACGAGGTTGGGCTGAACGCAGGCTCTGGCGGCGGCTGAGGCAAGGGACTCAGGGCTTTGCCGGCGCCCTGCCCTCCGCCCACGAAGGCGCCGCCGCGGCGATCGTGCTCCTCCTTCGAACGTGCAGGGAACTTGCTTGTTGAACGCCACCCGTGATCGACTACCATCCTGGCGAACCCTGGAGATGGATCGATGCTGACGGACCTGCTGATCGGGGGTCGCTTCGTACCCGGAGAGGGGTCGGGCGAAACGGTGATTGATCCCGCGACGGGCGCCGCGGTCGCCACCATTCCCGAAGCCAGCCCGGCACAGGTCGATGCGGCGGTCAAGGCCGCGGAGCGGGCTTTCCCGAAATGGTCGCGGACGACACCAGGCGAGAGGTCGGTGGCACTCCTCAAGATCGCCGATGCCATCGAGGCCGATGCCGACGAGTTTGCCCGCCTCGAGAGCCTGAATTGCGGCAAGCCGTTCCGGCGCGTCGTGGAAGACGAGATCCCGGCGATCGTCGACTGCTTCCGTTTCTTCGCCGGCGCGGTACGCTGCATGCAAGGAGCCGTGGCGGGCGAGTATCTGGCCGGCTACACCAGCATGATCCGTCGCGATCCCGTAGGCGTGGTGGGGTCGATCGCGCCGTGGAACTACCCGCTCATGATGCTGGCCTGGAAGGTGGCGCCCGCGATCGCGGCCGGCAATACGATCGTGCTGAAACCCTCCGAGCAGACGCCGCTCACGGCGTTGAAGTTCGCCAAGCTCGCGGCCGACCTCCTGCCCGAGGGGGTCTTCAACCTGGTGATCGGCCGCGGCGAGAACGTCGGCGCGGCGCTGATCTCCCACCCCGCCGTCCGCATGGTGTCGCTCACGGGCGACATCTCGACCGGCAGCAAGGTGCTCCAGGCTGCGGCCAGCGGCATCAAGCGCACGCACCTCGAACTCGGGGGCAAGGCGCCTGTCGTGGTCTTCGACGATGCCGACCTCGAAGAGGTCGTCGGCGGGCTCCGTACGTTCGGCTACTACAATGCGGGCCAGGACTGTACCGCGGCCTGCCGCGTCTACGCCGGCGCTAAGGTCTACGACAAGCTCGTCGCCGACCTTGCCACGGCGGCCGCCTCCATCGCGTTCGGACCCATGAGCGGCGATGCGGCCGAGATCGGCTCGCTCATCAGCGAGCGGCAACGCTCCCGGGTCGCGGGCTTCGTCGACCGTGCCCGCGAGATGCCCCACATCGAAATCGTCACGGGTGGCCATGCGCCGGAGGGCGCCGGGTTCTTCTATCAGCCGACCGTCATTGCCGGTGCCACGCAGCAGGACGAGATCGTGCGGCGCGAAGTGTTCGGCCCGGTGATCTCCGTGACGCGCTTCGACGAGGTGGACGAGGCCGTGGCCTGGGCCAACGACTCCGATTACGGCCTCGCCTCCTCGGTCTGGACCAAGGATATCGGCCGCGGCATGGCGACGGCAGCGCGCCTGCAATACGGCTGCACCTGGGTCAACACGCACTTCATGTTGGTCAACGAGATGCCGCACGGCGGGGTGAAATCGTCCGGCTACGGCAAGGACCTGTCGCTGCTGTCGCTCGACGACTACACGGTCGCCCGTCACGTCATGGTGAAGCTCTGAGCGTCGCCGCCGTTTCAACGCCTCCCGTCGTCCGCCAGGATGCGGCGGCGGCCGTCGCCGACGTGGTTCTGCGGTTGAGCGGTGTCCGGAAGCACTTCCAAGGCACGGCCGCGGTCGAACACGTGGACCTTGCGGTCGAGCGGGGCGAGTTCTTCACCCTGCTCGGCCCGTCCGGATCCGGCAAGACCACGACGCTGCGCCTCATCGCCGGTTTCGAACGCCCCGACGCCGGCTCGATCGAGCTCGACGGGGTCGACGTGGCCCGTACGCCGCCCTTCGCCCGCAACATCAACACCGTCTTCCAGGACTACGCGCTCTTCCCGCACATGAGCGTCGTCGAGAACGTCGCCTATGGTCTGAAGGCGAAAGGCGTCGGCCGGGCGGAAAGCCGGGACCGGGCCGCCGCTGCGCTCGCCACCGTTCAGATGGCCGCCTTCGCGGCACGATTTCCGGCCCAGCTCTCGGGCGGACAGCGCCAGCGCGTCGGCCTCGCCCGTGCCATCGTCAACCGGCCGGGGCTGCTGCTTCTCGACGAGCCGCTCGGCGCCCTCGACCTGAAGCTCCGGCGCGACATGCAGGCCGAGCTCAAGCAGATCCAGAAGCAGGTCGGCATCACCTTCCTCTACGTGACCCACGACCAGGAGGAAGCCCTGTCGATGTCGAGCCGCATCGCGATCTTCAATCACGGACGGATCGAGCAGATTGGCACGCCGCGCGCCATCTACGATCGGCCGAGGAGCGCGTTCGTGGCCGGCTTCGTCGGAACCTCCAGCCTGGTGCGGCGCGGCGGCCGACGCCTCGTGCTCCGTCCCGAGAAGGTCCGGGTCTTCAGGCCCGGCGAGGTCCGCTCCCCGGCCGCCCTGCATGTCGAGGAGGGATGCCTCGAGGACGAGGTTTTCCTGGGCATGGTGACGAAATACGTTGTTCGCCTCACCGATGGATCCACGGTGGACGCCATCCGGGCCAACGACGGGGCGTGTCCGCCCATCCCGGCCGGCAGCCCGGTGCTGGTCGGGTGGGATCCCGCCGATCTCTGCGGTATCGACGATGTCGAATGAAGGGGAAGTCCGATGATGAGACGCGTTGCATGTGCGGGCGTGGTGGCCCTGTCGATCCTCAACGCGCAGACCAGTTGGGCTGCGCCGGCGGAGCCCGCCTATCCCAAGGCGATCGGCCAGGGCGAAGGCGCACTCAACATCGTGGCCTGGGAAGGCTACGCGCAGGATGACTGGGTGAAGCCCTTCGAGGCGGAGACCGGCTGCCAGGTCAATAAGAAATACGCCGGGTCGTCCGACGAGATGGTGGCGCTCATGCGCCAGGGCGGCGGGGGCGAATACGACCTCGTGTCGGCGTCCGGCGACGCCACGCTGCGCTTGATCTACGGCGGCGACGTACAGCCGATCGCGACGGACCTCATTCCGGACTATCCGAACTTCGTCGAGGACCTCAAGGCGCCGCCGCACAATACGATCAACGGCGTGCACTACGGCCTGTCCTACGAATGGGGACCCAACGTCCTTCTGTGGAACACCGCCAAGATCAAGGATGCGCCGACGAGCTGGGCCGCCATCTACGACCCGAAGTACAAGGGCCAGGTCAGCATACCCGACAACCCGATCCAGATCGCCGACGCGGCGCTCTTCCTGTCGAAGACCAAGCCCGAGCTCGGGATCACCGATCCCTACGAGCTGACCCCGGCACAGCTCGGCGCCGCATCGGACCTGCTGAAAGCGCAGCAACCGCTCGTCAAGAAATATTGGGCGCTGGCCTCCGACCAGATCGAGCTGTTCAAGAACGGCGATTCGAGCATCGGCGCGTCGTGGCCCTACATGACGAATTCGTTGAAGGATGCGGGAACGCCCGTGGCCGACGTCGTGCCGAGCGAAGGTGCGACGGGATGGGCCGACAGCTGGATGCTGGCCACGAAGACCAAGCATCCGAACTGCGCCTACAAGTTCATGGCCTATGTCTCGACCCCCAAGGTCCAGGCTCAGCAGGGCATCTACTTCGGCGAAACGCCGGTCAACACCAAGGCTTGCGCCGAGATGGATGTCCAGCAGGCAGGCTCCTGCACGAAGTACCACCTCAACGCCCCGGCGACCTATCTGAAGAGCATCAAGTTCTGGAAGACGCCGCTGCAGCAATGCACCGACGGCAGCAAGGGCTGCACGAGCTATACCGATTGGCAGCAGAAGTGGCAGGAGATCAAGGGCTGACGACGCTCCTGCCCGGTTCCGTCGTCGACAAGCGGGCCTCCGCGACCCACGCCGTCTCCGCCGCCTTTTGGCGGAGGCCGCGGGTCGCGCTCGCGGTAACGCTTCTTCCGCCGCTCGCCTGGTTCGTGCTCATCTACCTCGCGGCGCTCGCGGTTCTCTTCATCGCGGCCTTCTGGAGCGTGGACGCGCTCTCGGGCGACATCGACCGGACGTGGACGCTTGACAATTTCCGACTGATCCTCGGCAGCCCGATCTACCGTGCCATCGCGATCCGCACGGTCGGGATGGCGGCCGCCGTCACGGTGACCGACGCCGTGCTCGCCTATCCGTTCGCCTTCTACATGGCCCGGGTGGCGGGGCCGACGATGCGGGTCGTCCTGTTCACGCTGGTCCTCCTGCCGCTCTGGTCGAGTTACCTCGCGCGCGTCTACGCTTGGCGCCTGATCCTGGCGCATGACGGCGTCCTCAACTGGGCGCTCGCCGAAATCGGCCTGCCTGATCTCGAGATCGGCTACTCCCGCTGGGCCATGTGGATCGTATTCTCCTACATCTGGCTGCCCTTCATGATCACGCCGCTTTACGCGGCTCTCGAACGCATCCCCGCGTCGCTGCTGGAGGCGTCCGAGGATCTCGGTGCGCGGGGCTGGCGCACCTTGGCGAGGGTGATCCTGCCCCTGAGTTTCCCGGGCCTCGTGGCCGGCTCGGTCTTCACCTTCTCGCTGACGCTCGGCGACTACATCACGCCCGTGCTGGTCGGCGGCCCGGGGTCGGATTTCATCGGCAATGTCGTCTACGCCAATGTCGGCATCGCCAATAACGTGCCACTCGCCGCCGCTTATGCCAGCGTGCCGCTCGTCATCATGGCGCTTTTCCTCACCCTGGCGCGCCGCCTGGGCGCGCTCGACACGATGTGATGGGACCGTTGTTCACGTTTACCCTTCCTCATGCTGAGCGGAGCCGGCTTGGGACTCCGACGGGCGGAGCCAGTGGGAGAAGCCGGCGGAGAGCGGCCCGCAGGGCCGTGTCCGAACCATCCTTCGACACGACCGCGTTCCGCGGCCGGCTCAGGATAAAGCGCTTGGAAAGCATTTCATAAGGGCCACACATGCCTTCGCGCCTCTCGAGATTCATGCTGGGCCTCTGGGTCGTCCTCGTGCTGGCCTTCCTGTTCGGGCCGATCGCGATCATCGCGCTCTATGCCTTCAACGCCGCCAACATCCAGAGCTGGCCCATTCCGGGCCTGAGCGTCCGGTGGTTCGCGTCCGCCTGGAGCGACCGCGAGATCCGGGCCGCCCTGGCGCTGTCGCTGGAGGCGGGTCTCCTCGCGACGGGGATCGCGGTCGCGCTCGGCACGGCTGCGGCCTTCGCGGTGCATCGCTTCCGTTTCCTGGGACGGGAAGCGGTCTCGTTCGTGATCGTGCTGCCGATCGCGCTACCCGGTATCGTCACGGGCATGGCGCTGAACTCGTTCTTCGCGCTGGCCGGCACCGGCCTGTCGTTCTGGACCATCGTGATCGGCCACGCGACCTTCTGCATCGTCGTGGTCTACAACAACGTCCTGGCCCGCCTGCGCCGCCTGCCGGCCTCCCTCGGCGAGGCATCGATGGATCTCGGCGCGGACGGCTGGCGGACCTTCCGGTCCGTGACCTTGCCGCTGGTTTCGACCGCGCTGATCGCCGGCTCCATCCTGGCCTTTGCGCTGTCGTTCGACGAGGTGATCGTGACGACGTTCACGGCCGGCGCGCAGAACACGTTGCCGCTCTGGATCTTCGGCGCCATCCGGCTCGGGCAGCGGCTTCCGGAGGTCAATGTCGTGGTCCTCTTCGTCACCGCCATCACCTTCGTGCCCGTGCTTCTCGCCTACCGGCTCATGCAGCGATCCGGGTGAAGAAGGAGTCGGCGTAGCGGGCTCCCGCCTTGCCATCCCGCCCAGCCCGCCGTAACCCTCGGCCCCTGCCCGCTCGCCCGCGCGAGCCCGAACACGAGTGATGCCTTGGCGCGCCCGGACCCTGCGATCACGCCCGATATCGTCAAGGCGCACGGCCTGAAACCCGACGAATACGCGCGCTTCGTCGCGCTGATCGGTGGTCGCACCCCGAGCTGGACCGAACTCGGCATCGTGTCGGCGATGTGGAACGAGCACTGCTCCTACAAGTCCTCCCGGCTGCATCTGCGCGGCCTGCCCACCACGGCGCCACACGTCATCCAGGGGCCGGGCGAGAATGCCGGCGTGGTCGATATCGGCGACGGGCTCGCCTGCGTGTTCAAGATGGAGAGCCATAACCATCCCTCCTTCATCGAACCCTACCAGGGGGCCGCCACGGGGGTCGGCGGCATCCTGCGCGATGTCTTCACCATGGGGGCGCGGCCGATCGCCTGTCTCGACGTGCTGCGCTTCGGCGCGCCCGACCACCCGAAGACGCGCCATCTCGTGG
>CAXTME010000097.1:0-17935 GCA_964245215.1 uncultured Lichenihabitans sp.
GCGATCTTGGTCTTGCGGCCGAACGGCGAAGCGGGAGCGGAACGGAGGATCATGGTAGATGGTCCCTGGCGTTGAGGTGCGCGCCCTAGCAGGTCGTGCCGGTCCGCACCAGCCCTCAATTCCCGCCGCCAGTCCCAGGATCCCGTCTTGCGGGTGAATCCGAGGCACGATAGCCTTACAACGACAGGGCGTAATCTTCGGGGGACGCGAATGGTCGTTCGGGTGGCGACGGTTGCGTTTCAGGGGATCGAGGCCCGTCCCGTCGACGTCCAGGTCCAGATCACCAACGGTTCGGTGGTGTTCAATGTCGTCGGCCTCGGCGACAAGGCGGTGGGCGAGTCGCGCGAACGCGTCCGGTCCGCCCTGACGGCATCCGGCTTGGCCCTGCCGGCGAAACGGATCACCGTCAATCTCGCGCCTGCCGACCTTCCCAAGGAGGGGAGCCATTACGACCTGCCGATCGCCCTCGGCGTGATGGCGGCCATCGGCGCGATCCCGTCCGATGCCCTGGCCGGCTATACGGTATTGGGGGAACTCGCCCTCGATGGTTCGATTTCGGCCGTCTCTGGCGTCCTGCCGGCGGCAGTCGCGGCCAATGCGGCCGGCCACGGCCTGATCTGCCCCGCCGCCTGCGGCCCCGAAGCCGCTTGGGCCTCGAGCGACCTCGACGTGCTGGCGCCCCGCTCGCTGATCCAACTCGCTAATCACTTCAAAGGCAGCCAGATCCTGGCGCGTCCCGAACCTGCCATGCGGGCCGCTGGCGCGAACCTGCCCGACCTGCGCGACGTCAAAGGCCAGGAGACCGCTAAACGGGTGCTCGAGATCGCGGCAGCCGGGGGCCACAATCTTCTGTTCAACGGTCCTCCGGGCTCCGGCAAATCCATGCTTGCTGCGCGCCTGCCCTCGATCCTGCCGCCGATGAGCCCCCGCGAGCTCCTCGACGTCTCGATGATCCACTCGGTCGCGGGAGCGCTCGCGGGTGGGGCACTGACGGATCGGCGGCCCTTCAGGGCGCCGCACCATTCGGCCTCCATGCCGGCGCTGGTCGGCGGCGGCACCGGAGCTCGCCCCGGCGAGGTCTCGCTGGCCCATAATGGCGTGCTGTTCCTCGACGAACTGCCGGAGTTTGCCACGCCGGTCCTGGACTCCCTACGCCAGCCGCTGGAAACCGGCGAAGTCTCGATCGCACGCGCCAACCATCGCGTTACCTATCCGGCACGGTTCCAGCTCGTGGCCGCCATGAACCCCTGCCGTTGCGGCCATGCCATGGAGCCGGGCTACGCCTGCAAGCGCCAGCCCAACGAACGCTGCATCGCGCAATACGGTGCGCGGCTTTCGGGGCCGCTGCTCGACCGGATCGACCTCTACCTCGACGTTCCGGCCGTCTCGGCCGCCGACCTTATCCTGCCGCCCCCGACCGAGGGGTCGGCCGAGGTTGCGGCCAGGGTCGCGCGAGCCCGCACCCTCCAGGTCGCGCGTTACGCAGCCCTCGGGCTTCCGCACGTCTCGACCAACGCGGCCGCTCCCGCTTCCGTCATCGAGCAGGTCGCGGCGCTCGATGCCGGCGGGGCGGAGTTCGTCCGCGCCATGGCCGAGCGGATGCGGCTTTCGGCGCGCGGGTTCCACCGCGTGCTGAAACTCGCCCGCACCTTGGCGGACCTCGACGAAAGCAAGGCGATCGGCCGGCCTCACCTGGCCGAGGCCCTGTCCTACCGTCCTGGTTCCGACCGCCGGGCGAGAGCGGCGTAAGCCAAGCTTGCGGCACGGGCACCGCCCCGCGACAAAAGTCCGCACGTGGCGGGCGCTCCAGCGCCGACGAAGCATTGCGTCCCGCCAACCTGCAGACTAGAATCATTCAAGAAAAGAAGGACCGGGAAACGCCATGTGTCGAATGTTCGCTCACCAGCCCCAAAGCAACTACGCCTATCAGACACGCTCGGTTCGCATTGGCGGACATAGTACCTCGATCCGTCTCGAGAATGTCTTCTGGACTATCTTAGAAGAGATCGCAGCCAAGGAAGGTAACAGCGTCGCTCGTTTCATCACGACTCTGCATGATGAGGTGCTGATGCATCATGGCGACGTTAGTAATCTCGCATCGCTGCTTCGCTGCTCTTGCCTGCTCTACATTGCGAGTGGCTCGGTCAAAAGCGCTAGGCCGGAGCTGGTCGGCGAGCCCATGATGATGTTGGAGGCGTCCTAGTGTATGTCGATCGTCGTGAGGCTTGAGCCCTACCGTTCGTCATTGAATGCGTGGTAGCGACGAAACGACCCATCGTGTGATCCCAGCGCAAAGCTGGATCGTAATGCTGCGCTCGCGGTGACACTCGAACCATCTCTGCTTTCGAAACTGGCCAGTATTTGCATCTCTATTGGCCTGGCAGTTCGGAGACCGGTGTTCGGCGGCGATGAGCCGCCGGAACTGAATGTCTCCGAACGCGGCACTGGACCTTCGATCCGGCGACACGCGTGTCTCGGACGATCTCGACTCATGGCCTGCTTAGAACTCGCACGCCGCCTCGGGCCCGGGACACAGGCTCGAGACGGCTGATTTCGGCTACTTCGACGTGCCGTCCGATGTCGTCGGCGTGGCGATCTTGACGTCGCTCGTATCCGCTTTGGCCGAAGGCGCCGGCTTGTCCGGACATTGGCTCGCCCCCGTTCCACTGCAGGCGGCCTTGTCGGTCACCACCGGAGCACCCTTGTCGGTCGTAGCCGGGGAGCCGTTGGGACTATTGGGGAACGCCACTGTGTCGGGCTTCGACGTGGACCCTGGGGCAGGAGTCGAGGTCGCGGCATTGTCGGCCACGACGATCGGCGCGCGCGACGCCTGGACCTGCGACGGGCAGGCCTGGGCGGCTCCCAACGAAGCCGCGGCCATGAACAACGGCAGCGCCGCCTTGACAAAGAACGTGTGCATCGACGGCTCCCTTAAAGTTCGCGCCGCTGCATGGCGCCTGCGATATGGTCGGCCTGCCGCATCGCGAGAGACACGATGGTAAGGGTCGGATTGCATGCGGCCCCACTCGTGAATTGACTTCCGTCGCTGACGAACAGGTTCTTGATGTCATGCGTCTGGCCGAACTTGTTCAACACGCCATCGCGCGGCTTATCGCTCATGCGGTTGGTGCCCATATTGTGGGTCGAGGGATAGGGCGGGGTCGGCAGCGTCACGGTAGCGCCGACGGCCTCATAGACGGCAGCACCCTGCTGGTAGGCGTGGTTGCGCATTGCGACGTCGTTGGGGTGGTCGTCGTAGTGGACGCTCGCGACCGGCATGCCGTTCTTGTCCTTGGCGACCGGATCGAGCGTGATGCGGTTCGTGTCCTGGGGCATGTCCTCGCCGATGAGCCACATGCCCGCCATGCGGGAGTAGGCCTCCATGGAAGCCGTGAAGGTGCGGCCCCAGGCACCGGGGTTCAGGAATGCCGCCATGAAGGGAAGGCCGATCGAGATCGTCTCCATCTCGTACCCGCCCATGAACCCGCGCTGAGGCTTGAAGGCCGCTTCGTCGCGGATGATGCCCGCCATGGTGGTGCCCCGATACATGTGAACCGGTCGCTCGAAGATGCCGTAGACCGAGCCCGTCATGTGCCGCATGTAGTTGCGACCGACCTGGCCCGACGAGTTGGCGAGCCCGTCCGGGAACAGGCTGGAGGCGCTGTTCAACAGTAGGCGTGGGCTCTCGATCGAGTTGCCCGCCACCGCCACGACGCGGGCCTTCTGGCGCTGCGTCTTGCCGTCACCGTCGACATAGACGACGCCCGTGACCTTGCCCGATGGGTCGTGCTCGATTTTCAGGACCTGGCTGTTCGGCCGCACTTCGAGGTTGCCGGTCGCCTCGCCAGCCGGAATTTCCGTGTAGAGCGTCGACCATTTGGCTCCCGACTTGCAGCCCTGGAAGCAGAAGCCGATCTGCTGGCACGAGCCGCGGCCCATGCGGGGCTGGGAATTGATCGCCATGCGACCGGTCGAGACCTCCTTGTAGCCCAGCTTGCGGGCGCCGGCCTCCATGACCTTGAAGTTGTTGTTGCCCGGCAGGCCCGGAATCCCATTCGTGCGGGTGACCCCCATCTTGTCCTCGGCCTTGTCGTACCAGGGGTCGAGTTCGGCCCGGGTGATGGGCCAATCGAGCAGGTTGGCGCCCGACACGTCACCGTAGGTCGATTTCGTCTGGAACTCGTGTTCCTCGAACCGCAGCGAGGCGCCGGCCCAGTGGACCGTCGAGCCGCCAACGGATTTTACGATCCAGGCCGGCAAGTTCGGGAAATCGCGCGCCACGCGCCAGGAGCCCGAGGTGGTCCGCATGTCTGTCCAGGCGAGCTGAGCGAAGCTTTCCCATTCGTCGTTGACGAAATCCTGGATTTCATTGCGTGCGCCGGCCTCCAGGATCACTACTTTGACGCCTTTCTGCGCCAACTCGTTGCCGAGTGTGCCACCGCCGGCGCCCGAGCCCACGATGACCACCAAGCTGTCGTCGTTCAGATCGAATTGTGCTTGTGCCATGAAGAATTCCTCCGATGTTCTCGGTCTCGCGTCTTGCTTGTTGTTGAGTTGCGGGTGCCTAGACCTTGGGAAGCCAGTCGATGTCGTTGAATCCGCGCGCCAGGTAGCCGCCGTACTCGGCCGATGAACCTTCGTAACCGAATTTGGGCCAGAGCTCGTGCTGGTTGTAGAGCGACACGACCATGTCGGCCCGGATCTTCTTGAAGAAATCGGTATGCTCCACGCCTTGGAGCAGGGTGACGCGGTCGACTTCCCACGGCACGTCCACATAGGCGGATTTGAAGCGATCCTGCGCGTCCTGGTCCAGGCGCTTGACGCCTTCGACGAGCATCGACTTCACCGCGGCGTCGCCGGCGGCCTTCTTGTCCCAGGGCTTGATGGCCGTGATGTAGTAGACGTCGCCGAGGAAGTCGTGCGGGTAGATATCCCGCGCCATCTTTACCATGGTCTTCAGCTGAGGGGCCGACAGGGCCTGGCCGTCCTCGGCCCAGGCATCGGTGATGCCGAGCCCCGTATTGGCCGCGATGGCGGCCGCGGGGGCGGCGCTGGCGGCACCTTTCAGGAAGGTGCGGCGACTGTAGCGGCTACGCGGATCGATCTCTCTCATGGCAGGTCCTCCTGTGGGTCGGTGAGCCATGGAGCGGGCGATCTTGCGCGGCCGCGTTCCAGGGCATGATGGCACTCAGCCGAAGCGGCCGCCCTTCTGAATGACTTCGATCTTGTAGCCATCGGGATCGGTGGCGAAGAAGAACCGAGCCAGGGTCTTGCCATCGTGCTTGAAATCTCGAACCGGACCGGCCTCGAGGTGCTGAGTGGCGAAGCGTGCGTGTTCCGCATCGACATCGTCCACCACGACCGCAAGATGGCCATACCCGTCTCCGAGCCCATACGGCTCGGTCCGGTCCTTGTTGACCGTAAGCTCGAGTTCGAACGGCGAAGACGGATGACGAAGATAGATCAGCGCGAAGCCATCGAAGTCGAACTTCTCCACCATCTCCAATCCGAACGCGCGCGCATAGAAGTCTCGTGAGCGTTGTTCATCGCGCACACGGATCATCGAGTGGACTGCTTTGGCCATTACTTCAGCTCCTTGAGATAGCCGATGATGGCGGCTCTGACCTCGGGCTTGGCCTGGCGGTACGGCATGATGGCGCCAGGGATGATGGCTTGCGGGTTGGTGAGCCACGGGTCGAGATGGGCATCGTCCCAGGTCCAATCCGCCTTGGCGAAACTCGGCGAGTAGTGGAAATCCACGACAGATCCGGCCTTGCGGCCAAAGACGCCGTCGAGCGTGGGACCTTGGCGTTTCTGATCCCCGGCGTGGATCGTGTGGCAGGTTGCGCATTGCCGCTTGAAGAGTTCCTCACCCGAGGGCGGCTGGCTTGCGGGAAGACTCATCTGCGCTTGGGCGCACGTGACAAGGATCAGGCTCGACAGCGCACCCCCGAGGCTCCTGCCAAAGGCGCTCAAGACCGTTTCCGGCATCTATCCTCCCCCATTTGAGGGTAATGTAGAAGAGATCCAGGATCCGAGGTGGTAGCTGGATGTTGCAAGACAGGGATTGATCATCGGCAGTCTCGGGTGACCGATTGCTCGAGGTCCGACATCGTTCGCTGCAGGAGCCGTGGCCTCGTCTCCGGCTCGCCGTTACTGCGGCGGACCGTCTTCCTTGAAGATGTGCTCGCCCCAGACGAGGCGGGACGGATCGTCGAGGCTCCCGGCCGAGATCGAGATGTGCCGGCCATGCGCCGGTGCCCAGAACAGCTGCGATCCGCAAGCCGAACAGAACCCGCGCCGCGCCATCGGCGAGGACCGAAACCACTTCAGGCTTCGACCCGTCGTATCGAGGTCCGTCGGAGCACAGGCCGTGTAGGCGCCGACGCTGGTGCTGGACCGTCGGCACATGGCGCAGTGACATGTCGTAACGGCCCGCAACGCGCCGCGGACCGCAAATCGGACGCGACCGCAAAGACATCCTCCGTGGCTCGAGGCCTCACGGCCGTGCAGACCTTCGTTCATCCCGGTTCATCCCTCTTCGGCTTGACAACAGCCCAACATAACTACATATCTAGTCATATAGTTGTTTGTCACAGGGGGCAAGTCATGAGCCAATTTCTCCATCACTGGATCCAGCGTGCCCGGATCATGCACGACCGCAGACGTGCCATCGAGACGTTGCGCGGTTTGAGCGATCACCACCTCGCCGATATCGGGCTCGAGAGGGGCGACATCGACACTTACGTGAGACTCGGCTATCCGTGGCCCGTGATGACGTCCGGGGCCCGATATGCTTTCGAAGCTTCGCTGCAAGGCTGTGGCTGATGGGTGAAGGCGCCGTTCTGGCTTTTGCCGAAGCGGCGCGCTGTCTGGCCGATCTCGGCCATCCGCAGCGGCTCGAAGCATTCCGCCTCCTGGTCCAGGCCGGCGGAGTGGGCCTCTCCGTTGGCGAGATCGAGCGCAGCCTCAAGATCCCACGGTCGACCTTGGCGCATCACATCGCGCAACTCGTATCGTCGGGCTTGGTGACCCAGACTCGCGAAGGACGCGTGCAGCGCTGCCGGATCGCCCCGGAGCGCACCCGCGCCTTCCTTCAGGTCCTCGGCGACTGCTGCGAAGGACTGCCGGACACCCCCGAGGATCTCCTCCGCGTCTAGTGCATCCGCACGCGTTTTGGGTGACATCATGCTTCAACTCATTGAAGCGATCACGCTCATGTCTGCTGCTCAATGAAAGCTACAGATATCGTGATCTGAGCCGAAAGGACGATCCTTGCAGTCCCTCACCTACACGGGGGGGGGTGTCTTTGCGGCCGCTTGCGCTTCGAAGCCTCAGGGCCGCCCATCCGGGTCAGCCATTGCCATTGTTTCGCCTGCCGACGACAGACGGGCGCGGCCGTCGCCACCTTCGCGGGTTTCCGCATCGGTCACGGCTTCCGCTGGAGCAAAGGGAAATCCGCGGTCTATAGATCGTCCGCCACCGTGAAGCGGAGCTTTTGCCGCCGTTGCGGCACGCCTTTGGCCTATCAGGCAGACCACTACGACGGCGAGTTCCACCTTGCGATCGGCGCTTTCGACGAGCCGGATCGCCTGCCGGCAGATTCTCACGTCCACGTCGCCCAGAAGATCGCCTGGTTCGATACGGCCGACGATCTGCCCCGCTATCCCAAGGCGATCAAGGAGACGCAGCACCGAAGCTTCTGACGAAAAAAAGCCTCCGCGTCGGTGAGGCGGAGGCTTTGGTGCACTTCGAACCTAGACGTCCTGTCAGTCGGACTCCGCCGCCGCCGCCTTCGGCTTCAGCACCATGCGGCCGCGATACATGCCGCTTTTCAGATCGACATGATGGGGGCGGCGCAACTCGCCCGAATCCTTGTCTTCGATATAGGTGGGCTGCTTCAGTGCATCGGCCGATCGGCGGAATCCCCGCTTCATCGGCGATGTTTTCCGTTTAGGAACGGCCATCTCGCTCTCCAAAACATTCGCGTGCCGCTCCGCGAAGACGGGCAGCCGATGCGGGTTCCTAACCGCAAAGTCTCGTCGAGACCAGCCGATAATCGCGAAGGGCGCTGAAAATGTGCTGCCAGCAGATGCTGCGTTGAAGCGACGCCGCGCACCTTGTTGCAGCGCGGCAACGATTCTTATATCCCCTTGACCAGGCCGTCGACGGCCAGTCTCGGAGACGATCGAACGATGGCCGATGCGCAATCGGGTTCGGGCATGACGCGCCACCCGCGACCCTTATCGCCACATCTGCAGATCTATCGGCCGATGCTGACCATGATGATGTCGATCGCGCATCGCATCACCGGGATCGCGCTCTACGCCGGCACCCTGATGCTGGCCTGGTACCTGATTGCAGCAGCCAGCAATGCCCGCTCCTTCGACACCGCGGCACGGTTTCTCAGCTCGTGGTTCGGCCTCTTGATCTTGTTCGGCTTTACCTGGGCGTTGTTCCATCATTTGCTGGGGGGCATCCGGCATTTCATCTGGGACGCCGGTTACGGCATGGACCATCCCGAGCGGGAATGGCTCGCGCAAGCGACGCTCTTCGGCGGCATCGGACTCACCGTGCTGGTCTGGATCATGGTCTTCCTGTTGCGCTGAGGAGCCTGCCCGTGAGCAACAACCCCCATCACATGCGCAACGAGATGCGGCGCGTGCGCTATCTCGGCTCGGCCCGTTCCGGGACAACCGGGTCTTCGCACATGCGGCTGACCTCCCTGGCCCTCGTGCCGCTGACGGTCGCGTTCGTGTGGCTGGTCCTGTCTCTGGTCGGCAAACCCTATGCCGAGGCCTACGCCACCTTGTCGCGGCCGCTATCGGCCATCTTGATGCTCCTGTTCATCTTGGCCGGCATCTACCATATGCAACTCGGGATGCGGACCATCATCGAAGACTACGTCCACGGCGAGCATACCAAAGATCTTTCGCTCGCGGCGAACCTGTTCTTCTGCATCGTGGTCGGCATGGCCTGCGTCTATGCCGTGCTGCGTTTGAGCTTTGTATGACGCATAGACCGGCTCGCGCCTGCAAGCCGGTTCGGAGAGGGTGTGATGGCTCAGGCGACTGACGGTAAGGCCGGGAACGGCAAGGCGGGTCCGGCCTATCCGATCACGGACCATACGTTCGACGTGCTCGTGGTCGGGGCCGGAGGTGCGGGGTTGCGGGCGACCGTGGGCTGCGCCCAGGCGGGCTTGCGCACAGCCTGCATCACCAAAGTCTTTCCGACGCGTTCACATACCGTTGCGGCCCAAGGCGGCATTTCGGCCTCGCTCGGCAATATGGGACCGGACGATTGGCGATGGCATATGTACGACACCGTCAAGGGGTCGGATTGGCTCGGCGACCAGGATGCGATCGAATATCTGTGCCGCAATGCGCCCGATGCCGTCTATGAACTCGAGCATTGGGGCGTGCCGTTCTCGCGCACCGAGGAAGGCAAGATCTACCAGCGTCCGTTCGGAGGCATGACCACCGACTACGGCAAGGGCACGGCACAGCGCACCTGTGCCGCAGCCGACCGCACGGGACATGCGATCCTGCACACCCTGTACGGTCAGGCCCTGCGGGCCAAGACCGAGTTCTTCATCGAGTATTTCGCCATCGACCTCATCATGGAGGAGGGACGCTGCCGCGGCCTCGTGGCGCTGAAGCTCGACGACGGCACCATCCATCGCTTCCGTTCGAACCTGACGATCCTTGCGACCGGTGGCTACGGCCGGGCCTATTTCTCGGCGACCTCCGCCCACACCTGCACGGGCGATGGCAATGCGATGTTGCTGCGCGCCGGCCTGCCGCTGCAGGATATGGAGTTCGTGCAGTTCCACCCGACCGGGATCTACGGAGCCGGTTGCCTGATCACCGAAGGCTCGCGTGGCGAGGGCGGGTATCTCACGAATTCCGAGGGCGAGCGCTTCATGGAACGCTATGCGCCCTCGGCCAAGGATCTCGCGTCCCGCGATGTGGTCTCCCGCGCCATGACGATGGAGATCCGCGAGGGCCGCGGTGTCGGCAAGGCCAAGGACCACATCCACCTCCATCTCGAGCATCTCGACCCGGCGATCCTGGCCGACCGGCTTCCCGGCATTTCGGAGAGCGCCCGCATCTTCGCCGGGGTCGACGTCACCAAGGAACCGATCCCGGTCCTTCCGACCGTGCATTACAACATGGGCGGCATCCCCACGAATTATCACGGCGAGGTTCTGACCAAGGTCAATGGTGACCCTGACAGCGTCGTGCCGGGCCTCATGGCGCTCGGCGAGGCTGCCTGCGTCTCGGTCCATGGTGCCAATCGGCTCGGCTCGAATTCCTTGATCGACCTCGTGGTGTTCGGCCGCGCCGCCGGCCTCAGGGCCGCCGATCTCGTAACCCCCGGCGAGAAGCAGATGGACCTGCCGAAGACCTCGGCCGATCTCGCGCTGTCGCGCCTCGATCGCTTTCGCAACGCCAAAGGGGATACGCCCACCGCCGACCTGCGCATGAGCATGCAACGGACCATGCAGAACAATTGCGCCGTGTTCCGCACTGGCGAGGTTCTCGACGAGGGCGTGAAGCTGATCAACGACGTGTGGAGCGGCTCGGCCGATATCCGCACCACCGACCGTTCGCTGATCTGGAACTCCGATCTTATAGAAACGCTGGAGTTCGACAATCTCATCACTCAGGCCGTGGTGACGATGGAATGCGCGGCCAACCGCGAGGAATCGCGTGGTGCGCATGCGCGGGAAGACTACCCGAACCGCGACGACAAGAACTGGATGAAGCACACCCTGGCCTGGCTCGATTCCGGCGCCCACAAGGTGACGGTCGATTACCGCCCGGTCCATACCTACACGATGACTAACGACGTGCAGTATATCGAGCCCAAAGCTCGCGTCTATTGAGGCGGAGTGAGGCAATGGCTCTTTCGGCCGGCATGGGTCACACTCGACGGAATGGGAGGTCGCGCGCAAACGCCATTACCTTCGATTTCGACACTAGCCTGTTGGAGCAGCTTTCCCCCAGCCGGTCTTGGAGGAATGCCTGTAGCGATGTGAGGCGTTTTTTCGAAGAGAACGGTTTCGAAAACAAGCAGGGTTCCGTCTACGTCGCGCTCGATGACGTCGATGCTGTGGAAGGCGTCGCGCTTTTCCAGGACCTTGCCGAGACATACGACTGGTTCACACCCTCGCTCAAGGATATCCGGATGCTGCGCATCGAGGAAAACAAAGACCTCATGCCCATCTTAGAGAAGCGTCGCAAGCGGCAGTGAACATGGAAACCGCCTTATGTTGAACGTGGCTGGCAATCCTGTGATCCGCGCCACAAGCGTCTGCGTGCCGATCGCCCTGAGGGATTGGCAGGCCTCGCCGGATGACGCCATGCAACGGGATGCCGTCTCTGGTCTCGAGCGCGGCGATGTCGTATTGTTCCCGCACCTCCCGTTCGCGCTCACGCCCGACGAGCAGAAGCTGCTCGATCCGACTAGTGTCAAAGACGGCACCAAGACGGTGAAATACGATCCCGACACCGGGCGGGCCTGGGGCTATGCCGACGGGGTTGATGCCGCGGCGGTCAAGTCGATGATGGGGCGCTATGCCGATGCCACCCGCCGGTTGCTCGACGCCCTCATCCCCGGCTATGGCACCGCGCTGAAGATCGGCAACACGTCGTTCCGGCCCGTCGAGGCGCTGGGGCGTGACCAGTCGAAGCGCCACGACGACACGCGCCTTCACGTCGACGCCTTTCCGTCGCGCCCGACCCACGGCGAGCGTATCATGCGGGTCTTCACCAACGTCCACCCCGGCGGCAAGCCGCGGGTCTGGCGCGTGGGCGAGCCTTTCGAAACGGTCGCGGCGCGATTCCTGCCGAAAATCGCGGCGCCTTTGCCGTTGAGCGCCAAGCTGATGCAGATGACGGGGATCACTAAGACGCTGCGCAGCCCGGCCGACCACTACATGCTGCAGCTTCATGACCGCATGAAGCTCGACGATGACTATCAGGCGTCAGTACCGCACCAGACGGTCGAGTTCGCGCCGGGCTCGACATGGATCGTCTTCACGGACCAGGTGTCGCATGCGGCGATTTCGGGCCAGCATGCGCTGGAGCAGACCTTTACATTAGCGGTCGATGGTATGGCGGCTCCCGACCAAGCCCCTGTGCGCGTGCTCGAGCGCATGAAGGGCAAGAAACTGCACTAGTCGGGCCTAAGCCCGCATTTCAGGTTGTGTCATGGTCGAACTCGCTCTCCCCAAGAACTCGCAGATCAAGCCCGGCAAGGTCTGGCCGAAGCCGGCCTCCGCCAAGGCTTTGAAGGAGTTCCGCATCTATCGTTGGGACCCCGACACGGGCGAGAATCCGCGGCTCGACACCTATTTCGTGGATCGGGAGGATTGCGGCCCGATGGTGCTCGACGGCATCATCTGGATCAAATCGAAGATCGATCCGACCTTGTCGTTCCGCCGCTCCTGCCGCGAAGGGATCTGCGGCTCCTGCGCCATGAACATCGATGGCACGAACACGCTCGCCTGCACCAAGGGTATGGACGAGGTGTCGGGCGCCGTGAAGCTCTACCCGCTGCCCCATATGGAGGTGGTGAAGGATCTCGTGCCCGATCTGACGCGCTTCTACGCCCAGCACGCGCTGATCGAACCTTGGCTTCACACCGATAGCCCCACGCCGGAGAAGGAATGGAAGCAGTCGCCCCAGGCCCGGCACGCGCTCGATGGGCTCTATGAATGCATCCTTTGCGCCTGCTGTTCGACCTCATGCCCGAGCTACTGGTGGAACGGCGACCGATATCTCGGACCCGCCGCTCTCCTCCAGGCCTATCGATGGCTCATCGATTCCCGCGATGAGGCCACTGGCGACCGGCTGGACATGCTGCAGGACCCGTTCCGCCTTTATCGCTGTCACTCGATCATGAACTGTGCCAAGGCCTGTCCGAAAGGGCTCAATCCTGCCAAGGCCATCTCCAACATCAAGAACATGATGATCGCTCGGCAGAGCTGAGCTGCAGCAGAGCCGAGGTTCTCCAGGCCTGCGCTCGGCGCACGTCAACCATTCGCCGCGATGAGCGCATCCATCCAGCTCCGCTTGCGTTATGGGAGAGCGTTCGCGGTCCGATGAGGTGTTATCCCGGGCTTGGGACGCGCGAGGAGTTGCGGAAAATGGGTCATCAGTCGAAGCGTGTCGGGACGGCTTTAGGCGCCGGGACGGCTCTCTTGATCGCGGCAAGTCTCGGTGGCCCGGTGCTGGCCCAATCGGACGACGGTGTGAAGCGCCCAGTCCCGGTCCGCCATCCCCGCGGCGCCCGCGCGACGCCGGTCCGCACAGCCGAACATCCGTTGACGATCCGTCGCCGGGTCGCGCGACCGGTCGATGTCGTCGCGTCTCCGTCGTTCGTTTATGAAGTGCCTCAGCATAGCTGGAACGATCCGCGCCTCTACTATTTCGGACCGTTCCGCACCGGCGGCGACGTATTTTACGGGGACGTTGCAGGCAACCCGATCACGCGCGGCAATGCGCAACTCGGACAGATCGCGGGTTATGGCCCAGCCAATGGTGGCTTCGGCGGGCCGCATTTCGACGCGGTCGGCGGCTTCCACAACAGCCCTGGTCCGGATGCCGGGATCGATGCAGATTATGCATCGGGTAGCTTATCACGGCCGGACTACGGCGACGTGACGCCTCGCTACGCCAGCGTCAAGGCGCGTGTCGCGTCTCTCAATGAAGGCGTCGTGCCGCGCAACGCGGATTTCGTTCCAACGAACGATCGTCTGACCGGCCGCCGCATGATAGCCGAGGGGCGCAGCAACGCTTCTTTCGAGGAGGCCAAGGCTCGTTTTGCGGCCCCCATGGCGCATTCGGACCCGAACGAGGGGCTGCCGGGTGATCAGCCTCTGCCGAGCTTCGGCGACTTCTGAGCCGACGCGAACGGCCTATTCTATAGCTTGCCCATGACGTCGCCGCGAAAACCATAGACTTCGCGCGCTCCCGATAGAGCCACGAGCGTGACGTCACGACTTTGGCCCGGCTCGAACCGGACGGCTGTCCCGGCCGGGATGTCGAGGCGGAACCCCCGAGCCAAGGGTCGCTCGAACCTGAGAGCGGGGTTGGTTTCGAAAAAATGATAGTGGGACCCGACCTGGATGGGCCGGTCTCCCGTGTTCTCGACCTTGAGGGTTACGGTCTCGCGGCCCTCGTTCATGACGATGTCGCCGGGGGCCGCCAGTGCCTCGCCAGGGACAAGGGTGTCGTCGGCGCCACGGATCGGATGATGCACGGTGACGAGCTTGGTGCCGTCCGGGAAGGTTGCTTCCACCTGCACGTCGTGGATCATCGAGGCCACGCCCTCCATCACCTGCGACGCATGGACGACTTGGGCGCCGGCCTGCATGAGGTCGGCGACGCTGCGGCCGTCTCTTGCGCCTTCCACCACGTAATCCGTGATCAGCGCGATCGCCTCCGGGTGGTTCAGCTTGACGCCGCGTTCGAGCCGCCGCCGCGCCACATTGGCCGCCATGGCGATGAGCAGCTTGTCCTTTTCGCGCGGCGTCAGGTTCATGGGCGGGTCCTCGCTTGGGCCGATGGATCACGACCAGAGGCGGGGCAGGGCGCGGCCCCGCAGGCTGGCCAGCAGAGCCACGATAGCGGCCCGAAGCCGCTCTGGCGAGGGCGAGGTGGCGCGGGCCACCAGCAGGCCATTCCAGGCGCTGGCACCAGCGGTCACGTCCGTGCTCGCGAGGACGAGGCGAGCCGCATCGATCTCCTGCTCCGCCTCAGGCGAGACGAGCACCACGGTGGCACTGGCTCTGGCGCCGCCGCCCAGCGCCGGCCTGTCGAGCAGCTCGGCCGGTCGGCCGGTCAGTGCCAACTCTTCGGCCAGCACGAGGCGCCCTCCGCGACGGATCCGCCAGCGGTCGCGCAACAGCCCGTCCCGCAGCGTCTCGCCCATGGCCAGGCGCCCGAAGACCAACATCTCGGCCACCAGCAGGCGGCCGTCGGGCTCAAGCGTGGCGGAGAGCTGACGGTCAAGCTGCGCGCGATCGAACAGGATAGTCTCCTGCGGCAGCCATTCGAGGCTGGCGCCGGCCGCTATCGTCAGCCCGACATCGATGCGGGTGCCGACCGCGGGTTCGATCGACGGCGGGCTGCCGTAGATCTTCTCGGCCGCCGTGGTGGTGAGCGTAACCGAGGCCTCGGGCTCGACCGCGAAGGTGAAGCGCGCGTGGTCCCCTCCCGCCATGCCGCCGCCGGTGTTCACCATCACGGCCTCGCAGCTCGGGCCTCGGCTGCGCGGCATCCGCAAGCGATAGCCGCCGGTCTCGAAGACGTGACGGATTTCCGTCCTGGCACCCGTTCGCCCAAAAACGGCGTCGAGCTTCCCCTTGGCACGGTTGGCCGCGAAGAGGTGCTCGGGGGAGGGCGATGGGCTGATGATCATCGGTGGCGGTGTCGGTCTTTGCCGGCCGTCGCGCAACCCTCGGAGGTTCGGACCGTTGAAGAATGCACGTCCTTCAGACGCCGCCGAGGTTCACCCATGGTTTCATCGCCGACGACCTACCCTAAGGCCCGCGCGGTGGCGCGAGCCGTTCTGGCGGTCAGCTACTTCGGCGTCGGGATCGTGCATCTCACGGCTCCTGACAAGTTCCTGCCCATCATGCCGGACTGGGTCCCCGACCCGCGCGACGTCGTGCTGGCGACGGGCGTCTGCGAGGTGGTGGGATCGGTGGCGCTGCTCACGCCACGCCTGCGGCGTGCTGCCGGCATCGCATTTGCGGCCTATGCGGTCTGCGTGTTTCCGGCCAACATCAAACACGCGGTCGACGGGATCGTCCTGCCTTCGATCCCGAATTCCTGGTGGTACCACGGGCCGCGGCTCCTCTTTCAGCCCGTCTTCGTCTGGTGGGCCCTGTGGGCGTCGGGCGTCATCGATTGGCCGTTCGGACGACCCGCAAGGAGTGCTGCAGGGGTAAGGGCGACGTCGCCGCGGCTTGACGCGACCCGGGAAAGGCGTTTGTAAGAGCCTCGTCGGCCGCCCCGGCCCAGCATTCGGCGGCTGATCCTCTCGCCCTTCAAGGGTCAGTTTTCGGGGAAGAGCCGTGAACAAAACGACCAAGCGGTTCCTCAAGGGCTTCGTGGTCCTGGTCCCGCTTCTCTACTTCTTTCCGAAATTTACGCTCTTCTACATCGCCTGCGGGCTTTATGACGTTTCGCGCAACAGCAACCTCGGCTTGCCGCTCATCAGCCAGTATTTCTTCGGCAATGGCTTGCTGACCTGGCTGCTGTCGCCGCTGAACATCCTGCTCGACCTCATATCGCTGCCCTTCGTCAACAAGGGAATCTATCGGCTCGAGGACCTGCCGCCCGGCCATCAGGAGGAGGTCCGGCGGTTGATCGAGTCGGCGCATCGCCAGCAGCTCGTCGAGAAGCTGCAGGCGGTGGCGCAGGACCAGAAGCGCAGCATGTTCTTCTTCAAGTGGTACGGCAACGACGTTAAAACCGTCGTCGACATACCGGCCTTCCACGACGATTACCGCTTCATCAAGACGATCGGCGTGTCGGTCTTCAACAAGAAGCAATCGACCTCCGCCCATTTCGGTCCGGTCCGCGCCATGCTGCGGGTGCTCTACAACATCAACGACATGAAGGACGAGTCCGCCTATATTCAGGTCGGAGCGACCGAGCATTTCTGGAGCCGCGACAAGCTTTTCATCTTCGACGATACGCTGTTGCACCAGTCCTTCAACAAATCCGATCAGGCGCGTTACTGCCTGTTCGTCGACATTGTGCGGCCGACCGCCATTCCGGCTGTGATCGGTTTCACTGTCAGTGCCATCAGCCGGCTGATGTCGGCGGGTGGAAGCGCCGTATTCTACAGCAACTGGAAGGTGTTCAAGAGCTGATCCGTAGCGGCTCTGCCATAACCCTTCCCACGCAACGCGTGGTTCCCCGCCCACCTCGGGGGAGGAGACCCGGCCTGCATACTGCGAGGCGCCCGCCCATCTTGCCGGCATGCAACGGTTCTGTTATCGAGCGGTGAGCGATGCGGTGCTTCGGGTCCTTGCGGATTTCGGGGCGCTTTCTCGTTTTTGAATCAGTGGTGTCCCGTGCCGGTGCTGTGCGCCGGCCTGTCCTTCGAGGCAGTCGAGCTCCGACCAGGAGTCTCGCCGGTGCGGAACGCCGTCCAGCAACACCAACCGCCGGTGCCGCCCGAATCCGGGCCTCAGGAGACTCTATGTCCGCAGTTGTTTCATCCAGCGCGCCCACGCGCGATGATTTCGCCGCTTTGCTCGATGAGAGCTACGGCAAGAACGAAGCTTTCGAAGGAACGGTCGTCAAAGGCTTGATCGTCGCCATCGAAAAGGATGTCGCGGTGATCGACCTCGGTCTCAAGACCGAAGGGCGCGTCGCGCTCAAGGAATTCACGAACAACGGCCGGGACGAGCTGCCCGGCGTCGGCGACGAGGTCGAGGTCTACCTGGAGCGCATCGAGAATGCGCTCGGCGAGGCCGTGATCTCGCGCGACAAGGCGCGCCGCGAGGAGAGCTGGGTCAAGCTCGAGAAGGCCTTCGAGAAGCAGGAGAAGGTCGAGGGCATCATCTTCAACCAGGTCAAGGGCGGCTTCACGGTCGACCTCGACGGCGCCATGGCGTTCCTGCCCCGCAGCCAGGTCGACATTCGCCCGGTTCGCGACGTGGCGCCGCTCATGGGCGTCCCGCAGCCCTTCCAGATCCTCAAGATGGATCGTCGTCGCGGCAATATCGTCGTGTCGCGCCGCACGGTCCTCGAAGAGTCCCGCGCCGAGCAGCGCCACGAGATCGTGGCCAACCTCGAAGAGGGCCAGGTGATCGACGGGACGGTGAAGAACATCACCGATTACGGCGCGTTCGTGGACCTCGGCGGCATCGACGGCCTTTTGCATGTCACCGATATCGCCTGGCGTCGCG
>CAXTME010000098.1:0-17798 GCA_964245215.1 uncultured Lichenihabitans sp.
AGCGCTTGCGCAGCACGGGGTCCTGCGTCGCGACCCCGACCGGGCAGGTGTTCAGATGGCACTTGCGCATCATGATGCAGCCGGCCGCGATCAGCGGCGCGGTCGCGAAGCCGAATTCGTCCGCCCCCAGCAGCGCCCCGACGATGACGTCGCGCCCCGTGCGCAGACCGCCATCGACCTGCACCGTGATGCGCGAGCGCAACCGGTTGATGACGAGCGTCTGATGCGTTTCGGCGAGACCGATCTCCCACGGGGAGCCGGCATGTTTGATCGAGGTCAGCGGGGAGGCACCCGTGCCGCCCTCGAACCCCGAGATCGTCACGTGGTCGGCCCGTCCCTTGGACACGCCGGCCGCCACCGTGCCGACCCCGATCTCGGAGACGAGCTTGACCGACACCAGCCCGTCCGGGTTGACGTTCTTCAGGTCGAAGATCAGCTGCGCCAGATCCTCGATCGAGTAGATGTCGTGGTGCGGCGGCGGCGAGATGAGGCCCACCCCCGGCGTCGAGTGCCGCACCCGGGCGATGGTGGCGTCAACCTTGTGGCCCGGCAACTGGCCGCCTTCCCCGGGCTTGGCGCCCTGGGCCATCTTGATCTGCATCATGTCGGCGTTGACGAGGTACTCCGCCGTCACGCCGAAGCGTCCCGACGCCACCTGCTTGATGGCCGAGCGCATGGAATCGCCGTTGGACATCGGCTTGTAGCGGTCGGATTCCTCGCCGCCTTCGCCGGTGTTGGACCGGCCGCCGATGCGGTTCATCGCGATGGCCAGGGTCGTGTGGGCCTCGCGCGAGATCGAGCCATACGACATGGCGCCTGTCGCGAAGCGCCGAACGATCGCGGCCGCCTCCTCGACCTCCTCGATCGGCACCGCCGAGCGCCCGTCGGCCTCCGCGTCCTTGATCCGGAACAGCCCGCGGATGGTCAGAAGCTTCTCGTCCTGCTCGTTCAAGAGCTTGGCGAAGTCGCGATACTTGTCCTGGCTGTTACCCCGCACGGCATGCTGCAGAAGCGACACGGATTGCGGCGACCAGGAATGGGTCTCGCCCCGCACCCGATAGGCATAGTCGCCGCCGACATCGAGGGCGTTGCGGTAGACCGGCGCATCGCCGAACGCGAGGGCATGGCGGTCCGCCGTCTCCTCGGCGATCTCCTTCAGGCCGACGCCCTCGATCATCGAGGCGGTGCCTGTGAAGAAGCGGCGCGCGAAATCGGTCGACAGCCCGACGGCGTCGAAGATCTGGGCGCCGCAATAGGACTGGTAGGTCGAGATGCCCATCTTGGACATGACCTTCAGCAATCCCTTGTCGATCGACTTGATGTAGCTCTTGACCGCATGGGCGTGGTCGACCTCCTCGGGGAACTCCGAGGCGAGGGCCGTCAGCGATTCGAACGCCAGATACGGATTGATGGCCTCGGCGCCGTAGCCTGCGAGACAGGCGAAGTGATGAATTTCGCGCGCTTCGCCGGTCTCCACAACGAGCCCGACCAGCGTCCTCAGGCCCTTGCGGATCAGGTGGTGGTGCACGGCCGCGGTCGCGAGCAGCGCCGGGATTGGAATACGGTCCGGCCCCATCATCCTGTCGGACAGGATGATGATGTTGTAGCCGCTGCGCACGGCCGCCTCGGCGCGGTCCGTCATGCGCGCGATCATGCCCTCCATGCCCTCGGCACCGAGCTTCACCGGATAGGTGATGTCGAGCGTCTTGGTGTCGAACGCATCTTCGAAGTAGCTGATGCAGCGGATCTTCTCGAGGTCGTCGTTGGTCAGGATCGGCTGACGGACCTCGAGACGCTTGCGCTTCCAGTTGCCTGCGAGGTCGAAGATGTTGGGGCGCGGCCCGATGAAGCTCACGAGGCTCATGACGAGTTCCTCGCGGATCGGGTCGATCGGCGGGTTCGTCACCTGGGCGAAGTTCTGCTGGAAGTAGGTGTAGAGGAGCTTGCCCTTGTCGGACAGGACCGAAATCGGCGTGTCGGTTCCCATGGAGCCGACGGCCTCCTGGCCCGTAGCCGCCATGGGGGCCAGCAGGATGTTGAGGTCTTCCTGGGTGTAGCCGTAGGCCTGCTGCTTATCGAGCAGCGACACGTCGGTGCGGGCCGCGCGCGCCTCCACGGGCTGCAGCTTTTCGAGCACGATCTGGGTCTGGTCGAGCCAGGCCCGGTAGGGATGCGACGCGGCGAGGTCCGACTTCATCTCGTCGTCCGAGACGATGCGGCCCTGTTCGAGGTCGACCAGCAGCATCTTGCCGGGCTGCAGGCGCCACTTCTTGACGATGCTCTCTTCCGGGATCGGCAACACGCCCATCTCGGAAGCCAGCACCACGAGGTCGTCGTCGGTCACGAGATAGCGCGCCGGCCGCAAGCCGTTGCGGTCGAGCGTGGCCCCGATCTGCCGTCCATCCGTGAAGGCGACCGCGGCCGGACCGTCCCAAGGCTCCATCAGGGCAGCATGGTATTCGTAGAAGGAGCGCCGGCTCTCGTCCATGAGCGGGTTGCCGGCCCAGGCCTCGGGAATGAGCATCATCATGGCGTGGGCCAGCGAATAGCCACCCTGCACCAGGAACTCGAGGGCGTTGTCGAAGCACGCGGTGTCGGACTGTCCCTCGTAGGAAATCGGCCAGAGCTTCGAGATGTCCTGTCCGTAGAGTTCGGACGTCACGGAGGCTTGGCGCGCCGCCATCCAGTTGACGTTGCCGCGCAGCGTGTTGATCTCGCCGTTATGGGCCACCATCCGGTAGGGATGGCTCAGCGACCAGGACGGGAAGGTGTTGGTCGAGAAGCGCTGATGCACCAAGGCGAGCGCCGAGGCGAAGCGCTCGTCGCCGAGATCCTTGTAGTACTGTCCGATGCGGGTGACGAGCAGCAAGCCCTTGTAGACGATCGTGCGGGACGACATCGATACGGGGTAGAAGCCGGCTGTTCGTCCATCCGTGAGCGCGTAGACCGCGCCCGAGATGACCTTGCGCAGGATGAACAGGCGGCGCTCGAAGGCGTCGCCCGCGGGCGTTGCCTCGCCACGGCCGACGAAGAGCTGTCGGCTCACGGGCTCGCCCGCCTTGACGCTTTCGCCGAGCAGCGACGGATCGACGGGCACGTCGCGCCAGCCGAGCAGCACTTGGCCCTCGTCGGCGACGGCCTTCGCCACGATGTCTTCGACGATGCGACGGCCTTCGGGGTCGCGCGGCAGGAAGAAGAAGCCGACGCCATAGTGGCCCTCCGCCGGCAGCTTGATCCCGAGGTCATCGGCCTCGGCGGCGAAAAAGGCATGCGGGATCTGCACCAGCATGCCGCAGCCATCGCCCGCATGGGCGTCGGCCCCGACGGCACCGCGATGGTCGAGGTTGGCCAGGATCTGCAGCCCCATCGCCACGATCTTGTGCGACTTGCGATTCTTCATGTCGGCCACGAAGCCGACCCCGCAGGCATCGTGCTCGTTGCGCGGATCGTAGAGCCCTTGCGCGGGCGGCAGGCCGGGATCGATGACGGTCAGGGGCGTCGTGGCGCTGATCGATCGCAGGGCCGCAGCCGCAGCGCGCTTGCGCGAGTCGCGGTTCACCGATGCCGTGCCGATGGTTCTTCCCGCGTCCATGCTCATGGAACGACGCTCCCTCTGCATCCTGAAGTGACGGGCCGCGCCCATCGTCCGCTCGTGCCGAAGGCGGGGTCTACCCACCTGTCGTCCGGTTCAGGCGATGCCTGCCCCCGATCCGCCCTAAAAATGCCTGCCGCACCGGTAAAAGAGCTGGGTCCGTACCATGTTCGGTCAGCAGCACTGTCCTATTTAGAGCCGATCTAGGTTGCAGGAAACGCGCCGCCGCACAATAGCTTTTTTGCCTCATGCAAAGAGCATGCGCGGGTTGCCCGGTCCGTCGCCGTCTCGACCCCGATCCACACCCCCTCACGTCGGGGTGCCCGACCGGTCTCGCTCGCGTTTCAGGGCGCCGGCATACCAGTCGAACTCGTCGAGGAAGCGCGTCATGGACTGCACGAGCCGGGGCTCTTTCGCGGCTCCCTCCTCGTCGATGGCTTGGCCGATCCGGGGAATCGGAAACAGGCTCGGTATGCTGGGCATGCCGAGTTCGGCAAGAGTCATGCGCAGTTGCATGGCGGCCCGTACACCCCCGAACGCCCCCGCCGAGTAGCTCGCGATGGCCGAGGGCCGAAAGAAATACTCTTCCAGAAAATGATCGAGAAGGTTCTTCAGCGCCGGTGGGATACCATGGTTATATTCGGCGCTGACGATGAGAAAGCCATCCACCTCGCGGTAGAGCGACGCCAGCCTCGCTAGATTTTCCGGCGCTTCGCCTTCGGGGTACTCCTTGTACATCCTGTCGAGTAGCGGCAGCTTGAGCTCCATCGGGTCGACGAGGGTTGCCACATGGCCGCGGAGCGCGAGGGCGTCGAGGAGAAGGCGCGCGGCCCGGATCCCCATGCGGTCACGTCGCACGGAACCCAGCAGAACGGCATATTTGAGCTGCATCGGCGCCTCCCCTCGTGGTCGCGCGGACCCGACCGGCCCCGATCCTATCGGCCTGCCCCCATCGTCGCAAACCGGAGTCCCGCGTGGTGCAGTTGACGGCGGCCGACGACGCCACGCTGGCCGGCCGCGACGGGGATGCGGCCGCCATGGCCATGCGGATCGTGGTCGGCACGGCGCGCATGCTCGGCGCGACCGATCTGACCGACATCGCGTCGGCGCACATCGATGGCTGCCTCTATCACGGCGACAGCGGCACGGCCTTCGCCGAGCGCCTCGTCGTAAACGGCGGTCGGGTCCGGGTCCCCGCGACCCTCAATGTCGGCGCGCTCGACCTGCTCCACGCCGGCCGCGTCAAGCTCCCGGCCCATCAGGCCGAAATGGCGCGCCGCATGATGCGCGCCTATGTCGATCTCGGATGCCGCCAGACCTGGACCTGCTCGCCCTATCAGGCCGGCCATCGCCCCGCCTTCGGCCAGGACGTCGCCTGGGGCGAGAGCAATGCCGTGGCGTTCTGCAATTCCGTGCTTGGCGCGCGCACCAACCGCTACGGGGACTTTCTCGATATCTGCGCCGCCATCACGGGACGGGCGCCGCGGACCGGGCTTCACCTTCCACAGAACAGGCTCGCGACGGTGCTCGTGGACGTCGCGAGCCTTCCGTCGGGCCTGCTCGACAGCGATGTGTTCTATCCGATCCTCGGGTCTTGGCTCGGTCGCACCGTCGGCACCGCGGTCGCGGCCATCCGCGGCTTGCCCCGGGTCGGTGAGGATCGCATGAAGGCACTCGGGGCTGCCGCGGCCTCGACCGGTGCCGTTGGTCTCTTCCACATCATCGGCACTACGCCCGAAGCGCCCGACCAGCATACGGCCTTCGGGGGCGTCCCAGCGGTCGAGACGATCGACCTGTCATCGGCCATGATGGAGGAAGCCCGCCGGCGCCTGTCGACCGTCACTCTGCCCAGAGGCGAACGGCTCGATGCCGTCGCGATCGGCAGTCCCCACCTCTCGGCGGACGAACTTCGCGCGTTGAGAACCGCATTGGCCGGGCGGCACTGTGCGATCCCGCTCTACGCCTGCACGGGCCGGCATGCCTTGGAGGCGATCGGCGCCGATGGAACGCGGGCGGAGCTCGACCGGTCGGGGGTTCTCGTCGTGGCCGACACCTGCATCGTCGTGGCCCCGATCCTGCCGGCAGGCGGCGGGATCCTGATGACCAATTCCGGCAAGTTCGCGCATTACACGTTGCCCAATACGGGCTTCGATGTCGTTTTCGGCACGACGGAGGATTGCGTGGAGTCGGCTGTGACAGGGCGACTGGCCGACGGGGGCGCCTTTGCGCGCTGAGATCGTTCTCGGCGGGAGCTTGCCGGCGACAGGGCCGGTCCTTCGTCTCGATGAACCGCTGAGCTTCTGGGGTGGCGTCGATCCGGCGACGGGATGCTTGTCAGATCCCCGGTCACCGCTCTACGGCCACTCCCTCCGCGGCACCGTTCTCATGGTGGCCGAGCCGCGAGGATCGTCGTCGAGCAGTGCCGTCGTCCTGGAGTTGCTCTATCGAGGCATCGCACCCGCGGCCGTAATCCTCGGGACCGTGGACGCGATCATCGGGCTGGGGATCCTGGTCGCAGCCGAAATGGGCCTCGGGCTCTGCCCTTTGCTGCACCTCGCGGCCGAGGAGCAAAGGTCCTGGCCGCAAGGTGCTGTCGTGACGATCGGGCATGATGGTCGGCTCGACCGTGTCTAGATCATCGGAGGGGTCAGGGTTTCGGCGTTTCGGTCTTGAAGGCCTCCTTGACGTCATCCTCGGTCACGCGCGCCGATGGATCTCCGGTTTGGTTGAGGTTCTGCTCCTCGGTCCCGTCTCCCATCATTCCAGGATGAGGATCGACCTTCGGCTTTTCGGTCTTCGGTGCAGCTTTTTCGTCCGACATGATGCTTCCTCCAATGGACCCCTAACCCGCGAAACCTCCGGCAGGTTCTGTGTCGATCGACGTTCAGGTCGTGCCGCTTGGACCAGGGCCCAGGATCATCTACCGTTTGACGCAGCGGGAGCCGCGCTGTGAGCCATGAGATCCCAACCGCTGCATTGCTCCTGCTCTCGGGCGCGTCGAGCGCGACGGCGCAGCGCGCCGCGCGGACCGACAGCCCATACGGACCCGTTCGGGCCTACGTCTCGATCCGGGCTCGTTAGCGATCGACCGGATATCTTTCCTCCGGCCCGCATCGTGCGTCCAAAGAGAGCATCACAACCGGATCGTTCGTTTCCATGAACTTCACCAGCGACAACATCACGGGCGCCAGCCCGAAGATCCTGCAGGCGATCGTCGACAGCAACGTCGGATCCGCGTCACCTTATGGGACCGACCCATGGACCAAGGACGCGGAAGCGCGGCTGTCCGCCCTGTTCGACAAGGACGTCGCGGTGGTTTTGGTCGGAACGGGAACGGGCAGCAACGCGCTGGCGCTGTCCGCCATCGTGCCTCCCGGCACGGCCCTGTTCAGTCACGAGGAGGCCCATGTCACCGAGGACGAATGCGGGGCACCGGAGTTCTATTGCGGCGGCGCGAAGCTGGTCGGCATCCCCGGCGTCCGGGGAAAGGTGACGCCCGAGGCGCTCCGCACCACCCTGGAACGCTTCCCGCGCGGGGTCGTGCGTCAAGTCGAGGCCGCTGCCTTGTCGCTCTCGCAGGCGACCGAGGCCGGAACGCTCTATTCGCCTGCGGAAGTGCACGCCGTCACGGCCGTCGCGCGCGAGGCCGGGCTGTCGGTGCATATGGACGGGGCGCGCTTCGCCAATGCGGTTGCGGCGCTGGGCGTCCGGCCGGCAGATATCACCTGGAAGGCCGGGGTCGATGTGCTGTCGTTCGGCGCCACCAAGAACGGGGCGCTCGCCTGCGAGGCGATCGTGTTCTTCGACATCGGCAAGGCGGCCGACCTCTTGTTCCGCCGCAAGCGGACCGGGCAGACGCTGTCCAAGGGTCGTTTCCTCGGGGCCCAGATGTCGGCTTTTCTGGAGGGAGATCACTGGCTCGATCTCGCGAGGCGGGCCAACCGGGCCGCCGCCCGGCTGGCCCGGGGGCTCGAAGCCGTTCCTGGCGTGCGACTGCCGTGGCCCACCGAAGCCAACGAGGTCTTCCCCATCGTGCCGCGGGCCGTCGACGAGGCGTTGCGGGCGGCGGGCGCGCGGTACTACCCGTGGACCACCCGCTCATTGACGGCCGATCTGGCCCCCGGCTCGGATGACCTCATGATCCGGCTCATCTGCGCCTTCGACACGACCGATGAGGACGTGGACCGCTTCGTCGCCGGAGCCCTTCGTGCATCCGCGGTTCATCGCGCATGACATAAAGCTCTTGTTAACACGCCTATCGCGGTCGCAGGACCGCCGTAATAGTTACGCAAACATGAACCGTCAGCGTTGATCGAGGGGTCGAACACCATGGGTGATCGTCGGAACGAGCCGGTTCGGGCCGGGATGCGGCTCCTGCCTGTGCTGGCACTCGGGCTTGGCTTCGGTTTGGCGGCTGTGCCGCAGCCCGCCACCGCACAGGTGTTCGGCGGCTGGGGCGGGTGGGGCAATGGCGGCTTCTGGAATAATGGCGGCAATGACGATGGTTTGCAGCCTCGCCAGGTCCGTCGCTCGATCGCCGAGCAAGGCTTCCGTGTCATCTCACCCCTGCGCCGCAACGGCAGCGTCTTCGTCGCCGATGTGCTCGACCGTCGCGGTCGGCGCGAACGGCTGATCGTGGCTGCGGCCGACGCACAGATCCTGCAGCGCTTCTACCTCGATGATTCGCGTGGCCCCGGCGCGGCCCCGCGGGAGACGGAGCAACAGCCCAGCTTCGCGTCCCGCTTTTTCGGTGACACGGAACCCGGTCTGACGCCGCCCGCACCGATCCCGCCGCTAGGTCGCCGATCCGGGGTGCCCAACGAGAACGCCACACCGGCGCGCCGTTACGGCGATCTCGACGATGGCGGAGACACGGCCGTGGTGCCGGCCCTGCCGGTCCGGCCGCAGCCACCGATCAGAACCGTCAAGCCGCGTCCGCGGCTCGTCGAGCGTACGCCGGATTCCACCGGACCGGTCCGCCTGCCGGGCGCGGTGGACGCTTCGCCCTTGACCTCGGCGCCATCATCTCCTGCCGCACCCCGACCCAAACTCGTCGAACCCGCGCGGGCTCCGTCCGGACCTTCGCCCAAGGTCGCCAGCCGCCCGGACATTACGACCGCCATTCCGGCTGCTCCAGCCCCGCACCGACCTGCCGACCCGCTCGCCCTCCCCGGCACGCCGAACGCCACCGAGGCATCCACGCCTGCGGTCCGTTCGGTCTCGGGCGGGATCACGGGAACCCCGGCCGCCGCCGCGCCGCCACCCGCCACCACCCCACCTGCCCCCGCCGTGGCGCCGCCGAAAACGGGAGACGTACCGGTCGCTCCGCTGGACTGAGGATCAAGCGTTCGTTTCACGCTTGCGTTCCGGGTGCTGTTTTCCGGAAATGTCGAGGTACTTTTCGCGTGTGAGCTCCAACGGGCTGCGACGTTGAGCCTCCGCCCGGCTTGGCCGGAGCCCCGTTAAACTCGTCGGCTTGTCGTCGGGGTGAGCTTCCATGTCCGCGTTGCGTTTCGTTCTCGGCGACCAGCTGAGCCGCTCGATTCCCACATTGCGCGGCATCGATCCGGCGCAAGACACGGTCCTGATGGTCGAGGTGGCGGAAGAGACTACCTACGTTCCTCACCATAAGCAGAAGATCGCCTTCATCCTGTCGGCCATGCGGCACTTTGCGGAGGACCTGCGCGCCGAGGGTATCGCGGTCGATTATGTGAAGCTCGACGATCCCGACAACAGCGGCTCGTTTACGGGCGAACTCGAGCGGGCGGTCCGCCGCCATCTGCCCGACGAGGTGTTCGTCACCGAACCGGGCGAGTTCCGCGTTCTCGAGACGATCGAGGGCTGGAGCGGCAGCCTCAATCTCCCAATCCATCTCCGGCCGGACGACCGCTTCTTCTGCACCACCGTCGAGTTCGGCCGCTGGGCAGAAGGACGCCGCGGCTTCCGTATGGAGCATTTCTACCGCCTCAT
This sequence comes from uncultured Lichenihabitans sp., assembly GCA_964245215.1. GTDB lineage: Bacteria > Pseudomonadota > Alphaproteobacteria > Rhizobiales > Beijerinckiaceae > Lichenihabitans. The sequence goes on from CAXTME010000098.1 coordinate 9,563, forward strand.
GCGGGAGCGGACGGGTCTGCTCATGGAGGACGGCGGGCCCATAGGGGGGCGCTGGAACTTCGATACCGAGAACCGCAAGCCCCTGCCGCCGAACCTCGCGTCGCCCGAGCGGCTGCGTTTCGAGCCCGACTCCACAACACGCGACGTGATGGCACTCGTCGCTGCGCGCTTTCCCGATCATTTCGGCGACCTCGACGGGTTCGGCTGGGCCGTGACGCGGCAGCAGGCGCTCGAGGCGCTCGAAGCCTTCGTGGCCGATGCCCTGCCGTCTTTCGGCGACTACCAGGACGCCATGCGGTCAGGGCAGCCCTTCCTCTACCACGCCACGCTGTCACCCTACCTCAATGCCGGGCTCCTGACGGCGCGGGAGGTCTGTGTCCGAGCTGAGCGGGCCTACGCGTCCGGTCTTGCGCCCCTGAACGCGGTCGAAGGGTTCGTGCGTCAGATCCTCGGCTGGCGGGAATATATCCGCGGCATCTACTGGCTGCGCATGCCCGGCTACAAGGACACCAATGCACTCGGCGCCACGCGAGCGCTTCCGGCGTTCTACTGGACGGGTGAGACCGAGATGAACTGTCTCTACCAGGCGATCGCCGATACGCGGCACCAAGCCTATGCCCATCACATCAACCGGCTGATGATCACGGGCAATTTCGCACTGCTGGCCGGCATCGCACCGGCCGAGATCGAGGAATGGTACCTCTGCGTCTACGCCGATGCCTACGACTGGGTGGAACTCCCCAATGTCCACGGCATGTCGATCTACGCGGATGGCGGACTGATGAGTTCCAAGCCCTACGCGGCCGGAGGCACCTATATCGACCGCATGTCGGACTATTGCGGAAGCTGTGTCTACAGCCCGAAGATCAGAACCGGCCCCAAGGCCTGTCCTTTCAACTATCTCTACTGGGCCTTCTTGATCCGCAACGCCGGCAAGCTTTCCGGCAACCACCGGCTTACCATGCCGTATCGGACCGTCGCACGATGGGGAGAGGAGCGCCGCGGCGCGATCGTGGCGGAAGCCGAAGCTTTCCTCGATGCGCTACCGACCGGATATGCGTGATAGCTCAAGAGACGAGCAGTGCCCCTTGAGAGACTCACATCGCGGGCGAACGCCGACGTCTCGCAATGAGCCGGCGTCAGCCGGCCTTGGCGTCGAGCGCTTTCACGCGGGCCGAGAGGCGCGAGACTTTCCGGGACGCCGTATTGGCGTGGATGATCCCCTTCTGGGCCGAACGCATTACCACGGACTCGGTCGTGGTCAGGGCCGTACGGGCCGCGGCCGCATCCCCGCTGGCGATCGCTTCCTCGACCTTGCGAAGCTGCGTGCGCATCGCGCTCCGGCGCATGCGGTTGACGGCCGTGCGGCGAGCGAGTTTGCGGACGGCCTTCTTGGCCGAGGAAGTATTCGCCATCTTTGATTCCTGAGAGTGGCGCCGAGAGGCCGGACGACCACGCGAGCAAGCCGACGCCGAAGCGCCTCGAAAGCGTGTCTATAGGCGCGGCGGCGGGCCGGCGTCAACGGTCGTATCATGCAACGGCCACGAAATCAGTTGCCCTCGCGCGGGCATTGCGCCTATAAGGCGCGCTCTTCGCGAACCGTCCGGCCTGCCAGGGCTGCCGTGGCGGTTCTTCTGCTCGTCCTCGAACACGATGGGCCCTCCGGCATTCGCCGGTGGAGGCCCGCATGAGAGCCAAATGCCCAAGTTGAAGACAAAATCTGGCGCCAAGAAGCGCTTCAAGATCACTGGCACCGGAAAGGTGCTTTATGCTCAGGCTGGCAAACGGCATGGCATGATCAAGAGGACCAACAAGCAGATCCGCAACCTGCGCGGCACGGCAGTGCTGTTCAAGACGGACGGCGACAATATCAAGCGATTCTTTCTGCCCAACGCCTGAACGTCGCGCCTGCAGTTTCCTCGTTTTCACCTGAAAGAGATCATCCATGGCCCGCGTCAAACGCGGCGTGACATCCCACGCCAAGCACAAGAAGACACTCGATGCTGCCAAAGGCTTCTACGGCCGGCGCAAGAATACGATCCGCACCGCCAAGGCGGCCGTCGATCGTTCGATGCAGTATGCCTATCGCGACCGCAAGAATAAGAAGCGCACGATCCGGGCGCTGTGGATCCAGCGCCTGAACGCCGCGGTTCGGGAACTCGGTCTCACCTACAGCCGCTTCATCGATGGCCTCAACAAGGCCGGCATCGAGCTCGACCGGAAGGTGTTGTCCGATCTTGCCATCAGCGAGCCGGAGGCCTTCAAGGCCATCGTCGAGAAGGCCAAGAGCGCGTTGCCGGCACTCGCCGCCTGACCAAGGACGACAGGGGTCGCACTGCCAGCAAGGCGCGCGGCTTCACTGCAAGGGTGTCACGAACCATGGTCGACGAGGCCGAACTCGAACGGAACATTCTGGCCGAGATCGGGGCGGCCGAGACCGAGACGGCGCTCGACATCGTCCGGGTTGCGGCGCTCGGCAAGAAGGGTTCCGTCTCGGCCCTGATGGCGACGCTCGGGCGTATGGCCCCCGACGAGCGCAAGGCCAAAGGCGCGGCCCTGAACTTTCTGAAGGACCGGGTACTGGCGGCGCTCGCACAGCGCCGCGAGACCCTGGAGACGCAGGCGCTCGCGGCGCGGCTTGCGGCGGAGACGCTCGACGTGTCGCTCCCGGTGCGCGATGCGCCAGTCTTGTCCGGTCGTCTCCATCCGATCAGCCAAGTGACGGACGAGATCACGGCGATCTTCGCCGACATGGGATTCGCGGTGGCCGAGGGCCCCGACATCGAGAGCGACTTCTACAATTTCACGGCCCTGAACTTCCCGGTCGGCCACCCGGCCCGGGAGATGCACGACACGTTCTTCTTCAATCCGAAGCCCGACGGCGAACGGCGGCTGCTGCGCACCCACACCTCCCCGGTGCAGGTCCGGACCATGATGGCCCAGGCGCCGCCGATCCGCATCGTCTGCCCGGGCCGCACCTATCGCTGCGATAGCGACCAGACTCACACGCCGATGTTCCACCAGGTCGAGGGGTTGGTCATCGACAAGCGCGCCAACCTCGCCAATCTGAAGTGGGTGCTTGAGGAGTTCTGCCGCGCCTTCTTCGAGGTCGAGCGCGTCACCATGCGGTTCCGGCCGTCGTTCTTCCCCTTCACCGAGCCCTCGATGGAGGTCGACATCCGATGCGCCCGCAAGGGTGACGAGATACGGTTCGGAGAAGGCGAGGACTGGCTCGAGATCCTCGGATGCGGCATGGTGCATGCCAACGTGCTACGGCATTGCGGCATCGATCCCGATGAGTACCAGGGGTTCGCCTGGGGGATGGGTATCGATCGCATCGCCATGTTGAAATACGGCATGCCCGATCTGCGGCCCTTCTTCGATGCCGATGTCCGCTGGTTGAACCACTACGGCTTCCGCCCGCTCGACATCCCGACATTGGCGGGTGGACTGACGGGGTGAGCAGTGAGGGAGTTCGACAATGGCAATCGACCCGCGACCCGTGATTGAACGGGCTTTGCGCGCGGCCTTGCATCTCGTTCCTGTCGATGCGATCGACATTGCTTCCGGGCGCGATCACGCCGACGAAGAAGCGTTGTTCATCGTCGTTGAGCTTCCCCCTTCGACACCGCTCGTGGGAGGGGAGAAATACCTCGCTGCGATGACGGGCGTCAGTGACGCACTTCTCAAGCTGGGGGATAGCCGGTTCCCCTACATCCGTCTCGATCATGTCGAAGAACAGGATGCACAGGAGTTCGACGGGGTGAAAGCTCTGATGCCATGATGGCCGACGACCTGATCGATCTAGCACGTGAGTTGGAAAATCGGGAAGCAGGGCGGCCTAAATCCGTGTCACTTCGGCGTGCGGTCTCCAGTGCCTATTATGGTCTGTTCCACGCGTTGGCTTACCTTTGCGCCGACCAGTTGATAGGTTGGCGCCGACCCTATGATCTGTTCACTCCCATTTATCGGTCGCTTGATCACGGAAGAGCACGATCAGCTCTCAGCGCCATTCGTCAGCAGGGCCAGAGAGGTACGCCAACCGAGGTCGTGGCCCTGGCGTTTGCTGCGCTGCAGGATGCCCGGCATGATGCCGACGACAGCCCAGAATCGTTCTCTTTCAACCGCGGCGGTACCTTAGAGCTGATCGGGGTCGCAGAGCGGGCGATCGTGGCGGTAAACACTCTCTCTGCTGACGAAAAGCTGACTCTCGCCGTCAAGCTCGTCTTCAAGTCACGCTGAGCGACAGCTTCCCATGAAATTCACCCTGTCCTGGCTCAAGGATCACCTCGACACCTCGGCGTCGCTGTCCGACATCACCGAGACGCTCACCCGCGTCGGCCTCGAGGTCGAGGGTGTCGAGGACCCGGCGGAACGGCTCCGCGGCTTCGTGGTGGCCCGCGTCATCGAGGCCGTGCAGCATCCCAATGCCGACCGGCTCCGGGTCTGCTCTGTCGACACGGGAAGCGGCACGCCCGTCCAGGTCGTGTGCGGCGCGCCCAACGCGCGAACCGGCCTCGTCAGCGTCTTCTCGGCCCCTGGCACCTACATTCCGGGCAAGGACCTGACCATCGCGGCGGGCGTCATCCGCGGGGTCGAGTCGAACGGCATGCTGTGCTCGGCGGCCGAGCTCGAGCTCTCCGAGGACCACGACGGCATCATCGAACTTCCCGCCGATGCGCCGATCGGTACGCCCTACGGGGCCTATGCCGGGCTCGACGATCCGGTGATCGACGTGGCGCTCACGCCGAACCGCCCCGATGCCGCCGGCGTCCACGGAATCGCGCGCGACCTTGCTGCGGCCGGCCTCGGCCGCCTCAAGCCCATCGCCATTCCGGCCATCGAGGGCCAATTCGCCGCGCCGGTCGCGGTGCGGCTCGATCTCGCGCCCGAGGACGAGCCTTTGTGCCCGGCTTTCGGGCTTCGCCTCGTGCGCGGCGTCAGGAACGGCGCATCGCCCGCCTGGATGCAGCGCCGGCTGGCCGCGATCGGGCTGAGGCCCATCAACACGCTGGTCGACATCACCAATTACATGACGTTCGACCAGGGCCGGCCGCTGCACGTCTTCGATGCCGGTAAGGTCGAGGGCGACATCGTGGTCCGGCGGGCGCGGGACGGCGAGACGCTCGCGGCGCTGAACGGCAAGACCTACGGGCTCGACCCGTCGGTGCTGGTCATCGCCGACGACCGGGGACCGGAGTCGATTGCCGGCATCATGGGCGGCGAGGCTTCGGGTTGCGATGCAGCCACGGTCGACGTGCTGATCGAGAGTGCGCTCTGGGATCCGACCGCTACGGCCCAGACGGGTCGGAAGCTCGGGATCGCCAGCGATGCGCGGTATCGGTTCGAGCGCGGCGTCGATCCCGCGTTCTGCCTGCCGGGACTCGATCTCGCCACCGCGCTGGTTCTCGAACTCTGTGGTGGCGAGGCGTCGGATCTTCGCCTCGCCGGCGAGGTGCCGCGGCCCGATCATCGCATCGACTTCCCCATGAGCGAGGTGGCGCGCCTGACCGGGCTCGACCTGCCGGGCTCCGACATGCAGCGCATTCTGGAGAAGCTCGGCTTCGACCTCGTCGGGCATCCCGACAACAGCGGCTGGATCGTGGCGCGGGCGCCGAGCTGGCGCCCGGACGTCCACGGCAAGGCCGATCTCGTGGAGGAGATCGTCCGCATCGCCGGTCTCGACCGCGTCGAGTCGCAGCCGCTGCCGCGCGACCCCGGCGTGTCCCGGCCCGTCCTGACGCTGCTGCAGAAGCGCACCCGCCTTGCCAAGCGCACGCTGGCCGGCGAGGGTCTCCTGGAGGCCGTGACCTGGAGCTTCGTATCGGACGAGCAGGCGCGGCTCTTCGGCGGGGGAGCGCCCGAGCTGCAGCTCGCGAACCCGATCGCGTCGGAACTCTCCGCGATGAGGCCGAGCCTCCTGCCCGGGCTCGTCGCGGCGGCCGGTCGCAATGCGGCGCGGGGCATGGGCGACGTGGCGCTGTTCGAGGTCGGACAGGTGTTCCTCGGCGATGGTGAAGCCGACCAGCGGATCGCGGCGGCAGGCCTACGCCGCGGCACGGCCCGGCCGTCCGGTGCCGGGCGGCACTGGTCCGGCGCCGCCAACCCGGTGGAGATCTTCGACAGCAAGGCCGACGCCATGGCACTGATCGCGGCCCTCGGGGTCTCAACGGCCGCCGTGCAGGCCGTGGCGGGCGGCCCCGACTACCTTCACCCCGGCCGCTCCCTTACGTTTCGCATGGGACCGAAGACCGTGATCGGTGTCTGTGGAGAACTCCATCCCGAGGTGCTGAAACGCCTCGACGTCGCCGGACCGGTCTCCTGCTTCGAGATCATCCTCGACGCCCTGCCGGCCCCGAAGGCCCGGCCCACCAAGGCCCGAGCCAGACTGATCCTCTCCGACCTGATGCCGGTCGAGCGCGATTTCGCCTTCCTGGTCGATCGCCAGATTGCGGCCGCCGATCTCGTCGGCGCGGCCCAGAGCGCCGACCGGGCGCTGGTGGCCGGCGTCTCGGTCTTCGACGTCTACGACGGAAAGGGAATGCCGGAAGGACAGAAGTCGGTCGGGCTTGCCGTGACCCTGCAGCCGAAGGACAAGACGCTGACCGACGTCGAGCTCGACGGCATCAGCCGGCGCATCGTCGAGGCCGTGACCAAGAAGACGGGGGCGACGCTCAGGGGCTGAGCCGGGCTGTTCGGCTCCGCACGCCGCAAAATTCGCGCGCTTCATCTTTTTTTGGATGTTGCCGAAGCCCTTGCGTTCCCGCTCCATGGGTTGCCCGTCATGCGGCGGGTCTGCATCGGGGGCGTTCGGCATGACGGTTCATCAGATGGCACGCGTGCCGCGCATCACCAGCGGCGCCGGCGCCCGGCGCGAACTGGCGGGCCTCGCATCAGGCCTCGTCGCGGCAGGCGCGCCCGTGCTGCTCGTGGCCGACCCGGGGCTCAAGACCACCGGCATGATCGATGAGATCGCGGGCCTGCTGGTCCAGGGCGGCTTCGCGGTCACGGTCTTCACCGACATCAAGAGCGATCCCTCGGAGGCGCAGGCCGACGCCGCGGCACGGATCGCGCGCGACAGGAGCGCGGAACTCCTCGTGGCGCTCGGCGGCGGCTCGGCGCTCGATCTCGGCAAGGCCGTGGCCTGCGTGGCGGGCGCGCCCGAGCCTGCCGCACACTACGCGCTCTGCGCCAACCCGTTGCCGGCCGCGCGATTGAAGACGATCGTGCTTCCCACGACCTCGGGAACGGGATCCGAGACGACCCGCACCGCCATCCTGTCCGGCGAGGATCATGCCAAGCGCTGGTTCTGGGGCGAGGAGCTGAAGCCCGACGAGGTGCTGCTCGACCCCGAACTGACGGTGTCGCTGCCGGCCTTCCTCACGGCCGCGACAGGGATCGACGCGCTCGTCCACGCGGTCGAGGCCGCGACCAACCGCAACGCCCATCCGGCCAACGACCTCTATGCCCACGAGGCGATCCGGCTCGTGGCCCGTCATCTCGAAACCGCCGTCACGACGCCAGCCGACCTTTCGGCGCGGGAGGGGCTGCAGCGCGCCGCGGCGCTGGCCGGCACGGCCATCGACAATTGCGGCACCGCCATCGCGCATAACATCGGTCATGCGCTCGCCTCGTTGCGGCCGCTGCACCATGGGCGTGCGGTCGGGATCGCCATGCTGGCTGCGCTACCTTGGACCGTCGAAGGGGCGGAAGAAGCTTTCGCGGGCTGCGCCGCCGCCATGGGGGCCGAAGCTTCGGCGCAAGGGTTCATCGCCGCCTATGAGCGGCTCGTGCGGCGTGTCGGCCTCGACCTGCGGCTCGCCGCCGAGTTCGCCGGCGTTACGCCCGAGGGGCTGGCGGCCCAGATGGCCCGGCCCGAGAACATTGCCATGATCCGCTCGACGCGGCGCGAGGCCGGCGACGCCGACCTGCTACATCTCGCGCGCGCGGTCCTGGCCGCGTAGCGGCATCCAGGCCCCGTTTGGTCGATAAACAGACCGATCTCAAAACCATCTGTACGGCGTACAAGGGACGACGCGGCAGGTCGGAGAGGACAGAGCATGACGGCCGAGGTCAAGATCACCGGTATCGAGATCACGCACCACCGGCTGCCGCTCGACCCACCCTTCAACGCGAGCTGGGATACCCAGCCGCGCCGCAGCTTCGACGCCACGATCGTGCGGGTCCACACCGATGCGGGGCTCACGGGCGTCGCATCGGGCGACACGATGCTGGG
>CAXTME010000099.1:0-17489 GCA_964245215.1 uncultured Lichenihabitans sp.
GGGCCGCGGTCGTCGCGGCGGAACGTCCAGAGTTCGGTCGATTCGCTCGGCCGCACTGGATCGCCTCCGACGATCCGACCACTGTTCCTCTCGACCATCACGTCGCGCAGACTGAACCGCATCGCCACGGTCGCGTAATCGCTCCGGCCTTCCTGCCAAGCTTCCGCCAGGTCGCCCTGAAGCAGCTTGGGATCACTGAGGTCGTTGTGGAGCCCGCGACTTCGGTTCTGCCCGAGGTCGTTGGCGAAGCTGCGGGCCATTTCGGAAGTCGATAGCCGCGATAAGGCGTTCATGTCTTCGCGGCCGTAGGCGGTCTGCACATCGACCAGCGTCGCTTCGAACGCATCGAAGTCGGAGGGACCGATCGGCACCGCGCCGGTCGCGCCGGAACTTGACGCAGGGCCGGAGCCGGGACGGGGCGTGGCGGTTCCGAACGGCGCTCCCGCGTAAGCCGGACCAGCGGAACGAGCGCGGAGAAAGCGCATCGCCACGAGTGCCAGTCCTGCCAGCAAGGCCAGTTGGAACAGCAGGCCGAAGAACGACGTCAGCCCGTCGAGGCCGCCGAAGAAACCGTTGCCGGTCAACATCCCGAACAGCCCTGCACCGAGAAGACCCGCCGCGAGGCCGCTTCCAAAGCCGAAGCGGCGAGGCTGGAACGGGGTCGCGCCAAAGCCACTGCCGCCCAAGCCGGGTCTCGGCGTCTCGCTCCGCTGCAACGGCTGCCCGCCCGAGGGCGCCGTGCGGGTGAAGCTGGGCGCGCTGAAGGTGCGGGCTCCGCGCGAACCGAAACTGAACCCGCCGCCCGCCCGTGCGTCGGCTGGCGACGTCATGGCAGGAACGGCGCTCGATAAAGCGAGAGCCAGTGCAAGGGTTCGGATCAGAGGACGATTGCGACCGAGTGAGGACGACATGGGAGGCCTGCGAAACGGGCGATACGCCCGTGCGCTCAATATGGTGATGGGCGACGGCAAGCTTCAAGTGTCGCGTGCTGCGCGAGGCTCGCTCGACATTGCCGTCGTTACTCTCAAGCGGATCGGGGCGAGGCGGCGCGGACCCGAACGACATTGTCGAGGAACTGTCTGGCGCTGGCCGACCATGTAAAGCGCAAGGAGAACTCTCGAGCGCCTTGGCGCGACAGGGCCAGCGCCGCCCGGCAGGCATGGCCGAGATCCTCGCTGAGAACGCCAGCGCCGCTGTCTCCTATGACATCCTTCGGACCCGCCACCGGATAGGCCGCCACCGGGAGGCCACTTGCCAGGGCTTCGAGCAGGACGATACCAAAAGTGTCGGTCCGGCTCGGGAAGACGAAGACATCCGCGCTGGCATAGATCCTGGCCAGGTCTTCGCCTGTCTGGACGCCGAGAAACCGCACGTCTGGGAACCGGGCCTCCAGGTCCGCGCGTGACGGGCCGTCTCCGGCCACGACCTTGCTGCCCGGCAATTCCAGCGCCAGAAAAGCTTCGACGTTCTTCTCGACCGCGACTCGGCCGACGTAAAGGAATATCGGTCGGGGTAGATCGAGGACGGAGTGCTCGCGGGGCCGGAACAGCGCGTGATCGACGCCGCGTGACCAGCGCATGACGTTGCCGAAGCCGTGATGTCGCAATTCGTCGGCGACGCTTTGGGTCGACACCATGACGCCGCGGCCGGCATTGTGGAACCAGCGGAGCCATGCATAGGACCAAGCCCTCGGGATCGGCGCCCTGGCGGCCAGATATTCCGGAAAGCGCGTATGGTAGCTCGTGGTGAATAGACGGCCGACGCGGAGGCAATGACGTCTCGCTGCGAGGCCGACCGGTCCCTCGGTCGCGATGTGGACGTGATCGGGCTTCAGGGCCTCGATGCGGGGCCCGAGGCCGGACGCCGTTACGAAAGCCAGGCGAATATCAGGATAGGTAGGCATCCGAACGGTGCGGAACCCTTCCGGCGTGATCACGGCGATATCGGCGCCGAGCAGCCGCGCTTCCCCGGCCAGCGCCTCGATGGACCTGACGACCCCATTAACCTGCGGGTGCCAGGCATCGGTCGCGACCAGGATCTGCATCAAGCTGCGACCGGGGCGGCCTCCTCGACACCGACGAGGCCCTCGCCGGGACGATGGGTCTCCGCATCGTCGGCTTGTTGGTCCGGGCGGACCTCCAGCCAGTGCAGCACTTCGAGCCGTCCGTCGAAATGCTCGGCCACGAAGGAGCAGGACTCGACGAAGTCGCCGGTGTTGACATACGTCACGCCGTTGAGTTCGCGGATCGCGGCGTGGTGGATATGGCCGCAGACGATGCCGTCGACGCCATGTTTGACGGCATCCTGGGATAGGGCCTCCTCGAAATCCCCGATGAAGTTGACGGCATTCTTGACCCTGAGCTTGGCCCAAGCCGAGAATGACCAGTAGGGAAATCCCAGTCGACGGCGGACGATATTGAACCAAGTATTGGTCACGAGCGCGGTCTCGTAGGCCCAGTCGCCGAGATGCGCCAACCATCGCGCATGCCGCACCACGATGTCGAAGTCATCACCATGCGTGACGAGAAAACGTCGCCCGTCGGCCGTCGTGTGGATGGCCGTTCGCATCACCTCGACACCGCCGAAGGTCATGCCGACATACTCTCGGGCAAACTCGTCGTGGTTTCCAGGAATGTAGATCATCCTGGCACCCTTGCGTACCTTCCGAAGCAGCTTCTGGACGACGTCGTTGTGAGCCTGCGGCCAGTACCAGCCGCTCTTCAGCCGCCACCCATCGATGATGTCGCCGACGAGATAGATGGTCTCCGCATCGTGATGCTTGAGAAAGTCGAGGATCAGCCGGTCCTGGCAACCCCGTGTCCCGAGGTGCAGGTCGGATATGAAGAGGGCGCGATAGCAGGACATGCTGTGCGTCATTCCGATCCTCGGCGTTTCTGCGTCGGTGCGTGTCGGGGTTTGCCTTCGTGCTCGGCCGCGAGGCGGCTCGTGTTCAGGCGAAACAGCATCCGGCAAATCAATCCTCGGTACCGTCGACTTTAAAGCGAGGCGCATGGCAGGCATGTGACGTCGACCCTATCATCGCGCGTGGTGAGCGTCGCCGCAATGCAACAACAAAAAACGTGGGGCAGCGTAGCTTTGTTGCAACGCGGAGTGAGACATGGCCCCGCGAGATGGGACAGCAGCGTGCATCTCTCGTCTGGCGGTCACCGAACCGCTTCCCCCGGCGGTGCAGTGCCGCAATCAGTAAAGCCTTTCGGCTCCGGGGGGTTCGACCTGCGAACGGTGTCGACCCTTAACGGAGCGGCGGCAAGCGCGCCGTCTGCGGCCGCCGGCCATGTGGTCCGCTCTGTTTCGTTCGATATTTCGAACGAAATCGTCTATCATCCCAAACGAAAGGTGGAGGAAGTTTATGGGAGTCGAGGGTCGAGACAAGGCGAAGGCCCTCGAAGCTGGCGCGATGGCCCTTTCGGGTCAGCTCGGCAAAACCGTACAGCGCCTGCGCAAGGCTTATAACCTCTCGCTTTCCGAACTCTCCGAACAGTCGGGTGTGGCCAAGTCCATCATCAGTCAGATCGAACGCAACGAGACCAACCCGACGTTGGCCACGATCTGGCGTCTTGCCCAGGCGCTGGACGTGTCGATCGACAAGGTACTGCAAGGCGCGGAAGACGAGCCTTTCGTCGAGAATACGTCGCGCGGCGACCGCCCGATCCTGATCTCCGACGACGGCCGCTGCCGTCTCGCCATCATCGGCTGGATCAAGACGGTCGAGTGGCTGCAGTGGTACGACTTTCACGCCGATGGCGGGGGTGTGCTCGAATCCGATGCCCATCAGCGCGGCTCGATCGAGTCGCTTTCCGTCCTCGACGGGGAACTGGAAGTGGCGGTCGGCGGTCGCATCGAACGCGGCAAGGCCGGCGATACGCTGCGCTATCGGTGCGACCGTCCTCACGTCATTCGCAACCCGAGTACCGCGCCGGCCCACGCCACGATGGTTTGCATCCTGAAGGCCGCCGTCATGGACTGACGGGCAAGCCCGTCGATGTCCCCGGCCGGCGACACTGCGGCCATCGCAGGTCAGCGAGATCGCTGCGCCACCTGCGGTGTTAGTTGGCATCCTGAACCGTCCCACCGAACAGCCCCGGGGTGGCTCAGCCGAGCCGGCCCGAGGCGTGGGCCAGCAGGGTGTAAACCTTGCCGCTGTCCGAGGCGATGATGCTGCCCACCCGGCCTCCGTCGCGTCCCTCGCGCCCCGCCTCGGCGAGCAACCGCTCGAACTCCTGGATGTAGCGTTTGACGGTGTCGCGGAAATCGCGATCCGACGCGTGCAGTCGGCGGATCGTCTCGAAGCTCTGCTGCCCGGCCGCCGTGTAGAGACGCATCGTGAACACGTCGCGTTCGCCCTTCCGGAAGCGGTCCCACATCTCGATCATCACGCGCTCGTGGAGAAGCCGCGAAATATCCGACGCGACCGCGTCGAGCATCGAGAGCGCGCCCGACGGTCCACCCGTCACCGGGGCGGCTTGGCGCACCGCCGGCGCGACGGGTGCCGGCGCGACGGGTGCCGCCGGAGGTGCCGGCTGCGGTGCGGGCGTGGGATCGGCAGTGGCTTCCGACACCGGCGGCTGCGCCGCAGCGTCGTCGCGGTCGACCTTGGCCAGGAGATCCGACAGCCAACCATTGCCTCGCCGTCCACCGCTGGTCCGATCGGTACCGGCGGCATTGGCGGGTTGGGCCGGGGCTGGCGACGACACTGGAACCGGCGCTCGAACCGCCGGGGCCGGCAGCGTTGGGGCGGCGGCCGTGGCCTCGACCGCCGTGCCCTCATCCGCGCTGTCCGCAAGATGGGTCAGGACGGACGTCAGCGCCTGCAGCGCCTCGATCTGCTGACCCACCACCTGTCGGACCTGAGCCGCCTGAGCTGCGGTTTCGCGCGGCAGTTCGATCGTGGCGCGTTGCAGTTCGGTGCGGGCCTTCTCGAACTCCCGACCGATCTCGGCCGCCATCTCCTTCACGTCCCCGGCGGAGCCGCGGAAGCGCTCCACCGCCTTGGCAAACAGCTCCTCCATGTCGCGCATCGCGCCGGCATAGGTCTCTTCGAGGGTAGCGACCGCTTTCTCGCTTTCACGACCTGCGGTGGCCCGGAGCTCGTCGAAGTGGTCGCCGATCGAACCGGCGGCATTCTGCGAGGTTTCGGCCAGGAACGTCCCAAGCTCACGGGCGCGGCTGTCCGCGTTCTGCAAGGCCTCCTCGACCAAGGTCGAGAAGTGCTCCATCGTGGCTTCGAGTTCGCCAGCTCTGCCGCCGATGCTCGACGCGAGGCTGTCGAGCGCTTCACGCCGCCGTTCGATCTGTCGGTCGACGTCGTCGTGCGTGACCCTGAGGTCCCGGGCGGCTTCGGCGATCCCGCGGTGATGCTGTTCCAGGGCGCTGGCAATCGCATCGGCATCGCCGAGCGTCGTTCCGGCGGCCTGATGCATCGCGTCGATCTGCTGGCCGACCTCGTCGACCACTCTGCCGAAATCCGCCACGCGCCCGCTGAGCGCCTCCTCGGCCGAGTGGAGATTCGCGCCCGCGGTTTCGACCAGGCCGACCAGGGCTTGGCTCGAGACTTCGAGACGCCCGATGAGGCCCGTCAACCCGTCCAGCAGCTCGCGACTGGTGCCCGACAGCTCCGCGAGGGAACGTCTGGCTCCCTCGTCGAGGGCCTTGCGAAGACCCTCACTCGATTGATCGAGCGCCGCCGCGATCTGCGCCTGCTTGCCGTCGATATCGGCCACGAGGCGATGACCGCGCTCGTCGACGAGGTGTGCGAGGGCTTCGCCGGTTTGAGCGAGCTCGTGGGCGACCTCGCTGCCGCGGGCCGACAGGAGATCGACCAGCAGGCTTCCTTCATGCTCGAACAGACGATGGAGCTCGCTCGATCGAGTCTGCAAGGTTTCGGCAAGGCCGCGGCCGCGATCGTCGAGCACGCCCGCCATGTCGCGCATCCGTTCGGCGACGGACCCCACGGCTTCCTCGATCCGGCGCTTCAGCGTGGTCTCGGCCTCGGCACTCCGCGTGCCTATGGTGCCCGATAGTTCCGCGACCGTCGCGTCGAGAGCCTCGCGCAACGTGTCGATCTGGCCCGTGAGCGTGCCTTCGATATCCTCCCGCCGCGAACTCAGCATCTCGTCGAAGCGGTCGAGCGAATGGTCGAAACCGCGCTGCACCGCGTCCGCATGCGTCTGCACGGCCTCTTCGATCCGCGTCGAGCGTTCCGCGAGCGAGCGGTCGAGATCGATCGTCCGCGCTCCGAGATTGCCGTCGAGCGCCTCGGCAGAAGTCTCGAACAAGGTTTGCAGCGTCTCGGTCCGCGCCTTGAGGGTCGCGTCGAGGTCCTTCGATCCTGTCGCCAGCGCATCCCGGAGAGCGTCGGCCCGCGACCCGACCGCACCTTCCAGATCCCTCATCGCCCCGTCCAGCAGGTCGCGGAAGGCCGTCACCTGCGTCGTCAGCGTGGTTTCGAGTTCCACCGTCCGGTCGACAAGAATTTCGTGGACTTCCGTCGAGCGGGTTCCAAGGGTGCCGTCGATGCGATGGACCGAGTCGTCGAGGAGCTCACGCAGGGTGGCGACCTGGCCGGTGACGGACGAGTCGATGTCTCGGCCGGATCCTGCGAGCGCCTCGTTGACCGAGTCCGCATGGTCGCGCAGGGTTGCGTCCATTCCGCCGAGCGTCTGGTCGAGCACCTGCCTCAAAGCCGCGAGATGAAGGGCGAAGTTCTTCGACAGTTCAGTGGCCCCCAGAGCACCCTCGAAGCCCTGTGCGGAGCGGTCGAGGATCTCGCGCAACGCCTCGACATGGGTCGCCAGCGAAGTTTCGATGTCGTGACTGCGGGTTTCCAGCGCCTCGCGGATCTCGCCGGCATGCCGGCTGAGGTTGCGGTCGAGGTCGGCGGTGCCACTCCCCAACATCGCATCGATGCCGGTCGCATGCGTGGCGAGGCTGGCCCCGATCTCACCCGTCCGGGCTTCGAGCGTCGCGTGCAGTTCGTTGACGCGATGCCCGATGTCGGCCGCGTGCGAACCCAAGGTCTCGTTGAGGTCGACGACCGATTTACCCAGGGTTGCCCGTAGCGTGCCGATCTGCGACGCCAAGGTGGCACGGACGTCGCCGACCTGATTCCCGAGCGTCGCATGGGCGTCCCGGAACTCCTGGCTCAGGCCCGTGACCTGGTCCGAAAGAGCCTCGCGAAGGGTCACCGCGCCATCGTCGAGCGTGGTCCGGATAGCATCGACATGGCCGAAGACCACGCGGTCGATCGCTTCGGTGCGTTCGTCGAGCGTCGCCGCGAACCGGGATGTTCCCGTCCCGAAGACGGTCTCGACGTCGCCGAGCCGGGACGCCATCACGTCCCTCATCCAGGCCGTACGCTCTTCGAGCGTCGCCGCGACGGCATCCGCTGCGTCGCCCAGATCCCGCTTCAGATCGCCGATCCGCTGCTCCAACGCTTCCGCCAACCGGCCGCCGCCCTGGTCGAGCGTTTCGCCGAAACCTTCGGTCTGGAGCGCCACGAGACGCGCGAGCTCGGTCGTCCGGGCCGCCAGCCGCTCGTCTACTTCCGCCCCGCGGCTGTCGAGTTCCTGCAACAGAACCGCCAGCCGCTCGATCACCTGCTCTTCCAGATGAGCGATCCGCGAGTCGAGCGCCCCCGCGATGTCGTCGTGACGTGCGCCGAGCGTCGCGTCGAGCACCGTGGCCCGATGCGCCAGGGCATCGGCCAAGGCCTGGCCGCGGTCCGCCAAGAGCCGCTCGATCTCGCCGCCACTCTGGTCGAGGCCCTGGCTTACCTGCCGGCCGCCCTCGTCGAGGATCTGGCGGAGTTCGTCGCCGAGCGTAGCGAGCGTATCCGCGACCGACCGGCCGCGTGTGTCGAGCCCCGTCTCGATCCGGTCCAGCGCCCCGTCGAGAACGGCCCGCACACCTTCTGCCCGACCGTCGATCCGATCTTCGAAAGCCGCGATCTGATGGTCGAGCAGTTCCCCTGCTTCGCGGGTCCGCATCCCGAGTCTCTCGACCAAGGCGCCGCCTTTGGCCACGAGGAGCGTGTCCACCTCGGTGAGGTGCTGGTCGATCCGTCCTGCGAGGTCGTCGATATGCCGGGCGATGCCGCCGCCGTCGGAACCATCGAAATCGGCGAGCGCGACTTCGATCCGACGCGTGCCATCCTGGATCTCCGCCGCCAATCGGTCGGTCTGAGCCGCGATCGTGTCCGCCATAGCGGCTCCGGGCTGCAGCACGGTTGCCTCGAACGCACCGAGCCGCATGGCCACGCTTTCGTTCAGGCGGTCGCCATGCGTGCCGATGGCCGCAATCGCTTCTCCGGCCGTCTCTTCGAAGCGTCGGTGCAGTGTTCCCGCACTGACCCCGAAGTTCGAGAGCGCAGCATCGGTCGCGGCTACGAAGCTGTCGCGCAACTCGTCCACATGCTGCGCCAGGAGGTCTCGAACGCTGCCTTCCCGGCCTTCGAACACCCGTTGGAGGGCCCCGACCGAGGCTTCCAGGGCTTCGCGGGATGCTGCAATGCGATCTTCCCGTTCGTCCAGGATCTGGCGCAGGCTTTCGCCCGAATGGATCAGGGCTTCCTGAGCCGAGGCGGTTCGCTCCCCGACCAGAATGGCAACCTCTTCCGCCGCAGCGCCAAACTCTCGGCGCCGGTCTGCGAAGAGACGATCGAACAGAGAGCCGGCCTGATCCAAGACTTCGCGCGTCGTCGAGACATGCTCGTCGAGCAAGCGCGTCAAAGCCTCGTTGGTGCCCCCGAGATCGTTGCCGCGCGATGCGATCAGATCACCCAGGCTCTCGCCGGCTTTCAGGAGGCTCTCGCGGGCCGCCGCGGTTCGCTCTTCGATCGTCCCGAGCAGATGGTCGCCGGCCGCCAGCAGATGAGACTGCTGCTCGTCGAGACCGCGGACCAGGGCTTCGCCGACCTCGTTGGCCCGAGTGTCGATGGCGCCGATGAGGTCGTCGCCGGTCGTGGCGAGATGAAGGCGATAGGCTTCGAGCGCCTGTTCGAGGGCGGCCTGCGACGCCGTGAGCACGTCGCGGGCCGCGCCGGTGCGCTCCGATATCAAGGCTGCGAAGCTTTCGCCCGCATCGATCAGTGCCGTCTGGCGTTCGGCGACGGTCAGGCCCGCCGCTTCGACCGAAGCCGCCAAGGCCTCGCGTGCGGCGGCCGTACGGTCCTCGATCCCGGCCAGGAGCTGATGGCCGAGGTCGGAAAGCCTGCCTTGTCGTTCGAGGAGGATCTCGTCGATCGCTTCGGCGAGTGCCGACAGGCTCTCGCGGGCCACTTCGGTCCTGTCGCCGACCATGGCCGCGAAGTCCTCGCCGGCACCGACCAGTCTGGCCTCGTGCCGTTCGAAGGCCTGTTCGACGATGCCGCCCTGGCCGCTGAGAGCGTCTCGTACCGCGGCGGTGCGTTCGTCGACGATCGCGGCGAACTCCTCGCTGGCCGTGATGAACCTCACCTGGTGGCGTGCGAATGCCCGATCGACAGCATCGCTCGACAAGCTATCCCGGACAGCTTCGGTCCGCTGGTCGACGATGGCCGCGAAGTCCTCGCCGAGCGCGATCAGGCGCGCCTGGTGACGGTCGAACGCCTCGTCGACCG
This sequence comes from uncultured Lichenihabitans sp., assembly GCA_964245215.1. GTDB lineage: Bacteria > Pseudomonadota > Alphaproteobacteria > Rhizobiales > Beijerinckiaceae > Lichenihabitans. The sequence goes on from CAXTME010000099.1 coordinate 9,617, forward strand.
AAGCCCCCGAGAGCGCGTCCCTTGCCGCGGCAGTTCTCTGGTCGACGATGGCCGCGAAGTCCTCGCCGAGTGCGACCAGCCGGGCCTGGTGGCGGTCGAACGCCTCGTCGATCGAAGCTCCCGAGAGCGCGTCCCGCGCCGCGGCCGTCCGCTGGTCGACCAGATTGGCGAAGTCTTCGCCGGCCGCGACCAGCCGTGCCTGATGCCGCTCGAACGCTTGATCGATCGCACCTCCCGACCCCGCGAGGGCACTCCGCGCCGCCGCGGTCCGTTCGTCGACCAGATCCGCATAGTCGTCGCCGGCCTTGACGAGATCGACCTTTTGCTCGTCGAGCCTCTGGGTCAGGAGTTCGCTCGATGCCGCAACGGCATCGCAGATCGCGCCCGCTTTTTCGTCCAGATTGGCGACCAGAAGTTCGGCGGCGCTCAGGACCTGGACCTGTTGATCCGCCAGGGTCTGGCCGAGGGTCGCTCCAACCTCGGCCATGAGGTCGCGGGTAGCGGCCAGCCGCTCCTCGATACCGCCCGCCAGACTTTCGCCGGTTGCCGCGAGCGCTGCATGGCGCTCTCGCAACAGGCCATCGAGCGCACCCGTGGCACCGTCGAGCACGGCCCGAATTGCCGCTGCATGGCCGTCGAGAACCTGTTCGAGCCGCTCGGTCGTGCCGCCGAGATCGCCGTCTCGAGCCTCGAGCAGCGCCGCCAAGCGCTCGCCGGCCTCGGCCAGGTGCTCGCGGACCGCCCCTGCTCGTTTGTCGAACATCTCGACGAAGCGGGTGCTGGCATCATCGAAATCGCGTTGCCGTTCGGCCAGCAAATGGTCGAAGGATCCACCGCTTTCCGCAACGAGGTCGCGAGTCGATCCGAGGTGATGTCCGAGCAGCGTCGCGACGCCGTCCGTCGCGGCCTGGAGATCGGCGCGACGGGCCTCGAGAGCCCGATCGAACGTCTCCCCGGAGCTATCGACGACGTCGCGGGTCGCGGTGACATGCGTGTCGAGCAGGCCCGTCAGGTGATCGGAGGCCGCCGCGAAATCGGCTCTGTGAGCATCGAACACATGGCCCATCTGGGCCAAGGCATCGTTGATGTCGGCGAGCCTGTCGGCCAACCGGTCTGCGAAGTCCCCGGAAAGTGCCGTCGTTTGCGTGCGACCATCTGAGAAGACGCGGTCGATCTCGCCGCTCGCCGCGTCGACGGCGTCCCGTGTTCCTGCAAGATGATTGTCGAGAAGCACTGTGAAGCGCTCGCCCGTGCCAGCAAGCTCGGAGCGATGACCCTCGAAGGCTTCGCCCAGCGAAGCCGCCGATTGATCGATGTGGTGGCGCATGTCGGCGGTGCGATCGTCGACCAACGTCGCCAGTCGATCTCCGGCCGACGACAGCTGCGCTTCGCGCTCGGCGAAGAGGCGTTCGAGATTGTCGTTGGACCCGTCGAGAGCCGCGCGGGTGACCGAGACATGGTCTCCGAGCAGATCCGCCATCTGCTGGCGACCCGCGGCGAACTCCGCATCGTGGGTCGCGAGCAACTGCTCCATCTGCAGCCCGGCGGCCTCGAAAGCGGTCCGGGCCTCGCCGGTGCGCGCCAGCATGGTGTTGGCGACACGTTCGGTGAGATCTCCGAGCTGAGCCTCACGCTCGGCGAACATCAATTCGATCTTCGCCGAAGAGGCGGTGAACGCCGTGCGGGCGGCGCCAGCTCTCTCGTCGATAGCCCGCACCAGGCCCTTGCCGAAGCCGGAAAGGTCGTCGAGACGCGTCTCGAAGATCGCTGTCAGCTCGGCCTGAGCCCCGTCGAAGGCCGCCTGGGCAGCGGCCGTGCGGTCGTGGAACAGGGACGCGAGCTGTTGACCCGCGGAGTCGAGTTCCGCCCTCCGGATATCGAAGAGGCGACCCATGTTGTCGCTGGCGCTCGCGAAGCCGTCGGAGACCATCGCCGCCCGTTCGTCCATCTGTACGGCAATTCGCTCGCCCGTGGCCGCGAGTGCGGCATCGAGTGCCGCGGCTTGCGCCGAAACGGTTTCGCGCAGCATGTCCTGGGTGCCCGACAGCCGGTCCAGAAGGTCCTGACCGCGGTCCGCGACATCGGATCCGATCCGGGACGCGATCTGTTCGATGCGCGCCACGACATCGTCGCCCCGTGCCAGAAGTTTCGAGGCGAGATCGTCGCCGGTCTGGCGCAGCCTGTCGTCGACGCGGGCCACCTGCTCGGCGATTTCCTGCGACACGATCTGGGTCGTGGCCGCGAGTCGGTTCGCCACGTCTTGCGTAGTGCCGCTGAGGCGGCCCGCGATCTCCGCACCGTGCTGGCCGATGAGGGCTGCGGTCGCCTCTCCGGCATCGGCCATCGAATCGGTGATGTCGCGGCCCTTGAGGCCGAGCGTATCCGTGACATGCAGGCCGGCGTCCGTAACGCTCGACGATAGCCGCTCGGTGACGGCGGTGAGGTCGCGTGCCAGATCCTCGTGAGCACCCGATATGGCGCCCCGCATCCGGTCCGCATTCGTGACGACGGCTTCCCGCTCGTTCACGAGCTCATCGATCATCGAGCGCATGCGGCGCTCGTTATCGGTATAGGACCTTTCGAGACTGGCAACTTCGTTGCGTACGAGATTTTCGAGCTCGCCCGCGCGGGCGAGCGCACGCTCGATCCCGTCGCCCATGGAGGCGACCTCGCGGCGGATCGCATGCGAGAGATTGACGACCTGTTCGGTTGCTATGGTTTCAGGCTCGGCGAGCCGAACCGCGATCTCGGCCATGGCCCGGGTGGTCAGCCGCATGTCCTGGGTCCGGCGCATCAAGGCCGCCACGACGTAGAAGAAGACGACCGGGCCGATCAGGGCGCCGAGGGCACCGAGAACGGCCGGCTGCCCGAGGCTCGCGGCCGAGATGCCATCGGAGAAAACGCCAGCCGCGTGGAGGCCGTAGCCGCAGGCCAGCACCCAGAGAAGCGAGCCGATCGTCGCCGCCGCGAAGGGAACGGCGTTCGGCCGCGTCTGCAATCCCTGGAGCAGCTGCCCCACCGAATGACGGTCGTCGTTGGCGTGGAGACCGGCCGGGATCATCGGGCGAGGGGCCGCACGGCCGGTGTCGGCGAAGGGCTCGATCTCCGGTGCCGGAATTTCGGACGTGCGGGGCGACGCGAGCGGGCCTTCGACGGCGATCGGCGCCGCGGCTCGGGCACGGGGGTCCGTCAGCGCCTGATGGGGGGCCGACAGGCTCGGCGTCTCCTGCTTAACGAGGTTGAGGGCTTCCTCGATCGCCATGAGGGCGGCCGCGGCCGGGTCCTTGGCTTCGTTCTGTACGGCCATACTCGCCTCACCGATCGTCATCTACGCGGTCTTGCAGTAACGCGCCGCCGCTCGACGGTGTCGCTAGGACTCGGCAAGCCTGACATTGCGCGAAACGTTAACCAAAACACAGTCTACTCGTGGCGGGGTGCGATGGAAACCACCCCGCACCAGGATCGGCGAACGTCGTTAACGACTTGTTCACCTTACAACCAGCATGCCGCCGCGCGCCGCGCGGCGAAGCCGACCACGGCTGAGCGGGCGGAACTTCTAACACGGCAGGATTTGCGGATGAAATCGTCAGCGTTGAAGACCGAGCCCCTGTCGGTGTCGCCCGCCGAACCCCGCGGGCGAGAGACCGGTGGCGGAGAGCGCCCGATCGATCTCGTTCATCTGACCCGGCAGACCTTCGGCGACAAGCGCCTCGAGACGGAACTCCTCCGCCTGTTCATGCGCCAGGCGCGACAGATCCAAGCCGGTCTTGACGCCGATTGCGGCGATGATGCCGTGTCCTGCCTGCCGGCTGCGGACCTCTTGCACACCTTGATCGGTTCGGCCCGGGTGGTCGGGGCTCACCGGGTCGCCGCATTGGCGCAGGACTGCGAGGCTGCGCTTCGCACGTCGGGCAGGGACGCTCCGAGCGAGCGGGAGCGCTCCGCCTTGCGCTCCGCCGTCGAAGAAGCCTGCGGCTATATCGCCGAACTGATCGACGCCGCGTGATGCAGGCGGATCTCGGAAATGCTCGCACGTGCTGAGACCCTCGCGGTGGGGTCTCAAGGTCTGAGTCGAGGCGGCGGTCTCGTGGAACTGCGGCCTCCGGTCTCGCCAACCGGATAGAAGTTCTTTATGACCGGCGGGGCGGTCTTCCCATGAGCCACGTGAGGCCGCGACCCGTGCCGGCCCGTCTGCCGCGTCGGGCTGGCGGACAGGATTGCGGAGCGGATCAGTCACGGCATGGTCAAGATCACCTTCATAGATTCGGCTGGCCAGGCGCGCTCGGTCGAGGCCGAGATCGGTGCCACCGTGATGGAAACGGCGGTTCGCAATGCGATCCCCGAAATCGAGGCGGAATGCGGCGGCGCTTGCGCCTGCGCGACCTGCCACGTCTATGTGGACCCCGCGTGGGTCGAGAAGACCGGCAAGCCCGAGCCGATGGAAGAAGACATGCTGGATTTCGCTTTCGAGGTTCAGCCGACGTCGCGTCTTTCGTGTCAGATCAAGGTCAGGCAACCGCTCGACGGTCTGGTCGTGCGGACGCCTTCGCGTCAAGGCTGAGCCGGCCCCGCAAGGGATCGGGTCGGGCGGTCCTGTCCCCGCGTCGATTAAAATGCGGCTTTGTCGCCGGACTCGTGCTTTACAGTCGCGAATGAAGAGGCGGTCGCACGGAAGGCTGTGACGCCCGGTCGAATCGGGTAAGTGAGACGGAGATGAGCGACACCATCAAGACGGACGTGTTGATCGTAGGGGCGGGGCCGGTGGGCCTTTTCGCCGTCTTCGAGCTTGGTCTCCTCGACGTCCGGGCTCACCTCGTCGACATCCTGGGCATGCCGGGGGGCCAGTGCGCCGAGCTCTACCCGGAAAAGCCGATCTACGACATCCCCGGGTTCCCGATCGTCACGGGCCAGGGGCTCGTCGACAATCTCCTGGAACAGTGCCGTCCCTTCACGCCGCAGTTTCATTTCGGCGAGATGGTGGCGTCGCTCGAGACGATTGGGTCGTCCGAGTCCCCGCTCTTTCGAATCACGACCGATGCGGGCACGTGTTTCGAAGCCAAGGCCGTGCTCGTCGCGGCCGGTGGTGGTTCGTTCCAGCCGAAGAAGCCGCCCATCGCCGGGATCGAAGCCTACGAGAACACCTCCGTGTTCTACGCGGTGCGGAAGATGGAGGCTTTCGTCGGCAAACGCGTGCTGATCGTCGGCGGCGGCGACTCGGCTCTCGACTGGGCTCTCAACCTGCATCCCGTAGCCCAACGCGTCACGGTGCTGCACCGGCGCGACGTCTTTCGTGCCGCACCCCACTCGGTCAACGCCATGCGGAGTCATGTCGCTGGCGGCACGATGGACCTGGAACTCGGGCAGGTGACGGCTCTCGAAGGTTCCGACGGGATGATTACGGCCGCGGTCGTCAAACACGATGACGGCACCAGCACGACGGTGCCGTGCGACGTGCTCCTTCCCTTCTTCGGCCTGACCATGAAGCTTGGCCCGGTTGCGGATTGGGGCCTCAATCTCAACGAGAATCTGGTGACGGTCGATACGGAGAAGTTCGAGACCGATGTTCCTGGCATCTTTGCGGTCGGTGACATCAACACCTATCCGGGCAAGCTGAAGCTCATTCTATCGGGCTTCCACGAAGCAGCGCTGGCGGCCCAGAAGATCGGCCGCTACGTCTTCCCGGACAGGCGCCAGACTTTCCAGTACACGACCTCTTCGACAAGCCTGCAAAAGAAGCTCGGCGTGAGCTGAGCTCGATTGGAGTACAAGGCCGCGTTCGGGGTTTATGCCGTAGCTCCGACGTTCGATGCTCATCGCAGGTCACGGCCTGCGACCCTTTGACTCGACCTGCAACGCCGGAGCGCTACACTCCCCCGGGGCCACGAGCCTCCGGAGAGCATCGTATGGCCATTGAGCCCAAGAATCCGAGCGACCTCGCGCGACGGCTTCGCGATAAGCGCGACCGGCAACCGGCCCGCGCGGAGACCCGCACCGGGAGCGACGCCTGGCGTCGCGAGACGTTCACTCTGCCGCGCGACGAGGCTCGCGAGACCGCGCGAACGTGGTTCGACCGATTTCCCAAGGCCGCCTATATGACGGAGATCGAGTCCTGGCGGGAACTCGCCGACGGCAGGATCGAATTCACCATCCGCCGCCTTCCCACGGCCGACTGAGCGCCCTCGATGTCAGCCGCTGCCGCAGTTCAGTTGCCTTAGTTAATCTAAAATTCACCTAACAATAGCGTGTTTTTTCGATATTTTTTAAATATAAAAATGCGTCGATACAAAAGACGCGTAAGGTAAACAAATTGCTAAGAGTTAGATTATGGTGGATACCGTTGTTCTGATCTTAGACAATTTGTAGCCATATTTGCCCAACTCACGCCTTCTGAGGTAAAAAGCTGTTGTCGAGCCAAGTAAAGCGTCTCGTGCGCGCAGGGTCTCGAAGCGTTCAGCGTGGGTTCGGAGTCTCAAATGAAACATCTGTTGTTGGCCGCCGTGACGATGTCGGCCGTGCTCGGCGGTTCGGCCCTGTCCGCCGCGTCCGCTGCCGATCTGCCACGCCGCGCGCCCGCCTATGTTCAGCCGGCTTACGTCCCGCTCTTCACCTGGACGGGCTTTTATGCCGGCATCAACGGGGGTTACGGCTTCGGCGACAGCAAGGGCAGCGGCAAGGCGCTGGCCGGCAGTCCCGATGGCGGCCTCGTGGGCGGTACGATCGGCTACAATTACCAGTATCAGCAACTCGTCGTCGGTCTCGAAGGCGATGCGGACTTCGCCGATATCGGCAATACCCAGACCTCGGCCGGACCTTTGACTGCCAAGAGCAATCTTAATTCAGAGTTTACCATCCGCGGCCGTGCCGGCTACGCCATCAACCGCGCCCTGTTCTTCGTGACGGGTGGTTATGCCGGGGGCAATCTGCACTCGACGGTGTACGACACTCCGACCAACATCTACGCGGCCAACAGCAATTACCTCAACGGCTATGCCATCGGTGCCGGTGTGGAATATGCTTTCATGCCGAACCTTTCGGGCAAGGTCGAGTATCTCTACACCGATCTCGGTCAGGCTTATAATTTCGTCGGAACGCCGGATGTCAGCCGCATCGGCCTCAGCACGTCGAACATCAAGGTGGGGGTGAATTATCACTTCTAGAATGTGCCGGCGTGTGCCGGATACACGCCAAGTCGGAAAAAGAAACGTGTGACGAGAATGGCTCGGCGATCATCCCATCGGCTCCAGGTGGGATCTCGCCGGCCGCTTCGGTCAAGGGGTCTTCGCACGGGTCGCCTCGAAGGCCGGAACCGTCTCCGAGAAGCGGTCCAGCCATTGAACGAGTCGCGGGTGCTCGGCGCGCCATAGGCCGCCGAACCTGAGGTCGAGATAGCCGAGCGCGCAAGCCAGCGCCACATCGCCGACCGTGACAGGACCCTCCGGCGGCAAGGCCTCGAGCGACGCCAGCACGCGCGTCACCTTGCCGGCCTGATGTTCGACCCAGCCCTCGTGCCGCTGCTCCTCGTCGCGCCAGCGCGCCTCGTAGACTTGGAGAAGGGCAGCCTCGGCCAGGCCGTCGGCGAGGGCTTCGAGCCGCAATGCGGCGAACCTCGCTTTCGGTTCACTGGGAACGAGCCCGCCTCCTCCGGCCACATGGTCGAGGTACTGCACGATCACGCTGCTGTCGAAGAAGGTTTCGCCGTCATCGAGGATCAGCGTTGGGATCTTGCCGAGGGGGTTTTCGCGCCGGATCGAATCCGTCGGGCTTGTCGTGTCGGCCTCGACGACGGTGATCTGGCTGCCGAGGCCGAGCAGGGTGGCGGCGATCTTGGTCTTGCGGCCGAACGGCGAAGCGGGAGCGGAACGGAGGATCATGG
>CAXTME010000100.1:0-17121 GCA_964245215.1 uncultured Lichenihabitans sp.
GACGTGTCCGTGTAGTTTCCGTCGATGACCCAGGCCGGAAGGGCGGCGATGCGGGTGACCTCGGCGCGGAACGTTTGGGCTGGTGCAGCGACCCAGCCGGGGCGGTGAAACGCCTGATCCAGGTGGAAGACCGGCAGGCCGAGCCTGTTCCCGAGACGTCGCGCCAGCGTGGACTTGCCGCTTCCGGGCGGACCCATGACGAGGATCCGCCGCATGCCCGAAAGAGCCTGATCGAAGTCCCGCCAGCGATCGGCCATCAAGGAGCGCCCCGAATGCATCTACCGACCGATGCTTATGACCGCTGACGGGTGGAAGTTCGACCGATAAAGTGACGATGACTACGTCTTGAGCTTGGCCGTCTCGCCGGAGAAGGGACCCGTCCCCGGCCCCTGGCGCCGTTTCTCGCTTCGACACCGGTCCGAGCAGTATTGCACCTCGTCCCAGACGCGCTCCCACTTCTTGCGCCACGTGAAGGGGCGACCGCACTGTGCACAGATCTTGCTCGGAAGATCGGTCTTTTTGCGCATCGACGGTGAACTCGAATCATTGTGAGCTTCATTGCCCGGAGGGCCTTGCCGGTCGACAAACCCACGTGACCGAAACGACGTTCGAGCCGCCGCGTGCGGCATAAACCGTGAGCATGCACGACGTCTTCTTCTGCTCTCAGGCGATGATGTCGGGCGTCATCTGGTCCTCGAGATAGGCCAGACGGTCTCGCAGTGCGAGTTTCCGCTTCTTGAAGCGCTGTACCTGGAGTTGGTCTACCCGTCCGAGATCGAGAAGGGCTTGCAGGGCCGCGTCGAGATCGCGGTGCTCTTCCCGCAACCGGTCGACTTCGGACTGGAAAGCCCCGCGTTCATCGTCGGTCAAGTCTTTCCCCATTGCCGGATCGATCCTTCGAATCCCGTAGCGGCGGCTGCCATATTATCGCCCCGAGTCGTGGCATCCCGCAAGGCGAAGCGCGAGCTCCGGCTCGGCGTTTCCCACCGCGCCCGTTGGCTCGATCTTTGCGGAGCAGGGTGCAACTCAAGACCACGGGGACCGTTGACCGGCGATCGGATCCGATGGTGCAGGCCTCGTACACGGCGATCGCGATCTGGGAGCTGCCGGTGTCGGACAATCATTACGACGTCATCATCATCGGAAGCGGCCCCGGCGGCGGGTCGATGGCGCACAGCCTCGCCCCCACGGGCAAGCGCATCCTGGTGCTCGAACGAGGCGACTACCTGCCGCGCGAGCGCGACAACTGGGATGCGCGAACAGTGTTCGTCGCGGGCAAATATCAGGTCGACGAGACTTGGTATGGCGAGGACGGCTCGACGTTCAAGCCTGGGCTTCATCGCTTCGTCGGCGGCAACTCCAAGGTCTATGGCGCCGCTTTGTTCCGGCTGCGAGAGCAGGACTTCGGCGAGATCCAGCATAGCGAAGGGGTCTCGCCGGCCTGGCCGATCGGATACGACGCGTTCGAGCCTTATTACGCCCAGGCCGAGAAGCTGTTTCATGTCCATGGCAAGAGCGGCGAAGACCCCAACGAGCCTCGCCGCGCAGAGTATCCCTACGAAGCGGTAACGCACGAACCGCTGATCCAGGAGCTGAGCGACAAGTGGGCCGCCCTGGGACTGAACCCCTTTCACCTGCCCCTCGGAATCCTGCTCGACGAAAAGCATGGCAAGGCCACCCCCTCGAGCATTTGCATCAGGTGCGATGCCTTCGACGGGTTTCCCTGCCTGCTCAACGGCAAGGCCGATGCGCAGGTGATCTGCATCGACCCTACGATCGCCCGTTTCCCGAACGTCACATTGCTGACCGGTGCCTATGCGAGCCGCCTCGAAACGGACGCGGCCGGCCAGACCGTCAAGTATGTTCATGTCGAGCGGGATGGACAGCAGGAACGCTACTCGGCCGATATCGTCGTGGTGGCGTGCGGGGCACTGAGTTCGGCGCAGCTGCTGCTGCGGTCGCATGGCCCGGGCCACGAGAGCGGCCTCGCCAATGGTTCGGATCAGGTCGGCCGCAACTACATGCGGCACAATCAATCGGTGCTGATGGCCTTCCTCAAGAAAGCCAATACGACGGTTTTCCAAAAGACACTGGCCTGCAGCGACTTCTACTTCAAGTCCGACGACTGGGACTATCCGCTCGGACTCATCCAGATGTGCGCCACGACCCATGGCGACCAGGTGCGCGGCGAGGAGGTGCCGAGCTGGCTCGACACCTGGTTGCCGCAGATGCCCTTCGATCTGATTGCCGGCCACGCGCTCGACTTCTGGCTGTCGAGCGAGGACCTGCCGCATCCCGACAACCGCATCTCCTACGATGGCGACCGCACGATCCTGGCCCTCCACGAGACCAACATGGAGGCGCATCGCCGCCTCAAGAAGAAACTCGAGGAGATCATGCGCAAGTGCGGTGCGGCGCCCGTGCTGATGGAACGCAATCTCTATCTCGGCAAGGACATCCCGATCGGTGGCACGGCGCATCAGGCCGGCACACTGAAGTTCGGCACCGATCCGCGCTCTTCCGTGCTCGACACGAACTGCAAGGCGCACCAGCTCGACAATCTTTACGCGACCGATGCCGGGTTCTTCCCCTCGATCGGATCCGTCAACCCGACCCTGACGATCATCGCCAATGCCCTGCGCGTGGCAGACCACCTGCGTGAGCGGCTCGGCGCGACCGATAGGCCAAAGGCAGAACCCGCGCAGGGCAACAGCTACGTTCTGAGCGGAACGTCTCCGGACCTGGTGCCGGCGTAGGCTGGCCTCGCCTCGCGGAGCCGAAATGCCGGATATCTACGAGATCCTCGACGAACGGTTCAGAAGCTTCATCCTGTCCAATGCGCCGTTGCAGACGCTCGGCGAGGGGTTCGGCTGGCTCGAAGGACCGGTCTGGTTCGCCGACCAGCAATGCCTGCTGTTCAGCGACATCCCGAACGACCGGGTCCTGCGCTGGACTGCGTCGGGCGGGATCTCGGTCTTCCGCGACCCCAGCGGCTTCGAGAACGGCCACACCCGCGACAGGGCCGGCCGGCTCGTCTCCTGCTCGCATCACGGGCGGGTCACCCGGACCGAACTCGACGGCAGCATCGAGATCCTGGCGGACCACGTCGAGGGCCGCCGGCTGAACTCGCCGAACGACGTCGTCGTGAAATCGGACGGTACGATCTGGTTCGGCGATCCGCCCTACGGCATCGAGACGGATTACCAGGGCGGCAAGCGAGCCGCCGAACTGCCGGCCAACCTCTACCGGCTCGACCCGCGAGACGGCAGTTTGACCGTCGTGGCCGACGACTTCCAGGGTCCCAACGGCCTCGCGTTCTCGCCGGACGAGCGGCTTCTCTACGTGGCCGAGACTGGACATCAGTTCGACTCGCCCCCGAAGCAGGTCATACGGGTCTTCGACGTCTCGGAGGATGGAGCCCGCCTTCACAGAGGCCGCGAGTTCCACAAGATCGAGCCGGGCTTCTGCGACGGCTTCCGGATCGACGAGGACGGCAACCTGTGGAGCAGCGCTGCCGACGGCGTTCACTGCATCGCGCCGTCGGGAGACCTCCTCGGCAAGATCAAGGTGCCGTCGCTGGTGTCCAATGTCACGTTCGGCGGACGCAACAGGGCGCAACTCTTCATCTGCGCATCGCATACGCTCTACGCCGTCTTCACCAACCAGCGCGGGGCGCAGCGCCCATGAGCATCGCGGTTCATCGCATCCGCCGGATCGGCTTCACGACCGCGGATCTCGGGCTCACCGCGGGCTTCTATGCGGCCCTGGGGTTCGACGCGATCGGCACCGAAGCGGTCGATGAGCCAGAACTGGCGATGCTCGGCATGGCGGGCGCGCGGGCCGAACGGCTGTCGATGCGGCTTGGCCGGCAGGAGGTGGAATTTCTGCGGTTCGATCCTCCGGGCCGCGCCTATCCCGCCGGTAGCACCTCGACCGACCTGTGGTTCCAGCATATCGCGATCGCGGTGTCGGACATCGGCGAGGCTTACGCCCGTGCATTGGCGGCGGGCGGCCATGCGATCACCGAGGGTGGACCTCAGACCCTGCCGCCCAACACCGGCAGCGTCACGGCGTTCAAGTTCCGCGACCCCGAAGGCCGTCCCCTCGAACTCCTGGCCTTTCCGCCCGGGGTTGGGGATCAGGCTTGGCAGGCGAAGGGCGCCGCACAGGCCTTCCTGGGGATCGACCATACGGCGATCGCGGTCTCCGAGGTTTCGAGGAGCCGAGCCTTCTACGAAGGCCTGGGATTTCGGGTGAAGCCGGGTTCGGAGAACGCGGGTCCGGGTCAACAAAGGCTGGATGCGGTCGCGGCCGACCGGGTCGCGGTGGTCCCGCTCGTGCTTCCGCAGGTGCCTCCCCACCTCGAACTTCTGGGTTATGAAGTGGGATCGCGTCGCCCGATGCCGCCGGATACGCGCGTCGCGGACCTCTGGGCGACGCGCGTTCTCGTCGATGGTGCGATCATACCCGAAGAGGCTGCACGGGTTGCGCTTCTGTCGGGTGGGGCAAGATCCGTTCTGATTCACGATCCCGATGGGCACGCACTGATCATCGCGGACCGCCATGAAAGGGTCTGAGCAGATCTGCGCTGCCGATTGCCTGCGGACGGTCAGGGGTTTCGTTATAAAGAACTGAGGATCGGTTCCCTCGTCCGACATGAGGGAACTTCGGTGTTCGATCCCAATGGGCGCTTTGGCCTTGGAGATCTCGTTTAGCCGTTGTGTCGCATCGCGGCAGCGGTTGCCGGCGGGCCAGGGTTCGGCGGCTCCCCCGGGATGCTCGTGTCGTCGGACACCCGGGGCGAATCGCGTTTGGAACAGGCCGGGAGTGCCGCGACTTTCCCCGCAGTGCACAATCATCGAGGACCCACATGACCGAGGCGGACACGACCAGCAGGCCGGCTCTCAAGATCGCGGCCCTGGACCCGGAAGACCTCGCCATCCTTTCGGCGCATCTGCAGGATGCGGAGGTCAAGATCAGCGACATGGCCTATCTGCCGAAAGCCCAGCGTTTCGCCTTGGTGGCCTCGCGCTTCGACTGGTTCGGAGCCGGCCAGGGGCACTGCGAGCGTTGCCAAACCGGCCTCCATTTCGAACGGGTGTCGCGCGTCCGCCGCGCCGGCTTCGATCAGGATCCCACGACCGTCCTGACGCTGCTCGCCATCTCGTTCATGCCCACCGAACGGCCGGCCGGAACCGTGATGCTGCATTTTTCGGAAGACGGGGCGATCAGGCTCGACGTCGAGTGTCTCGAAGCCGCGCTGGCCGACATCGGTCCGCGCTGGCCCTGCACCAATCCGCCGAAGCGCGATCCCGGCGCTGTTCCGCCGGTGCCCGATGGAGCATCGTCGGGCGACGGGGCAGCTTGAGGGTCGGGCGCCTGAGGTCTAAGACCAATGCCGGACGACCCCATGTTCGTCATGCTGGGGCCGGCCCGAAGGGCGGCGTCGAAGCACGCATGGAGCCGACGGATGAGGGCTCTCCAGCATCCTCCGACACTGCCGCGTCCCGCGGCCTGCGCAGGATGAGGATCGCGGTAGGGTGATGCACAACGTCATGCGGCTCGACGCGCGGTCGAGCGACTTCGAACGGGACTTCGGGCGCCTGCTGGCAGCCAAGCGTGAGGTCTCCGAAGACGTGGACATCGCGGCAGCCGCCATCATTGCTGATGTCGTAGCGCGGGGCGACGAGGCCCTGATCGACCTTTCGCACCGTTTCGACCGGGTCGACCTGCGCACCCGCGGCCTCAGGGTCGCGGCCGACGAGATCGCGGCTGCTGCCGGCGCGGTCGCGCCCGATACACTCGCGGCTCTGAGGCTGGCGCGAGACCGGATCGTTGCGTTCCACGAGCGGCAGAAGCCCGTCGATCAGTTCTGGACCGACGCGCTCGGCGTCGAACTCGGCTGGCGCTGGACCGCCATCGCGGATGTGGGGCTCTACGTTCCGGGCGGCACTGCGAGCTACCCGTCTTCCGTGCTGATGAACGCCATCCCGGCCAAGGTGGCGGGCTGCGAACGTGTCGTGATCGTGGTGCCGACGCCGGACGGACGGTTGAACCCGCTGGTGCTGGCCGCCGCCCATCTGGCGGGCGTCGACGAGGTCTACCGCGTCGGTGGCGCCCAGGCGATTGCGGCGCTGGCCTACGGAACCGCGACGATCGCGCCGGTGAGCAAGATCGTCGGACCCGGCAATGCCTTCGTGGCGGCCGCGAAACGCCGGGTCTTCGGTCGTGTCGGGATCGACATGATCGCGGGCCCGTCCGAGGTCGTCGTGCTGGCCGACGGCTCCGCCGTCCCGGACTATGTGGCGGCCGATCTCCTGGCCCAGGCCGAACACGATGCGGTCGCGCAATCGATCCTCGTGACCGACGATCCGGCTCTTGCGGATGCGGTCGAAGCCGCCGTCCTGCGGCAGCTCGAAACCCTGCCGCGCCGCGACGTCGCGGGCGCGAGTTGGCGCGATTACGGCGCCGTGATCCTCGTGTCGTCGCTGTCCGAAGCCGTGCCGCTGATCGACAGGCTGGCGCCCGAACACCTGGAGATCATGGCGCGCGACGGGGACGCGCTCGCGGGCCGCATCCGCAACGCCGGTGCGATCTTTCTCGGCCACGACACGCCCGAAGCCATCGGGGATTACGTCGGCGGGTCGAACCACGTGCTGCCGACGGCCCGCTCGGCCCGTTTCGCGTCGGGGCTCGGGGTTCTCGACTTCATGAAACGGACCTCGATCCTGAAATGCGCTCCCGCGGCGCTCGCCACCCTCGGTCCGGCCGCCATCGCGCTCGGCGAAGCCGAAGGCCTCGATGCCCATGCGCGATCCGTGGCGCTGCGGATGACCAAGACAGGATAAGCGATGGCGGAGGGTGGAACCCGGCGGCTGATCGCCGTCAGCCTGGACGAGGGATCGATCGGTCGCGGCAATCCCGACCAGGAGCACGAGCGCCGCATCGCCATCTACGACCTCGTCGAGGAGAACAGCTTTTCGCTCCACGGCCATGATGGCGGCCCCTATCGACTGACGGTCGGCGTGCAGGAGGGCAGGCTGCTGCTGGCCGTGACGGACGAGAGCGGCGCAGCCCTCATGTCCCACCTCCTGTCGCTGAAGCCCTTTCGCTCGGTGCTGAAGGATTACCTGATGCTGTGCGACACCTACTACCAGGCGATACGCAGCGCCTCGCCGCGACAGATCGAGGCGATCGACATGGGCCGGCGGGGACTCCACGACGAGGGAGCCGCGCTTCTGGGCGAGCGTCTGGGCGGCAAGATCGAGGCGGATCACGACACGCTGCGGCGCCTTTTCACATTGGTGACAGCTTTACACTACAAGGGTTGAGGCGCGGTGGGGCGCGAGGTTGGCGCGTGACCTTCGACCGCGGGGAGGCACAACAGCCCATGGGAGAGGAGGTCTTGCGCAGCAAACCGCAATCCATCCTCTTCGCGTGCTCAGAGAATGCGGTCAGGTCGCCGATGGCCGAGCACATGGCCAAGCGACTGTTCGGGCGGTCCATCTATATCGTCTCGGCCGGCGTGCGGCCCGGACAGCATGACCCGTTCGTCGATGCCGTCATGGACGAGGTGGGGCTCGATACGCTGCGCCATAAGCCGCAACGCTTCGAGGATCTCGAGGACTCCCTTTTCGACATGATCGTGACCCTGTCGCCCGAGGCCCACCACCGCGCGCTGGAATTCACCCGCACCATGGCGGTCGACGTGACCTACTGGCCGACCGCCGACCCGACGGCCGTCGAAGGCTCGCGCAGCCTCGTGCTCGACGCCTACCGCAACACGCGCGAGGGACTGTCGCGGCGCGTCAAGGACCTGTTCGACTGGCGCCCGATCGGCAGCGTGTAGGATGCGAAACCCGGTGCTTCAACCCTCAGTGAGACTGGCGCGGGTTCTGCGACCGCCCTTGTCGCCGCACCTCGATGCAGGCATCAAGAACGACGCAGCATCCGATCCGGAGTGTCCATGTCGCCGTCGCGCATCCCACTGAGTACCGGACACCGTCTCAACGACCGGCGCGACGCGTCGGGCGGAGACGAAGCGACGTTGCCTCCGACCCTGAAGGTCGTGAGTTGGAACCTCCTGCGCCGGGTGGGGGCCTCGCTCGACGACGTGGTGGCGCTGATCGAACGCGAAGCGCCGGACCTGATGCTGATGCAGGAGGCGACGAGCCATTTCAACGACCTCTGCGAGCGGATCGGCGGGCATTACGCCTGGGCGCCTCTGCCGGGACGGATCCATGGGCTCGCGATGTGGAGCCCCTTGCCCTGGCGGCAGTCGCCGATCGTCCGCCCGCTGCCGGCCGGGTCCTTGATCCAGCGGGTCTGCCAGATCGTCGAGATCGGCGACGTCGGGATCGCCAACGTCCATCTCTCGCATGGCCAGAGGCTCAATCGCCAGCAGCTCCGAACCATTTCGAGCCTTCTGCCGCCCCGAGCCGCCGTGCTCGGCGACTTCAACCTCGTCGGCCCGGCCATGCTACCGGGCTTCCACGACGTCGGGCCGCGCCGCTCGACCCATATGATGGGCGAGATCGTGCCGCTGCGGATCGACCGTTGCCTCGTGCGCGGCCTGTCGTGCGGCGACGCGAGGGTCCTGCCGCGACAGCAATCCGATCATCGCCCCATCACGGTGCGCCTCACGAGCGGCCCCTTCGAGGCGGGACGACCGGTTTCTAGATATAGGGCAGCAGTAGCCGGAGTGCGGCATCGCGCAGCCGCACTGGCAGGCTTCTCGCGTTGAGCTCCCGCGCCCGCAGCCGCTTCGTCTGGTGGCTCAGCATGAAGCCATCGAGTTGCTGGGCCAGGTCTTCGCTGTAGACCTCGACGTTGAGCTCGAAGTTGAGCCGCAGGCTGCGCATGTCCCAGTTGGCGCTGCCGACCAGGCACCAATGCTTGTCGACCACCATCAGCTTCGAGTGATTGAAGGGCGGCGGCCCGGACCAGAACCGTACGCCGTGATCGAGCAGGGGACCGATATGCGCCCGCATGGCGCAGTCGACGAAACGGTGATCGCTCTTCTGGGGCACGATGACGTCGACTTTGACGCCACGCAGTGCCGCGAGCTCCAAGGCCATGACGAGGTCTGAACCTGGCAGGAAATAGGGCGTCATGATTTTGATGGAGCTATGGGCGCAGGCGCTGGCCTCGAGTAGCACGGAACGGATCTTTTCGAGATCCTGGTCCGGCCCCGACGTGACGACGCGAGCGAGGTTGGGCCCTTCGGCTTTGAGATCGGGAAACCAGACGGGTCCCTCGAGGTCCTGGCCCGTGGTGAAGGACCAATCCTGGGCGAAGGCATCCATCAGTTGCGTGACGACGCTGCCCCGGAATTTGAAATGCGTGTCGGACACCGGATGAGGCGGATGCTGTGCGACGAGATTGGCGGCCGAGATGTTCATGCCGCCCGTGAAGCCGACCGTACCATCGACGACGAGCAGCTTCTTGTGGCTGCGCAGGTTGAGGAAGGGCATGCGCCAGGGCAGGGCGGAATGCATGAAGAGCGCGGCCGGGATGCCGTTGCGTTTCAATCGACGGAAGATGGGAGGAAAATATCCGCTGCCGATGCCGTCGATCAGGACCCGCACCTCGACGCCACGGTCTTTGGCGGCTTTCAGAGCCTCGACGAAGCCAATCCCGACGGCGTCATCCCACATGATATAGGTCGAGAGCGCGACGCTGGATGTCGCGTCTGCGATCGCCGCCAGCATGACCGGATAGGTCGCGTCGCCGTCGTGAAAGACTGCCACCGCATTGTCGCGTTCGGCCATTCGGTTGGTGATGCGCCGGATGGCCTTTTCCAAAGGCAGGAAATGTTGGGGAATATCATAGGCGGGCAGGTCCGTGGCGCGGCGCCTCGGCTGCCGCGAGCCGCGCGCTTTGCGGGCCCGGCGCGTCACGCGATTGATTCCGAGCATCACGTACAGGAGAGCGCCCCAGACCGGCGCCAGCCAGGCAAGGCCGATCCAACCGATACTGGCCTCGACGTCGCGTTTTCTGAGCAACACGTGACAGGTGACGGCGACGGCCAGAAAGAGGCCGAGCGGAGTCGCCACAGGCGCCAACACCCGGTCCATGTCGGCCCACATCCACTCCATGTCGCCTGGCAGCTTCAGCAAGAACCTCCCCCATTTCGCCGATCACGAAGGTCTCGGGTGCAGCCGATGGACTGCCGGCCGGTTCGCTTCGCCTAACGGCGGCCACCTGTAGCAGAGCTTTGGGGGTCGGCAATGATTCCCGTCGCGGGCGAGCCCAGGCGTTGCTCGCAGGGGGGAAGCGGTCCGTTGTGACGAAACGCTGGGATCCGGTCGGTCTCGCGGCGACACGCTGAGATCCTGTCGCGGTATGACACATTTCGTCCTCGGTTCCTGCCCGAGGATGGAGATCGCCCCATTTTGGCCGATCCGGTGCTGCTCGGAAGGGGATCGCTTGCGCCCGGCTCTACTCGACGGCCTGTTGCAGGAAAAAAGGCTTGGCCCGGTTCACGATCAACGGGCGCAGACGATCGAAACGCCTTCTGTCGAAAATAAACATCAGGAGAGTATAGACCAGGACTCCTGTGACCATGGCCAGAGGCAGCACGGCCATCGGCGGCATCATGAGCGCCAGGCGGCCGGCGATGCAGGAGACCACCAGCGCCATGAGCGCCGCCACGGCCCAGGACCGGCAAAGGTCCCGAAACAGGGCTCTTCGCGGCAGCAGGATCAAGCCTCCGCTGATCCCCATCGTGATGGAAGCCTGGATGATGTCGCCCGATGCGCGTGCCACGCCGATGAAGATGGTGCTCAGGCCGATGGTGGCGACCAGCACCGTCATCATGGCCGAGAGTCCCGCGACATTGGCATAGGTTGATTGTTCCGGCCTCCCGGCGGCCGACAAAGCCGCCAGAACGACCTGGGACGGGACCGAGACCATGCCGCCGATGGCCAGCATGACGGCGAGCGGGACGGCCGCGTCCCACCCCGGCCCCGCCAGAAGCGGAACCATGATCGGACTGACGGCTGCCACTCCCATGAAGATCGGCGCCGTCGAGACGGTCGACTCCGCCGAGATGCGCCGGGTCTCCTCGCCCAGCCGCACCCGGTCCCGTGCAACCGTGGTGAAGAACGAGAAGCAGAGATTGTAGGTGACCGCGATGATGGCGCCGCGGATGGGCTCGATGAGCCGCATGGCCATGTTGGCGTAGCCCAGCACCGTGATCCCGAAAAAGCTGCTGACCGCCACGTTGTAGACCACGAAGGCCAGGTTCTCGACGAGGCGGGTCATCAGGATGTATTTCGCATAGCGGGTGAGATCGCCGACCGCCTGCGCCGACCAGCGCGGCACGAGGACGAGACGCAGCAACACCATGAGGATGACGGTGTTGGCGATCACGATCCCGACCCGCAGGCCGATCAGAGCCCAAATCCCGCAACCCGAGAAGGCGAGCGCGAGCGCGAAGCCGGCTCCGACGCAATGGCCGAGCAGACCCGCGATATTGATGGCGTAGAATTTGCGCCGACGACGAGCGACGGCGGTCGCGATCGCCAGCGGCCCTTGCGCGAAGAGCACGCAGGCCGTGACGGGCAGCATGACCACGAAGATCTGCCGATCGTAGAGCCGGTCCATGACCCAGCCGATCACGACCGAGAGCAGAACGAGAGCGACGGCCGTCAGTAACGAGGCGGCGAGCGCCGCCTCGAGGTGCACGCGCCGTGTCACGCGGCGTTGCGCCAAGGCTTCCTCGTAAGGAGCACCGACGAAGACCGTGAAGATCGTGACGATGCTCAAGATCAGCGCCGTTTCGCCGAAATCGCTCGGGCCGAGCAAGCGCGCCAGGACGGCGGTCGTGGCCGACAGGATGACGAGGCGTCCCGCCGCATCCGCCATGCCGGCCCCGACCCACCCCCGTACCTTCGCGAAATGCAAACTCATGGCGCCATACCCGTCACCATGGATGATTCGACCTCACTCATCTTTGCCCCGCCGAAGGCCCGGTTTGGGCTATGTGGCGCGTCCCATGACGTGCAACTTCGCCGCCACACCGATTGCTTCACAGTGGGACAGTGGTGGTGCCGCTACCGGCCGCATCTTGGCTTGGCCGTATTGATGCAGAGTTACACCGTGACGGGAAAGGCTTGCTGTCGACCCCATCGATGAACCCAGGACCGGCACGCTTACCTCTCCGGCACCGAGCCTGGGCTGTCCGGCCCCGTGCCGATCGGTCCGTTGCGATCGGGCCGGCGAGCGATGCCCAGGAGTCCGGCCAACCGTCGTTCCGACATGCGCGGCGTTACGCCGGAGCACCCCCCGACGGCCATCTTCCGCGCAGTCAGTTCTTGGTCGAACCGTCAGAGCCGGCTGACCTTTGCGGTTCCCCCGGATGGACCCGCTCCGGATTGGCTGCCGCCGGATTGGCCCGCCGGGGGACGCGGCGACGCTGCGTCCCAGCCACCGGGCGGCGGAGCTACCTCGTTGGCTGCGGCCGCCGGGGTCGCGGCCCGGTAGGCATCGGCCACCGCCTTGGCGCTGGCCAGCGTCTTGGCGTCGAGCTTCTGGCCGACCTCGTCGCGCTTCTTGCCCGCGTCCTCGTCGCCCTCGGCGGCCGCGATGGCGAACCAGGTGTAGGATTGCGCCAGGCTCTGTTCGAGGCCGAGACCCCGGGCGTAGAGGATGGCCAAGTTGAACTGGCTGTCGCGCACGCCGTATGCCGAGGCTTTCTGAAACCAGGTCGCCGCCTTTGCGTAATCCGGCTTGCCGGCTGCGCCCTCGGCCGCCATGACGGCGAGGTTGTGCATGGCGCGGATGTTCCCCGCATCGGCCGCCTTGTTGTACCATGCCATGGCCAACGAGGGGTCACGGTCGACGCCGACGCCCTTTTCGTAGGCCGAGCCAAGTCGGTACTCGGCCGGGGCCAACCCCTGAGCGGCAGCCTTTTCGAAATAGGCCACGGCCTGCTTCGGGTCTCGCGTCACGTCACGGCCGTCCGAAAATCTCAGGCCGGCTTCGTATTGAGCGGCGGGGTCGCCCGCCGCTGCAAGGCTGCGCAAGCCTTCGCCGAGGCCCGAGGCTTCGGTCGGGGCGGTCTGCGGCTTCGCAAGCCCGCCGACGAAGGTGGGAAGCGGCGGCCGGCTCGGCGGCTGAGCCGCCGGGGGGGTCGTTGGAGCCGAAGCCACGGGGGTCCCCTGTTCGGTTTCGGTCGGTCCTGATGTGGTGTCCTGAGCTGAGCGCGATGCGCCGTCGAGGTGGCTCGCTATGCGCGACCGGCCTGTGTCGGGCATCGTTGTTTCCAGCGATCCGGCGCGGCCCGCGGGTCCGTCGATGCTGAGTTTCACGACTTCCAATGCGCCGACGAGCAGCACCAGGGCGGCGACGCTGAGCAGGATCGGTCTGCGGCGTTGCGCCAGAAAGGCCTTGACCCGCGCCAGCGTCGAGGTGCCGCCGGCAGGGCGTGTCTCAGGCGAGGGACGGCGGTCGACGGCCTTCGCCGAAGCCTGTGTCGCGGCGGACGCCTGGGCGGCGCGCGCGGCCCTTCGCGCAGCCGCGATGAAGCTCGCAGGCCCTTCCGCATCACCCGGTCCGGCCGGCGTCGCGGCGCGGGCCAGCGCCGGGTCTGGCGACTCCGCCCCGTCCGACATCCGGTCGAACCGCGGCTCCGCGCGGCCGTACTGCTGCGCGCGCCCCGAGCCGGGTTCGATCAGCATGTCGGCCGGATCGAGCTCGACCCGTGATGCCCGCTCCTCGGCGCGCTGGGCAGCGTCGACGGTCCGCGCGTCCGTCGGGCGTCCTTCGGCGATCCGTGTCTCGGACAGGCGCGCCCGATGCAGCCGCGTCGACGCCTCCTCGGCCTTGAGCGCGGCCGCCTGCTCGGCGGAAGGCTCGGGCCGGCGTGTCGCGGCGTCGCTCGCCGGGTATCCCGGGGACATCGCGCGAGCCTCGGCGGTGGCAGAAGCCGGAGCCAAAGCCAGAGCCGAAATGTGCCGAGTCAGCCGATCCATGGTCTGATGGATGTCGGCCAGCATGGACTGGTTTCGCCGATCCGATTGATCCTGCAGGGCGCGCAGATCGTCGATGCTGCGGGTCATCTGGTCGGCCAGTCCGGTGGTCACCTCCGGACCGCGTTGCGCCAGGGAAGGACTCTGCAAGGCGGCCCGCAGCGTGTCGCGCGCCGCCGTCCGGGCCGCGGTTTCCGCCGCGTCGATCGCGACCTGCCGGGTGACTTCGAACTGCGAGAACAATTCCCCTAGCGAGTGTTCCACACCGTCGAGCGCCTTGAGGCTCGATTCGGATCGATCAAGGCGGTCGGCCAGCCGGGTGATCTGCGCCTCGATGGCTTGCACCCCGCCTCGATCGAGATGGGGCGGAGCGTTGTCGATGCGGGTCGCCATGTCGCGCATCGCGGCTTCGAGATGCTGGAAATCCGACGAGGCTTCGCGGGCCTGCCCGATGCGCTCCGCTATCCCGCGCACGAGTCCTTCGAGAGGCCGCGTGTCGACCGCCGCATCGGCGAGTTGCGAGCGCAGGGACGTATGGATCTCGTCGACGCGACGGCTCAGGCCCTCGATCAACTGTGTCGACGTGCCGGCCTCGACGCCCCGCTCGATACGCCGCGTCAGGTCGCCGATGCGCTGTTCGAGCGACGAGAGAGCGGCACCTGGCTTGAAGCTGTCGAGCAGCGCGCGAACCTCGGCCAAGGTGCCGGCGAGTTCGGGCGTGAGTGTCTGTGGCGCCGAGGCGAGCGCACCGAGCCGCGCTTCGAGCTTCGCCACCTGTCCTTCGACAGCCGTCAGGGACGGCGAGCGTTCGGCTGCGGATGTCAGGAGGTCGCGCACCTCCCGGGTCTGCTCGCTGATCCTCGCGATGGCGTCGCTGGTCGGCAAGCCGGCAGTGAGCCCGTCCATGGTCCGGCCCATCCGGCGCAGCTGCCGGTCGATCCCGTCGACCTGCGGGCGGACGTCGGAGGCATGGATGGCGTCCTGAAGATCGCGCGTGAACCGGGCAAAGGTCTGTGTGACCTCGGACGACAGGCTCGCACCGTCGCGGCGCGCACCGGAAGGTTCGAGCAACTCCTCCGCGTCTCTCGAGGACGCGTCGCGCGCCGAGATTCCGTAGCGCTGGGCGGGCTGGTCGCTCAACGTCGTTCCAGCCATCAGGTCGCCGCGGATACCGACGTTCTGCGGCAGAGCTGAAGGCCAGGGGCCATCGGCTTTGTCGAGATCGGCTTGACGTCGTGCGATCTCGGCGACCGCGTTGCGGATGGCCGTCTTAGGGTCGAAGTCCGGCGTTTCCGCCCTGGCGGACGACCGCGCCTGATCGGCGAGGGAACGCTCGGACGATTTCGACGGGTCGCGCGCGATTTCCGGTGTGGGTTCCGTCGCGAAGCGGGCGAGTTGCGCCGCGATGGCTTCCATCTCGGCACGATGATCGTTGCGAGGGTCCTTCCGCTTGGCCGCTTGCTCCGCGATCACGCCGTCGAGCCAGTCGCCGAGGGACTGCCCGGATCGGCGGGCGGCCTCCTGCGCGGCTTCGCGCGTATCATCGCTGACATCTCTGATGCTCCACGGAACCGTTGTGTTCATCGTCGCACCCGCAGACCGAAGCCTGTCTCTGAAGCCTCACGGGGTGCCGAGGTCTAACGGCGAGCGCAGATCCCGCATGAACAGAACGGATGTCCCGTCCCCATGGACCGAACTTTCGTCTGACACGGTAAACAAGCCGTTAAGCCGGATGATTTCGACACGATGTCTCTGATCGGGCAGTGCGGCCGAAGATCTTGTTTCGAAACGGCTGCGGAGGTGTCGCGCCCTCGGTGGGCGGTAGGTCTACCGAACGATGGCACGACGGGCCTTCATCAACCGTCAACCGGAAATGTTCTGCTCAGAAGGACTTGCGAAGCGATTTCACAACTGCTAGTCGCCTATGACGATGATCAGAGATAGAATTCACCTGTTCACTAACGGACTGGCCTCGATGGGAGGTCTTGCGTGACTTCGAAACCGTTATCCTCTCTAGGCAACCCTAGGCTGGGCCTCGGCTCCGATCTTCAGGGCCTGATGAGCATTGGCGACATGGCGCGGACGTTCAACGTCAGCCAGCGCACGCTGCGTTTCTACGAAGACCGCGGCCTTCTCTCGCCGCGACGCGACGGGAACACGCGGCTTTATGGTGCATCCGAGCGGCAGAGGCTCGACATGATCCTGCGCGCCAAACGTCTGGGCTTCACCCTGACGGAAATCATTCGCTTCGCCGATCGGAGCAGCGCGGAAAGCCCGGCTTTCGCCCTCGACCGCGACCAGATATCGGCCCAGATCGAGCATCTGGAGCGGCAACGCCGCAGTCTCGACATGGCGATCGGCGAACTGCAGGCCGCGCAAGCCCGTCTCGCAGGAGCCTGATTCGCAGAACTCGTCCAAAGGCTCCACCCGACGCCATGTCGCCGCGAAGCCTCGCGCCTTTTTAACGACGCTTTGGCCCGGCAGCTTTCGTGAGCCTGCAACCTGTCCGGCGAGGGCGCTCGCGTTTCCGAGCCGGTCGCTTGCCCGCATGTCAAGGCTGGAGCATGTGAGCAGGCACATGACCTGCCCCAGCCTGCAACCGAGCCCGCTATGCCCAGCTATTCGGCTCCCGTCGACGAAGTGCTTTTCCTGCTATGCGAGGTGTTCGGCATCGAACGCCTCGGCAATCTTCCGAGTTTCGCCGAGGCCTCGCCCGACGTCATCGCCGCCATTCTCGAGGAGGGAGGGCGATTCGCCTCCGAGGTGCTGCAGCCGCTCAATCGGAGTGGCGACCGCGAAGGCTGCGTGAGGGAGGCCGACGCGACCGTCACGACGCCGGCCGGATTTAAGCAAGCGTACGGGCGCTATGTCGCGGGAGGGTGGCCGGGGCTCACGGCCTCGCCCGAACACGGCGGTCAGGGACTGCCGTTCGTCCTGGCCACCGCGATGCATGAGTTCTGCTGCTCGGCCAACATGGCGTTCAGCATGTATCCGGGCCTCAGCCAAAGCGCCTATGCGGCTCTGATGGCACATGGCTCGGCGGCTCAGAAGGCGCTCTACGGACCGCCTCTCGCGTCCGGTCGCTGGACCGGGACCATGAACCTCACCGAACCGCATTGCGGCACGGACCTCGGTCTGATCAGGACGC
>CAXTME010000101.1:0-16905 GCA_964245215.1 uncultured Lichenihabitans sp.
GCGGGTCGCTCGCCACGACCGCGCGGGCGAGGTCGACGTCGAGCGCCGTCAGGGCGTCCATCGCGTCCGACAGCATCTTCTCGGCGATCCCGCCCATCTCGGCGATCTTGCGCCCGAGCGCTTCGAGTTCGGTATCATAGGCAGTGACAATGTGAGCCGACATAAGCCTGATCCTTCGCGTCGGTCTTCAGCCGAAACGGCCAGTGATATATTCTTGCGTCTGCTTCTGCATCGGCGAAGTGAACATGCGCTGGGTTTCGCCGAATTCGACGAGTTCGCCGAGATACATGAAGGCCGTGGAATCGCTGACGCGCGCCGCCTGCTGCATGTTGTGGGTCACGATGGCGATCGTGTAGTTGCCCTTCAGCTCGTCGATCAATGCTTCGACCCTTGCCGTGGAGATCGGATCGAGCGCCGAGCAGGGCTCGTCGAGGAGGATGACATCGGGTTTCAGGGCCACGGTCCTGGCGATGCACAGGCGCTGCTGCTGGCCACCCGACAGGCTCAAGCCGCTGGCCCCGAGCTTGTCCTTGACCTCTTTCCACAGCGCAGCGCCTTCGAGCGCCTGCTCGACCCTGGTGTCGAGTTCGCCCTTCGGCAGCTTTTCGTAGAGTTTGATGCCGAACGCGATGTTGTCGTAGATCGACATCGGGAACGGCGTCGGCTTCTGGAACACCATTCCGACCCGAGACCGCAGCAGGTTGAGGTCCATGCCGGGGTCCAGGATGTTCTGCCCGTCGAGCAGCACCTCGCCCTCGGCCCGCTGTCGGGGATAGAGGTCGTACATGCGGTTGAGCACGCGGAGCAGCGTGGACTTGCCGCAACCCGAAGGCCCGATAAAGGCCGTGACCTTCTTGGTTTCGAGGTTCAGCGACACGTTCTTCAAGGCGACGCTGTCACCGTAGAAGAACTTGAGATCGCGGACGACGATCTTGGCGTTGCGGTCCGTGCCAAGTCCCTCGCGAAGAGGTCGATCCGGGGTTCTACCCGAAGGCGCTGCGCTGTCGCGAACCAACGCGGCCGTCGTGCCGGCCTGTGCGTCGAAGGTCATGGGAATGTCCTTAATGAACCGGGCGCGCGGCGATGCTCGGTCGGCGAGACTGTCTCGGCGGTCACTTCGCGGTCCTCGTCGTGCCGAGCGAACGGGCCAGGATGCTCAGCACCAGAACGGTCGCGGTGATGATCAGGGCACCGGTCCAGGCCAACTGCTGCCAGTCCTTGTAGGGGCTCAGCGCGAACTGGAAGATGACGGTCGGAAGGCTTGCTGTCGGCTGGTTGAGATCGGTGTTCCAGAACTGGTTGTTCAACGCCGTGAAAAGCAGGGGCGCGGTCTCGCCGCTGATCCGCGCGAAGGCCAAGAGGATGCCCGTGATGATACCGGGCCGGGCCGCCTGATAGGCGACCTTGAGCACCACATGCGCCCGGGGCAGGCCCATGGCGCTGGCGGCTTCCCGCAAGGTATTGGGCACGAGCAGCAGCATGTCTTCGGTCGTGCGGGCCACCACCGGAATCACCAGGATGGCAAGCGCCACCGCGCCCGCGATGCCGGAGAAGTGGCCGATCCGCGTCACCAGGATCTCGTAGACGAAGAGCCCGATGATGATCGACGGGGCGCTGAGCAGGATGTCGTTGATGAAGCGCACGACCGTCGACAGCCTCGAGTAGCGTCCGTACTCGGCCATGTAGGTGCCGGCCAGGAGGCCGATGGGCGCGCCGATCGCGAGGCCCAGGAGGGTCATGACGACGGAGCCGTAAAGCGCGTTGAGCAGGCCGCCAGCGCTGCCGGGCGGCGGCGTCATTTCGGTGAAGACGGAGGGACGCAGACCGGCAAGGCCGTTCCAGAGCAGAGCCGCCAGGATGAACACCAGGGCCAGGAGGCCGAGGAGAGCAGCCCCGATCGAGAGGCCGAGAAAGATCGAGTTTTTGACCCGGCGCGCCCGGGTGAAGGTCGCCATCGGCTCAGGCTCCGGCGCGCCGCTGGATCCGCATCAGCATGTAGCGTGCGATAGCCAGGACGATGAAAGTTATGACGAAGAGGATCAGGCCGAGCGCGATGAGCGACGACGTGTAGAGGTCGCCAACCGCCTCGGTGAACTCATTGGCGATGGCGGCCGAGATGGTGGTGCCGGGCGACAGGACGGAGGCCGAGATCCTGTGGGCGTTGCCGATCACGAAAGTCACCGCCATCGTCTCGCCGAGCGCCCGGCCCAAGGCCAGCATGACGCCGCCGAGGACGCCTGTCCGCGAGTAGGGGATCACGATGTTGCGCACAACCTCCCAGGTGGTGCAGCCGAGGCCGTAGCCGGCCTCCTTCAACACGGGCGGCACGGTCTCGAAGACGTCGCGGGAGATGGAACTGATGAAGGGCAGCACCATGATGCCGAGGATGATGCCGGCCGTCAGCATGCCGATGCCATAGGGCGGTCCCTGAAACAGGGCGCCCAGAACCGGGACGGGACCCAGTACCGCGATCAGCGGCGGCTCGACGTAGGTCTGCAGGAAGGGGGCGAAGATGAAGAGACCCCAGATGCCGTAGATGATGCTCGGGATGCCGGCCAGCAGTTCGATCGCCATGCCGATCGGTTTGCGGAGCGGGAACGGACACAGCTCGCTGAGAAAGATCGCGATGCCGAGGCCGACAGGGATCGCGATCGCCATGGCGATGGCCGATGTCAGGATCGTGCCGTAGATGGCGCCGAGCGCCCCGTAGACGTCGTCGTTCGGGTTCCAGGTTTCGCTGGTGAGAAAGTGGAAACCGAAAGCCTGGAAGGCCGGCAGCGAACCGATGACGAGCGACAGGATGACGCCGCCGAGCAGCACGAGCACGAGGATCGCTGCCGTGAGGGTCAGGCCACCGAAGATCCTGTCGGTGGAGCGGAAGCGATTGAGGACGGTGGCGCGGGCGGCGGTGTCGGCGCGGCGTGCAGGCGATTCCCGCATCGCGATATCGGCCATGAGAACTCCCGTTCGGTGACGTCTGCCTCCTCCCGCTTGCGGAAGAAGGTCGTTTGGCATCGCTGTCGTTGTCGCGGGCTCGGAAGATCCGTGGAGCGACGGGTGCACCCTCGACCAGGCCGCCGTGGATCCCGCCTGGGCCGGTCTCGCGTGCGGGACCGGCTTTCGACTGGGTTAGAGGCTACTGCATGTCGTAGACGGGCTTGCCGTCGGGGCTCTTGATGCTTGCACCGATCTGCTTCCCGATCAGCGACACGACCTTGGCCGGGATCGGGATGTAGTCGAGCGCTTCGGCCGCCTGGGTGCCGTTCTTGAAGGCCCAGCCGAAGAACTTCAAGGCTTCGGCCGAGGCCGCGGGGTCCTTGGGGTCCTTGTGCATCAAAACGAAGGTCGAAGCCGTGATGGGCCAGCTTTCGGCGCCCGGCTGGTCGGTCAGGATCTGGTAGAAGCCGGGGGCATGCTCCCAATCCGCATTGGCGGCCGCCGAGGAGAACGTCGCCATCGTGGGAGAGACCGTCTTACCGTCGTGGTTGATCATCTTGGTCGATACGAGGTTGTTCTGCTTGGCATAGGCATATTCGACGTAGCCCACCGCGCCCTTGGTGTTGGCGACGTTGTTGGCCACGCCCTCGTTGCCCTTGGCGCCGAGCCCTACCGGCCAATCGACGGCGGTGTTCTCGCCGACCTTGGACTTCCAATCCGGCGAGACTTTCGACAGGTAATCGGTGAAGTTGAAGGTCGTACCCGATCCGTCGGACCGATGCACGACCACGATCGCTGTCGAGGGAAGCGTGACGCCCGGGTTGAGCTTGGCGATGGCAGGATCGTTCCAGGTCTTGATCGCACCCATGTAGATCTGGGCGAGGGTCGGGCCATCGATCGTCAGGTCACCGGCCTTGATGCCGTCGAGGTTCAGGACCGGCACGATACCGCCCATGATCATCGGCCATTGCACGAGGCCGGCGGCTTCGAGGTCCTTCTCGGTCAAGGGCGCGTCGCTGGCGCCGAAGGTGACCGTCTTGGCCTTGATCTGCTTGATGCCGCCGCCCGACCCGATCGACTGGTAGTTGATCCCGACGTTGGTGTCCTTCTTGTAGGTGTCGGCCCATTTCGCGAAGACCGGATAGATGAACGTGGAGCCTGCGCCCGAGATGTCGGCTGCGCGAGCCGCCAGGCTGCCACTCGCCATCATGCAGGCCGTCAGCGCGCCGGCGACGAGCGCCGTGCGTGCAGAGCAATTCATTGTCATGGTTCGCCTCGTTCTTTTCGAAC
Source organism: uncultured Lichenihabitans sp. (assembly GCA_964245215.1). Classification (GTDB taxonomy): domain Bacteria; phylum Pseudomonadota; class Alphaproteobacteria; order Rhizobiales; family Beijerinckiaceae; genus Lichenihabitans. The sequence continues at coordinate 4,228 of CAXTME010000101.1, forward strand.
AGGTTACCCGCCGCCCGTAAGGCTCCGAAAGCCCCGGCGATGGCGCACAACATCTAGCGCTGGGCCGAGAGGGTTTTACGACACGGAGACGACAGAAATATAACGACCTAATGTTCAGAATTCACGGATGGAATGACTTTCAGTGGGACCGTGACCGTGAACAGGGCTCCCCGACCGACCTCGCTTTCGACCTGGAGGCGGCCGCGATGGCGGGCCACGATATGCTTCACGATCGCGAGCCCGAGACCGGTTCCGCCCCGGGCACGGCTCTGCCCGGCGTCGATGCGGTAGAAACGTTCCGTCAGCCGAGGCAGGTGTTCGGCCGCGATGCCGGCGCCGTAGTCCCGGACCGAGAAGACTCCGTTGCCGCGGTGCGACGCCACCTCGATGTCGATGAGGGGCATATCGGCAGGGTGGCTCTCAGGATCGCCTCGAAGCGCCTCGTCGCCGGCGGGGCCGCTCCGTTGCGGGCCGCCGTATTTGATGGCGTTCTCGACGAGGTTTTCGGCAACCCGCAGGAGTTCATCGCGGTCTCCCGCCACCATCACGGGCTCGGAGGCTCGCAGCAAGAGCCTCACCCCGTTCTCTTCGGCGAGAGGCGCCAGAGTGTCGGCGACGTGCCGCACCGCCAGGGCGAGGTCGACCGCCTGGTCAGGGCGCAAGTGAAGATGCTGCTCGATGCGTGACAGCGACAGGAGGTCGTCGACGAGGCGCGCCATGCGGCGGGCCTGATCTCCCATGATGGAGAGAAACCGGGTGCGGGCATGGGCGTCGTCGCGGGCCGGCCCCTGCAAGGTCTCGACGAAGCCCAGGAGCGACGCCAGCGGCGTGCGCAGTTCGTGGCTGGCGTTGGCGATGAAATCCGCGCGCATCCGTTCGACGCGGAGCGACTCGGTGAGATCGCGAAGGGTGAGGACCAGGGCGCGGCCGGCGGCGGGCTGATCGAGCGGCGCTACGGTGACATCGAAGACCCGCTCGACCGGCACGCGCTCGCGCCACGCGACCTGCTCGGAGCGGCCCGACGCGAAGACGCGCCCGATCCCGTCGAGGATATCGGGATCGCGCAGCGCCAGCGCCAGATTGCCGCCGATCCGGAGCGCCGGCAGGATGGCTTTCGCATGGCGATTGACCGCGACGACGCGGCTGTCGCCCGCCACGACGAGAACGGGTTCCGGCATGGCTTCGATCAGCGCCGTCACGAGGGGTGCCGACGCGGTCGAAAGCTTCAAATCCAACATCACCCCGCCTCCTCGTGCACCGGCCCCGGCAGAAGATGGCATTCCGTCGCGAAGCATCGGTATACTGCCTCAACCGCCGATCCCCGATGAGCCGAGGATCATCACTCCTCAGGTTGGCCACGAGCGCCTCCGCCACCTGAACCTTCGGTCCCGGCTCATGACGATGTGATGACGTCGGCGGGCTGTTTCGTCAGCATACCGCAGATCGGAGTTCAATTGGCGGATGCGGCGCAGCAGGTCTTGATGTATTGGCCGGCGGATGATTTCGATGCGCCTGGCCAGGAGGTTCCATGCAGGTGACGAAGATGGCGATCCCGGACGTGCTTCTGCTGCGACCCAAGCGGCACGGCGATGCGCGCGGATATTTCGTCGAAACCTTCAACGACCGCAGCTTTCGGCGCGAGGTGGGAGACGTCTTGTTCGTGCAGGACAACGAGGCCTTGTCGGCCCAGAAGGGCACCGTGCGGGGGCTTCATTTCCAACGCCCCCCGAGCGCTCAGGGCAAGCTCGTCCGCGCGCTGGCAGGCGCAATCTTCGATGTCGCGGTGGATATTCGCCACGGCTCGCCCACCTTCGGCCATCACGTCTCGGTCCTGCTGACGGCCGAGACTGGGGATCAGCTCTGGGTGCCGCCCGGTTTCGCCCATGGCTATTGCACGGTCGAGCCCGACAGCATGATCGCCTACAAGGTCACAGGATTCTACAGCGCGGCCGATGACGCCGGCATGGCCTGGGATGATCCCGCGCTCGGCATCTCGTGGCCGGTCGAGCCCGGAGAGGCCCTATTGTCCGACAAGGACAAGCGCCAGCCGAAGCTTTCCGAGCTTCCGCCTCTCTTCACGCTCGAGACCGCGCGATGAAGCGCGTTCTCGTTACCGGTGGCGCCGGGTTCATCGGCTCGGCCGTGGTCCGGTATCTCACCGGCGAACTCGGCGTCGATGTGCTGAACGTCGACAAGCTCACCTATGCGGGCAACCTCGAAAGCCTGCGGCCCGTCTCGAACCTGCCGAACTACCGCTTCGCCCAGGCCGACATCGTCGACCGCGCCGCCATGGACCGGCTCTTCGCCGAGTTCCGCCCCGAGGGCGTGATGCATCTCGCGGCCGAGAGCCATGTCGACCGCTCGATCACGGGATCCAAGGATTTCGTCGAGACCAACATCGTGGGGACCTTCACGCTGCTCGAGGCGGCACGCGCCCACTGGTCGGGTCTCGACGCCAACGATCGGGCAGCGTTCCGCTTTCTCCACGTCTCGACCGACGAGGTCTACGGCTCGCTTGGCGCGGAGGGGTCGTTCGAGGAGACGACGCCCTACGACCCGTCGTCGCCCTATTCGGCCTCGAAGGCCGCGTCCGACCATCTGGCCCAGGCCTGGATGCGGACCTACGGGCTGCCGGTCGTGATCTCGAACTGCTCCAACAATTACGGGCCGTTCCATTTTCCGGAAAAACTGATTCCGCTCGTGACGCTGAACGCGCTCGCCGGCAAGCCGCTGCCGGTCTACGGCCGGGGCGACAACATCCGCGACTGGCTCTTCGTCGAGGACCACGCCCGCGCGCTCTGGACCATCCTGACGACCGGCCGGCTCGGCGAGAAGTATAACGTCGGCGGGCGCAACGAGCGCACCAACCTCGACGTCGTCGAGACGATCTGCGACGTCCTCGACGAACTGAGGCCCGCCGAACGCCCTCGCCGCGAACTCATCACCTTCGTGACCGACCGGCCCGGCCACGACCAGCGCTACGCCATCGACGCCTCGAAGCTCGAGAGGGAACTTGGCTGGCGGGCGCAGGAAGATTTCGAAAGCGGGATCCGGCGCACGGTACGCTGGTATCTCGAGAACGAATGGTGGTGGCAGCCGCTGCGCCAAGGCGTCTATGGTGGCGAGCGGCTCGGTCTCGGCACCGAGCCCGACGAGCACGCGAAGGATCGACCATGCGGATCGCCGTGACCGGACGAAACGGGCAGGTGGCGCGTGCGCTGAGCGAACTCGGCAGCCGCGCCGGCCACGACATGTTCCTGCTGGCGCGCCCTCAATTCGATCTCGCGGAGCCCGGCACGGTCGCGCCGGTGCTGCGCAAGGTGCGGCCCCATGTGGTGATCAACGCCGCGGCCTATACCGGGGTCGACAAGGCCGAGAGCGAGCCCGACCTGGCCGAGGCCATCAACGCCCGCGGCGCCGGTGCCGTGGCGGAGGCTGCCGCAGGCCTGGGGCTTCCCGTGCTGCAGGTCTCGACCGATTACGTGTTCGACGGCGCGAAAGAGGGCGCCTATGTCGAGGACGACGCCGTGGGCCCGCTCGGCGTCTACGGGCGCAGCAAGCTTGGCGGCGAGCAGGCGGTCGCGGCCGCGAACCCGCGCCACGCCATCCTGCGCACGGCCTGGGTCTATGCGCCCTACGGCACGAACTTCGTCCGCACCATGCTGCGCATCGCGGCCAACAAGCCCGAGGTCGGCGTGGTGGAGGACCAGCAGGGCTGCCCGACCTCGGCCCTCGATATTGCCTCCACGCTGATCGGGGTCGCGGAGCGGTTGGTCGCGGAGCCCGACAATGCCGAACTCACCGGCATCTTCCACATGGCGGCGCGCGGCGAGGCGGTCTGGGCCGATGTGGCCGAGGCGATCTTCGCGACCTCGCGTCGTCGCGGCGGCCCCGCCGCGAAGGTGAACCGCATCACCACGGCCGAATTTCCGACGCAGGCCCAGCGACCCGCCAACTCGCGGCTCGATTGCGGCAAGCTGGAGCGCATCTACGGCCTCGTGCTGCCCGAGTGGCGGGTGTCGCTCGACCGCTGCGTCGGGCGCCTGGTCGGCGAGATGCACGCCGCTGGCTGAGCCCGGTGAAGCGGAGGCGGTGGCCAGGCCGCCGGTTTCGCCCGAGACCCTGACCCGCATGGCGAGCCACTACCTGGCCCGCTACTCCGCGTCCACGATGCGGCTGAGGGAGGTGCTGGCGCGCAAGATCCGGCGCCGCTGCGAACTGCGCCAGCTGCCCATGCCGGAAGCAGACGAGGTCCGGGCCTTGATCGACGCGACGGTCGAACGTCTGACCCGCGCAGGCCTCATCGACGATGCCGCTTACGGACGCGGCCGAGCCGCGGCTCTGGCGCGGAAGGGGTGGCCCGCCTGGCGCGTCCGAACCGAACTGGAGCGGCAGGAGATCGACACCGGACAGGAGGGCGTGGCCGAAGCCGTCGACCTCGACGAGACCGCGCAGGCTACGCGGTTGGCGCAGAGAAAACGCCTCGGACCTTACCGACCGGGGGACCGCGAACCCTACCGCGACAAGGATATCCGCAGCCTCGTGCGGGCCGGTTTTTCGGTGGGGTTGGCGAAGCGGGTCGTGGACGGCGAATTCGAATAGGGCACCGTTCTGCCCTTCTCCCGTCACGGGAGAAGGGCAGCTCCTCGTGTGCCGACTTTTCTGCTCTTCTCACGCCCGCGGGAGAAGGTAGCCCGCAGGGCCGGATGAGGAACTTGCGGCGCCTCGGTTCCCTCATCCGTCGTCGCTTCGCGCCGCCACCTTCTCCCGTGAACGGGAGAAGGACTTTCCCCTATAGCCTCGGCATCCTGTTCCAGGCATCGAGTCCGGCGATCTTGTAGGCCTCGGCCAGGGTCGGGTAGTTGAACGTGTTCTCGATGAAGAAGTCGATGGTGCCCTTCAGGTTCAGCACCGCCTGGCCGATGTGGATCAGCTCGGTCGCGCCCTCACCCACGATATGGCACCCGAGCAGCCGGCGGGTCTTCAGCGAAAAGATCATCTTCATCATGCCGGTATCGAGACCCATGATGTGGCCGCGCGAGGTCTCGCGGAAGCGCGCGATGCCGCATTCGTAGGGGATCTTGCGCTTGCGCACCTCCTCTTCGGTCATGCCGACCGTCGAGATCTCGGGCACCGAATAGATCCCGTAGGGGAAGAACTCCGGCGGGGGCGGCGGCGCGAGGCCGAAGGCGTGGCAGGCCGCGACCCGGCCCTGTTCCATCGAGGTCGAGGCGAGGCTCGGGAAGCCGATGACGTCGCCCGCCGCATAGATGTGCGGCACCGCGGTCTGCAAGGTCTTGGGGTCGACCGTGATGCGGCCGCGATGGTCGGTCGCGAGGCCGGCGGCTTCGAGATTGAGCTTGTCGGTCGAGCCGACGCGGCCCGCCGCGAAGAGCAGCATCTCGCTCACCACGACGCGGCCATCGTCGAGCCGGCACGACACGCGTCCGCCTTCGGGCGCGTCGATGCCCGTGACCGCGGAGCCGAGCCGCAGCGCCACGTTGCGATCGCGGAGATCATGGGTGAACTCCTCGATCAGCTCGCGATCGATGAAGTCGAGGAACGTGGGACGCGGCTCGATCAGCGTCACCGCGACATCGAGGGCGCTGAAGATCGTCGCATATTCGACACCGATCACGCCGGCCCCGATGACCGTCATGCTGCGGGGCAGGCGCGGCAGGTCGATGATCTCGTCCGAATCGAAGACCGTCGTGCCGTTGAACGGAACGTAATCGGGGCGAAACGGGTGCGTGCCGCAGGCGATGAGGGAGAACTCGGAATTATAGACGTGCCGTTCGCCGTTCTCGCTCGTCACCTCGATGCCGTGCGGCCCGACATAGCGGGCCTCGCCGCGCGCCGTCTTCACGGCGTTGCGGCTGAACTGGTGTTCGAGCACCTCGACCTCGTGGTCGAGCGTCTTGTGCAGCCGGGCGATGAGGTCGGCCGCGCCGATATCCTGCTTGACCCTGTAGGAGCGGCCGTAGAAGCCGCGCTCGCGCCAGCCCGAGAGGTTCAGCACGGTCTCGCGCAACGTCTTCGACGGGATCGTGCCGGTATGGACCGAAACGCCACCGACGCGGCGTCCCTTCTCGACCACCAATACGGCTTTGCCGAGCTTGGCCGATTGCACGGCGGCCCGCCGCCCGGACGGGCCGCTGCCGATGACGATCATGTCGTAATCGTACATGAACTTGCGACGTCCTCACGCGATGCGCCGGCTCGGCAATGCGGCGCATCATACACGGGATGATGCGCCTGCGATGAGAATGCATGCCGCATGCCGTTGGCTCGGCGGTCAAACCCCGGGCACCGGACAGGCGGTCTCCGGCCCGCGCGCAACCTCGTAGCCTTCGTCGGCCCACCCCGTCATCCCGCCGATCATGACTTTCACGGGCAGCCCGAGTCCGGCCAGGCGCAGCGCTGCCTTGTCGGTGCCGTTGCAATGCGGCCCGGCGCAGTAGACGACGAACAGCGTGCCCGACGGCCAGTCCGCCATGCGGCGTGCCGTCATCTTTCCGTGCGGCAGGTTCAGCGCGCCCGGGACATGGGCTTCGGCGAAGAGTTGCGGCCCACGCACGTCGAGCAGCACGAAGTCCGGCGCGCCGGCCGTCATCGCGGCGTGCACGTCCGAGCAATCGGTTTCGAACGCGAGTCGACGCGCGTAATGCGCCGCAACGGCCGAAGGAGCGGCGGGCGGGATCTCGGTGACGCGGCTCGGCACGGCATGTCCTCCAAAGTCGGGAGCCTCCACTGTGCCGGCGCTATCCTGCCCTGGAAATCCGGCAGAATGCCAAGTAGCGTCGAGATCGTGCCAAAGCCATCAGCCTTCTCCGGACCATTGACGGGTCCCCGCGTCGCCGTGCTGGCCTATGACGGGCTTTGCACCTTCGAGTTCGGCACGGCCTCGGAAGTGTTCGGGCTGTCGCGCCCGGAAATCGGCATCGGCTGGTACCGCTACGCGGTCTGCGGCATCGAGCCCGGGCCGCTGGGGGCGGCAGGCGGCCTCACGGTGGCGGTCGAGCACGGGCTCGAGATCCTGGCCGACGCCGACCTCGTCGTGGTGCCGGGCTGGCGCGGCATCGAGACTCCCGTGCCGGACGATCTCGTGGCCGCGCTGGTGGCGGCTCACGCGCGCGGTGCCCGCATCATGTCGCTCTGCTCGGGGATCGCGGTCCTCGCGGCCTCGGGGCTTTTATGCGGGCGACGAGCCACCACGCATTGGCGCTACGTTCCGGCCGTCGCGCGCCGCTATCCGGATATCACGCTCGATCCCAACGTGCTTTATGTCGACGCCGGGCAAGTGCTGACGGCGGCTGGCAGTGCCGCAGGGATCGATCTTTGTCTGCACGTCGTGCGGCGGGACTTCGGTCCGCATGTCGCGAACCAGGTGGCGCGTCGGCTTGTCGTCCCGCCCCATCGCGAGGGCGGGCAGGCCCAATACATCGAGGCACCGGTGCTGCTCGAACGTGAGGGCACGCGGCTTGGGCCGATCATCGAGGCCATGCGGCAGAAACCCGGCGGAATCGATTCTCTGGCGGTCGCGGCACGCCGGGCCGGCATGAGCCTGCGCACCTTCCAGCGTCGGTTCGTGGCCGTCACAGGGGTGCCGCCGGGCGAGTGGCTCATCGCCGAACGGCTGCGGCGCGCGCGCGATCTTCTGGAAGGGCCCGGCCCCGTGTCGCTCGACGATGTCGCCCTGGCGAGCGGTTTCGGCTCGATGGCCAGCATGCGGCACCACTTCCGCGAACGCCTCGGCACGAGTCCCCAGGCCTATCGGCGGACCTTCGCGCCCGACCGCAGCCGGGCCTCGGGGTAGATGTCGGGACATGCCGGGACGAAGCGTGTTGTCGAACCATGGAGTGGAGACCGGCCCTGCTCAGGCCGACCCGGGTGTGTCGGTCGATGTCGGCGCGAGGCGGGGCCGCCCATGCACGGATTCCGGCCTCAGCGCCGTACCGGCTTGGCGCCGATCTGCATCTTGTAAACGATCGTCGGCAATTGCACTGCATCGACACCATGGTTTTGCGCTGGTGTGCGGTTCAGTTGCGAGGCCGGCATGTAGAGGAAGCCTGCATCGTCGATCCACATGGCATCGACCCAGTCGAGTTTCGGGTCCGCGACGAGTGTCGTGATCGTGCCATCCGGCGTGATCTTGAGGATGCGGGAGTGGTCGGTGTCGCTCGAGTAGATGTTGCCCGCGGTGTCAATGGCGGTGCCGCCCGTCGAAGGCGTGTCGGCGAAGAGGGCGACATGCTGCACGCGGTCATGATCCGATAGTCCCGGATCGTCGAGCCAGCGGGTCGCGATGCGGTAAAGGGGTCCGGTGCAAGCCTGGAAGTAGAACGTGGCGCCGTCGGGCGAGACTTCGAGCTGGTCGGCGTTGATCACCACCGGCTTGCCCTTCGGGTCGACGAGCGGCTTTCCCTCGGCCATCAGGGTGCGTTCCTGCGTCACCGATCTGTCGCCATCGAGCGCCCGCCACATGCGGCCACCGGCGAGGTCGAGGACGATCAGCCCGGGCTGGCCGGCATCGGTGAGATAGGCGTGGTCGCCGTTGAACCGGATGTCGTCGACGAAGCTCTTCTTGCCCGTCACGCCGTCGAGTGAGATCACCTTGCTGACCGCATTGGTCTTGAGATCGACAACGACCACCTTGGCGCCGCCCGGCAGCACGTCCCGACCGGGTCCGGGTGCGCCCTTGTCGACGATCCAAAGCTGGCCGTCGGGACCGATCCGCAGGGCATTGACGCCGACGAACGCGTGAGCGGGATCGCTGTTCTTCGGAAAGTCGTTCCAGGCCGCGTCCGGGAAGGCCTTCGGCTGCCCGTCCACCCATTCGCCGACCTCGATGCCCTGTCCCGGTTGCTGACGTTGAAACGGCAGGAAGGTTCGTCCATCAGCGGCGGTGGCGACACCATTGAAGATCAACCGGGATTGAAGCACCGGAACGAGCGAACTCGCAGCATCGTCGGCCCGTGCGGTAGTGGCCGTAAGGGTGATCAGGACGGCAAAGGCGACGGCGTGAACGCGCATGAAAGCTCCAGCTTGGTGGCGTGCAGGCTCAACGTCGGACCACGGTCGCGCGTTCGGAGAGATGCTTCACGATCGGGCGTGTCATCTTGCGCCCTTGCGCCTTCTTCGGCACGACGCGATCTGCAGTCGACGGCGGAACGAAAGCGTATGCGGTGACCAAGGACAAGGCGTGGAAGCAGGTGAAAGCCGATTGGCGCGACGTGGTGCTGGTCTGCCGGAAGTGCTCGAAGAAACTCGACGGCGGTTTTGGTCCCGCTGGTGAGCAGGCCTTGGCCAAGGCTTTGCGCAAGACGTTGGCGAGGCCCGCGCCCGGCGGCGCCGCGTCAGGCAGGATCAAGCCACGGCGGCGAGGGATTGCGGTTCTCGAAGTCGGCTGCCTCGACATCTGTCCGAAGAAGGCCGTGGTGGCATTGCGCGCCGCCGATCCGGGGCGCTGGATCGTGGTTCCCGAGGGTGCGGATCTCGATGAGGTCGCGATCCGACTGGGTTTGCAAAGCGAACCTTCCCGTCCCGTTTTCACCGTCGCGGCTGGCGCGGACTGACGTTTCCCGCCTCCATGATCGTGGTCGGCGTCGCACATTGCTCAGTTTACCGACGAGGTGGCCAGCGGTCAGCGGTGAGCCGCAAACTTCGCATCCCGTTGCGAACGACACGGCTTTGGCCGCGGTAGCGCCGCAATCTAAGGCGTTTGTCTCTCCCATCACTTGTACGCCGTACCCGTGTCGGCCACGACACGATACGTGTTCAACCGAACACCGCAGGACCCCGCATGATCCTTTCGTTCCCTGCTCTACACGCCCTCCGGATGAAGATTGCCACCGCTGTCCTCGGCGGAATTTTGCTGACCGCCGGACACGCGATAGCCAAAAATCACGATCTTCAGCCTTTCTCGTATCAGGCTTCCCACAATCCACATGATCACGCACCAGGGCCCGGCATACACCTGCCGCAGTGACAGCCCAGGTCAGATCTGACTGAGCCTAGTGTTACCGGTCCGTTGTGACGGACCGTGAGTGTCGCCAAGGCTCACCGGCAGACAAATCGGACTGAAGGCTCGTGAAGACGAGCGCCGAACCCACGACGATAGCCCTGGCGCGCGACAAACATCACGGCAGTGCTAAGAAGCAAGCTGGCGATGCTTTTGTCCTTCGTACTTTCTGGACAAGGTCGAAGCGGCCGGTCTCAGGATCCCGCACAAGCTCGTCAGGCCTCGTTCCCAAGCGCGACATGCCCGGAATGCCGACCGAACAGGCCTCACGACCGTGACCCCCACGGTCGGATCGGCGAGAAATCAAACTTTTCCCGTCGTGGAACTGGTGTTTGGCCTCAGTGCGCCATGGCCAATCCCGCGATCGCGCGCCGAACCTTCGGGACCATCGCGATGCCGTCCTTGTCGAAAAGACGCGCCTCGTCGGTGTCGACCGACAGTCTCACCTGCTCGCCCACTTTGGCCGCAGTGGCGCCGTTCGTCTTGACCGTCACGAGATGCCCATCGCCCACGTCGACATAGACCAGCGTCTCGCCGCCGAGATGTTCGACGACGGCCACGTTGCCGGCCAGCGGTCCCTGGTCGGCCATGTGAAGCGTCTCGGGCCGGAACCCGACCGTAACGGGTGAACCGGGTGTGGCATTGCTGGGCTCGACCGGGATCGTCGCCTGGCCTCCCCCCGGCAGCAGAATGTCGACGCCGACGCCGTTGGCGGATTTCACCTTGGCGGGGGTAAGATTCATCTTGGGTGAACCGATGAAGCCGGCCACGAAGGTATTGGCAGGGTAGTGATAGAGTTCGAGCGGCGTGCCGACCTGCTCGATCTTGCCGGCGCGCAGCACCACGATCCGGTCCGCCATCGTCATGGCTTCGATCTGGTCATGCGTGACGTAGATCATTGTGGCGTTGAGCTGGCTATGAAGCCTCGCGATCTCGATCCGCATCTGCACGCGTAGCGAGGCGTCGAGGTTGGAGAGAGGCTCGTCGAACAGGAACACCTTCGGCTGACGTACGATGGCGCGACCGATGGCAACGCGCTGACGCTGGCCGCCCGAGAGTTGGCCGGGCTTGCGGTCGAGCAGCTTCTCGAGTTGCAGGATCTTGGCCGCACCCATCACCTTAGCGTCGCGCTCGGTCTTGGACACGCCCGCGAGCCGCAACGCGAACGCCATGTTGTCGGCCACCGACATATGGGGATAGAGCGCGTAGGACTGGAACACCATGGCGAGGCCGCGGGCATCGGGCGGGACGTCGTTGACGACCTTGCCGTCGATCAGGAGGTCGCCGCCGGTGATCTCCTCGAGTCCGGCGATCATGCGCAGCAGGGTGGACTTACCGCAGCCCGAGGGTCCGACGAAGACGACGAACTCGCGGTCCTGGATCGCGAGGTCGACGCCTTGGATGATGTTGACGGCGCCGTAGCTCTTGCGCACGTCCTTCAATGTCACGGTGGCCATGATGAAACCCTTACTTGACGGCGCCGAAGGTCAGGCCGCGGACGAGTTGACGCTGTGTCAGCCAGCCGAACACGAGGATCGGCGCGATCGCCATCAGAGAGGCGGCGGAGAGTTTGGCCCAGAACAGGCCTTCGGGACTGGAAAAGCTCGCGATCAGCGCCGTCAGCGGCGCCGCCTTGACGGAGGTCAGATTGATGCTCCAGAAAGCCTCGTTCCAGCACAGGATCACCGATAGAAGACCTGTCGACATGACGCCCGGAAGCGACAGTGGCAGCAGCAGGAGACGCATCTGCTGCATCGGCGTCGCGCCATCCATGCGCGAGGCCTCCAGGATCTCCTTCGGAACTTCGCGGAAGAAGGAATACAGCATCCAGACCACGATAGGCAGGTTCATCAAAGTATACATGATGATGATGCCGGTCCACGTGTCGAGAAGGCCGAACTTGATGAAGATGAGATAGATCGGCACCAGCACGCCGACGGCCGGCATCATCTTGGTCGACATCATCCACATCAGCAGGTCTTTGGTTTTCCGACCCGGATAGAACGCCATCGCATAGGCGGCCGGCATGGCCAGCGCCAGACAGATGATCGTGGCACCCACCGACTCGACCACGCTGTTGAGCACCGCACCGAAATAGTTCACGCGATCGTTGATCGCACCGAAGTTCTCCAGTGTCGGATGAAAGACCAGCAACGGTGGAGACTGTACCGCGTCGATCTCACTCTTGAACGACGTCATGATCATCCAAAGGATGGGGAAGAAGACCAGGAAGGCCGTGCCCCAGCCCACGAACGTCATGATGATCTTGTTACGCTCCTTGACTTTCATGGCTGCACCTTAGCTGTCGAGGTTGCTGGCGACGGTGCGCACCAGGAAGATTGCTACGATATTGGCCAGCACGATCGCCACGATGCCGCCGGCCGAGCCGCCGCCGATGTCGGACTGCAGGAGCGCCGTCTTGTACACGAGGTAGACGAGGTTGGTGCTGGCGTCGCCGGGGCCACCATTGGTGGTGACGAGGATCTCGGCGAAGATGCCGAGCAGGAAGATCGTCTCGATCATGACCACGACCGTGATGGGCCGGGCGAGATGCGGCAGGATGATGTGGCGGAAGCGCGCGATGGCCTTGGCGCCGTCCATCCGGGCCGCCTCGATCTGCTCGCGGTCGAGCGACTGCATGGCGGTGAGAAGGATCA
>CAXTME010000102.1:0-16729 GCA_964245215.1 uncultured Lichenihabitans sp.
AGCCCCCTACCGGCCTCCGCGGCTTCGTTCTGCTCCGACATCTCGGGGACTGCCGCGGGAGGCGATAGGTCGGTGGTCGGTGGGCGCGACTGAAACAACGGCACGTCGATCGGAGGCGCCCGGCGCATCCGGATCTCGTGGAGATCGTCGCCTCGGCTCATCTGCTCCTTCGGGGTCGTCCAGGCGAAAGCGTCGAGTTGCCCCGTCACGGGAGAGACGGGAACCCAACGGTCCGAAACCATGCCGTCAGCGACCCAGGCAGGGTCGCGCGGCGCCCGCGAGGCCCTTTGCAGCCATTCGAACAAGGAGCCGGTCTCACCATGCTCCGCCTCCTCGATTTCGGCCATCAGGCGGCACACTTTGACGGTCGGCCGTCCTCCATCCTCGCCGTCGAGCAGCGGTTTCAATGTCGTCCGGGCGCGTTCGAACTCGCGGGCTTCCAGTGCCGCGCGCGACACCGCCATCAGGCTTTCGGGATGGCGTGGCGCGATGCGGGCCAGGGTTTCGGCGCGCGCCAGCCGGTCGGCCGCCGCGTCGCCCGGCCGGACCGCCACATAGGCATCGGCCAAATCCGGATGAGGGGTCGCCGCGTAGGCTGTCTCGACCAGTTTGGCGGCACGACGAATGTCGCCCTTGCGGGTTAGCAGCCGGCCCGCGAGGGCGGCGGCGGGAACCAATGCGGGCTCGACCTTCAGGGCATCGCGCAGGAGGCTCAAGGCTTCGTCGGGATCGCGTTCGGAGATCTCGGAGGCGAGCGCCGTGTTCAGAACCGCACGCTGCCGGTTGGCGGTCGGCCTGTCGACAAGGCGGCCGCCGGCATTGCGTTCGACGGCCGTGAGAGCACCGGCCCAATCACCACGCTGCGCCCGATAGGCCAACACGGCCTCGCCGGCCCAGGGGAAGGTTCCGGACCGGAGCGCTTCCTCGGCATAGGCATAGGCGGCTTCGGGATCGCCTCGTCGCTGTGCCTCGATGTGCAAGCCGCGTAGACCCAGAGCGCGCGTCTCGGGAAGGTTGAGCATTTCGGCAAAGGTCGCCTCTGCCTTCTCCTGGTTGCCGGACAGTTGCGCGGTCTGTGCGCGGAGCAGCAGGACCATGGGTTCCCGCTTCAACAGCCGCTCCGCCTCGACGGTATGGCGTTGCGCCGCATCGCTGTCGCCCGCACCGATCGCCACCATGCCGCGCGACAGGGCCGCGAGGCCACTCCGGCGACGCCGGGCCCGCGATGCTCCGGAGACGAGCGACGGCACCCGGAAGATGAAGCGAATCAATCCCCAGAGGATCACCACGAGGACCGCCACGGCGAGCAGCAGGATCGCGCCCATCAGGGTCGAGCCTGCATATTCGCGACCGCCGAACGTCACCAAGACGGTCCCGGGATGATCTGCCATCCAGACCGCACCAAGTGCTGCAACAATCACGATGGCGAAGTAGATCAGCACCCGTATCATCGATCGCCCACTTTCATTTTTCGTTCTGCGACCCGCGGCCGACCTTCGTTTCGCAATCGGCGGGCATCGCCCGCACGAAGCAGGCTGGCTTCGGCTGTCTTCCCCTCGCGTCACGAAACCGAGGGAAGTCCGTCCCGGGCGCAGTCGCCCGGAGCCGACCGGTCAGCCTTTGGCATGACCGAGAGTCGCGATGGCGCGTGCCACAAGGTCCCTTGCCGCCATCTCAGCGTCGAGCCGGCTACTCGCCGTATCGGCCCAGCCCTGAGAAGCATGCTGGCCTGCCTCGGGTAGTTTCTTCCATTCCATCAGGGCATCGGCGACGTCGCTGCGGTCGAGGGCGTCGTCGACCTGAGACACGATCGCGACCGGATCGCTGCCGCTGACGGTGCCGACGCGCTTGACCTCCACGAGGGCACGCGCGCTCGCCGCAAGGCGATCGAACGGGTTCGTGCTTTGACCCGGCTTGACCGCGGCCAGGACACTTTCCTTCATGTCGTCCCACTGTCCTTTCAACGATGCGACGCTGGGAACGCCGGTGTCGGCCAGCGGCGCCAACCGGGACACGGCCTCGGGCTCGCCCCCCAGCGCCTTCAGAGCCGCGACATCGGACGCGTAAGGGCGCCCATCCGCGATGGCGCGTTGCAGCGCCTGACCCACGACCGCGATGGGCGCGGCCCTGCTCTCGTCGGCACTTCCTACGGCACGAGCCTCCGTGATCCGGGCGCCATCCTTCGCGGCAGAGAGATCGGCCTCGATCTTGGCAACCCGGCCGTCAAGCGAGCCCGTGGCGGTCTGCAGGGGTTGGAGGTCGACTTTCGGCAGGTCGGCTACTGATGTCTGGAGCTTCGCGACCTTGTCGTCCAACGCGCCGGTGGCAGCTTGCAGGGGCTGCAGATCGATCTTCGGCAGGTCGGCCACCGTCGCTTGGAGCTTGCTTTCCAGGCCCGCGACATCGTTGGCCTTGGCCTCGATGCCGTTGACCCGGGCGTCGAAGCCGTTCATTCGCGCATCGAAGCCGTTCACCTTTCCATCGATGCCGTTGATCTTCGCGTCGAAGCCGTTCAGTCGAGCATCGGAACCGTTGACCTTGTTGTCGAGGCCGTTCAGCGTGGCTTCGCCTGCGGCGATCCTCGACGCGATAGGTCCAAGGTCGACGGGAGCCGGCTTCGGCAGATCCGCGAGAGTCTTGGCCGTGTCGCCCTGATCGTTGGCGAGGCCGTTGATCCGTCCGTCGATCGAGTCGACCTTTGCGGCCAAGGCCGCGACAGCCGCCAAAGTCGCGAAGGCCGGCTCTGCGGGTTTCGGCTCTGCCGCAGGCGGGGCCGCGGTTTCGGCGGGCTTGGGCTCGGCTGCAGCTTTGGTGGCCTGCACCTGCTGGTCGAGGCCGTCGACCCGCTTCGTCAGTTGGGCGAGCGCTTGCGCGATCCCGGTCCGGTCGGCATCGGCTGCCCCGACCCGTTTATCGAGATCTGCGACAGTTCCTGACATCTGCCCCGAGTCTGGGCGAGCCTCCAGCGCCGCGACCTTCGTCTGCAGGTCGGCAACGGTGCCGGCCAGTTCGTCCCGCCCGCTGCGCTGAGGACCTGTGAAGAGCAGCCACGCGACGGTGCCGAGGAGAGCCAGGACGACGAGGCCGAGAAGGGCTGGAACCAGCCCCGAAGCGGGCCGGGCCGGTGCCTCAAAACTCGGAGTGACGGTGTCGGGGCGCGACGTGAGAGAGCTTTCCGGCTCGTTCGAAGGCGGCGAAGGCGTGGGAGACGCGGCCTCGCGATCGACCCCCGGATCCGAGGACTCGGCCGGCGATTCCGAGACGGGCTCGTCGGACTTCGGGAGATCGGATGGCGGGGCGTCGCCTGCAGCCTCGCGGCTGCGTTGCGCCGGATCCCGCATGGCACTTCCGAAAAGAACCGGCTCGGCAGGTTCGGAGGAAACGGGTTCGTCCGGCACCACGACAGGACTTGCAGGCTCGGCCGGGATCTCGGTCGCGGAGGCATCGATGATCGGCGGCTCACGACGTTTCTTGCCGCCGGCACGACGGAAAGTGTCAGTGGGCTCACGGTTGCCGTTATCCGCCATTCGCGATCCCTTCCTCCATTCCGACCGGCATTGCCTTGCGGCACGCCTCCGATCGTCGCCTTCGCGTCCGGATTTCCACGGTCCAACGTCCCAAGAAGAATTTCGACGCGCGAGCGGCGAGTTTTTCCAAAGCTGAACACGGCCGGAGCCCATGCCGCCGCAACGACCTCCCTGGTCTAGCGCGACGCCGTCAGCGGGTCAAAGCCGACCAGCCTCCACCAGGCAGCCTTGCGTGGCGGAAGCCACGATTGATTTGGCTTTTTCAAAGCAAAATCAATGCTGCTTCGCACCTCAAGTGTAAGCAGACTTGTGAGGATCTGCTTAGGCCGACCAGGGCCCGCCAGGATCGCGCACCGCCAGGGCGGCCGCTATGGCGAGGGTGCGTTGCGCTGCCTCGGCATGCAGCCGCTCGACCATGCGCCCGTCAATCCTGAGAACATTGACGGGCTTCACCGGTTGCGCGAAGGCCGCCACCACCTTGCGGGCCCAGGCCAGTTCGTCCGGCTCGGGAGCATATACGGCGTTGCACGCTGCAATCTGGCTCGGATGGATGCAGGTCTTGCCGTCCATGCCGAAGTCGCGGCCCTGCCGGGCTTCTCTCGACAAACCCGACGCGTCGTCGAGGTCGTTGAACACGCCGTCCAGGATCCCCAGATTCTGGCTCCGAGCCGCGGCCACGCAAGTCGACAACCATACCAGGAGGGCATCCCGGTTAGGCGTGACGCGAACCCGTAGTTCCTTGGCGAGGTCGTTGGTGCCCATCACCACGACATCGAGACGCGATGCGGGATCGGCGGCCGTGCGAGCCAGAGAGCGGATGTCGAGAACCGCAGCCGGTGTTTCGACCATGGCCCAAAGCCGCACGCCCCTGGCGACGCCGGCTTCGTCGAGCAGGGTCGCGGCGCGCGTGACATCGTCTGGTCCGGCCACCTTGGGAAGCAGGATCGCGTCCGGCCGAGCTGCCGCAGCCCCGAGCAGGTCCTGGTGCCCTCTGTCGGTCGCGAGCCCATTGATGCGGACCACCACCTCACGATGCTCGAAGCCGGCTTGGGCCAGCGTCGCCACGACGGCCTCGAGTGCTCCGGCCTTGTCGGCATCGGCCACCGCGTCCTCGAGATCGAAGACGATCACATCCGCATCGACGGTCCGGCCCTTCGCGATCGCCCGCGCGTTCGAACCCGGGACAAAGAGGGCACTGCGGCGGAGCCGAACCGTCACGAGGGGCGAACCGTATCGGGAGACCTCGCGCAGCCGTGACCCTTCCGATGATGCTTCGGCTTGTCCGCGGGCTCAGCCACGGCTCAACTGACCGAAATCGTCGCCTTCACGACCGCACCCTCGCAGGCCGTGCCGCGAAAAAACGCCGAACCGAGCGCATCGAGCCCCGTGGCGACCCTGACGTGCTGGCCTTTGGGGCAGAGCTTCTCGACCGTGTCGAATCCGACCCAGCCGAGATTGGCCACGAAAGACTCCGACCACGCGTGCGCCGCGGTCTCCGACCGGCCGGCGCGACGGTCGCGCAGATAATAGCCGCTCACGTGGCGGCTCGGCAGGCCGAGGTGACGGGCGCAGGCGAGGAAGATCTGCGCGTGGCTGCGCGCATTGCCCCGCTTGGCCGCGAAGGCGGCGGCCGCCGTCGCGTCGGGCGCGCCCTCGTCGAAGGCCACCATGCCGTGGAGCGTGTCCAGAAGGGCATGGAGCCGTCCCAAAGGCTCGGTTTCGGCCACGGTGGTCCGGGTGGCGAAGCTGCGCAGCGCATCGTCCGTCGCGGTGAGTTCCGTCTCGCGCAGGTAGATGTCGACCGGAAGCCGTTCGGCACCGCCGCGCACCACGCCGGCCGCATCATAGGTTTCGACCTGACAGACCGAGCTGACGGCGAACTCCTCCAGAGGGCCGCTGGCGCTGAAGCTGTGGGTGACGTTGCCGAAGGCGTCCTGGCCGGCCTTGAGGCTGCAATCGATGTCCGCATCGATGCGCGCGTCCGTGACGTGTTGACCCTCGTGGCTGCGCGGCGACAGCCGAAGCAGGTAGGTCAGGTTCCTGGCCGGGGAAGCGAAGCGGAATTTGATGTCGCTGCGGATCGTCAGGTGCATGGGTGCGCTTAAGCCAGATATTGCTCGTTGATCGCGACACCGAGCGTGTTGTTGTCGTCGATGAAGGTCGTGATGAACTCGTGCAAGCCACTCTGGAAGAGACCGCCGATCGAGGCGTTTTCGAGCTGCGCCATGGTCTTGCGGGCGAGCCGCTGGGACGCGCCTTGCCGCCCATAGGCCTTTCCGAGCGAATCGAGGCACCGCACGATGTTCTCGTAGCAGCTCAGCAACGACCGCGGCATTTCCGAACGCAGGATCAGGAGGTCGGCGATGAGCCAGGGCTTGATGCTCTCGCGGTAGATCCAGTGATAAGCGGTCAACGCCGAGACGGCCCGCAGGATGGCGGCCCATTGGAAATAATCGAGCGACCCGCCGACCGTCTCGGTGTCGGGCAGCAGCACGTGATACTTCACGTCGAGGATGCGGGCCGTGTTGTCGGCGCGCTCGATGAACACGCCGAGCCGGGAGAACCAGAAGGACGGGTCGCGCAGCATCGTGCGGATCATCGAGCCATCGAAGAGCAGCGAGGTCTGCTTTACGAAGTCGAGGAAGCGGGGCACCTCCTCCTGCCAATCCGTGCCGCGCGAATGCGCGTCCTCGAATTTCTTCAGTTCGAGCCACGCCCCGTTGATGGCGTCCCACATCTCGGCCGTGAGCGCGGTCCGCACCGCGCGACCGTTGGTGCGGGCCGATTCGATGCAGTTGCGGATCGAGGACGCGTTCGCCGCGTCGAACGTCAGGAAGTCGATCACGGAATCGGCTTCGGCGGTCTCGTATTTCTCGTGATAGGCATCGGCGACACCCGAGCATTCGAGCGCGCTCTCCCACTCCGTACCGTGCTCGTTATAGGCAGTGGGTAACGTCGCGAGGCGCTGCGCGGCTTCGATGGTCCGGGCCAGGAACTCGGCCCTTTCCATGTAGCGGGCCAGCCAGAACAGATTGTCGGCCGTCCGCGACAGCATGGTGAATTTGCGGGTCGGCCGCTGCATCGAGATAGCGAGCCCTTCGGTGTCGCCGTCCCCGGTCTTCTGCACCAGGGTGCCGTTTCCCATGGTCTGGGTCATGCCGCCCATCGACTGCGTCATGTTGCGCGTCAAGCCCGCTTCTCCCCATCGTCGACGATCCAGGTGTCTTTGGTTCCGCCGCCTTGGCTGGAATTGACCACGAGCGATCCCTCTTCCATGGCGACCCGCGTCAAGCCGCCCGGCACCACCCTGGCGCCCCGGGCCCCGCTGAGCACGAAGGGACGGAGGTCGACGTGGCGCGGGCTGATCCCGCCCGCCGTGGCGGTGGGGCAGGTCGACAATGCCAGCGTCGGCTGAGCGATGAAATTCGACGGGTCGTGCTTCAGCTTCGCCGAGAAGCTCTCGATCTGTTGTTTGGTCGCATGCGGTCCCACCAGCATGCCGTAACCACCCGAACCGTTGACTTCCTTGACCACGAGCTCCGACAGGTGGTCGAGCACGTAGCTCAAGGCCTCGGGTTCGCGGCAACGCCAGGTCTGCACGGTCTTCAGCACCGGCTCCTCGCCTAGGAAGAAGCGCATGATGTCGGGCATGTAGCTGTACATGGCCTTGTCGTCGGCGACGCCGGTTCCGACCGCATTGGCCAGCGTGACGGAGCCCGCCTGGTAGGCGCTCATGAGCCCCGGCACCCCGAGCATGGAATCCGGACGGAAGGCCAGCGGGTCGATGAAGTCGTCGTCGATGCGCCGGTAGATCACGTCGACGCGTTTCGGGCCTTCCGTCGTCCGCATGTAGACGACGTCGTCCTCGACGAAGAGGTCGCGCCCCTCGACGAGCTCTATGCCGAGCTTGTCGGCCAGGAAGGAGTGCTCGTAATAGGCCGAATTGAACTGGCCCGGCGTCAGCAGCACCACGACGGGGTCGCGGTCGGCGGTCCGCGGCGTGACGGAGCGGAGCGTCGCCAGCAGTTGGTCGGGGTAGTTCTCGACCGGCGCCACGCGATGCGCCGCGAAAACCTCCGGAAAGAGCCGCATCATGACTTCGCGGTTCTCGAGCATGTAGGACACGCCGGAGGGCGTCCGGGCATTGTCTTCGAGGACGTAGAAGTCGTTGGCGTCGATGCGCACCACGTCGATCCCGGCAATATGCACGTAGACGTCGTGCGGGACCTTCACGCCGATCATCTCGGGCCGGAAATAGGGGTTCTGATAGATCAGTTCGGGCGGAACGATCCCGGCCCTCAGCACCTCGCGCGGCCCGTAGAGGTCGGCGAGAAACATGTTCAAGGCCTTGACCCGTTGCAGCAGGCCGGCTTCCAGGCGGCTCCACTCGCTGCGGCCGAGCAGGCGCGGAACGATGTCGAAGGGGATCAGGCGCTCCGTCGCATCCTTGTCGCCATAGACCGCGAAGGTGATCCCGATGCGACGAAAGAGAAGGTCCGCCTGCGAGCGCCGGGAAGCGAGAAGCCCCTCGGGGACCTGGGCAAGCCACTGCGCCAGTCTTTCATAGACCTGTCGTGGCGAGCCGGTCGACTCGCTCATTTCATCGAAAAATTTCGTATCGACAGGCACTCACCAACTCCACGGACTCTGTGCAATATCCGACTTGGCATATCTTATGCCATCGGATGCGGTGGGATCTATCGAAAAGCGAAGCGGTCGACCGTACCGTTGATGTCCACCGGCACGCGTCGATGCCAGGAGCTAATCAAGGCGATGCGACACGAAGGGCTCGGCAGCCTCCGCGCCGCCTCCGTCGGCGCGACGGCGGCACGCTATGCGACAATTCCCGTCGTGGCAGAATTCGAACTGGCCGTCGACCCGGCCTGCTACACGGCTCTGCCGGACGACTGGGTGCTCGGGGTCGCGGACGTCGTCACCTCCACGGAAGCTCTCGAGGCCGGCCGCTACAAAGCCGTGAACACGGCCGGCGCCGCCGTCATATCGGCTGTCTCCAACGCGCTCGGCACGCTCGACTTTCCTTTCGTCTTCACCGGCGATGGCGCGAGTTTCGCGGTCGGACCGGAAGATGCCGAGGTGGCGAGCGAAGCGCTCGCCGCCACCATTGCATGGGTCGGGACCGAACTCGGCCTCGGCTTGCGGGGTGCCGTGGTCCCGGTCCGCGCCATCCGAGCGGCGGGAGTCGACCTCAAGGTGGTCCGTTACGCGGCGTCGGACCACGTCGACTATGCCATGTTCACCGGCGGAGGCCGCGACTGGGCCGAACGCGAGATGAAGGCCGGGCGATTGATCCTGCCCGCGGCGCCTGCCGGCGCGCGGCCGGACCTCTCGGGCCTGTCGTGCCGCTTCAAGAATATTCCGGCCGCCCAGGGCAGCATCCTTTCGGTGATCGTCAAGCCGATCAGGGGAGCCTCCGAACGGGCCTTCGCCGAGGCCGTGGCCGACGTTCTGGCCATGGCGCGACAGCAGCCGCGGGCCGGCCACCCACTCCCGGCGGCCGGGCCCGAGCTTCACTGGCCCCCACAGGGGTTCGATCTCGAGGCCCGCCTGCAGCGCCGGGCCGGCAAGTCGCTCCTGCTCAGCCGGTTGATGGTGGCGGCCCTGACCTTCTGGGCCGACCTCGTCCTCTGGAACGGCATCAAGATCCGCGGCTTCTCGTCCGAAACCTACAGGCGGCAACTCGTCGAAAACTCGGACATCAAGAAATTCGACGACGGCCTGATGATGACGATCGATTGCGCGCCCGAGACGGTCGACGCCATCGCGCGTCGCCTCGACGAGGCGGAACGGGCCGGGTCGGTGGTCTACGGCCTGCACCGCCAATCCACCGCGCTGGTGACCTGCATGGTTCCCTCGGCGATGCGCTCCGATCACATCCACTTCGTCGACGGCGCGGCCGGCGGCTATGCCATGGCGGCCCGCGATCTCAAGCGTAAGCTGCCAGAACCCGAGGCATGAGGCGTCGCTGTCACGCTCGGGCGCTAGGGATGGCGGCGAAACGCATCAAAATTGGTTAGCGCGACGGCATCTTCCCCTCTAAGCTTCTTCTGACCGTCTCTGCGGCGTCTCATTCTCGGGAGCATTCCATTCCGACGACCCCTGCCCTGACAGCCTCACCCGACATTCTGCGTGTCGAGGACCTTCGCATCGGCTTCGCCATGCAGGGCGGCGCCGCGGAAGTCGTGAAGGGTGTCAGCTTTCGGGTGCCGGCCGGGAAAACGGTGGCGTTGGTCGGCGAGTCCGGGTCCGGCAAGACGGTCATTTCCCAATGCGTGATGGGCCTACTGCCCCGTAACGGCCTGGTCCTGGGCGGACGGATCATGTTCGCGGACCCCCGCAGCCACGAGGCGCCGGTCGACATCGCGAGTCTGCGACGGGACGGGCCGGAGATCAGGGCGTTGCGCGGTGGTCGCATCGGCATGATCTTCCAGGAGCCGATGTCCTCGCTCTCGCCGGTCCACAGCATCGGCAACCAGATCCGCGAGGCGCTGGTTCTGCACCGCAAAGTGACCAAGGGCGAGCAGCACGACGAAGTCGAGCACATGCTTGGTCTCGTCGGCTTCAAGAACCCGAAGCGCGCCTACAAGATGTATCCGTTCGAACTGTCGGGCGGCTTGCGGCAGCGGGCCATGCTGGCGATGGCGCTGATCTGCCGCCCGGCCCTGCTGATCGCCGACGAGCCCACGACCGCCCTCGACGTCACGATCCAGGCGCAGGTTCTGAACCTCATGCGCGAGCTCCAGCAGGAACTCGGCATGGCGATCCTGATGATCACTCACGACCTCGGCGTGGTGGCCAACATGGCCGACGAGGTGGTGGTGGTCTACCACGGCGAGATCACCGAGGCCGGCACGGCGTCGGACATCTTCCGGCGCCCGCAGCACCCCTATCTCAAGGCGCTCTTGAAGGCGCTTCCCCATTTCGACATGGGCCGCGGCGAGCGGCTCGTGGCGCTGCGCGAGAGCGGGCAGAACCTGTCGGCTCTCGCCACCCTTCGGCGCGGCGGACCGATGCAGCAGAACGCTCCCCTGCTCAGCCTCCAGAACCTGCGAAAGTCCTACAAGGTCAAGAGAGGCGGCTTTCTCAGCACCCGGCGCGAAAGCGTCGTGGCGGTCGACGACGTGAGCTTCGACATCAAGCGCGGCGAATGTCTCGGCCTCGTCGGCGAAAGCGGCTGCGGGAAGACCAGCTTGAGCAAGCTGATCATGCGCGCCATGAAGCCCGACCGGGGCTCCATCATCTACAACGACGGGATCCGCGAAATCGATGTCCTGGCCCTCAAGGGACAGGCCCTGCGGGACTTCCGGCCGCGCTTGCAGATGATCTTCCAGGATCCCGTGAGTTCGCTGTCGCCCCGCATGACGGTGCTCAACATCATCCGCGAACCTCTGGAAATCCACGGTATCGGGGACCCGGCCGAACAGCTGAAACGCGTGGGCGACCTGATGGCGGCCGTCGGGCTCGACCGGCGTTTTCTCAACCGCTACCCCCATAGTTTCTCGGGTGGGCAACGACAGCGCATTTCCATCGCCCGGACGCTGGCCATGAATCCGGACCTGATCATCTGCGACGAGCCCGTCTCGGCCCTCGACGTCTCGGTTCAGGCCCAGGTGCTGAACCTGCTGAAGGACCTCAAGAAAGAGCTCGGTCTCACCTACCTGTTCATCTCGCATAATCTGGCGGTGGTCGATTATATCGCGGACCGGATCGCGGTTCTGGCGCACGGCCGCATCGTCGAGATCGCTCCCCGCCATCTCCTCTTCAGCAAGCCTGTGCATTCCTACACGCAGTCGCTGATGCGCGCCGTGCCTTACCCGGACCTCGACCGACCTCTCGACCTCAACCTCATCGCCCATGGCAGCGCGTCCGACCCCGAGCAGTGGGCCCCGCGCTTCCGGGACGAGGGGGACCCGGCCAGTCTCGTCCCGCTGGACCTCGGCGAGGGCCATTTCGTCCTTGCCCGGCCTACCGTAGACAGGAGGGAGTTGATCGCTTGAGAAGGTTGCTGGCGCTCCTCGGTCTTCTCACCGCGCTGTCCCTCGGGCAGGTGCGCGCCGACGAGACTCCGCCTGCCGCGCCCGTCGCCGCGGAACCTGCCGCCGCGGAACCTGCCGCCGCGATGCCTGCCGCCGCGATGCCTGCGGTCGAGACCCCTTTCTTCGAAGCCGATGTCGCGGCCGGCAAGCTGGCACCCGTGGCCGACCGTCTGCCCAAGGTGCCTCGGGTCATCGACCTCAACGCCATGGGACGCGAGACGGGGAAGCCCGGCGGGACCTGGCGGATGCTCATGGGCGACCAGCGCGACCTGCGCATGATGACGGTCTATTCCTACACGCGTCTCGTGGTGTTCGACGACAAGCTCAATCTCGTGCCGGATATCCTGCAGAGCCTCGAAAACCAGGACGACAAGGTCTTCACCTTGCACTTGCGCGAGGGCCACAAGTGGTCGGACGGCGAACCGTTCACGGCCGAAGACTTCCGCTACTACTGGGACGACGTCGCCAACAACGCGAAGCTGTCACCTTCGGGCCCGAATCTGGCCCTGCTGGCCGCCGGAAAGCCGCCGAAGTTCGAGGTGCTCGACCCGCTGACCGTGCGCTACAGCTGGGATCAACCGAACCCCGGCTTCGTCGCGGCGATCGCCGCAGCCCAGCCGATCTTCATCTTCATGCCGGCGCACTACCTGAAGCAGTACAACGCCACCTACGCGGACAAGACGGAACTGGCCAAATTGGTCAAGGCCGCCAAAGTGCCGAACTGGGCCGCATTGCACGAGAGGAAATCTCGACAGTACCGTCCGGAGAACCCCGATCTGCCGACGCTCGACCCGTGGGTCAATCACACGGCACCTCCGGCCGAATTGTTCCGCTTCGACCGCAACCCGTATTTCCACCGCGTCGACACGGCGGGGCACCAACTGCCCTATTTCGACCATGCGACGATGACGCTCGGAACTACGAACCTCATTCCGGCCAAGGTAGCGGCCGGCGAGACGGATCTCCAGGCCCGTTACCTCAACTTCGAGGACTACACGTTCCTCAAGGCCGGCGAGCGAAAGAACGATTACACGGCTCGACTCTGGGAGCTGGGTCAGGGCGCCTTTGCGGCTTTGTATCCGAACCTGACCGCGAAGGACCCCGTATGGCGGGCTCTGATGCGCGACGTCCGGTTCCGCCGCGCCTTGTCGATCGGGATCAACCGGCACGACATCAACAACGTGATCTTCTTCGGTCTGGCCCGCGAGAGCGGCGACACGGTGCTGCCGCAAAGTCCCCTCTTCAAGCCGAGCTTCGCCACCGACTACACGGAATTCGACCTCGCCAAGGCGAATGCGCTGCTCGACGAGGCAGGTCTCTCCAAACGCGACAGCGACGGCACGCGCCTCTTGCCCGACGGGCGCCGGGCCGAGATCACGGTGGAAACATCCGGAGAGAACCAGCTTTTCACCGACATCCTGGAACTCGTGTCGGCGGATTGGGCCAAGCTCGGGCTTCGCACCTTCGCGCATCCGTCGCATCTCGACATTTTCCGCCAGCGTATCGCCAGCGGCGACACGATCATGTCGATCGACCGCGGCATCGACAACGCCGTGCCGACGGCCGAATTCGAACCGTCCGACCTGGCTCCGACCACCGATTCGCAATATCAGTGGCCGCGCTGGGGTCTCTACACGCAATCGTCGGGTCACGAGGGAGAAGCGATCGACCTGCCCGAAGCCAAGACCTTGCTGGACCTCTATCACGACTGGCGACACTCATCGAATGCGGATGAGCAACGCGATGTCTGGACCAAGATGCTCGAGATCAACGCCGACCAGGTCTTCAGCATCGGCATCGTGAACGGCACCCGGCAACCGGTGGTGATCTCGAAGCGCATGCGGAACGTTCCCGAAGCCGGGCTGTTCTCCTTCGAACCCAGTTCTTTCTTTGGGATCTACATGCCGGACACGTTCTTCTACGCCGACAAGCCGAAAAGTTGAGGCCATGAGAACAGGCGGGAGCAGCGCACCATGCTGAACTATCTGGTCCGGCGCGTGCTGATCATGATCCCGACGCTGCTCGTGACGAGTGCGCTCATCTTCACGGTCATGAACCTCTCGCCTACGGATTACTTCAGCAATCTCGTTTCGGAGATGCAGGCGCAGGGCGAGAAGGTCGATACGGCCCGAATCGAGTTCATGAAAGCGGAATATGGCTTCGACAAGCCTGCAGTCGAACGCTACTTTCTGTGGGTCGGAGGGTTCTTGCACGGCGATTTCGGCTATTCGTTCGAATATCAGATGCCGGTCAATAAAGTGGTCGGCGATCGGGTCTTCCTGACGATCCTTCTGTCTTTCGCCACGATCGTGTTTACCTGGCTGGTCGCCTTTCCCATCGGCATCTACTCGGCCACTCACCAATATTCGTGGGCCGATTATGGCTTGACCACACTGGGGTTGCTGGGTCTGGCCATCCCGCATTTCTTGCTGGCTCTCATCTTCCTCTATTTCGCCAATACGTGGTTCGGCCTGTCGATCGGCGGATTGATGGATCCGAAATATTTCGACCAGCCGTTCAGCTGGGCGAAGGTCACCTCGATCCTGAGCCACCTCTGGATCCCGGTCGTCATCATTGGCACGGCCGGCACGGGCAGCATGATCAGGGCCGTACGAGCCAATCTCCTAGAGGAATTGCACAAGCAATACGTGGTGACGGCACGGGCCAAGGGACTTCACCCGATGAAGGTCCTCTTCAAGTACCCGTTCCGCATGTCGCTCAATTTCTTCATCTCGGACATCGGATCGGTGCTGCCCTCGGTGATATCCGGTGGGGAACTGGTGGCCATCGTCCTGTCGCTGCAGACTACCGGGCCATTGCTGATCCGGGCGCTGCAGAACCAGGACATCTATCTCGCGGGCTCGTTCCTCATGTTGCTCGCCACCTTGACCACGATCGGCGTGCTCGTGTCCGACGTGGCGCTGGCCTTGCTCGATCCGCGTATCCGCATGCAGGGAGGAGCCACCAAGTGAACCTGCCCGTCGCCATCCCGGCCACAGGGGCACCCCTGGCCCACTTCGTCTCCGACAAGCCCTTCGACGTTCAGGCGGTCGCCAAGCTGACGCCGCAGCAGGAGCGGATCTATTTCGCGTCGCAATGGCGGCTGATGTGGTGGAAGTTCAAGCGGCACCGGCTGGCCGTGATCTCCAGCGTCTTCCTCATTCTCGTCTACGGTACGATCCCGATCTCCGAGTTTCTGGCGCCCTATGAGCAGAACACGCGGGATACAGACTTCATCCGTGCGCCACCCCAGACCCTACATCTGTTCCACGACGGTAAGCTCGTCGGGCCTTACGTGTATGGCCTCCACTACAACCTCAACATGGACAACCTGAAGCGCGAATACAGAGTGGATCGGCAGCAGGTGCATCGGCTGCGTTTCTTCTGCCATGGCGATCCCTACAACTTCTGGGGCTTGATCCCTGCCGACTTGCATCTCGTGTGTCCGGACGGCAAGTCGCCATTCTTCCTTTTCGGGTCCGATCGCCTCGGACGCGATCTCCTGTCACGCATCATCTACGGAGCGCGCATCTCGCTCACCGTCGGCATCATCGGCATCACGATCAGTTTCTGCCTCGGCATCACGATCGGAGGATTGGCGGGTTATTACGGCGGGATCTTCGACCTCCTGAGCCAGCGCCTGATCGAGATCATCCACTCGATCCCGCATATTCCGATCTTCCTCGCGCTGGCCGCCGTCATGCCGGCGTCCTGGAGCCCCATCCTGGTCTATTTCGGCATCACGGTGATCCTCGGCATGATGGATTGGACGGGGCTCGCCCGCGCCGTGCGGGCCAAGCTCTTCTCGTTGCGCGAGGAAGACTATATCCTGGCCGCGCAATTGATGGGGGCCCGGACGCCGCGCATCCTGCTGCGCCACCTCATCCCCGGCTTCATCAGCCATCTGATCGCTTCGGCCACCATCACGATCCCGGCCATGATCCTGGCCGAGACGGCCCTGTCCTTCCTCGGTCTCGGCCTCCGGCCCCCCATCGTGTCCTGGGGCGTGATGCTGAACGAAGCACAGAACATGAACGTGGTGGTGCTTTATCCCTGGCTCCTGCTCCCGGTGGTGCCGGTCATCTGCGTGATCCTCGCGTTCAACTTCATGGGAGACGGGTTGCGCGACGCTTCTGACCCCTATTCGTCGTAGCCACGCTTGCGCATCGGCTTCTATGCACCCCTGAAGTCACCGGACCACCCGGTGCCTTCGGGGGACCGGCAGATGGCGCGGATGCTGATCGCGGCGCTGCGAGCAGGTGGCCACGACGTGGCAATGGCCTCGGGGTTCCGCAGCTTCCTGCCATCACCGGACCCCGATGCGATGCGCAAACTCGAGGCGGCCGCCCTGCACGAGGTCGAAGGGCTGATCGCAGATTGGCAGGATGCGCCGAGCGGGCCTCCCGACGTCTGGTTCACCTACCATTCCTACTACAAGGCTCCAGACCTGATCGGCGCCAAGGTGGCGGCGCGGTTCGGGATGACCTACGTGACGGCAGAAGCCTCCCATGCGGGCAAACGCGCTGCCGGTCCCTGGGCGAGGTGGCACGACGTCAACGAGGCCTCCATCAGGGCTGCGGCGCTGCACATCTGCTTCACGACGCGGGATGCCGAAGGGCTGGCGGGCCTCGCCGCTCCCGAGGCTATCGCCATGCTGCCTCCCTTCCTCGACGCCGGCCCTTTCGGCGCCGCGCAGCGCCGGACGCGCGGCTCGGGCCGCATGGACCTCGTGACGGT
This sequence comes from uncultured Lichenihabitans sp., assembly GCA_964245215.1. Taxonomy (GTDB): domain Bacteria; phylum Pseudomonadota; class Alphaproteobacteria; order Rhizobiales; family Beijerinckiaceae; genus Lichenihabitans. The sequence continues at coordinate 16,319 of CAXTME010000102.1, forward strand.
CGCCATGATGCGGTCGGGCGACAAGACACGGTCTTACGCGTGCCTGGCCGAGGCGATTTCGGGGCTTCCCACCGGCGTGCCGTGGCATCTCACGATCGTCGGCGACGGGCCGGAGCGCGCCGCGGTCGAACGCCTGTTCGGCGACATTCCGGCCGAGAGACTGACCTGGGCGGGGGAGATGCCCCCGGACGAGATTGCGACACTCCTGGCCTCGGCCGACCTTTACGTCTGGCCTGGTTTCGGCGAAGCCTACGGCATCGCATTTTTGGAAGCCCAGGCGACCGGCCTCCCGGTCCTGGCCATGAACTGCGGGGGCATCGCGAGCGTGGTGGATGACGGGACGACCGGCCTGCTCGTACCCGAGGGCGACGGGCCGGCCTTCACGGCAGGCTTGGCGCAACTGATCGCCGA
>CAXTME010000103.1:0-16385 GCA_964245215.1 uncultured Lichenihabitans sp.
CGCGGGACGCGCCAGCGCGGGACGCACCATGATGTCCTTGCTGTTCTCGGCTTACCGGGCCGCGACCGCCCTGATCGAACCCACGGGCCGGCGCTTCCTCGCCTGGCGGCTTGCCCGCGGCAAGGAAGACCCGGCGCGCCTCGGCGAACGGCTCGGCATCGCCGGTGGATCGCGGCCTCCGGGCCGGCTCGTCTGGCTGCACGGCGCCAGCGTCGGCGAGGGTGTCTCGCTGCTGCCGCTCGTCGAAAGCCTGGCCGATCGTGGCTGGCAGGTGCTGGTCACCACCGGCACCGTGAATTCCGCCCGGGTCATGGCGGCCCGTCTGCCGTCCGGAGTCATGCACCAGTTCGTCCCGCTGGATCTGCCGGGAGCGGTGCGGCGTTTCCTCGGCCATTGGAGACCGGACCTCGTCTTGCTCGCCGAGTCGGAGCTCTGGCCGAACCTCATGCACGAGGTCGGCCGCGCCGGCATCGGCCTCGCGCTCGTCAATGCCCGCATTTCGGAGCGATCGACCCGGCGCTGGACACGCGCGCGGCGCTTCATCGGTACGCTGTTGAGTCACGTCGACCTCTGCCTCTGCCAGACCGCGGAGGATGCGGCGCGGTTCCAGCGCCTCGGCTGCCGCGGGGTGTCGGTCACGGGCCATCTCAAGTTCGACGTGCCGCCGCCCGCCGCCGATCCTGCGGCACTCGCGACGATGGTCGAGCGGATCGGTGACCGGCCCGTCTGGGTCGCGGCGTCGACCCACGCCGACGAGGAAGCGGCGCTGTTCGACACCCATGCTCGCCTGAAGCTCCGGCATTCGGACATCCTCACCGTCATCGTCCCCCGGCAGCCGGACCGCGGCGCCGCGCTGGTCGAAGCCGCGCGGCGGCAAGGCACCGTCGTGGCGCAAAGATCCGGAGGCGAGCCGATCCTGCCCGGCACCGAGGTGCTGGTGGCCGACACGTTGGGCGAACTCGGGCTCTTCTACCGCCTGTCCAACGTCGTCTTCGTCGGCAAATCCCTGCTTCCCCCCGGGGGCGGCCAGAACCCCATCGAACCTGCCAAGCTCGGCTGCGCCCTCCTGCACGGCCCGCATACCGGCAACTTCACCGACATCTACGCGACCCTCGACCAGGCCGGCGGTGCCGTCTCGGCCAGCGATCCGGAACAGCTGGCCGACATTCTCTCGACCCTGCTGAACGATCCCAAGCGTCGAGACGCCATGGCCAGGGCTTCGGCCGGGATCGTGACCGACCAGGCGGGTGCCACGGCCCGCACCCTCGCGGCGCTCGGTCCCTGGCTGCTGCCACGGGTCGCGGAGACCGTGGATTGAGCGTCGCGGCGCCCCGCTTCTGGTGGCGCGAAGCGGGTCCCGCGGCCCTGGCGCTCGCGCCGGTCGGAGCCATCTATGGCGCGATCACGGCGCGCCGCATGGCCTGGGCGGGAGCCAGGATCGGGGTCCCGGTCCTCTGCATCGGCAATTTCGTCGTCGGCGGCGCCGGCAAGACCCCGACCGCCATAGCGGTCGCAAGGAGGCTCGTGGCCCGCGGCCATCGCCCAGCCTTCGTGTCGCGCGGCTACGGGCGGCGTAGGGTGCGCGGTACGAAGAGGACCGTGACGCGCGTCGAACCGAGCCGTGACTTGGCCGAAGACGTCGGCGATGAGCCGCTGCTCCTGGCCCGGGCGGCGCCCTGTTACGTCTCGGACGACCGCGTCGCCGCCGCCCTGGCCGCGGTCGCGGCGGGCGCCACGGTGGTTGTCATGGATGACGGGTTCCAGAACCCCAGCCTCGGCAAGGACGCGAGTCTCGTGGCCGTGGATGGAGCCGCTGGTGTCGGCAACGGTTTCTGCCTTCCGGCCGGGCCCCTTCGGGCACCGCTGTCGCGGCAATGGCCGTCGACGACGCTCCTCGCCGTGATCGGCGCCGGCTCGGCCGGCGAGGTCCTCGCGGCAGAGGCCATCGCACACGGCATCGGCGTGCTGCGCGGCGGTCTCGAACCCGATGCGGATGCCGTCGCGGCTCTGCGGAACCGCCGGCTTCTCGGGTTTTCCGGCATCGGCCGGCCGGAAAAGTTTTTCGAGACCCTGACGGGCTGCGGACTCGATCTCGCCGGGCGGCTCGGCTTTCCCGACCACCACGCGTTCACGGAGCACGACAGGAATGCTCTTCTGCGGGCCGCAGCCGAAACGGAGTCCCGTCTCGTGACGACGGAGAAGGACATCGTCAGGTTACCCGAGGGCTTTCCGGCCGCCGTCCTGCCCGTGACCCTGCGCTTCGTCGACGCGGCGCCGCTGGAACGCCTCCTCGACGATCTCGTCAGGGCGCGTCCCGACCCGCGAACCGGCTGAGCGAGGCCTGCGGATTGACGTAGGCTTCCTGCCGTTCGACGCTCCAGTACCTGAGATCGTCGAGCGGGATCGGCGTACCGGTGACGCCGCAGCGCACGAAAGTCCCGGGACGAACCACGCGGAACTCGCCGTCGCCGAACGCGACCTCGGCCTCGGTAGCCGCGACGGGGCGGCGCTCATAACGGTTCATGGCACTCAAGGGATGACGGGGCTGTCGAGGATGATTACTGCACTTGCTCGGGCTTGAATAGACGACGCTTTTGCGATGACGGGATCGGACGGTCGGAACGGCAACGGTTTCGAATGCGCGCCGTGCTCGCCGCAAACCGAAGTGCCTCATTGGCCAGCTTGGCAAGGTCTGGGACGATGTGCGAAGGGCTTTTCGAGCCTTCGCGCTCACGGGCATCACCCGCAGGCCGACATGGTGAGCCGGTGTCGCAGATCGTCGAGAAGCCAGTTCCCTGCCCGGCCCAGCGGCCGATCCCGGACATGCGCGGCGTGCACCCGCAATGCGCCCGTGGGGGCGATGCTCTCGTCTGAAATGTCCAGCCTCGCCAGCCTGCCGTCTGCCAGATAGGGTTCGACGACATAGGGAGGCATCTTGCACCAGCCGAAACCCGCGAGCAGGAAATCGAGCCGACGTCCGAGGTCGACGAAGCGCCAGACACGGTTGCCGATCACGCCGTAGTTCGGGCCGTCTGCGCCGACGGCATCCGACAGCACCAGTTGCACGTGGTGCTCGAGATCTGCTCGGTCCAGCCTGCGCCCGAGGTCCACGAGCGGGTGGCCGATCGCGGCCACGGGCAGGAGTTGCAGATCCATGACGGGATAGGCCATCAGGTCGTCGGGCACCGATGGCAGCATCAGGCAGAAGGCCAGCGACGCGGAGCCATCGCGGAGGCGCCGCTCGGCGCCCCCCACCCCTTCCGTGCAAAACGAGACAGGCAGATCCGGGAAGGTGACGCGGAGCGCGCGGAGGCTGTCGATCAGCGGCTCGGTCGGAACCAGGGGATCGATGGCCAGGGTCAACGACGGCTCCAGACCCGTCCGGGTTCCCGCCGCGATCGCCTTGAAGCGCTCCGCACTCGCGAGGATCATGCGGGCCTGATCGACCAGCACTTGGCCCACAGGCGTCAACGTCGGCTTGTGCCTTCGACGATCGAAGAGTTCGACCCCGTGTGTCTCCTCCAGCGCCCCTACCGCCTGACTGATCGCGGATTGTACCCGACCAAGCGACCGCCCTGCAGCCGAGAAACTCCCGGCGTCGCTGATCGTCACCAGGACGCGGAGCTGGTCCAGCGTAAGAGCACCGATCATCATCATCTCCAATAACGATAGATAACATCACATTATGATCGGTTTCGGAGAGAGATGGCAGGCCTTAGCTTATCGAAACGCGATCGCCCGCGCCAAGCGGTTCGTCCAAGCGACGCCACCACCCGGAGCTTGCCCATGCCCACCCTTCTCGTCGTCGAGGCGAGCCCTCGCGGTGAACACTCGATCTCGCGTGGCCTCACCAGGCAATTCGTCGACCACTGGATGATGAACAATCCCGAAGGCCGAGTGGTCGAACGGGACCTCATGACCAGCGATCTGCCCTTCGTCACGCTGCCGTGGCTCGGCGCCTATTTCACGCCGCCCGAACAGCACTCCGCTGAGATGAAGGACCTGCTGCGCCTGTCGGATGAACTCGTGGCCGAAATGCTTGCGGCAGACCACATCGCCATCGGAACGCCGGTCTACAACTACAACATTCCAGCAGTGCTGAAGGCCTACATCGACCATATCGTCCGCAAGGGCATGACGCTCGGCCTCTCAGGCGAAGGCCTCGTCCATGGCAAGAAGTGCACGATCCTGATGGCATCTGGCGGGGTCTACACGGAAGGCTCGCCTATTCGTGACCGCGACCTTGCGACCGCATATCTGCGACTGATCCTGAAGGTGATCGGCATCGAGGACGTCACGGTCATCGCGGGCGGGAACGCGAAAGCCGTCGACATGGGGCAGACGCCGCGCGAGGAGTTCCTACGGCACTTCGCCCCGGCGCTCGCGGAAGCCGCTCGGGCATGATGTCGTCCAGGCGCGATCGGCCCCCTGGACCGAGCCCGCCACTCGCCTGTCAGGCCAACGCTCGGACGGTCGCTTCGTCGACGTCACCGCTTCCTGAGGCTTCGGTCACGCGGCGCCGCTCCGGGCCGCGGAGGGCATGAAGATGGCCTCCATGGCGGCGGCCCGCGTCGGCCGGCCCACCACCGCCACCCCGTTGCCGGCTTCGACCACCATGGTGGTCGGCGGCTGGAAGATGGCGGAACTGTCCTTCTGCTCGATCGCCACGATCATGAACGCACCCGCGGCCAGGCGCTCGATCTCGCCGATCGAGGCGCCGACGGCACGGCTGCCCTTCGCGGCCGCGATGATCTCGACATCGAGGCCGAGCCGGCCGAGTTCCCGGCTGATCTTCTCCATCTTTTCGCTCTCGCGCAGGCTGCCCATATCCTTGAACAGCAGGATCTCGGCGATGCGTTCGGCCCCGATGTGGGTCGGCAGCACGACCCGGTCCGCGCCGGCCTGGATGAGCTTGCGCTCCGTCGAGGGGATCTCGCCGCGCGCGATGATCGTGAGGTCCTTGTTGAGGCTTCTGGCACTCAAGGTGATGAAGACGTTCGCGGCATCGTCGGGCAGCACCGTGGTGAGAGCCCGGGCGCGCGTGACCCCGGCGAGTTTCAACACGTCCTCGTCGGTCGCATCCCCCTCGATCGTGAGGAAGCCGAGCGCCCGCGCCGCGGCGAGACGGCTCTCGCCGCGGTCCACCACCACGAAGGCGCTGGCGCCGGCTTCTAGATCGAGCGCGAGGCTTTGGCCGATCCGCCCGTAGCCGCAGATGATGATATGGCCGCTCAGCTGGTCGATGTCTCTCTGCATGCGCCGGACCCCGAAGAACGCTTGGAACTGGCTGACCGTGATGAGCTGGATCAGGCTACCGGTCAGGAAGATCATGCCGGTACAGCCGGTCACGATGAGCGTGATCGTGATGGCCCGCAACGCCGCCGTGTCGATCGGCCGGACCTCGTCGAATCCCACGGTGTAGACCGTGAGCACCACCATGTAGATGGCATCCCCGACGCTCCACCCGTGCCCGATATAGGCGAGGGTCGCGGCCACCGAGACGGCCAGCATGAACAGGATGCCGGCCAGGACGTTGCGGAACGGGGACGAGAGGATCTGCAGCATCACGGGGCTCGGTCGACGGCATCGGCTAAGCAGCCTTGCGTGGCGAAAGCCACGATTGTTTTGGCTTTTTCGAAGCAAAATCAATGCTGCTTCGAACCTTAACTGTAAGGAGACTTTTGAGAGTCTGCTTAGCATAAGCTGAGCCAGACCTGTGCAATGTGACTGTCGGATCGAAGTGTGTCAGCTGTTGTCGGACACTCACCAACCTGAAAGAGCGAGCAGGCCAAGCGGCAGGATGCGCCGGTTCTGACTCCTGGCCATGCAACCTGGATTGTCATGACCGACATCTCGTGCGACGAGCCTCGATCCGTCCGTTTGCAATCCACGATGAAGTGGCGACACCATGACTGAGCCCATCGACGAGGACGGCCTGATCGCGCGCTACTTCGCGCCGATCGCTGGGCCCGGAGGGCTCGGTCTGCGCGACGACGCGGCCCTGATCACGCCGCCGCTCGGCCGCGACCTCGTCGTCACGGTCGATGCGCTGGTGGCCGGCGTTCACTTCTTCGCCGTCGATCCGCCCGATTCCATCGCCCGCAAGGCCCTGCGGGTGAACCTGTCGGATCTCGCCGCGAAGGCCGCGGAGCCGCTCGGCTTCACCCTGACGCTGGCGCTGCCCTCGGACCTCGACTCGGACTGGCTCGAAAGCTTCGCCCGCGGACTCGGGGAGGACGCGACCTATTACAAGTGCCCGCTCATCGGCGGCGACACCGTCAGGATCCCGGGGCCGCTCACTCTCTCGATCACGGCGTTCGGCCACGTTCCGGAGGGCCGGATGGTGCCGCGCACCGGCGCCGCGCCGGGTGACCGCATCTATGTGTCGGGGACGATCGGGGACGCGGCACTCGGCCTGAAGCTCCGGCTCGCGGAGCGCGAACCGCCACCCGGCCAAGGCTATCTTCTCGAACGCTACCTCCATCCGCAGCCGCGGCTCGCCTTGCGCCCGGCTCTGCTGGCCCATGCTTCAGGCGCCATGGATGTCTCCGATGGCTTCGTGGGAGACATCCGCAAGATGATGCGAGCCTCGGGCGTCTCGGCCGAGGTCGATCTCGCGGCCGTGCCGCTCTCGCGTGCGGCACTCCTGGCCATCGAAGCCGACCAGGCGAGCTTCGACGTCGCCGTCACGGGCGGCGACGACTACGAAATCCTGGCCACCGTGCCCGAAGCCGGGGCGGACGGCTTCGAAGCCGCGGCCCGGAGCGCCGGCGTGCCGGTCACGCGTGTCGGCCGCGTCGTTTCAGGCGAGGACCCGGCGGTGTTTCGCGACGCCGATGGCGCGGTTCGCCCGTTCGATCGCGGATCGTTCAGCCATTTCTGACGGAACCGATCAGGGCCATGCCGCGGCCGCGCCGCGGCCGACCGATACGCCGAAGGCCACGCTCGTGTTGCTGGTCAGCGCGTACGCGACGCCGGCGCCGATCCGCGGCGCCGCGATGAGGTTGGAAGAGCCATTCAGGAGATCGTTGAAGGAATCGGTGTTGTTCGACGCCAGTCCTCCGCCCGTCACCGGCCGCGCCACGACGAGGCCCGCCGTCACGAACGGGGTGAAGCGGCCCATCGCATAGCCGACCCTGGCGCTGGCCTCGCCGAAATCGAAGCCCTTCAGGCCGGGTCGTCCGAGGATCGACGGTGCATAGCCGGTCGTCCCCTGGAAGCCGACGAGGACGTCGTTGTCGAGGACGCGGTCGTAGCCGGCGAACACGTCCCCGCCGACGCCGCCCTTGATGCCATGGCCGGCGACCCCGAACACCTCGGTGCCGATGTAAAGACCGTGGTAGAGCGATTCCGGCACTTGCGGGTCGAGCGCCATCGAAGGCAGCGGCGCCGAGGTCATCAACGGAAGCGGAGCGGTCGCCGGTACGGGGGCCGGCGCATCGGCAGCCTCGACGACGTTCGGGAGAGCACCGGCCAAAACCGCGACCAGCAAGAGCCTCGCACCCATCCCGGTCTCCTCGAGCCCACGCGCAGGCCGATTGTTTGCCCGGATCGGTCAGTCGACGCAAGCCGCCGGTTCGATCGAGCCTTCAGGGTTTGCTGCGGTTCAACCCCGTCGACATCATCCTGGCAAAGGCCTCCTGAAGCTGTTCGGGCGACTGGGTGAACATCGAGAGCCAGCTTTTCAGCACGCTTTCCGGCGAGAAGCGCTCCATCTCCGACAGCATCTTCTTCTCGACCTCGGCCATGATGGTGGCCTGCAAGGGTTGGACGTCAGGCAGGCCGAAGAACTGACGCGCTTCGAGCGGAGTACAATCGACTTCGAGCCTGCACTTCATGAGACGCATCCAACTCTTCACACCCGACGCGCCGACCTATCGTCGGACGCGAGACGGTCACACGCCGCGAGACGTCGGACGGGTCCGAACCGGCGCGATGCTGAACCCCGCGGGTCGCGAGTGCAAGGGCTTTAGGCCAGGCTTGCAAGCCGTGCTTTCGCGGCGGATCTTGCGTCTCCTTCACCGCACTTGAAGCAGGTCCGAGGGCCCCCCATGCTGTCGCATGTCCACATCGGTACGAACGATTTTCCGCGTGCTTTCGCGTTCTACGGCGCCGTGATGGAAGAACTCGGCTACGTCCTGAAGTTCAGGGAAGACGCTAAATCCTGGGCCGGCTGGATGGAGCCCGGGAAGCCGAGGCCGCTGCTTCTCGTCGGCCGGCCGTTCGATGGCCAGCCCGCCGGACCGGGAAACGGACAGATGACGGCACTGCTGGCACCGTCCCGCGGCGCCGTCGACCGAAGCTTTGCCAGGGCCTTGGCCCTCGGCGGCGGCGACGAAGGCCGTCCCGCCCTCCGGCCCTGGTACCATCCGGATTACTACGGCGCCTATGTGCGCGACCCCGACGGCAACAAGCTCTGTTTCTGCTGTCACGAACCGGCGTAGTGGCTCGGAATGGAGGGCGCGGCTGCTTGGGGGCCGGGCTGTCTGCTTGGACGGCTCGGCGGGGGCGAGACCCGGCATTTGGGCTGAATGCCTCGGGATTCGAACAAACGCGGAGCGATGGATCACACAAGAGGAACGGTCCTCGCCCCGCGTGTTCGTCACTCGCTTCTACTTGAAGCTGACGAGATCCTGGAAGATCAGCGGAGCCCAGGTACTTCCCCGCGCTTGGACGAGCAGACCGCCCTGTTCGAGCCCGCCGAGCTTGACCGGCGCGAATCCGAGTCGTTCGGCCAGGGCCGCGACCGGGGCGATGGCCCCCTCGTCGTCGCTCGACAGGAAGACGACCCGCCGGCCGCCTTTGACGTCCGGATCTTCGGCCAGGAGCCTTGCGGGAAGGTGGTTGAACGCCTTCACGAGTCTCGCGCCGGCGAAAGAACGAGACACCACCACCGAGGAAGGAAGGTCGCCCAGTTCTTTCGGATCGACGCCGTAGGCATTGGTTGCGTCGACGATGATCTTGCCCTGCCAACTCGCAGCGGCCTTCGCGACATCCCGGTGCGACCAGAAGGGAACGGCCAAGATGACGATGTCGGCCTCGAGTGCATCCTCCAGCGATTTGGCCATGATGGTCGGCCCGATCGCTTTGGTGAGCGGCGCGAGCGCTTCGGGCGCCCGCCTGCTCGCCACGGCGACTTCGATGTCTTTGCGAGCGAACGCTCTCGCGAGGGCCTCGCCGACGGCACCGGCACCGATGATGGCATAATTCATGACAGTCCTCCGGATCGTTGTTGAAAGCGAGGCCGGCGGGTGCTGCCGCCGGCCGGCTCGGTCCGCAATAGCTAAGGTCGCCCACGTTCCGACGGGATGTGCCGATTTCTCGACAGGGGCTGTGCGCCGGCGCACCATGTTCGGCCGTGACGTGGCGCGGCCGCATGCGCCGGCAGGTCATGGAAGGCCCTGCGGTCGGCGTCGGGCCGACATGACGTCCAGAACCCGCCCAGCTCTGCCGGCAATATTCAACGAAGACCCGCCACATCACCAGTTTTCGATCGATCGCGCCCCGATCTGCAATCGGTTACGGTCCGCCGATTTGACGGCCCGCCGCCTGTTCGTCGTAAGAGGTCGATCCCGCGAGAAGGGGCCCGTAGGCAGCGAGCCTGCGGGAAATGAAATCCGTGAAGAGCCGCACGCGCTTCGTCTTGCGCGTTTCGCCTTGCGTCAGGAGCCAGAGCGTGCCGTGCATTCGCAGGTCGGAGCCCGGCACCCTGACCAGCAGCGGGTCGGGATCTCCGACAAAGCATGGCAGCATCGTGATCCCGACACCCTGCCGTACCGCGACGATCTGAGCTTCGGCGTCCGTGGTCCTGAACGGAACTTCCGTCGTGCGGACCTCGCCCTCGCGCGCCCGGTCCGCGACGCCATGGTTGTTCTTGACGATCCACCGGATGCGATCGGACGCTCCGGCGCGCCACGCGGCAAGGAGGTCGCGCGATATGAAGACTCCGCCGAACAGCTCCGGCCCTTTCACGCCGTGAAGATTGAGCGGCAGCGCGTTGCGGTCGTAGACGACGCGCATCGCGACGTCGGCCTCTCTGTTGGTCAGGTTTACGGGCTCGTCGGACGACAAGATCTCTACCTCGACCTCGGGATGCAGACGCGCGAAGTCGGCGAAATCAGGCATGAGAAGGTGCGTCGCGAGGGTCGGCGCCAGCGTCACCCGCAGCAGCCCGCGCGTTTCCTGGTCACGACCGAAGACCCGCGTCTCCAATTGGTTCGACGACGCTTCCATCTGGACCGCGAACTCGAGCACCCCCTCGCCCGCATCCGTCAGACGATAGCCCGACGGCAGCTTTTCGAACATGTGCGCCCCGAGACGCTCCTCGAGTTGGGCGATGCGCCGCAGCACGGTGGAATGGTTGATACCGAGTCGCTCGGCGGCGGCCCGGACCGAACCGTTCCGCGCGACGGCAAGGAAGTAGCGAACGTCGTCCCAGTCTATCATCCCGTGCGATCTCGCACCGCTGGTGCGCCTTCTGCGACCCGCCTCGAACCATGCAGACCCATCCGACGGGATAGACGGGCTCCCATCCGCGCATTGGCCCCGAGGCCAGGCACAACGCCCTCGCTCGCGAACGGTGGACACCCCTCCGACACGGCTACGCAAAGGGTTCTGCCGGATCGGATTCGCACCACCCCTGTGCACACATCCGCACTGAACGCCTAACTCAGGCAAACCTACCTTTGCGTCTTGAAGGAGCCTGCGCGGCCGGCATGGGGATCTCACGAAGGGAACGACGGCACGGCGCGAGCGTGTCGCGGACCTCGGGCGGCGTGGCTTTTCCGAGGTTGAGCTGACGTGTGGCTGGAGGGGCCGTCATGAGAATCGGATTTATCGGTGCCGGCAGCGTTGGTCGGACCATGGGACGTCACCTCGTCAACGCCGGCCACCACGTGGTCATTTCGAACTCCCGGGGTCCCGAAACTCTGCGAGACCTCGTCGACGAACTTGGGCCGCGGGCCCAGGCTGGCAACAAGCAAGAGGCCCTGGAGAGCGACCTCGTCATCCTGTGTGTAAACTGGCGGCATGTCCAAGAAGCGCTCGATGGCATCGTCTGGCACGGCCAGATCCTGGTCGACGCCACGAATGCCCACGGGGACGACCCGCCCGATATCAGCCTCGAAGGTGTGACCCGGTCACGCGCCAAGCTGGCCGAGACGGGTCGGACCTCGAGCGAACTCGTTGCCGCGTGGGCCCCGGGCGCTCGCCTGGTCAAGTCGATCAGCAATATACCAATGGCGTGGATCGACGACTTCGGCGAAAGCAAGCCGAGGACGGTCCTGTTCACTTCGGGGGATGACGCGGATGCGAAGCGCGTCGTCATCGACCTGCTGAGCGGGGCGGGGTTCGCCCCGGTGGACCTGGGCACATTGGGCCAGGGTGGCGCCCTGCACGAAGTCGGTGCGCCACTCTCGGGCTTGGACCTTCACCTGAAGCGACGGCTTCGCTAGTGCACCGACTCTAAGCTGGTGGGCCGACTGGTCCAAACAGTTTCATCATCTGTTTGGGTCGGACCACTGGCGCCTGGGCCGGTTCCAGCCACCACGGCTCGACGATAGGGAAACACGTTCATGAACACGGATTTGACCGGCAAAGTCGCCCTCGTGACCGGCGCCAGCCAGGGCATCGGCGAGGCGATTGCCCGCGGCCTTCACCGCGAGGGCGCGAAGGTGGCGCTCGTGGCCCGCACGCAGGCCAAGCTCGACGTGGTCGTGCGGGATTTGGGCGATCGGGCCTTCGCGATCGCCGCGGATGTCCTCGACGCGGCAAGCCTTTCCGCGGCCGTGATGGCCGCCGAGAAGCAGTTCGGCCCCATCGACATCGCCGTGAACAATGCCGGCGGCATCATCACGGCCGATGGCGAACTGTTTCGCCCGTTCGAAAACGTCTCCGACGAGGACTGGTTCGGGACCTTCGCCTTGAACGTCATGTCGGCTGTCCGGGTCAGCCGGGCACTGGCCCCGAAGATGGCCGAACGGGGGTGGGGCCGGATCATCAACATCTCGTCGGAGAGCGGCGTCCAGCCCGACCCGATCGCGGTCGAATATGCTGCCGCCAAGGGGGCCTTGAACGCGCTGACCAAGGCCTTGTCCAAGGCCTACGGCGGGCGGGGCGTGCTGGTGAACGTCGTCTCGCCGGCCTACATCGACACGCCGATCGTGCGGAGCGTCCTCTCGCAGATGCCGGGAGGAGACAAGCTTTCCCCCGACCAACTGGCCCAACAATTCCTCGGCGGTTTCCGGCCGAACATCGTAGTCGGCCGACCTGGCAGGTCCGAAGAGGTCGCGGCCGCCGTCGTGTTCCTGGCGTCGGAAGCGGCCTCGTTCATCACCGGCTCCAACCTTCGCGTCGATGGCGGCTCGGTCGCGACGCTCTGACCGACGTGGTGGCGTTCAGAACCCCTCCCGCGACCATGCCGCGATGAAGGACCGAGCCGCAGCCTCGGGGTCCTCCGCCGCCATGATGGCGCTGACCACCGCGACGCCGGTGGCGCCCTCCTCGGCCAGCATCGGGACGTCGTCCACCTTGACGCCGCCGATCGCAAGAACGGGTTTCGCCGTGAGCCTACGAAGCCTGGCGAAGCCGCCGAGGCCGAGCGGCGCCGAGGCATCGGGCTTCGTCTTCTGCGGGTGGACCGGGCCGATGCCGAGATAGTCCGCCGTCTCGGCGTCGATCCGGCCGATCTGCGCCTCGTCGGTGATCGACAGGCCGACGATCATGTCGGGGCCGACCAGAGATCGCACGACCTCGACCGGCATGTCGTGCTGCCCGACATGGATCCCATCGGCCCCGACCGCCAGCGCGATGTCGACCCGGTCGTTGACGATCAGCGGCACGCCCTTCCCGGCCAGCACGCTCTTGATGGCGCGGGCCTCCTCGATGAAAGCTCGGGTCGTGGCGGACTTCTCGCGAAGCTGCACCATGGTGACGCCGCCCATGACGGCGCGCGACACGACTTCGACCAGCGGGCGGCCGCGCGCGAGGTCGCGGTCGGTCACGAGACAGAGCCGGTAGGCGGAGATGGCGACGGTCATGCGAGCCTCAGGCATTCGACGAGGTCGCCCGGGCGGAGCGCCGCGAGCCCGTCGATGAACGCCACTCTGAACGAACCCGGCAGCGGGGAAGTTGCGGCCGCCTTCTCACCCACCACGCCGAAACAGGCCGCCGAAGCGACCGCGGCTTCGAACGGGGAAGCCACGGCGCAGAAAGCTCCGGTGACGGCCGACAGGGCGCAACCCACGGCCGTCACCTGGCCCATCAAGGGCGAGCCGTTGGCAGGGCGCAGGGTCTGGGTTCCGTCCGTCACGAGATCGACCGCCCCCGTCGCCATGACGGTCGCGCCCGTGTCCCGGGCCAGCGCCGTGGCCACGCTGGCCGCCTCGTCGGCCGTGTTGCCGCTGTCGACACCCTTGTTGCGGGCTGTCGCGGCCGAAAGCCCCATCGCACCCGCGATGGCGAGGATCTCGGAGGCGTTGCCCCGAATGACCGACGGCCCGTGTTTCAGGAGCCGCAGCACGGTCTCGGTGCGGAAGCGTGTCGCCCCCGCGCCCACGGGATCGAGGACCCAAGGCTTGGCCCTCCGGCGCGCGCCCTCCGCCGCCTTGTCCATGGCGTCGGTCCAGCTGGCCGAGAGCGTTCCGATGTTGATCACCAGAGCCCCGATGAAGCTGCCGAATTCGTCGAGTTCCTCGACCGCGTGCACCATGGCGGGCGAGGCCCCGATGGCCAGCAGCGCATTGGCCGCAATGTCCATCGACACGAAATTGGTGATGTTCTGCACCAACGGTCGGCCCGCCCTCAACGCGTCGAGAGCCCGCCCGGCTTCGGTCGCCACGCCGATCCGCTGATCCTCGGCTGTTTGCGCGCTCATGGCCATCTCCTGCCTCAACCCTGCCGCCTCAGATTGCGGAGCCCCGGGGATTCTGGCAAGACGAAAGCGGAAGCGCGGCAGGACGGTTGCGGATCAGACCCGAAGACGGGCGTCCGACCGACCGCACGAGAGGGCAGAAAGTCGATGAATCCCATTTGGTTGATCATGTTGTCCGGGCTGCTGGCGATCGCCTATGGCGTCGTCACGGTCAACCAGGTTATGGCAGCCGACCCGGGCAATGCGCGCATGCAGGAGATCGCAGGCGCCATTGCCGAAGGCGCGCAGGCCTACCTCCGGCGGCAGTACATCACCATCGGCGTTGTCGGCGTCGTGATCTTCATCGGTCTCGGTCTACTGCTCTCCTGGGCCGTGGCAGTGGGCTTCCTGATCGGTGCCGTGCTGTCGGGGGCTGCCGGCTTCATCGGCATGAACGTCTCGGTGCGCGCCAATGTCCGCACCGCCCAGGCCGCGACGCAGTCGCTTTCTGGCGGTCTCGATATCGCGTTCAAGGCCGGCGCCGTCACGGGCATGTTGGTGGCGGGCTTGGCCCTGCTCGGCGTAGTGGGCTATTACTATGTCTTGACCGGTCCGATGGGCTATGGCATCGGCCCGGACAATGTCCTCGATCGCGAGGTGATCAACGCGCTCGTGGCACTCGGCTTCGGGGCCTCGCTGATCTCGATCTTCGCCCGTCTCGGCGGGGGTATCTTCACCAAGGGCGCGGACGTCGGCGCCGACCTCGTGGGCAAGGTCGAAGCGGGCATTCCGGAAGACGACCCGCGCAATCCCGCCACCATCGCGGACAACGTCGGCGACAACGTCGGCGATTGCGCCGGCATGGCGGCGGACCTCTTCGAAACCTACGCGGTCACGGTCGTGGCCACGATGGTCCTGGCGTCGATCTTCTTCGCCGGCCTCCCGATCCTCGGATCGATGATGATCTATCCGCTGGCGATCTGCGGCACCTGCATCGTGACGTCGATCATCGGAACCTATTTCGTCAAGCTCGGCGCCAACAACTCGATCATGGGGGCGCTCTACAAGGGGCTCATCGTGACGGGGCTCCTGTCGATCGTCGGCCTCGCGGTCGCGACGCAATTCGTCACGGGTTGGCACGCACTCGGTGTCGTGGCGGGCCGCTCCGTCACGGGTCTCCACCTGTTCTACTGCGGCCTCGTGGGCCTCATCGTTACGGGCCTGATCGTGGTGATCACCGAGTACTATACTGCGACGGGCAAGCGCCCCGTCGTATCGATCGCCCAGGCCTCCGTGACGGGCCATGGCACCAACGTCATCCAGGGCCTCGCGGTGTCGCTCGAATCGACCGCGCTGCCCGCCTTGGTGATCATCGCCGGCATCATCTCGACCTTTCAGCTGGCGGGGCTCTTCGGCACCGCCATCGCGGTCACGACCATGCTGGGCCTCGCCGGGATGATCGTGGCGCTCGACGCCTTCGGCCCCGTGACGGACAATGCCGGCGGCATCGCCGAGATGGCGGGCCTTTCGGCAGATGTGCGCCATTCGACCGATGCGCTCGATGCGGTCGGCAACACCACCAAGGCCGTGACCAAGGGCTATGCCATCGGTTCGGCCGGCCTCGGGGCTCTCGTGCTCTTCGCGGCCTATTCCAACGATCTCACCTACTTCGCCGCGCACGGCGACACGATCCCCTATTTCCGCGATGTCGGCGTCGTGTCGTTCGACCTCTCGAATCCCTATGTCGTGGCGGGGCTGATCTTCGGCGGGCTTATTCCCTACCTCTTCGGTGGCATCGCCATGACGGCCGTGGGCCGCGCGGCCGGCGCCGTGGTCGAAGAGGTGCGGCGGCAGTTCAAGACGAAGCCCGGCATCATGCTGGGCACGGACCGGCCCGACTACGGCCGAGCCGTCGACATGCTGACCCGCGCGGCCATCCGCGAGATGATCGTCCCGTCGCTGCTGCCCGTTCTGGCGCCCTTCGTGGCCTATTTCGGCGTGCTGTTCCTTTCGGGCTCGAAAGCCTCGGCCTTTGCGGCGCTCGGCGCCATGCTGCTCGGCGTGATCGTCAACGGTCTCTTCGTGGCCATTTCGATGACCTCGGGGGGCGGTGCTTGGGACAATGCCAAGAAGAGCTTCGAAGACGGTTTCGTCGACAAGCTCGGCGTGCGCCACATGAAGGGATCGGAGGCCCACAAGGCCTCGGTGACGGGCGATACGGTCGGGGATCCCTATAAGGACACCGCCGGCCCGGCCGTGAACCCGGCCATCAAGATCACCAACATCGTGGCGCTGCTGCTCCTGGCGATCCTGGCGCATTGAGCGGAGGCGGCAGCGGACCTTTTCCCGCTTGCGGGAGAAGGTGACGCAGCGCCGAATGAGGGAAAACCGGACGTCGCTGTCGTCCCTCGTCCGACCCGACTTCCTCGGCCCACCTTCTCCCGCAAGCGGGGGAAGGCTCAGCTCCGGTAACGTCGTCAAAAGAGCCCGCTTGCGGCGCTCCCGATCCGGGATCATGCTCGACCCCATAAGCCGA
>CAXTME010000104.1:0-16367 GCA_964245215.1 uncultured Lichenihabitans sp.
CGGCATCGGGGTTCGCCGTGGTGACGATGTTCCAGCCGGCCCGGCCGCCGCTGATATGGTCGAGCGAGGCGAAGCGTCGGGCGATGTGGTAGGGCGCGTCGAAGGTCGTCGAGGCCGTGGCCACGAGGCCGATCCGCTCCGTCGCGCCGGCGAGAGCGGAGAGCAGCGTGAAGGGCTCGAAGGACGTCACCGTATGGCTGCGTTTCAAGGCCGCCACCGGCATGTTGAGGACCGCCAGATGATCCGCCATGAAGAAGGCGTCGAACTTCGCGGATTCAAGGCGCCGCGCGAAGGTCCGAAGATGGTCGAAGTTGAAATTCGCATCCGGATAGGCCCCGGGGTAACGCCAGGCCCCGGTATGAATGCTGACGGGCCGCATGAAGGCCCCAAGATGCAGGCGGCGGGACGTGGTCATGGTCACCTCGGCAGGGTCGCCCCGTCGAGCGGTGGCGGCATCCGACCCAACATAGGGACGGCGCCGGCCCGCAACCAGCACATCGAGGGCGTCGCCGGCCTCTGGATCAGGACGCGAGCCCTTCGAGCGCGGCCTCCAACCTGACCCACTGGGCTGCTGCGTGCGGCAGGCCGAAGCGCAGGGAGCGGGGGCGCTCGACGAAGGGCCGCACCAGGATCCCGGCCCGAGCGAGACCGTCGAACCAGCGCCGGGCATCGTCGACGTCGGCCAAGCGGAACAACGGGGTCCCGCCGAGGATAGTCGCGCCACGCGCCGCGAGCAGGTGGTCGAGCCGACCTGCTGCCGTTTCGAGACGGAGGCGCGTGCTGCCGAGCCAGGCGGCGTCGCTCAAGGCCTTGCATCCGATCGCGATGGCGGGGCCGCTCACGGCCCAGGGTCCGGCGGCATGACGCAACGCGACGGCGAGTTCCCCCGACGCGATGGCGAAGCCGAGCCTCAACCCGGCCAAGCCAAAGGTCTTGCCGAAGGACCGCAGCACGATCGTCCGGTCCGGCAGCACCGGTACGACGCTTCCCCCGGGCGGCATCACGTCCATGAAGGCCTCGTCGACGACCAGGAGGCCGACGCGACCGGCCAATGTCGCGAGATCGGCGGCGGCAACGAGCCGCCCGTCGGGATTGTTGGGGTTCACCACGACGGCCACGTCGAAACCCGCCAGAGCGTCGAGATCCTCGACGATCGAGACGTCGGCTCCCGCCGCCGCCCAGCGACTTGCGTGCTCGCCATAGGTCCGTCCCAGGATGCCGACGCGTCGCGCCGGCACGAGGTGCGGCAGCCACTGGATGAGCGCCTGGGTGCCGGGCGCCGCCACGACGCGCTTCGGTACCGTGCCATAGGCGAGAGAGGCCGCGGCTTCGAGCCCGGTGATGCCGCCGGGTTCGGGAAGAGCTGTCCAGAGCGCCCGGTCGAGCGGCGGCAGGGGATAGGACAGGGCGTTGATCCCGGTCGAGAGGTCGATCCAGGGCTCCGGTGCCGACGGATAGGCCGCCCGGGCAGCACCGAGGTCGCCGCCATGATGGGTGAAGCGAGATCCCGCCTCGTCACCCCTGGCCATGTCGCTGTCCTTCACGGTCCCGCTCTGCTGCCTCGCCCTCGCGCTCGAAGCGCTCGTCGGCTACCCGCATCGCTCTACCGCGTCCTCGGCCATCCCGTCACCTCGGCAACCATCTCTGCACCTTTGCGCCATTCTCCGCGTACCCTATGACGTTCAGGAAATGTGCGGCCGGATGTCCAGATCTTCGCGCGGCCCCTTGTGGTTCGGAGGCAGAGTGAAACTGCGCAGGAAAGCCCTCCGGTTCGCCGTCGCCTGCCTTGCCGTGCCGGGGCCATCCCTGTTCACCTTCGACGCTCTGGCTCAATCCGGCAGCGAGGGCGGCAGTATCGGTGGCACGGTGCCGCCCCCCGCACGGGCAAGGCCCGTGCTGCATCCGCCCACCGAGCAAGAGCCGGATCGGGCACCTTCGAGGTCGCAAGGGCGGATCGATGTTCCTGTCATGGCGGGTGGCAATCCGGAGTTTCAGGCCTGTCCGCAAGTCGGCGAGATCATGGGGCTCGATCCGAACGGGGACGGCTTTCTTTCGGTGCGCAGCGGTCCGGGGGGACGTCCGTTCCAGGAAATCGACCGGGTCTACAACGGCATGCGGGTGAAGATCTGCGATCGGCACGGACCCTGGTATGGGGTCGTGTACGACGCCGATGGCCGTACGGATCGATGCATTGTCGACGCATCCCGCACCATCCGCGGCCCCTACACCGGGCCGTGCCGCTACGGGTGGGTCCATTCCCGCTATGTCGGCGACATCGCCGGATAGGCCGAGAGGCACGCCTCTCGTGGTATGTGGGCGCATCGTGTAGCCATACCCCCGGCCATGTCGCTGTCCGTTACGATCCCGCTCTGTTGCCTCGCCCTCGCGATCGAAGGGCTCGTCGGCTATCCGGCGTGGCTCTATCGCGTCCTCGGTCATCCCGTCACCTGGATGGGCGGGTTCCTGGCCGTGCTCGAACGTCGGCTCAATCGGGAGCGCTGGAGCGTCGCTCAGCGGCGCTCGGCCGGGGTCCTGTCGCTGGTCCTGCTCCTCGGCTCCACCGTGATCGTGACCTTGCCGGCGCAGGTCCTCCTGCCGCGTTGGCTCGCCGGCTTCGTTCTCCTGGCCCTCTTGGCCGCCGCCTTGCCGGCGCAGCGCAGCCTTTTCACGCATGTGCGCGACGTTGCGGACGCGCTGGAGCGCGGTGGGTTGACGGCGGGACGCCGGGCCGTATCGATGATCGTGGGGCGCAACACGGCGGTCCTCGACGAGGCCGGCGTCGCCAGGGCCGCCATCGAAAGCCTGGCCGAGAACTTTTCCGACGGCATCGTGGCACCCGCGTTCTGGCTGGCGGTGGCGGGCCTCCCCGGCGGGACCCTCTACAAGGCCGCCAATACGGCCGACAGCATGATCGGCCATCGAAGTCTCCGCTACGAAGCCTTCGGATGGGCCGCGGCGCGCTTCGACGATGCGATCAACCTGCCGGCTTCGCGGCTCGCGGTTCTCTGGATCGTCATGGCGACGCCCCTGGCCGGCGGATCCGCCCGCGGGGCCTGGGACGCGGTCAGGCGCGACGCCCGCCGTCACCGATCACCCAACGCGGGTTGGCCCGAAGCGGCCTTCGCCGGTGCGCTGGATTTGAAGCTTGCCGGCCCGCGGGTCTACGGCACCGCGATGGTGGACGATGCTTTCATGGGCAGCGGGCGCCGGAAGGCCGGTGCGGGCGACATCCGCCGCGCGCTGGCCCTGTATCGGCTCGCCTGCGCCACGCAGTGGGTCGTCGTGGCGGTTTTGGCGGTCTCGGTCCGGTGAGTGCCCCGACGAAACATCAAAACCGGTGCGCGACACCACTGTAGACCTGGTAGTCCGGGGCGCCACGGTTCAGCCCGATATTGGCGCCGACGTCCAACTGAAGGTCCGGCTGGACCAGATAGGCCAGGGCCGTATCGAACGTGTAGACGTCGGGCGTGTGCCGTTCCGTCAGCACCGACGAGTAGAACTCGACCGTCGCGGTCAGGTCCTTGATGCCGGGAACCGGGTGGGTGAGATTGACGATATTGGTGAAGGCGACGTGCGTTCCCGGATTGTCGCTGTTGCGCAGCGCGTCGAGTTCGGTCTGTAGGGTGAGGTTGAAATCGGACGGGAGCGAGACCGTGAAGGGAGCGATCACGCCGC
This sequence comes from uncultured Lichenihabitans sp., assembly GCA_964245215.1. Classification (GTDB taxonomy): domain Bacteria; phylum Pseudomonadota; class Alphaproteobacteria; order Rhizobiales; family Beijerinckiaceae; genus Lichenihabitans. Next base: position 3,676 of record CAXTME010000104.1, read on the forward strand.
CCTCGACGCCGCCACTGCTGACGTTGCGGGTCCCGCTCGGCACGATCAGATAGGGGATCAGCGCGAACCCATAGGTGCCGCCCGCATTGCCCAAGAGATTGAACTTGGTGGCCAGGGTCACGTCGCCGAAACCGCTGCCTTTCGACAGGGTCGTGCCGTCGAGGTTCCGTGTGGTCCGCGTATCGACGAAGCCCGCGAAGCCGACCTCGAAGTCGGTGAAGCTGTTGATGCCGAGCTTGACCACGGGATCGGTGGCCTCGAACGTGCTGGTCGAAGCACCTTGCCGGTTCGTCGACGTGTAGTTCAGGAAGTCGCTCTCGATCTGAAACCGCCCGGCATCGACCGTGATCGGGCTCGTCGATCTCGCCGGACGGTCGGGCGAAAAAGCCCGCAGCGCCGAGTCGGGTGTCGGATGGAAGAGATCGTAGATGGTCTGATCCGCCGGCGGCGCGAGCGCGGCTTCGTCCGCAAATCCCGGTCCGACCGCCATCCCCGCACAGATCGCGCCGGCCACGATCGACAACAACAGCTGGAGAGGGTTGCGCATCGTCATCGGTGATCCGAACTGCCGCCGGTCGTCCGACATGACCGTCCGCCTCTACTTACGTCGACAGACGCATCATTTGACAACAGCTTTCGTCGTGTTGGACCTCGGCCGCCTTGCCCATCGGGGCACGTACGGCAGGCCCTTCGCGTGGTCCGGCGAGAAGAGCCTTCGATCATCAGGCCATTCGCAACCTCGGATGTCCTGGCCGGGCAGGCGCTTTCGCCGCAGGCATGGTCCTTGCCAGACGCTGCCAGGCGATCGGCGACCCCCGATCTTAGCGTTTGGAGCTTACGATGCGTATAGCCAAGTTGATGGTGGTCTTTGGATTGGCGTCCGGCGCCGTGATGTCCGGTGCGGTCGCGAAGGACTGGAAGGCGGTGCGCTTCGGCATGGACGCCACCTACGCTCCCTTCGAGAGCGTCGCGGCCAACGGGGACATCGTGGGTTTCGAGGTCGACTACGGCAAGGCGCTCTGCGCCAAGATGAAGTTGACCTGCACGTTCCAGAACCAAGACTGGGACGGCGTGATCCCGGCCCTGATGGCGGACAAGTTCGACGTGATCTTCTCCAGCATGAACATCACCGAAGAACGCAAGAAGAAAGTCATCTTCTCCGATATGTATTATGCCACGCCGCCCGTCATGGTCGGCCAGGCGAGCAACAAGAGCAACGATATCTCCCCAGAAGCCCTCAAGGGCAAGACGATAGGCACCCAATCGTCGACGGTGTTCGCCAATTACCTGGCTAAATTCTACAAGGATTCGGACATCAAGCTCTACCCGACGCAAGATGAACCGAACGTCGATCTGGCAAGTGGTCGTCTCGATTACGTCAACGGCGATTCCATCGTCGAACAGGATTTCGTCGATAAGCGTGGCGAGGGCTGCTGCCGCGTCATCGCCAAGATGGCGAGGCTTCCCGACATCCATGGCCCGGGCGTCGGCGCCGCGTTCCGACCCGACGACACCGACCTGCGCGACATGTTCAACAAGGCCATCGCCGAGGTCGACGCCGACGGCACCTTCAAGACGCTGGAAGCCAAGTATTTCAAGGACGACATCCGGGGCAAGTGATCGAAACGAGCCTTGGGCGGACGTTCCGCGGTGCGCCTAAGCTGACGGCAGGAGGCCCGCATTCATGACAGCTTTCAGCCTCTTGTTCGGTCAGGATGGTTGGGGCGGCCTGCTGTTGCAGGGCGCCATCGTGACGATCCTGCTGGCGCTGTGCACGATGCCGCTCGGCTTCGGCTTCGGCCTCGCGCTAGCCGTGATGAAGCGGTCGTCCAATAAGGGCGTCCGTGCGTTTTGCGAAGTCTACACGACGTTCTTCCGGGGCATCCCGGACCTCCTGGCCCTCTTTATCGTCTATTACGGCCTGCAGATCGTGCTCGACAGGCTCGGCAAGGCTCTGGCGCTCAATTTCCACCTCGAGCTCAACGCCTTCGCGGCCGGCGTGATCGCGCTCGGCACCATCGCGGCCGCCTATTCGAGCGAGGTTTGGGTGTCGGCGCTGCAATCCGTGCCGAAGGGGCAGGAGGAGGCTGCGACCTCGCTCGGCCTCGATACCAAGCGGGCCTTCTTCCTCGTCGTGCTGCCGCAACTCTTCCGCGTCGCGATCCCCGGCCTCGGCAATGTGTGGAGCATCCTGCTCAAGGACACCTCGCTGATCTCGACCATCGCGGTGATGGACCTGATGCGGGCCGCCTCCGAAGCGAGCCGGGGAGCCCGAAGCCCTATCCTGTTCTTCTCGGCCGCGGCGGGCATCTATCTCGTCTTCAGCATCGCTTCGAACGCCGTACAATGGCGGCTCGAGCGACGATCCAATCGGGGATATGCCTGATGCCCGACGCCCTGTCCGGCCTGATCGGCTTCCTGTTCGACCCCAACCTCATCGCGGCCTACGGCTGGAGGCTCATCGACGGCCTCGGCATCACCGTCATCGTGGTCGGGACGTCGTGCAGCCTGGGGTTCGTGCTCGCCTACCCGATCTGTCTCGCCCGGGCATCGAAGAACATCGTCGTCTCGGCCGCGGCCCGCGCCTACATCACGTTCTTCCGCGGTACGCCGCTGCTCTGCCAACTCTACCTCGTCTATTACGGGGCCGGCCAGATCCATCCGTTCCTCGCGTCGGTCGGGCTGTGGACGTTCTTCAAAGAAGCCTACTTCTGCTGCATTTTCGCGTTCACCTTGAACACCGCCGCCTATCAGGCCGAGATCTTCCGGGGCGCCCTGGCCTCGGTAACGCGGGGGCAGCGGGAAACCGCCATGGCGCTGGGCCTCTCGAATTACAGGGTCGCCCGGCATGTCGTCTGGCCTCAGGCCTTCCTGGTCGCATGGCGACCGCTCGGCAACGAACTGATCGGCCTCATCAAGGCGAGTGCGCTCTCGGCCATCGTGACGCTGCTCGACCTGATGGGCGAGACACGGTTCGTCTTCGCGCGAACCTTCGACTTCTCGATCTACCTCTATGCGGCCGTGATCTACCTCGGCATGACGGAGGCGATCCGCCGGGTTTGGAACGTCGTGGAGCGGCGGTTCTCCCGTCATCTCGTTCGACTGCCACGCATCGACGGTCAGCCGAAGCCGACTGCCGCGGTTCCGGCGGGCGACGGCGCTCCGGTTCCCGTCGCGGACGGCGTTTCGGTCCACTGAACGGTCTTCCTGGCCGGCCCCGATCAGCTCCCAAACTCCCCGACGAGGTCCCCCATGCCGGCCAATCCCTTCCACATGGCGTGGTTTCTCCAAGGCTCCAGCATCCAGGCCTGGCAGGAGCCCTGGACCGGCAATATCAGTGAAGAATGGATGACGGCCGGCATGTTTCTGGACCTGGCCCGGTCCATGGAACGCGCCTGCTTCGACTATATCCTCATCGAGGACTCGATCTATATCGGGCAGAACTGGGAGAACAAGCGCGATCTGTTTCTCAAGACCGGGATGAGCGTGCCGCGCCAGGAGCCTTCGGTGGTGGCGAGCCTGATGGCGGCCGCCACGACCCGTCTCGGGATCGTGCCGACCCTGTCGACCTTCGCCTACGCGCCGTATCTTACGGCCCGCATCGTCGGCACCCTGGACCAGATCTCGTCGGGGCGGGGCGGGTGGAATCTCGTGACCGGCAGTTCGGACTATTCTGCCCAGAACTTCGGCATGGACGCGTTGCCGCCCCACGACCTGCGCTACGACATGGCGGAAGAATATGTCGAGATCGTCAAGCGGCTCTGGGACTCGTGGGAGCCGGGCGCCATCGTGGCGGACCGCAAGACCGGCGTGCTGATCGACCCCTCCAAGGTGCATACGATCGACTTCGAGGGGCAGTACTACAAGTGCCGGGGCCCGCTGAACTCCGGCCCGGCGCCGCAGGGCCGCCCGGTGATCGCGCAGGCCGGCGGTTCGGACAAGGGACGCGCTTTCGCGGCGAAACACGCCGACACGATCGTGGCGGCGCCGAACGGCGTCGAAGCCATGAAGCGCTACCGTGACGACATCCGCACGCTGAGGGACGCGGCGGGACTGGACCCGGATGGCTGCAAGATCCTGTTTCTCCTGTCGCCCATCGTGGCCGAGACCGACGAGCAGGCACGCTGGCATGCCGACCAGCGCGCCGTCTCGGCCGAGAAGAACATCGAGGCGCGGCTCGCGCGGCTCGGCTGGATCACCAACATCGATTTCTCGGGCCACGACCTCGATGCGCCGGTCGGCGAACTGACCACCAACGGTCATCAATCGAGCCTCGCTCAATTCGTCATCCGGGCCGGCAAGAAGACGCTGCGGGAGGCCATCGTGAAGAACAGCTCTTCGGGCTATTGCGTCGATGTCGTGGGGACGCCCGACGCCGCCGCGGCCCAGATGGAGGAGATCATGGCCGAGGTCGGCGGCGACGGCTTCCTGATCGCCCTATCGGACGTCAGCCGCCGCTCGATCGCCACCATCACGGACGGTCTCGTTCCGGCCCTGCAACAGCGCGGGCTCGTGCGCACCGCCTATGAACACCCGCAGTTCCGGGACAATCTGCTGGCGTTCTGACGGTCCAGGTTCGAGACCCAACGCTTCGCCGAGCGCCGCTTACGGTCCGCAGCCGTCATGACGGCCTGTCCTGGACAAGCCCGTCATGATGGCTGAAATGCTCACGCCGCCAGCATGCCGTGCGGATCGAGCACGAACTTCTTGGCGGCTCCGTCGTCGAACGACTTGTAGCCCTGGGCCGCCTGGTCGAGCGGAATCACCGTGGCGTTGACGATCTCGGCGATGGGCAAGCGGCCGTGCAGGATCGCTTGCATGAGCTGGCGATTGTACCGCAAGGTCGGGGTCTGGCCCGTATGGAAGTTCTGGCTCTTGGCCCAGCCCTGGCCGAAGCGCAGGCTGAGGTTTCCGGTCTTGGCGGCCTGCTCGGTCGCACCCGGATCCGCCGTCACATAGAGACCCGGGATGCCGATCGACCCCGCGGCACGCGTCAATTCCATGGCCTGGTTCAGCACCACGGCCGGCTGCTCGCCGCCCGAATGACCCCGGGCTTCGAAGCCGACGCAATCGATGAAGCTGTCGACCTCCGGCACCCCGATGGTCTCGGCCACGATCTCGCCCAAGCGGTCGTGCTTGCCGAGATCGATCGGCTCGAAGCCGACGGCCTTGGCGTGCGCCAGGCGCTCGGCGTTGAAATCGCCGATCATGACGACGGCCGCGCCGAGGATGCGGGCCGAGGCCGCCGCCGCGAGGCCGACGGGACCCGCCCCCGCCACATAGACGGTCGAACCCACCCCGACCTTGGCCGACATGGCGCCGTGGAAACCCGTCGGCAGGATGTCGCTCAGCATGGTGAGGTCGCGGATCTTGGCCATGGCCTGGGCCTTGTCGGGGAAGCGCAACAGGTTGAAGTCGGCGTAGGGCACCATCACGTAGCGCGCCTGTCCGCCCACCCAGCCGCCCATGTCGACGTAGCCATAGGCACCCCCGGCGCGGCCCGGATTGACCGTGAGGCAGACCCCCGTATGGCCCTCATGGCAGGTGCGGCAGCGCCCGCAGGCGACATTGAACGGCACGGAGACGAGATCGCCCTTCTTCAGCATCTCGACGTCGGCGCCCATCTCCATCACCTCGCCGGTGATCTCGTGGCCGAGCACGAGCCCTTCCGGGGCCGTAGTGCGGCCGCGTACCATGTGTTGGTCGGACCCGCAGATGTTGGTCGAGACGACCTTCAGGATCACGCCATGCGTGATGGCGCGGCCGTCCGGCGCTTCCATCTTGGGATCGTCGATGCTTTGGACCTCGACCTTGTCCTTGCCGAGATAGACCACGCCTCGATTGTCGCTCATGAAAACCTCCCTCTATGTTGTTGCGTCGAGAGTGATACGAGCCCGCTGGGCAGCGTGTCCCAGATCCGACGTTCGATGACGCTCCTTCATCGGCCGACGAAAAAGCCGGTCCCGCTTTCCGCGAAGACTCTCGTCGACCACAGGCGCGGTCGCAGCCGCGGCATACCGGCCCCAGGAAAACGAGGCAGGTTTCGCTTGCGCGGAGCGGCGAACGGCAGAGGATCGCGGGCCGCCGATTCGCCCGAGGAGCCTTGCTTGCCCAAACCCAAACTTCGCGCTCCCCTGCCGCCGCCACCCGAAAACCCGGCCGAGACCCTGCAGGTCGCGACGACGCGGGCGATCGAGCTGAAGGAGGTCGAGACGCGGCGCGAGCACGACCTGCTGGGCGAGGTCGACGTTCCGGCCGAAGCCTACTGGGGCGTTCACACCAAGCGGGCCGTCGAGAATTTTCCCATCACGGGTGTGCCGGTGGGGCATTTTCCGGATTTCGTCCGTGCCCTGGCCCTGGTGAAACAGGCGGCCGCCCGGGCCAACCGGCGGCTTCATTTTCTCGACGACGACAAGGCCAAGGTGATCGACGAGGCCTGCCGCCTCATCGCCGAGGAAGGCCGCTTCCACGACCAATTCGTCGTCGATGCCATCCAGGGCGGCGCCGGCACGTCGACCAACATGAACACCAACGAGGTGATCGCCAACGTGGCGCTCGGCCTGATGGGACGACGACGCGGCGACTACGGCGCGCTGCACCCGAACGACGACGTCAACATGGCGCAATCGACCAACGACGCCTATCCGACGGCGTTGCGTCTCGGCATCATCCTGGCGACCGCGCCGCTCTGCCGTGCGCTCGACGACCTCAGTTTCGCGTTCCGCACCAAGGCGGTCGACTTCGCCGATATCGTCAAGATGGGCCGCACCCAACTGCAGGACGCCGTGCCGATGACGCTCGGCCAGGAATTCGACGCCTTCGCTGTCACGATCAAGGAGGATGTGGCGCGGCTCGGCGACCTGTCGGCGCTGTTCCGGGAGGTGAACCTCGGCGCCACCGCCATCGGCACCGGCATCAACGCCGACCCGCGCTACGCGTCGCTCGCGGTGGAGGAACTGGCGCGGCTGTCGCACCAGCCGATGGTGCTGGCCTCGAACCTGATCGAGGCGACCTCCGACATGGGCGCCTTCGTCCTCTTCTCGGGCTTGTTGAAACGCGTCGCGGTCAAACTGTCCAAGATCTGCAACGACCTGCGCCTGCTGTCGAGCGGCCCGCGCACCGGATTGGCCGAAATCCGCCTGCCCCCCGTCCAGGCCGGATCGTCGATCATGCCCGGCAAGGTCAACCCGGTGATCCCGGAAGTCGTCAACCAGGTGGCGTTCCTGGTCATCGGCCACGACCTGACCGTCACGATGTGCGCCGAAGGCGGGCAGCTTCAGCTGAACGCCTTCGAGCCCACGATCGGCTATTGCGTGCTGAACTCCATCCGGGTGCTGACGGCCGCCATCGACACGCTGACGCATCGGTGCGTCGAAGGCATCGAGGCGGACCGCGAGCGGTGCGAGACGCTCGTGCAGAGCTCGATCGGCATCGTGACGGCGCTGGGCCCGACGCTCGGCTACGAGGCCTGTTCGCGCATCGCCAAGCGCGCCTTGGCCGAGAACCGTGGCGTTGCCGAGATCGTGCTGGAGGAAAAGCTCCTCACCGCGACGGAACTCGAGCACCTGCTGCGGGTCGAGGCCATGACCCTGCCGTCCCGGCCTCCCCGCGCCGCGCGGGCACGCGCCGCACGGGCACCCGGATAGGCAAAGGCGCGCGGCCTCGTGCGCTGCGCTGCCGACGCTGTGAGGCGATGCCTCTGGAACCGGTTGGGTGGCCGCGGACTTGCTTCACCGATGCGGGCGCTGTGGGTCATTCGACGCGAACCCGCAGGGTCGTCACACGCTGAACGCAGTCGGAGCCTAGTCCGAACGTATGTTTAAGACTGCATTCGTGGCCGCGCGTGATCGCCGGCGTCTCTTCGTCATTGCCGGAGTGATGATCGGCTTCGGCTTCAACAAGGTGGTGGATCGACTCGGGCTTCAGGCGGTCGCACGGCTGTCGGCGCGCAGCGCCGCCTTTCCCAACGTGTCTCGCCTCTCGGCGCCGCAACGGGCGCGGCGTGCCCTCGAAGCCCTCGGGCCGACCTTCATCAAGCTCGGTCAGATCCTGGCAAGCCGCTCCGACCTCCTGGCTCCGGAATGGACCGAGGAACTGGCCAAGCTCCACAGCCAGGTCTCGCCCATCCCCTGGGACAAGATCCGCCCCCAGATCGAGGAGGACCTTGGCGGTCCTCCCGACGAGATCTTCTCGGCCTTCGACTACGTCCCGATCGCATCGGCCTCCATCGCCCAGGTCTACAAGGCGCGGCTGAAGAGCGGCGAGGAGGTGGTGGTCAAGGTCCTGCGCCCGGGTCTCCGCAAGGTGATCGAGGCGGACCTTCGCCTCCTCAACAACGGAGCCCGGTTGGCCGAGCGCGAATGGCCGGAACTGGCCCGGTACAAGCCGCAGGAACAGATGCGGCACCTTTCTGCGGGCATCAACGGCGAACTCGATCTCGCCAGCGAGGCGCGGAACTGCGAGACGCTCGCCGCGATCTTCGCGGACCGGGACGATATCGTGTTCCCGAAGATCTACTGGGAACATACGACCGAGCGGGTGCTGGTCCAGGAGTTCCTGCACGGCGTGCCGCTGACCGATCACGCCAATCTCGACGAGGGCCGTTTCGACAAGCCGCTCCTGGCCCAGAAGGGAACCGACGCCTTCCTGCAGATGGCGCTGATCGAAGGGCTGTTCCACGCCGATCCCCACCCCGGCAACCTGCTCGCCATGTCGGGCAACCGGGTAGGTTTCATCGATTTCGGCATCATCGGGCGCCTGTCGCAGAAGCGGCGCGATCAGCTGCTGATCATGATCGGCGCCATGCTGAGCCAGAATGCCGACGGGCTCATTTCGGTGCTCATCGACTGGAGCGGCAACAGCGCCCCCGATCTCGCCAAGCTCGACGGTGCGGCCCACACCTTCATGCAACGCCACGCCGGAACGGGGCTGAACCTCGCGCTCGTCCTGACCGACTTCATGACCATGGCGCGCGAGAACGACCTCGCGATGCCGACGGACCTCGCGATCCTGTTCAAGAGTCTGATCTCGGCCGATGGAGTGATGCGGCAGCTCGACCCGAAGTTCGACCTGTTCACGGCCGCGGGCCCTACCGTTCAGCAGAACATGAAGGCCCGCTTCTCGCTCGAAGGCATGAAGAAGAAGATCTCCGGCATGGGCGCCGGACTGTTCAGCGCGGTGTCGGACCTGCCGGCTCTCGTGCACCTGATGCTGGTGCGCCTGAAGCAGGGCAAGATGACGGTGGAAATCGAGATCAAGGGCATGGACCGGCTGATCCATGGGATCGAACTCGCCGCGACCCGCCTCGCGATCGCGCTCGTCGTCGCGGCCTTCTCCATGACCTTGGCGCCCCGGCTGCTGGCGCTCGGCGAGCCGGTGTTCATCACGATCACCGGCTTCGTGTTCCTGATCGGCCTCGGGTGGCTGCTGCTGCTTCGGCGGAAGCAGTAAGGCCAACTGCTGAACGCGGTCGTGTTTAAGCTTCCCTAAGCTTGCCGAAGGGATGCCCCAGAGTGCTCGCTGCCGGCCCTGCGTGCTTCGACTCGGCCCTGCTGGCCGCTCTACGCCGGCTTCTCCAACGGGCTTCGCCCGCCGGAGCTCCAAGCCGGCTCTGCTCAGCAAGGGGAGGGGTGAGAAGTTTCCGTTGTAGGTGTAGAGGTCACGACCCGCCGAAAGCTTCCACCCGGTCGCCGAGCGCGATTCGTCCGAGACGGCGGGGGATGAGGTTCTGGCCGAAGATGATACGCCCGCCCGCCTTGCGCCGGAAACGGGCGAGCGTCCGAAGCGGCTCGTTGTGCTCGCACCGGACGCCGCTCTCCTGGTCGACCGTGGTGACGGCGCAGCGGGCACAATCCTTGACGCCGGCGAAGCGCACGTCCCCCACCCGAAGATCTCGCCAATCGTCCTCTGCCCAGGGTTCGGCCCCGTCCACCAGGAGATTGGTGCGGAACCGGCCCATGCTGACGGGCTGGTCGAGGCGGGTGTTGAGGTCGTCGAGCGAAGCCTGCGTGGTGACGAGAAGGGGAAATCCGTCGGCAAAGCTCACACGGTCGTCCGGAGTCGCGAAATCGGGGTCGGCCGGACGGGCGGTGGCGGGTTCGCGCATGTGTACGAGGCGGCAGGGCGTGCCGAGGACGTCCGACAGCCAGGCCGCGACCGCAGGGCCGCAATCGACGGCCGGGACGCGGTTCTTCCAGATGGAGACCTCGACGCGGGGCTGCGCCGCATCCGGAACCGGGATCCGGATGTCCTGTCCGGATCGCGTCGACAATGCGAGGCCACCGGAGACGAGATCTGCCGCGACGACTGCCATGGCGGGCCATTCGCGTTGCGTCATGAAGCGGGACGCACGGTCGACGACCATGAAACGGCGGTCACCGGCAAGGCCCCAGGGCTCGACGACGGCCTCGTCCACCGCGAAGCCCTGAAGGCCCTTGACCGGATAGATCCTGATCTCCGCGACCCGCATCATCGCGTGTGCCAACTCCGCAACCGAGAGGCGCCCATCGTGACCGCGGCCAAGCGCTGCGTCGATCGAAATCGGGCTCGAAGTCTCAGCGGTCCACGAAGGCTTTCTCGATGACGAAATGCCCCGGCTCGCCGTGGTTGCCTTCGATGAAGCCGCGGTCGAGCAGCAGCGCCTTGGTGTCGACCAGCATGCCGGGGCTGCCGCACATCATGACGCGGTCGTGCTCCGGGTCGAGCGCGTCGAGGCCTAGGTCGTCCGTGATCTTGCCCGAGGCCAGGAGGTCCGTGATGCGGCCGGTATTGCGGAACGGTTCGCGCGTCACGGTCGGGTAGTAGACGAGCTTGTCGCGCAGGAGCTCGCCGATGAGCTCGTCCTCCGGCAAAGTTGTCGTGATCGTGTCGCCATAGGCGAGTTCGGCAATCTGGCGGACGCCATGCACCAGCACGACCTTTTCGAAACGCTCGTAGGTCTCGGGGTCCTTGATGACGCTGAGGAAAGGGGCGAGCCCCGTACCGGTGCCGAGCAGGAACAGGTTGCGGCCGGCAAAAAGGTTGTCGATCACCAGGGTGCCGGTCGCCTTGCGGCTGACCATCACCGTGTCGCCGATCTTGAGATGCTGCAGGTGCGACGTCAGCGGACCGTTGTCGACCTTGATGGAGAAGAACTCCAGGTTTTCCTCGTGATTGGCGCTCGCCACGCTGTAGGCCCGCAGCAGCGGCTTGCCGTTGACGGGAATGCCGATCATCGTAAATTCGCCGTTGCGAAACCGGAAGGTCGGGTTGCGGGTGGTGGTGAAGCTGAACAGGTTATCGGTCCAGTGGTGCACCGACAGGACTGTCTCTTCGTTGAAATTGCTCACACTCTAGCTCCGGTCACGGGCGGCATCTCGCTCCCCGGCGCGCCGTTTTCGGCGCTGTCCCGCCTCTTGCCACGTCGTGCAGAGGACCCTAAGCTTCGTTAGTATACAAACGATTATGGTCGTCGCGACTCGACGTCAAGAACGATGTCGGTTGCATCAGCCCCAAGGACTCGACGATGGCGCAGGATGTAGTGGCGAGCGTTCCGGCTGGCAAGCTGGTGGTCCGCAACCTGGGCCTCGTGCTCAGCGGCGACATTGCCGCACCGATCCTCGACGCCGATACGATTGTGGCGGTGGACGGTCGCATCACGGCGATCGGCCGGGCCAAGGACGTCGATACGGACGGCGCCACGACGACGATCGACGCGCATGGCTCCCCGGTGGCGCCCGGCCTGATCGACAGCCATGTTCATCCCGTGGCGGGCGATTGGACGCCGCGCCAGAGCCAGATGAACTGGATCGAATCGACCCTGCATGGTGGCGTCACCACCATGATCTCGGCCGGCGAGGTCCATACGCCGGGCCGGCCGAAAGACATCGTGGGGCTGAAGGCCATGGCGATCTTCGCCCAGCGCGCCTTTACGGCCTTCCGCCCCGGCGGCATGAAGATCCATGCCGGTGCGCCGGTCATCGAGCCCGGCATGGAGGAGCAGGATTTCAAGGACCTGGCCGAGGCCGGCGTCACGCTTCTGGGCGAGGTCGGGCTCGGCGGCGTCAAGGATGGCCCGACCGCCCGGCGGATGGTGGCGTGGGCCCGCCAATACGGCATACAATCGACCATCCACACGGGCGGCCCGTCGATCCCGGGCTCCGGTCTGATCGATGCGGCGGTGGTGCTCGAAGCCGATACCGATGTCGTGGGCCACATCAACGGCGGCCACACGGCCCTGCCCGACCGCGAGATCCGCTGCATCTGCGAGGGCTGCCGTCGCGGCCTCGAGATCGTCCATAACGGCAACGAGCGCGCGGCCCTCTACACGATGCGCCTTGCGCGCGAGATGGGACAACTCGATCGCGTGATCCTCGGCACCGACGGCCCCGCGGGTTCGGGCGTGCAACCGCTCGGCATCTTGCGGATGATCGCCATGCTGTCCGCGATCGGCGAGGTGCCGGCCGAGACGGCCTTCTGCTTCGGCACCGGCAACACGGCGACGATGCGGTCGCTCGATTGTGGCATGATCGCGGTCGGGCGCGCCGCGGATCTCACCTTCCTGGACCGCCCGCAGCATTCCGCAGGCAAGACGCTGCTCGAAGCGGTGGAACTCGGGGACCTTCCCGGAGTCGGCATGGTGGTGATCGACGGCCTCGTCCGCATCGGCCGCAGCCGCAACACGCCCCCGGCCGAGACGGTCCCGGAGGTGGTGA
>CAXTME010000105.1:0-16123 GCA_964245215.1 uncultured Lichenihabitans sp.
ACACCGAGAGCCAATGCGCCTCGTCCTGAGCCGGGCGCAGAGCGCCCGTGTCGAAGGGCGATCGTCGTTCGACACGTAATGGCTTAGCTCAAGAGCGATTATAGGTGAGTTGATGAGGATGAATAATGCCGTTGATGGTTGTTACTCCGCCATGTATCGCGCAAACGCTTCGGCGTAGTCCGGATGCCACCGCGACAGGGCCGGGCGGTTCTCGACGATGTCGCCCGCCGCCCAGCGGATCCGTTTTTCGTCGGTCGCCCGGGTCACGTCGTTGTCGGGACACAGGATGTAGAAGTCGCCCTTGGCGAGACCGTCGAGCATGAAAGAGACGACCTGATCGGCCGTCCAGGCCGCTGCGGGCTTTTCCCTGGCGTTCGTCAGGCCCGTGAAGGTAAAGCCCGGGATCAGGAGATGTGCCGTGACGACCCCACCGGCCACCGATCGGAGATCGTGCGCGGTCGCCTCTGTCATGGCCTTCACGCCGGCTTTGCTGACGTTATAGGCGGCATTGCCGGGCGGCGTGGTGATGCCTTGTTTCGAACCCGTGTTGACGATGACCGCGGGCTGCGCGGCCGCGATCATCGTTGGCGCGAAAGCCTGAACGCCGTTGATGACGCCCCAAAGATTGACACCGAGAAGGCGTTGCCAGTCCGCGTAGGCGTCCCAGGGCCGGCCGACCGGCGAGATGGCGGCGTTGTTCATCAGCACCGCGATGTCGCCGAAGGCCGCCGTCGACGCCTCCCGGAGAGCATGGACCTCTTCGATTCGCGATACATCGGTCGGCACGGCTCGAATGGCCGCCTTGCCGCCAGGTGCTGCAGCCGCGACTTCGACGGCTGCTGCGGCGAGCTTTTCACCGCCGAGATCGGCCAAGACGACGTTCAGGCCAAGGCCCGCGAAGTGTTTGCCGGCCGCGAGGCCTATGCCGCTGGCGCCACCCGTGATGACAGCGGTGCGCCCGGCTTGAATGGCGGGATGATGCGGCATGAGCGAACTCCGTCTAGGTCGGTAGCCTCTAACGCGCCCAGCTTGGTCTCGTTGCCAGCTCGCGTCACAGACCCTCATGAGATTGATCGCGCGCGACGCAACATTCCTCAGCTGTTGTGCATTGCAACGTAACAGTCGCAGATTTGTGCAGCGCGGCAAAGTCTATGATACACTGCCGTCGATATTGAGTGGTGCGGTCTGATCGGGACGTGCGGCTCGGAACACCAGCTGGTCTGGCTTGGCGTTATGCCCTGCCTGAGTCTCGCTCGCGCAATCCGTCGGCCCGGCTCGGTGCTGCGTATATGGCCCACAAGGATCCCAACGGATGACGCAGGCCTTCAAAGACCAGATGTTCGGAGCCACGCGGCTCGTGCGCTCCGGCAAACTCGCCGAAGCCACGGCGTTGTTGCAGCGTACGTTGCGCGGCGAAGCCGACGGAGCGGCACCCGCTTCGTCGGACACGCTGACGCCAGCCCTTCCGTCGCCAACATCCTCGGTCGATGGAACCGTCGAGCCGGATCCCTCCCGTTCGAAGCGGTCCGCTGTTTCGTGGAGCGAAGCTCCGTTCGACCTCCAATCTGTTTTGGAAGGTTTGAGCTTCAACCCTTTCGCGCAAACCACGCCACCCGCCCATGCCGCGGGCGATGTCGCTCGCGGCGGGTCTTTCCTTCTCAAGCAGTTCGATAGCCCTGCCGGAAGCCGTCCCTACAAGCTCTACGTTCCGGCGGCCCATGATACAGCGTTGCCGTTGGTCGTCATGTTGCATGGTTGTACACAGTCGCCTGACGATTTCGCGGCCGGCACCCGCATGAACCTTCTGGCGGAAGAGCAGGGCTTCCTGGTCTGCTACCCGGCGCAGACCTCGTCGGCCAACAGCTCCAAATGCTGGAACTGGTTCAACGCCGGTGATCAGCATCGGGACCATGGTGAACCGTCCATCATCGCGGGCATTACACGGGCCGTCATGGCGCAACACGCCGTGGATCCACATAGGGTCTATGTGGCGGGCCTGTCGGCCGGAGGGGCACTGGCCGCCACCATGGGGCAGGTCTATCCCGACCTCTACGCCGGAGTCGCGGTCCATTCGGGCCTGGCCTGCGGGGCCGCCACCGACATGTCCTCGGCTTTCCGGGTCATGCGTCAGGGCTCGGCGGCGCCGCTTTCCTCCGGGACGAAAGCGGTTCCCGCCGTGCCGACGATCGTGTTTCACGGTGACCGGGATACGACCGTGAACCCGGTCAACGGCGATGAAGTCGCGGCCCAGATCCTGAAAGACGGCGCTCTGCGGACCGAGGTCGAAGACGGCCGCGTTCCCAACGGCCATGGCTACAGACGAACGCGACATCTCGATCGCAATGGCCGGGCGGTCGTCGAGCAGTGGACCATCCACGGTGCAGGCCACGCCTGGGCCGGGGGCAGTTCGGCAGGCTCTTACACGGATCCGCAGGGCCCGGATGCATCACGCGAGATGATGCGCTTCTTTTCCGATCATGTCGGAACGGCGGTCGGTTGACCTTGGTTGCTCGTTCGCTGCCTCGGCCGGCGATCGAAATCGGATCAAGCCGGCGGAGAGGCGGTGTCGGATCCCCGAAGCCGGCCCTCGCGCATGGCATCCAACATCTCGACGCCCGCAAGCACGATAACCAGCACGACCGAAAAGCTTGTCGCGAGGGTGACAGACAGGGGATGAAGCGTGAACAGGGCCATCGTCGGCACCTCCTTTCCCGACACTAAGTGTCGAATCTGAACGGACCCTTAAGTCTCCTGTTCATCAGTCGTAGCGGCAGCCCTGTGAGAACGATGGGGATGGCCGGACTCCAGCCCTGCCGCCGGTCGCCATGTTCGGCTAAGATAAGAGCATGAAGATCGAAATCGACATGGGCGCGACCGCTGCGCCGGGCACGGTCTCAGGACCCGCCATGCTCGACCTCGAAGAGCTCCTGGCGACCCGCCTTCTGGTCCAGGGCAACTCCGGATCGGGCAAGTCGCACCTGCTTCGCCGCCTGCTTGAACAGAGTGCATCCCAGGTCCAGCAGGTCGTGATCGATCCGGAGGGGGACTTCGTCGGCTTGGCCGAGCGCTTCGGCCATGTGGTGATCGACGGCGACCGCAGCGTGGCGGAACTCGAGACCATCGCGCTTCGCGTGCGCCAGCATCGCATCTCGGCTGTGCTGACGCTCGAGAGCCTCGATGCGGAACTGCAGATGCGGGCTGCCGCGGTCTTCCTTAACGCACTGTTCGATGCCGACCGTGACCATTGGTTCCCGGCCCTCGTCGTGGTCGACGAGGCGCAGCTCTTCGCCCCGGCTGTTTCGGGCGATGTCTCGGAGGAGGCGCGCAAGCTGTCGCTCGGCGCCATGACGAACCTGATGTGCCGGGGCCGCAAGCGTGGCCTCGCCGGCATCATCGCGACGCAGCGGCTGGCCAAGCTCGCCAAGAACGTCGCCGCCGAGGCCACGAATTTTCTGATGGGGCGGACGTTCCTCGATATCGACATGGCCAGGGCCGCCGATCTTCTCGGCCTCGAACGACGCCAGGCCGAGATCTTCCGCGAGCTGCAGCGGGGTCATTTCGTGGCCCTCGGGCCGGCTTTGTCGCGCCGTCCGCTGCCGATCCGGGTCGGCCCGGTCGACACTGCTCCACGCGCTGGCACGCCACGCCTGACCCCTTTGCCGGGCCAGCCGAGCGACGAGGCCCGCGACCTGATCCTGGCGCCCGTGCCGGTCGGTCCTGGCCGCATGCCGGTCGAAAGGCGGCCCGCGACCCCGGCCCAGCCCTCGATGAACCAGATCCTCGAGGAGATCGTCCGCAACCGTCCGGATGTTGCCGCCGTCGAGGACGGGCCTGCGATGCCGGTCGAGGAGCGCGACCGCGCCTTGCGTGCCATCGCGTCCGAGATCATGGCGGACCCGGACGCGGCCTTCCGGCCCGAGCCCGTGCTGCACGGCGATTTCCAGGTTCGGTGCCGTATCGGCAAGATCGGGGGCGGCGCCGTGCCGCTGGCCGAGATCAAGTTCCACATCACGGCGGCGCGGGCCGGGCTCGGCGCTGCGCTCACCGATGGGGCCGAGTGGGAGCGCGCGCTCGCCCTGGCCCGGACGATCCCGGAGGACCTGCAGGCCGTGTATCTCATCATCGCGGCGGCTGCGTTGCGGCGCGCGCCATGCCCGTCCGACGCCGAGGTGGCGCGACGCTGCGGCATGCATTCGGCCGGACGGGCGCGAAGCCGCATCAAGCATCTCGACAAGGGCGACCTCGCCGTCACGCGGTCGGATATGTCGGGCAACAGGATCGCGGTGCTGCCGGACCTCGGCTGGGAAACGTTGCCGGGCGACCCCAACGAGCAAGCGGGGCTGCCCCCCGCGGCGCCGGCTTCGGTCCCGCCGGATCTGTTTGCTGCGGAGTAGCGATCATGCGACGGAGGCGGACATGCAGATCGAGGACAGCCAGCGCCCGATAGGCGCGTCGGTCGGGCCCCGGGCGGTACGGCGACCCGAACGCACCGTGATCGATGGCCGTTTCGTTCGATTGGAGCCGCTCGATGCCGCGCGCCATGCGCCGGCCTTGTGGCGAAACGTGCAGGGTGACCAGAGGGTTTGGGACTACCTGTTCGATGTTCCTCCACCGGACCTGCCTAGCCTCGAGGCCGACCTCGCCCGCAAGGCCGCCTCCGACGACCCGCTGTTCTGGACCATCGTCGATCGGGTTTCGGGAGAGGCACAGGGCTATGCGACGTTGATGCGGGTCGAGACGGGTCATCGCGTCATCGAGGTCGGCAATATCCTGTTCACCCCGGCCTTGCAGCGAAAGCCCGGCGCGACCGAAGCCATGTCGCTGTTGGCCGGCCACGTCTTCGACGACCTCGGTTATCGGCGCTACGAGTGGAAGTGCAACGCGTTGAACGCGCCGTCGCGAGCCGCGGCGCTGCGGCTCGGCTTCACCTTCGAGGGCGTGTTCCGTCAGCACATGATCGTCAAGGGCCGGAATCGCGACACGGCCTGGTTTTCCATGCTCGACACGGAATGGCCGAGGGTGAAGCGAGGCTTCGCGGCGTGGCTGGCTCAGGACAATTTCGATACCGAAGGACGGCAGCGGCGCCCGCTCTCCGAGATGCGAGACGAAGCGGTTGGTTGAGACGGGCACGCGCCGGCTCGCGTGAGTTCAGCCTCGAGGCGCCGGTTCGAAACTTCGCCCTGAGGTCCGTCGTCGTTTGACAACGCTCCACGGGGCTCCTAACCCCCGATCCCGAACGACTGCGGAACGTCGCGGGTCGCGGAGAGGGAGGGCGACATGGCAGGACGGCTGGCGGGGAAGCGGGCGCTGTTGACGGCAGCCGGGCAGGGGATCGGCCGCGCCACCGCGGAAGCCTTCGTGGCCGAAGGCGCGACCGTCGTCGCGACCGACCTCGACGTCGCGAAGCTGAAGGGGATCGAGGGAGCGGACCTCCGCGCTCTCGACGTGCGCTCGACCGACGCGGTAGAAGCCTTGGCCCGTTCGCTCGGTCCGATCGACGTGCTGTTCAACTGTGCCGGCTATGTGCATCACGGCAGCATCCTCGAATGTTCCGAAGCCGATTGGGACTTCTCGTTCGACCTCAACGTCAAGTCGATGCACCGGACCATCAAGGCCTTTTTGCCCGGCATGCTGGAGCAGGGCCGGGGCTCGATCGTCAACATCGCGTCGGGCGCATCCTCCGTGCGCGGCATCCCCAATCGCTATGTCTACGGGGCCAGCAAGGCGGCCGTGATCGGCCTGTCAAAGGCCGTTGCGGCCGACTTCATCAAACGCGGCATCCGCTGCAACGCCATCTGCCCCGGCACGATCGAGAGCCCCTCGCTCGACGAGCGCATCGATACACTGGCCAAGAGCACCGAGCAGCAGCGCGCCGCCGTACAGCAAGCCTTCGTCGACCGTCAGCCCATGGGCCGACTT
This sequence comes from uncultured Lichenihabitans sp., assembly GCA_964245215.1. GTDB lineage: Bacteria > Pseudomonadota > Alphaproteobacteria > Rhizobiales > Beijerinckiaceae > Lichenihabitans. The sequence continues at coordinate 5,920 of CAXTME010000105.1, forward strand.
GGGACGGCGCGGGAGGTCGCCATGCTGGCCCTCTACCTGGCGTCGGATGAGTCGAGCTACACCACCGGGACGATCCATCTGGTGGATGGCGGTTTCTCTTTATAAGTAACAGCCGTTCGCGGAGCCGCCTGGTATCGCGGTTCCGAACCTGGACAACCACAATGCCGCCACCCCCGAACGACAGCCTGACCGCCCGTGTGGCGCCCATCGAAGCCGGTGCTCCCGTGACGGCTGCGGCCTTCCTGGGAGCGACGCCGGCCTTGGCCTTGGGCGACGGCGCGGTCCTGCTCGGCGCGGAAGCGCCGAAGCGCGTCGACGCCCATCCGGATGCGGCGGTTCTGACAGCCGTGGCCGACCGCAACCGCATCGTCACGGGCGGTGACGACGGTCGCGTGGTCTCGACGACACCTGACGGGTCGAGCGAGACCATCGGGACCGAGAAGGGCGGCTGGATCGACGCGCTGGCGCTTCATCCGACCGGGGGCGTGGCCTGGGCCAGCGGCCGCAACGTGCGGTCCCGCGCGAACGGCGGCGAGGTGAAGTCCACCGCCGTCGGTTCCTCGGTGCGGGGCCTCGCCTTCGCGCCGAAGGGCTATCGGCTGGCCTTGAGCCACTACAACGGAGCGTCGCTGTGGTTCCCGAACAGCAGCGAAGCGCCGCAGCTGCTGGAATGGAAGGGATCGCATCTCGACGTTTTGTGGTCTCCGGATGGGCGCTTCGTCGTGACCTCCATGCAGGAAAACGCCATGCACGGCTGGCGGGTCTCCGACAGCAAGCACATGCGCATGTCGGGCTATCCCGCGAAGCCGCGCTCGCTTTCGTGGTCTCCCGACGGGAACTGGCTCGCGACCTCGGGGGCCGAGGCTTGCGTGGTCTGGCCCTTCGACGGCAAGGACGGCCCCATGGGCAAGGCGCCGCGCGAATGCGGCGTGCGGCCGGTGCGCGTGTCGCAGGTGGCGTTCCATCCGCGGGCCGCCGTTCTGGCGCTCGGCTACGAGGACGGCTTCATTCTCATGGTTCGGCTCAAGGACAATTCCGAGATCCTCATCCGCCAGGAGCAGCCGGACGGCGGAGCGGTCTCGGCCCTCGCGTGGAACGGTCTCGGCACGCAACTCCTGTTCGGCACGCGCAACGGCGCGGCCGGCTTGCTGTCGCTCCCCACTTGACGTCCTCTGCCGTGCCGGCGTGAAAGTTGCGGCCGCTCGCCGGCTGATGTCTTCCTGTTACGATCAGGCCGCCGAGGCGGCGGCACGCAGCGAAAACGCGGGGTCCATGCGCATCAAGGTCATCAATCCCAACACGACCGCCTCCATGACGGCCGTGATCGAGGCGGCGGCGCGGGCCTCGGCCTCACCCGGCACGGAGATCCTGGCGGTGTCGTCCCCCTCGGGTCCCGTCTCGATCGAAGGCCATTACGACGAGGCCGTGAGTGTCATCGGGCTTCTCGAAGAGGTTCGGGCCGGCGAGCGCGAGGGCTGCGACGGCTATGTGATCGCCTGTTTCGGTGATCCCGGGCTCCTCGCGGCCCGCGAAGTGGCGCGTGGCCCGGTGCTCGGCATCGCCGAAGCCGCCATGCATGCGGCGAGCTTCGTCGCGACGGGGTTCAGCGTCGTGACGACGCTCGGCCGCACGCGGGTCATCGCCGAACATCTCCTGCGCAACTACGGGATGGAGCACCATTGCCGCCGGGTGCGGTCCACCGAACTTGCTGTCCTGGAACTGGAGGACCCCGCCTCCGATGCGCGCCGGAAGATCGTCGACGAATGCCGGCGGGCCCTCGACGAGGACGGGTCCGGCGCCATCGTGCTCGGCTGCGCCGGCATGGCGGATCTCGCGACCGACCTCACCCGCGAACTCGGCGTGCCCGTGATCGACGGGGTCGGGGTGGCGGTCCGCTTCGTCGAAGCGCTCTGCGCCATCGGGATCGGGACGAGCAAGCGCGGCGACCTCGCCTTCCCGATCGCGAAACCGTTCACGGGCTCGTTGTCCGGCATGGCCTGGCGCTGAGGAAAGCAGAACGAAGCGGCGCGAGGAATAGGGATCCTCATCCGCCTTCATCCTGAGCCGGCTCCGCAGGACCCGTGTCGAAGAACGAGGGTCACCGACCCCTGGCCCCGTGCGTGCTCCGACACGGCCCTCCGGGCCGGCTTAGCAAGAGGAGGGTGGTAAATTCAGCTCTTGACCAACGGGGCCAGGATCTTGTCGAGTTCCGTTACGGTCAGCTCTCCGGCGTGTTTCACGCCGTTGATGAAGAAAGTCGGGGTCGCGTCGACCTTGAACTGCTGCGCCGCCTTGTCGCGTTCCTGGTTGACCTGATCGTAGAGCTTCTGGTCCTTGAGGCAGGTCTCGAAGGCATCATGACTGATGCCGGCCTGCTTGACCGTGTTCTCCAGCGCTTCGACGGGCTTGTCGACGAAGGCCCAGTTCTTCTGCTGCGTGAACAGCAGGTCGACGAGCGGGTAGCGCTTGTCCGGACCGGCACAGCGGGCCAGCATGAAACCGGCCGTGGCGAGCGGGTCGAGCGGGAACTCGCGCAGCACGAAACGCACCTTGCCCGAGTCGATATACTTCGCTTTCAGGGTCGGCCACGTCTCTTCGTGAAAGGCCGCGCAATGCGTGCAGGTCATCGACGCATATTCGATCATCGTGACCGCAGCGTCCTTGGCCCCGAGCCAAATGTCGGGCAACGTCGGCTCCGCCATCAGATCGCCGGGTGGCACCGTCGCGGCGGCCGCCTGGGCCAGGGCCGGTGTGGCCGCTAGAGCCCCGGTGGTCGCGAGACCCGACGCCGCGGCCATCCTGAGGAAGGACCGGCGGCTGGTGGGGGCTGAACCGCGCATGTGAACCTCTCGATCGTGCGAAACACCCGCGGCGCGGGCCTTGCGACAGTGTCTACTGCAGATCACCGTCCGAGGAAATCGCCCGGCGTCGCCAAGACGCGCCGTCGGGACTCAGCGTGGCTTCAGGGCGCGTGAACCGAGCCGCACGAGAGCCGTCCGCAGCCCATCGTCGTCGATGCCGGCAGCGAGCTCTCGCGCCCTCTCAACCGCCACGGGGGAGGGTGGAGCGGGCGGACGCCTCGGTGGTGGTCGACCTTGGAGTGGCGCCTGACGCAAGGCGAGCTTGCCGATGCAGCGCCACCCGAGATGGGCGTTGATCCGCTCGATCAGCATCGGCGCCAGGTGCTGAAGCTCGAGCGCGAAGCCCCCTTCGACCCGCAGGATCAATGTGGCGGGGCGGGGCTCCGGGACGACCGTTTCTGACGTGTTCCGCTCGACGACACCCCTGGCGAGGCTCCTCGGCCATTTGATCGCGATCGGCTCGGCGAAGGAGGCCACGCGCTCGCCCGCGATGTCGACCCAGGCCGTGACGAGGTCGGCCTCCCCGAACCCGTAGCGGGCCAGCGCCGGGGCAATGCATGCGCCGACCCAGTCGCCTAACGGTCGGCCCCAGTTCTTGCCCCGTCCCATCCTGTTCATGCGGTCGCACTTCCCCGCGAAGGACCGGCCTGCTAGCCAGCGATATCGTCCTCGGATCCTAACATCACAGACATGCCAGCGTCTTTCGACATCACGAAGGCCCTTTTGGTCTGGTACGACCGGCACAGGCGCGATCTGCCTTGGCGTGCCAAAGGTGACATCGCGCCGGACCCCTACGCGGTCTGGCTCTCCGAGGTCATGCTCCAGCAAACGACGGTCGCGGCCGTGAAAAGCTATTACGCCCGTTTCCTGGCGCTCTGGCCGGATGTCGAGGCGCTCGCGAAAGCGCCCCGTGACGAGGTCCTCAAGGAATGGGCAGGCCTCGGATACTACGCACGGGCGCGGAACCTGCACGATTGCGCCCAGGCCGTCGTATCGCGGTACAGCGGGCGATTTCCTCGGACCGAAGCCGAACTGAGGAGGTTGCCCGGCATCGGCGATTATACGGCTGCGGCGGTTGCAGCGATCGCCTTCGGGCAGGACGCGACCGTGGTCGACGGCAACGTCGAACGCGTCATAACGAGGCTCTATGCGGTCGAAGCACCTCTGCCGGCGGCTCGACCGGCGATTCGCCGCCTGACCGCCGCGCTCGTGCCTCCCGATCGGCCCGGCGACTTCGCCCAGGCCACGATGGACTTCGGCGCAACGCTGTGCACATCCAAGAGCCCAGCCTGCGCGATCTGCCCGATCGGTCGCACTTGCGCGGCCCGGGCCGCCGGAACCCAGACCCTGTATCCGAAGAAGCTCCCCAAAAAGGCGCTGCCGCAGCGGTTCGGCACTATGGCGATCATCGAGCGGGCGGACGGTGCCGTTCTGGTCCGGACAAGGCCATCGAAGGGCATGCTTGGTGGCATGACGGAATTCGTCGGGTCGGATTGGACCGCCGAGCCTCCGGCCGGGTCGGGCCTTCCCGCAGCCGTGATGAACGTGGTTTCCCACGGCGTCATCGATCACGTCTTCACGCATTTCGCGTTACGGCTGGCCGTCTATACGGGCCGACTCTGCAACGGCACCGGATTGGAGGATTACCGGTGGGCGTCAATAGACGACATCGTGAAAGAGCCCATCCCAGCCGTATTCGCGAAAGCCTGGGAAGCGACTCGACGCAGCCTCTCAGAAGTCGTCCCGCTCGACGACACGGCTCGCTTCAGTTTCGTAAGCCTCGAAGGATCCGATGAGCAACGTGGCCGAAAGCGCGAAGACCGCAAGACATAGACCGGATGTCGTGGCGGGCAACGGCATGATCTTGCCAAGCCCCATCGCGGCCGAGCCTACGCAAAGCGCTGAAAGAGCCATCATCAAGCGCAACATTACGATGCTCCGCACACGATCCACACCTCGTACGTGGACGAAATGCAGGTCGACGACAACGAGTTCCAGAAGAAACACAGTTAAAGAAGGCTAATGATGGTTAATGGAGCCTGTACATAAAAGTGTCATCAATTGCGAATGAATGCACCAGACGTGCTGCTCAATTTTTGATCTACCGAGCTTAATTTAGACGCGGCCGAGGTCGTGCGGCGTCGAGCTCGGGCGAGGCGATGCAGGAGCGTTCTTCCGGCGACCAGGATGACGGACAAGACTGGGGCAAGGTTCGGGTGATCCACCCCGGCGCACCGCAACTTGCGCCGACAAACGGTAACCCGTCGATCCCGAGGCGGAGCTCAGAACATGTTGTGGAGGCCGAGGACCACGCCATAGATGAAGCTCGCGCTCAGGATGACACCGATGAGGCCTGCGAAAACGCTGGACAGCACCAACACGCCGTCGCGCTCGATCTGACCAAGCCCCAGCAGGCATACCGCCAGCCCGTAGGGGACCTGGCCGATCAATGGCGCCGCGATCAGCATGCCGATCGCCATGGTGAGCAATAGCACGGCGCTCAGCATGAGGCTGGTCCTCTCGTCGAAGATGCCCATCCGGGGCCGCGACCAGCGTTCCAGCACGCTGACCACCGGCAGCGCTCGCTTCACGGCACGAAGGACGTCGCTGCGCGCGATCGATCCCCTCAGGATGACGCCGGGAAACCAAGGCTCCGGACGGCGCATCGCCATCTGGATCGCCAGCATGATCAGCATCAAGGCCGAGATCGTCGGGATCGGCGGCGGCATGGGCAGGCAATTCGGCAGGCCGAGCAAGACGACCAGGATCGCGAAGGACCGGTCGCTCAAAATCGCAAGGATGTCCCGAAAAGTGACACGCTCCTCAGGCTCGGATGCGAGCAAAACGAGAACCTGGGACAAACGCATCTGAAACGGCAATGCCTTCAAGCTGGACGACGGCACAGCTAGTAGCGCCCCGGCGCCCTAAAAGGAAGCACCGCTTCACGGGCCGGCAGGATCAGCCGGTCAACGCCTCGGGTACCGGCTGGAACGACAGCACGTTTCACCCCCGCCGCGGTCAGTAGCGGCCCGCCGATGACGGATCGGCGCCGTTCTGCGACGGCGAGGGATTTTGGGTCGCGCTTTGTGGGGGCCGAACATCGAAGGGCTCTCCGTTCCGGGCAGGCCGTGACCCGCGCCCGGTCGGAAGGGGTGAGGGCCTGCTGTCGGGCCGGGCTGGTCCGCCCGAGCGGGGGCGGGGCGCAGGACCCTCGATGTTCTTCACGGCACTGTCGATGAACCGCTGCTTGTCGGTCTCGGCCTTGGCGGCCGCCGCGGCTTCGCTCTCTTCGCGTGCCCGGTCGCGCGCGGCCTGCTGGTCGGCCTCGATCGCCCTGAGCCGCCTGTTGAAAAAGGCGCGCTCGCGGATGTCCTGCTGCATGGTCTCTATGCGCTCCTGATCGCGCGCGATGGCGCGAGCCTGGATCACGTTGACGAGGCTCGTAGCATCGAGGTCGCGTTGCGGAGCGGCACCGAGCGGTCCGGCCAGGGTCGAAACGACCTCGGCGATGTCGGACTTGCGGTCCGTGCCGATCTCGCGCGTTCGCAGCCGGGTCTTCGACCTGAGATCGAGGCTGCGCAGGTCGAGCGTCAGGTCGACGTCCGCCGCCCAGCGGGAGCTTTCGGCGTGCAGCGGGCCGGCCCTAAGCACACCGGCCGCCAGAGTCGCGGGTGCCGTCTGGTCGCCGAGGCGCAGCGGACCGCGATCGAGTTGTGTCCCCAGGGCCTGACGGACATCGTCGACGTCGATCGCGGGGGCGTCGGGGTCGGTGAGGTCCTGCGCTTTGTCGAGGGCCGCGACCGTGCGGGCCAGGGCCTCCGGATCGGTTCGCGCCAGGGTCGCGCCGACCAGCGTCACGCTTCCCGTCCCGGCGAGGCTGGCCACGACCGCGGCCGGCGTCGCACCCGAGCCGGCGAGATCCTGCGTGCCGCCGACCCGGGCCGAAAGGCCGTCGTGATCGAAGGCAATGTCGTTCCAGGTGATCCGGCCCGAAACACTCGCGCCGCTGTTGTCGCGTCGCAGCGTCGCCGTACCGCCGATCGTGCCACCCCCGAGGCGGCCCGTGGCATCGGCCAGTGTCATTCCACCGTTGCCGGCACGAAGCACCAGCGAAACCGAAGAGGCTTGTCCGGCGCCGTCCAGAGGCATGGTCCCGATCTTCAGGCCGACTTCGCTGCGGGGCAGGGCTGCGGCCGGTGCTCCGAACGGAGCCTCGGACCAGATTCCGCGATCGAGCGCGGGGTCGCCGCCGTCCGGTGATCCCCAGGCAAGATCCAGCAGGGCTTCGACGGGAAGGCGCTCGAGGGCCAGCTGCCCGAACAGGACCGGACGCTCATCGTGCTGGCCGGGCTTCCGCGGTGTGAGATCGAGGTTGAGGTCGCCCGCGACCCCGGTTCCGGCGAAGCGGCCTCCCAGGTGACGCAATCCGAACACCGGCCCATTCCAGCCAAGGTCGCCCTGCAACGCGGCGGATGCGGTCGTTGGGCTACCACTCACCCCCTTCCCCGGCACCGCGACGGTTGGGGGCGGCAGGAGGCCGAGCTCCACCAGAGTGGGCCGGAGATCGGCGGAGCTGATCTCGACGTGCCCCTGGCCTCGTTCGACCCGCGCCCGGCCGGCATAGGACAGGGCCGTGCCGCCGAGGCGGGCCGCCACCTTGGCTTCGAACCCCGACGCGAAGGAGCCCCGTGCCGTGCCGTCGAGAACGGCGTTCCCGAGGTCGCGGGCCGCGGCGTCGGCAGGCCCGCGATCGGGGCTCGTGCCGGATGGCTCGGCACCGGCTTGCGGCGAGACGCCCAGCTGCCGCAGCAGGGCCGTCGCCTGAACCGCGTCCGCATGGACCACCACCGTGATGGGGCGCGTGGCGGCATCGAGGCCATCGTCGGGCCGATCGGGGGTCAGCGACGCCACCACGTGGGTTCCCGAGGCCGTGCCGTCGAGCGCGAAACGCCGGGGGGCCAAAGTCCCGTCAATGGTGGAGGTCGAGGCCTCGGCCTCGAGCGTGCCGTCGAAGGGCGACAATCCGGCAGCGCGGTCACGCAGTGCCGCCGTGGCGGGCATGGGAAACACCCGCCACAGCGCTTGCGCCAGCGGGGCCACCTGGGGGGCCCGGATGTGGGCTTCGGCTCGGGCGTCCTGGCCGGTCCGGTCCGCCGTGGCCTCGATGGCACTCCCACCGACATCGAGGGCCAGGCGGTCGAGGTGAAGGTCGTCCCCGCTCTTGGTGAGGTGCAACGCCAGCTGTCCGGCGTCGAGCGTGCCGGCGCTGCCGGCCGCGAGCTTCACGGCCGTCGCCGAAAGCGCCAGCGACAGGTCGATGTCCCGCGACGCCGAGGCTGCGCCGGAGAGGTCGGGGAGTGCGTCGAGGTCGAGATTGTCCGACGCGAGGTCGGCGAACAGCCGAGCCCGTTCTGTCCCGACACCGCCCGTATAGGACAGGGTGCCGGCGAGCCGCGAGCCGTCGAGCCTGAGGGTCACGTTCCGCGCCGTGACGCCGATGCGCGACGCCTCGACATCGCCGATCCCGGCCACGTTGCGGGCCGGGATCGTGCCCTTCAGCCAAGCCGCGAGACCGGGCGCCATGGGCGCCAGAAAGGCCGCCGTCCGGGGAAGGTCGCCGCTCGACGCTTCGACGTGGCCGCGGAACACTGCCGCGTCCCCCGGCTCGAAGCCGCCATCGAGCGCGAGTCGAGCGCTGTCGGGACCTTCGGACGCGAGATGCAGGCCGATGGTCGGCTCCGGACCGGCCGACACGCGCAGATTCGTCCCGAGGAGGGTCTGTCCGTCGAGCGTCACCGTGTCGAAGCCCGCCGTCAGCGTGACCCGCAGCGGCAATCCCACGCCTGCGGTCCCGTTTCCGGCCGCGCCGAGCATTCGGCCGAGAAGGTCGGCTCCCCGCGGCGGTGGCGCGCTGCTGCCCTCCGGAACGACCGCCAAGGCGTCGAGGTCGAACTGCGCCCCATGAAGTTGTACGCTCCCCGTCGGCAGCGGTCGGGCGGCATCGCCGGGGCCGGTTGGCCCGAAGACCGCTTCGGCCGTACCTGTCGCGATCACGGCCCGCATGTCGGTGCCGGCACGGAACTCCAGATCGGACGCCGAGCCATGATCCCGGTCGGCCGTGAGATGGGCCGTCACATGCCACGGGACGGCGCCCGACGTGCCGGCGAGCGGCAGTCGTCCCGTGACCGTCGTGCTTCCGTCGAAGCCTGGCCCGGTGAAGCGGGTGCCGGGTTTCGCCTTCGCGGGCGTTGGGGGCGGTCCCGACGTCAGCGTGCCATCGAGATCGACGGTGGGCTGCAGGGCCGAGCCGTCGAGCCGCACCTTCAACACCATCCTGCGGCCATCGAAGGTTCCGGTGGCCAAATGAAACGGAATGGGCGCGGCGGCCGGCCCGAACCGACCCGTGGCCTTGAACGGGCCGCGCAGCGAGGTCGCCTCGGCTTCCGCATCGAGCCCCGAGAGCGCGAGGTGGCGCCCGTCGGCGAAGTCGAGAGCCACGGAACCGTCTTCGATGCGCAGGTGATCGAGCGCGACCCGGTCGGCATCGTCGTCACCCGGGAGAAGCAGGCCGAAGCCCGACCCCGGCGCTTCGACGAGCGTGAGCCGCGGACGCTTGAGCGTGGTGTCGACCACCTGGAGTTCGCCCCGCATGAGAGCGGTCAGTGAAATCTCGGCGTCGACTTCGTCGATCGTGACATGGGGCCGACCGGGCGTGGGTTCGCCGATCGCCACGCGGGCGAATTTGAAGATCGGCCTCGGCAGCAGCTTGAGGTCGATCGGCCCCGCGACCGTGACTTTTGTGCCCGCTGCGGCCGTGAGCCGTTGCTCGATCAGCTGCCGATGAAAGTTCCAGTCGATGAGATAGGGGCCGACGAGGGCCGTCGTCAGAACGCCGATCACCAAAATCGCCAGGACGGTCAGGCTATCGCGCAAGGCGGGGACGGCTACAGGGTTCGAGCACGCTGGACGGGACTTCCGTCGAGCTGCCGAAACCCTACCGCGAAACCCTCCGAGATGAAACCGCCTTCGCCCGGGGCTCGTGTGCTGCCCGGCACGAGCGGTTACCGGGGTTGCGGACGGCGGTGCCGCTGTTTATACAAACTTGGTCGCACGCTGCTCCGTGCCGATCCGCGCCCATCGTCTAGCGGTCCAGGACGTCGCCCTCTCACGGCGAAAACAGGGGTTCGATTCCCCTTGGGCGCGCCAATAATGGCAGCGACTTAGCAGATGATTTTCGGATCAAGTTGCGCTTTGTACGGAAAGCACGCGCACGACCTTGCCGCTGCGGGCATGGAGTTCGAGGTGGTCCGAACACCAGCGCTGGTTCGAGGCCAGCACGATGA
>CAXTME010000106.1:0-15853 GCA_964245215.1 uncultured Lichenihabitans sp.
TCAAGGTCTTCGTCGAAAATACGGGGCCAAGTACCCGACGGGGCCAAGTACCCGAAGGCCGCCGAGTGCCTCACCCGGGACCGGAACGCGCTGCTTGCCTTCTTCGACTTCCCAGCCGAACACTGGGATCACCTGAGGACCACAAACCCCATCGAGTCGGTTTTCGCCACCGTCCGGCATCGAACCATCCGCACGAAGGGGGCCCTGTCCCCTTCGCTGTCCACCCCAGCCTGCTCCGCAGGCCGTGGCCCCTGGCCAGCTTCGCCCAAAACCGCCCGGCTGATGGTCTTCAAGCTCGTCATGGCGGCTGCCAAGACCTGGCGAAGGCTGAAGGGCGAAAACCAGTTGCCGAAGGTCGTTGCCGGTGTCACGTTTAGGGACGGGACCGAAGTCATCGACGTCCTCGCAGACCGCGCCGCCTGATCGCCGCCGTCACCCAGATTCCACCATAGCTCTCACGTCAGCCTCTGACGGCGTGCATCCGATTGAGCAAGTCGGTGTGCATTCGTTCAAGATGACGGCAGGCCAGACAGATAGTTTAGCCCCAGACGCAATCCGTGCTCGGCAGGAACGCAACCGTCAACAGTCCGACGCTGCAATCCGTAAGCTGGGGCGCGACTTCCGTCGAGCTGCAGAACAAGGAACGATCCCGTGACGACCAAGAGCATCGCCAACCTGATCGTGGAGACGTTGAGCCAAGCCGGCGTCAGGCGCATCTTCGGGGTGGTTGGCGATAGCCTCAACGGTCTGACGGAGTCGCTGCGCCAGCAGGACCTCATACTGTGGATGGGCGTCCGCCACGAAGAGGTGGCTGCCTTCGCGGCGGCGGGCGAGGCCCAGGTCACCGGGGAGCTGGCGGTCTGCGCGGGCTCTTGCGGGCCGGGCAATCTCCACCTCATCAACGGTCTGTTCGACGCGCACAGGAGCCGCACGCCGGTGCTGGCCATTGCGGCGCATATTCCTTCGGGGGAGATCGGCGGCGGCTATTTCCAGGAGACACATCCGCAAGAGCTCTTTCGCGAGTGCAGCCACTATTGCGAGTTGGTTTCCGACCCGTCCCAGATGCCCTACGTGCTCGAGAACGCCATCAGGGCGTCCGTCGGTCTGCGGGGCGTAGCCGTGATCGTCGTGCCCGGCGACGTCGCGCTCCACACCTCGCCGACACGTGCGATCTCGTCCAACCCGGGCCTGCTGCCTCCCAAGCCCCGTATTGTGCCCGCCGAACGCGAGCTCGACGCTCTCGCGACGCTCCTCAACGACGCTGGACGGGTCACGCTGTTCTGCGGCCGGGGCTGTGCCGGTGCCCATTCAGCCCTGATGCAACTCGCCGAGACCTTGAAGAGCCCGATCGTCCACGCGCTCGGCGGCAAGGAGTTTATCGAATATGACAATCCCTACGATGTCGGCCTGACGGGGTTCATCGGCTATTCCTCCGCCTATGCGGCGATGCACGCCTGCGACGTGCTGCTGATGCTGGGCACGGATTTTCCCTACAAGCAGTTCCTGCCGACTCATGCGAAGATCGCTCAGGTCGACATCCGCCCCGAGAACCTCGGGCGCCGCTGCAAGCTCGATCTTGGCCTTGTCGGTGACGTCGGCCTAACGATCGAAGCGCTTCTGCCGAAACTAACCCTACAGACCGACCGGTATCATCTCGATCACGCCGTAGCGCACTTCGAGAAGGATCGTCGGGGGCTCGACGACCTCGCCAAGGGGACACCCGGCCACAAGCCGATCCACCCGCAATATCTGGCCAAGGTCGTGAGCGAGGCGGCCAGCGACGACGCGGTGTTCACCTTTGACGTCGGCACCCCGGTCATCTGGGCGGCCCGGTATCTCAAGATGAATGGCAAGCGGCGCATGGTCGGCTCGCTGGTTCACGGCTCGATGGCGAACGCCATGCCGCAGGCGATCGGGATCCAAGCGGCTCAGCCCGGGCGCCAAGTCATCTCCCTCTCGGGCGACGGCGGCTTCACCATGCTGATGGGCGATCTGATCTCGCTCACACAGCACAAGCTGCCGGTGAAGGTGGTCATCTTCAACAATGGGGTCTTAGGCTTCGTCTCGCTGGAGATGAAGGCTTCCGGCTTCGTCGACAGCGGCACCGATCTCCAGAACCCCGATTTCGCCGCCATGGCAAGAGCTATGGGCATTCACGCGCAACGGGTCGAGGACCCGGGGGCGTTACCCGGCGCCGTGGCAGCCATGCTGGCCCATGATGGGCCTGCGGTGCTCGACGTCGTCACAGCCAAGCATGAACTATCCATGCCGCCGACCATCGGAGTCGAGCAGATGAAGGGGTTCAGCCTTTGGGCGCTTCGCGCCGTCATGAGCGGCCGCGGCGACGAGGTGATTGACCTTGCCGAGACCAACCTGCTTGGCCGCTGACGCGGCTGCGAAGGCTTGAGCAGTCTGGGCCAGAGGCTTTCGAGCACGAACCCGTTCGTGGTGTAAGCCCCAAGATCGATGATGATCGTTCAAGGTTGTGTTTCAATGGCAACCATAACGACAAGAGACGGAGCCGAAATTTACTTCAGAGACTGGGGTTCCGGTCAGCCGGTGGTGTTCAGCCACGGTTGGGCACTATCGGCTGATGCTTGGGACAACCAGATGCTGTGCCTAGCCTCGGAGGGATTCCGTTGCATCGCTTTCGACAGGCGAGGCCATGGGCGCTCTAGTCAGCCCTGGGACGGCAATGAGATGGACACCTACGCCGACGACCTTGCAGAGTTGATGATGGCGCTGGATCTCGGGCCGGCGGTGCATGTGGGGCACTGCGCCGGCGGCGGCGAAGTGGTGCGCTACGTCGGGCGGCACGGGACGCGACGCATTTCAAAGGTCGTGCTGATCGGCGCCGTTCCGCCGCTGATGATCAGAACCGACGCCAATCCGGACGGACTACCAGCCAGCGCCTTCGACGAGATTCGCTCCGGATTGATCGAGGACCGGGCTCAGTTCTTCGAGGACCTTTCTGCGAGGTTTTACGGGCTGGATCGGCTGGGTGCCAGGGTCAGTTCAGGCTTGCGTCAGGCGCTTTGGATGCAGGGCATGATGGGAGGGCTGAAGTCGGAGCTCGATGGTGTCAGAGCGTTTTCTGAGACCGACTTCACGGAGGACCTGATCAGATTGGACAGGCCAACCCTGATCCTGCACGGAGATGGCGACCAGTTCGTCCCGATCGACGTGTCCGCCAGACGGTCGGCCAAGCTGGTGCCTGACGCTATCCTCGACGTCTACTCTGGTGCCGATCACGGCCTATGCGCGACGGCCAAGGATAGGGTCAACGCCGACCTGCTGAGTTTCCTTAAGGCGAAGCACTAGCCGCGGTGGTTTGAAACCGCGGTGGTGTGGCTTGTCAGCTTCTGCGAGCTCGCAGCTCTGGCACGACTCGGGACGTGATCTGCTCTTCCGAATATCTCGACTTCTTCATCCGTCCGTCCTTCCAATGGGCCGGACTCTAGCTCCGCGTGGAGGAGATTTCGGGGGGCAGGTCAGTCGGGCAAAAGGTGATCGTCGCCTTGTGGTGGGTGCTGGCGGCCAGGCTGCTGGCCGAGATCGCGCGCTACATTTCGCCAGCAGCCCTCTTGGCCGTGCCGGTAGGCTGGTGCCGGACCTGCTGGCCGGGCTCTATCTGGCTGCAACCCTCGGCATTCATCGGATCGGTGTTCGGCCTGCCCGTCGGCGCCCTGGTCGCTACCTCGGGGTGATTGCCATCGTGCTCGGCCTGGCCTTGCAGAGCTCGCTCTCCGACGTCTTCTCAGGCATCGCCGCTCGGGGGAGCGCGAAATACATTGCTTCTGCAGATCGTCCGACAGTTCCGGGCGCCTGGTAACGTCGGCGCCGAGATCCGAAGGCCTGGTCCGGATGAGGAGAAGCGCGAAGGCACCGCAATTCCTCTTTTCAGGAGCCTGACCTCCGAACAGCTCGCCTCGCTGGCTGCGGCCACGCTCAGGCAATCTCTCCTTTCGAAGACTGTACTCTTCCCTGAGGGAAGCAGCAGCCATTCACTGTTCATCGTGGTATCGGGCGTGTTCGAGGTAACGCGCACCGTGGCCAACGTTTCGACGTTCTTCGAACGAATCGGTCCTGACGACTATGTCGGCGAGATCGGTCTGTTGACGGGCGCGCCTCACGGAGCCGAGGTGAAGCGCTGACCGATGCCGTCGTTCTCGAACTTCGTTCAGAGACTTTGCGCCCTCTCCTCACCTTCCGACCGGACCTCCTCCACACCTTCGAAGCGGCGGCCAAGCTCGGTCAGAGCTTTCTGGAGCGCTCGGTCGCTGCCAGCGTCGGCGTCAGTGCCAGCTCCGCGCCTGATCTCATGTCTCGGATCCGATCCTATTTCGCCATGCATTGATGTGGGTCGAGGCTCCCGGGCGGCTTCGGGTCCGCGGCGAGCCTTCGAGCGATTTGCATTTTTTCACAGAATTTAACTCGCCTGGTCAGCGCCGGACGTGGAACAAAAGATAGAGCCAGCCGCCGGGTGAGCGGCATTCGATGACGAGGCCGGCAACCTTATGGCACCTCTCGAACAGGCAGTCTGCGCGACCGCAGCCTGGTCCATCTCCTCCATCTTCGCTCCTAAAAGGGCAGTCGCGGCGCAGAACACGGCCTCGCTCCTCGCGGGGCTGTTGGAACAGGCTACCGCTGTTTTGGATGGAGATCGGGAGAGGGCCAGCGCCTTCCTTGGACGTGCCTCGGCTCTGCTCGAAGCGGCGGTCGAGGCCAAGTCGATTGACGACAGGATCATGTCGCGAGGGGGCTGCTTGGCCGCCTGGCAGTCTCGGAAGATCGTAGCCCACATCGAGAGCCACCTCGAGACGCCGTTATGCCTGGATGAACTCGCACTCATCACATGCCTCAGCCGGAGCTACTTCACCAGGGCCTTCCGGCGCAGCTTCGGCACGTCCCCGCATAACTTTATCATCAGACGACGTATCGAACGCGCGAAGCTGAGCATGCTGGAATCTGCGGAACCCCTCAGCCAGGTGGCTCTCTCCTGCGGATTCACCGATCAGGCCCATTTCTCAAGAGTGTTTCGCCGCATCGTTGGAAGAGCTCCCTTCGAGTGGCGTCGGATCCAACTGTCCGGTCGCAGAAGTATCAATTTCGAATGAGATTACTTTGCTTCGACCGCAATGGATGTTCGCCATGTTCGACGCCTTCCATCTCGCGAGAGCGCAGTTCGGCTTCACCGTCGCCTTCCACATCGTGTTTCCGGCCTTTTCAATCGGTCTTGCCAGCTTCCTGATGGTCCTGGAGGGGCTATGGTTGCGCACCGGCCGGCAAGTCTACCTCGATCTCTTCCGCTATTGGATCAAGATCTTCTCGATTGGCTTCGGCATGGGCGTGGTGTCCGGCCTCGTCATGTCTTACCAGTTCGGGACCAACTGGTCCCAATACGCCGACAAAGCCGGCCCCGTGATCGGCCCGGTGATGGCCTATGAGGTCTTGACAGCCTTCTTCCTTGAGGCCGGGTTTCTGGGCGTCATGCTGTTCGGCATGGGACGGGTCGGACGCGGCCTCCACTTCTTCGCCACCTGCATGGTGGCGGGCGGTACGTTCCTGTCGGCCTTCTGGATCCTTTCGGTAAACAGCTGGATGCAGACGCCGGCCGGGTTCGGCATTGGTCCCGACGGACGCATGTTCCCCACCGACTACTGGCAGGTCGTGTTCAACCCGTCCGTCTTCGTACGCGTGCCGCATATGGTGCTCGCGTCCTATCTCGTGGTCGCCTTCATCGTCAGCGGCGTCGCGGCCTGGCATATGTTGCGGGGCCACGCGACGGCAGCCGTGCATACGATGTTCTCGATGGCGATGTGGATGGCCGCGATCGTTGCCCCGGCCCAAATCGTCATGGGCGATCTCCACGGCCTGAACACGCTCGAGCATCAGCCGATGAAGATCGCCGCCATGGAGGGCGACTGGGAGCCCTCCGGGCCCGACGGCGCCCCGCTGATCCTCTTCGGCCTGCCCAACATGGAAAATGAGCGCACCGAGTATAAGATCGAGATCCCGCACGCCTCCTCGATGATCCTGACCCATACCTGGGCCGGCCGTGTCCCCGGCCTGAAGGAGGTGCCGCCGGCCGACCGTCCCTATTCGCCGGTCATCTTTTGGACTTTCCGCGCCATGGTGGGCCTCGGGTTCCTGATGGTCGGACTGGGGCTGTTCAGCCTTTACGCGCGATGGCGCGGCACGCTTTACACCAACCGCTGGCTGCACCGGGCCGCGCT
Organism: uncultured Lichenihabitans sp.; assembly: GCA_964245215.1. GTDB lineage: Bacteria > Pseudomonadota > Alphaproteobacteria > Rhizobiales > Beijerinckiaceae > Lichenihabitans. The sequence continues at coordinate 6,237 of CAXTME010000106.1, forward strand.
GGGCCTGTCGCTGGCGCCCCTGGTGGCTCTTCTCTGCGGGTGGATGACGACTGAGATCGGCCGCCAGCCCTACACGGTTTATGGCGTTCTGCGCACGATTGACAGCGTATCGCCGATCGCACTGCCGGGTGTCGCGACCTCCTTCGCGATCTTCGTGCTCGTCTACTTCATTGTCTTCGGTGCCGGCATACTGATCATCCTCCGCTTGATGGCGAAGGCGCCGGTCGCCGGCGAGACGGGCGTTCGCACCGACCTGCCGACCAGGACCGCGGGCATCCATCCGGGGCTGCCGGGGGCCGTGCCGCCGGGAAGCGGCCAAGCGTCGATCCAGCCGGCGGAGTAGCCCCATGAGCACCGAAACCATCGCTACGATCTGGGCGGGCCTGATCGCCTTCGCCGTCATGGCCTACGTCGTTCTCGACGGCTTCGACCTCGGCGTCGGCATGCTGTTCGCCGCCGAGCGTGGCGCGGAGGACCGCGACACGATGGTGAATTCCATCGCGCCGATGTGGGACGGCAACGAGACTTGGCTCGTCCTGGGCGGCGGCGGTCTCTTCGGGGTCTTCCCGCTCGCCTATGCGGTGATCATGCCGGCCCTCTACCCGACCATCCTCGGCATGTTGTTCGGCCTGATCTTCAGGGGCGTCGCCTTCGAGTTCCGCTTTCGTGCCGAGACGCTGTGGGGCCGCAAGCTCTGGGACCTGTCGTTCTTCGGCGGCTCGACCGTCGCCGCGCTCTGCCAGGGGCTGACGCTCGGCGGCCTGCTTCAAGGCATCCATGTCGTGGACCGGCAATATGCAGGCGGTTGGTTGGATTGGCTGACCCCTTTCACGGTCCTGTGCGGGATCGCGGTGGTCATCGGCTATGCCTGGCTGGGCGCCTGCTGGCTGGTGTGGCGCACGGAGGGCTCGCTGCAGAGCCGCGCCCGCACCCAGGCGCGGGTGCTCGCCTGGGTGACGCTGGCGCTCATCGTCGCCGTCAGCCTGTGGACGCCATTTCTCAATGAAACGTTCATGCACCGGTGGTTCGGCTGGCCAGGCATCCTGCTCACCAGCCCCATCCCGATCCTCATCGCGTTGATCGCTGTATGTTTTCACGTCGGGCTTACCCGCGGGCATCATCTGACGCCGTTCCTCTGCGCGCTGGCGGTCTTCGCTCTCTGCTTCGTGGGCCTCGGCATCAGCCTCTTTCCGCTGATGATCCCGCCGGACATCACGATCTGGCAGGCCGCCGCGCCACGTGCGAGCCAATTGTTCGTGCTCGTCGGCGCTTCGGTGCTGATCCCGCTGATTCTGACCTACTCTGGTTTCAGCTACTGGGTCTTCCGCGGAAAGGTGCAGGCCGGTGCGCACTACCACTGACCGGAGCGGCTCCAGCGGCCTTCTCAAGCAGCTCGGATGGTTCTGCGCCCTCTGGCTGGGCGGCGTCCTAACCGTCGCCGGCGTCGCGAGCGCGCTGCGATGGATCATGCATGCCCTTTGACACGCCCGCCACCGTGCGCCGATTCTGCTCCCGCGCAGGCGGATCGCTATTACTGGGACGCCTCTTTGGAGCTCACCCATGACGGATCAGCGCGCAGTCGGTCGTCCTTCCGCGAAGGCACCGTTGACCTCGGCCGCTATTGTCATCGTGACTGTGGCGGCGATCGTCGGCCTATCGCTCTGGTATCTCGTGCAGCCACAGCCTCTGCTGGTACAGGGCGAGGCGGATGCGACACGCATCGACATTGCGGCCCGCGTCGACGGGCGGGTCGCCGAGCGGCCGGTCGACAGGGGCGACAACGTGTCAGCCAGAGCGGTGCTCGTCAGGATCGACAACCCGCAACTCTTGACCAAGCTGAGCGAGGCAAAGGCCGCCGAGGCTGTGGCGCAGGCGGACCTCACGCGCATCCTGGTCGGCACGCGCGCAGAGGTCGTGGCACAGCGCGAGGCGGCACTGGCGGCGGCGCGGGCCGACGCCACGCTGGCGCAGCAGACCTTCGACCGCACCAAGCAGCTGACGTCCCGCGACTTCGCGCCCCTGCAGAAGCTCGACGAGACCACACGCAGCCTCGACGTCGCCCAGCGCGGTGTCCAGCAGGCCAAGTTCTCCTATGACGAGGCCGTGGCCGGCTACACCCCGGAGGAACGGGGCGTGGCCCGCGCTGCGGTGGCCAAGGCGCAGTCCTCGATCGCGACGCTTCAGGCACAGGTGGACGAGCTCACCGTCAAGGCGCCGTCCGTTGCGCAGGTCTATCAGGTCGGCAGCGAAGTCGGCGAATACGTCTCCCCGGGCGTGCCGCTCCTGTCGCTCGTCGATCTCGCCGACGTCTGGCTCCGCTTCGATCTGCGGGAGGACCTTGTGAAAGGTCTGAAGATCGGGGACGGCTTCACCGTCAAGGTGCCGGCGCTCGGCGACCGCGCCATCGAAGTCGTCGTGCGCACGATCGCGACGCGCGGCGAGTATGCGGGCTGGCGGGCCACCCGCGCCACCGGCGACTTCGACCTGCGGACCTTCGAGGTCCGGGCCTATCCGGTCCAGAAAATCGCGGAGCTTCGCCCGGGCATGAGCGCCTATGCGGCTTGGTCGGGCGGCGCCCGATGAGCGGGCCGCTCCGTCCCGGTCTCCTCGCCGTCGCGGTCCGGGAGGTCGCCTGGATCCGCCGGGACCGGGTCGCGCGTCTGATGGTGTTTGTGGTGCCGCTAATAGCGTTCGCACTCCTCGCCATGACCTTCGGCGACGCCGTCATCCGGCAGCTCAGGGTCGATGTCGTCGATCAGGACCGCTCGCCCTCCTCGTTGACACTGGTGCAGGCGATTGCTGCCGCGCCCGGCGTGACCGTCGGGCTTCGCTCGGCGGACCTCACGGGCGCCATGCATGCCATTCGATCGGGCGAGGCCATCGCCGCCACCTACATCCCGCAAGACTTCGAGCGCGATCTGATGGCGGGCCGACGCCCACAGGTCGTCATCTTTTACAACAAGCAATTCTTCACGCCGGGCAACGTCGCCTCCGGAGCCTTGCAGGCGGCCATCTCGGCGGCCGTTGCCGACCTGCCGAAGGGGCAGAAGACCGCCGATGCCACACCGGGACCGCTGGTCGTCGAACAATATGTCCTGACCAACCCGGCCCTCAACTACGCGCAGTTCCTCCTGCGCGCGATCCTGCCGACGGTTCTGCACGTCATGATGGCGATCGCGGCCGGCTTCGCGGTCGGATCGGAGTTCACGGGGCGCTCCGTCACCGAATGGCTGGAGACGGCCGGAGGCGCGCCGCTTACGGCGCTGGTCGGAAAGCTGGCTCCGTATTTCGGTATTTTCGTCGTCATCATGACGGTCGGGCTCGGCATCATCCACGGAATTTACCAGATTCCATTTCGCGGCGACCCCGTCATGACCGCCGTCGCGGCCTGCCTGCTGATCATCGCCTATCTCTCGCTCGGCGCGCTGTTCCAGCTGCTCGTGCGCAACCTCGCCACGGGTCTCACCCTCACGGGCATCGTCTGCTCGCCCGCCTTCGGCTTTGCGGGCGTCGGCTTCCCGGTTCTTGCCATGAACGGCTTTGCCCGCAGTTGGGGAGCACTGCTACCACTCCGGTGGTACATCCAGATCCTCTTCGACCAGGCCGCGCGCGGGGTGCCGATCCGCGACTCGGCCCCGCCCTTCGCCTATCTCGCGGCGCTTGCCGTCGCCTTCTTCGCACTCGCTTGGCTTCGACTGCGAGCCGTGGCGCACAAGCCACCGCCGATCGTTGAGGGCGGTTTGCCGCCCGCGGAAGCGCCGCACGGCATCGTCGGTTTCTTCGCCGCCGAATACGGTCGGGTGCTGCGCGACAAGAGCGCATTCGGATTGATCGTGCTGGGGCCGCTGATCTACGGGATCTTCTACCCCCAGCCCTATCTCGGCCAACTGATCCGCCACATTCCCATCGCCGTCGTCGATGACGACGGGACCGACCTCAGCCGGACCCTGGTCCAGGCGCTCGATGCCGACGAGGCCATCACCGTCGCGGCTCGTCCCACGACCCTGGCGGAGGCGCAGGCGGCGCTAGCGCGGCGCGATGTGTTCGGCATTGTCAGCATCCCGGCGGGTACAGAGCGAGACGTGCTGAAGGGCGACCGCGCGCGCCTGCCGGCCTATGTCGATTCCGCCTATTTTCTGCTCTACAGCCGCACCCTACAGGGGATTACGGAAGCGGCCGGCACGGTCTCGGGCGACCTCGCCGGGGGCGGTGCGCGGTCTGACGGCAGCCTCTACCGTGCCGCGCTGGCCCGCAGTTCGCCCGTCGAGATCCTCGACCAGCCGCTGTTTAATCCCACCGGCGGCTATGCCAGCTACATCGTCCCCGCCGCCTTCCTCCTCATTCTGCAGCAAACGCTCTTGATGGGATCGGCGACGCTGGGAGGGGTCGCCTTCCAGCAGGGTGGCTTCGCGGCACGTCGCCGTCGCGGCACGCCGGCCGCCATCGTCGGGCAGGCGCTCGCCCATCTGTTCCTCTCGCTACCCGGCTGCGCGCTCTACCTCGTGGTGCTCCCCCGCATCTACGGCTTCTCCTATACCGAGCGCGTCCTCGATCTTCTCGTGCTGGTCATTCCGTATATCTTGTCCATCAGCTTCCTTGGCCAGCTGTTCGGCGCCGCCTTCCGGCGTCGCGAGACGGCGGTGCTGCTACTGATCGCTGTCAGTCTGCCGATCTTCTTCCTGGTCGGCGTCGCTTGGCCGCCGGAGGCCATCCCACCCGTGCTTCGAGTGCTGGGCGCGGCCCTGCCGAGCACCTCGGGGATCGAAGCACTCGTTCGCGTCAACCAGATGGGAGCCTCGTTCGACGACGTCTTTCCGAACTGGGCGCGGCTCTGGGCGCTCGTCGCCATCTACGCCGTGCTGGCCATGGTGATGGCCCGCCTCGCCAGCCGGGAGGAGCGCGTCCATGTCGACTAGACAGGTGGTTCTTGCCGTTCTCGTTCTCTCGGCAGCCGCTGGGGCCGTCTTCTACAGCCGCCGGGGCGGCGAAGAGGTACCGCCACTCTTGGGCATGGTGCGGCAGACCGAGATCCGCATCGCGCCCGAGGTCAGCGGACGACTGGCGTCGATCGCCGTCGAGCCGGGGCAGCAGGTGAAGCGCGGCGACCTCCTGGCGGTGATCGACAACCCGGACATCTCCGCCAGCCTGGCTGAAGCAAAGGCGGCGACAGACAGCGCCGCGGCAGATCGCGCGAACACCTATTCGGGCACGCGACCGGAGCAGGTGTCCATCGCGGCCGAGGCCGTGCGGACGGCAGAGTCCAACCTCCTGCTGGCACAGCTGCAGTTCGATCGCGCCGCCACCCTGAACTCCAAAAGCTATCTGAGTCAGCAGCAGCTCGATGAGAGCAAGGCCTCCTTGACCAAGGCCGAGGCCGACCTGGACGGCAAGCGCGCCGCCGCCGCTGCGGATAAGGCCGGTCCCACCGTTGAAGAACGGCGTCTGGCCGACGCCAAGCTCGTCGCGGCCCAGGCCGCGACCGCGAGCCTCCAGGCGCAGCTCGACAAGACGAAGCTCCTTGCCCCCGCCGACGGGACGGTGGGTGTCCGGGTGGCGGAGCTCGGAGAAATCATGACGCCGGGCAAGGCGGTGATGACGCTGGGCCTCGACGGCCAGCGCTGGCTCGCCTTCACGATGCGGGAAGACCGGCTGCAGGGATTGTCCGTCGGGGGCACCGCGAGGTTGACGGCTGCCGATGGAAAGCGGCTGGAGGCCCGCGTCGTCGAGATGAGACCGCTCGGTGAATTCGCGACCTGGCGCGCCGCCCGAGCCGTCGGCGACCACGATCTGAACAGCTTTCGCCTTCGGCTCGATCCGACGGCGGATGGCGCAGGGTTGGAACCCGGTATGACGGTCTGGTTGGCCGCCAGATAGACCGCGGTGCCGACGTCAGAGGCGCGTGCGAGTCAGAACGCCGTGCCCGGGCCGTCACTGCAATTCTACCGGCGAAAAAAGAGGCCAAACGTACAATCGGTCTGATCCACCTTCGCTAATATTGGCGCGGCCTGGTGCCACGAGCATGAAGCTCGATCGGTCAGGTCGACCCCTCTGGAGCATCGGCCGTGTCTGATCGCGATCACCGTCCCGCAGGACTGAAACCGAAGGACGGCGGTTGTGGGATCCTCGGCGCTCGTGGCGATAGCGGGGCTGCCCTCGGGTGTCGCGCTGGCCGAGGGGGGGGAACCTGCACAAGCAGACATAAACGGAGCCGAAGCGATGGGAACCATCAGGGTCAAGGACGGCGCGGAGATCTTCTACAAGGACTGGGGCAGTGGTCAGCCCATTGTCTTTCATCACGGCTGGCCGCTCAGCGCGGACGACTGGGACGCGCAGATGATGTTCTTCCTCCAGCACGGCTACCGGGTCATCGCCCATGATCGGCGCGGCCATGGCCGTTCCTCCCAGACCGCGACTGGTAACGAGATGGACACCTATGCCGCCGATGTCGCCGAACTGGCGGCCGCGCTCGACCTGCGGGATGCGATCCATGTCGGTCATTCGACAGGTGGCGGCGAGGTGGCCCGCTATGTCGCCAAGCATGGTGCAGGCCGCGTGGCCAAGGCCGTGCTGGTCAGCGCCGTGCCGCCGATCATGATCAAGACCGAGACGAACCCGGGCGGCCTGCCGATCGAGGTCTTCGACCAGATCCGCGCCGGCACGGCCTTCAACCGCGCGCAGTTCTTCATCGATCTCACCTTGCCCTTCTACGGCTACAATCGTCCCGGCGCGACCGTGTCGGAAGGCGTGCGCCGCAACTGGTGGCGCCAGGGAATGATGGGTGGGGTCAAGGCCCAGTACGACTGCATCAAGGCCTTCTCCGAGACCGACTTCACCGACGATCTGAGGGCAATCACCGTGCCGACCCTGGTGATGCATGGCGAGGACGACCAAATCGTGCCTTTCGCGGATGCCGGCCCGCTGTCGGCCAAGCTTCTGCGCGACGCGACGATGAAGGCCTATTCTGGCTTCCCGCATGGCATGCCGACTACGAATGCAGAGCAGATCAATGCGGACCTGCTTGCATTTATAAAGAGCTGACCGGGTGTCCCGCTTGCTGACGCCGAGCCAATCGAAAACTCCTGCGATAGCCGCCGGGCAATAGGCCAGGAGCCATGATCCACCGAAACCATCGTGCGCGCCGACAGGGGTCACAGGCGGGACCGGGCGCGATCCGGGCCGTTCGTGCCGTCCGGCGGCTGAGCGTGGCCGCGACGGTCGCGGCAACGCTTTGCGGATGTGCCGAGCATGCGAAAAACGTCCTGATTCCGCTCGATGTCGACGTTCCGAACGCCAGCGAGATCAGGCCAGGCCTCGCAGATCCGCCAGCAGCCCCGACGCGGCAAGGAGGTCCCTGGTCTCGAACCCCTCTTCGAATCGTTCCAGGACAGGCGCCAGGATGCCGAGCGCCACTTGCGGTTCCTTGCCGTTCTGCTTGCAGGAAGCGAGCGAGGTCGCGGCGCGAAGTTCCCAGGCCAGGGCTCCCTGTTCGCGAGCGACGACAATGGCTTCGGCGAACAGGCGCTCCGCGGAAGACCGGGAGTTCGCGTGTTTCGACCGCAGCGCATATTCGCCCTCCGCGCGCAGCACCTCGGCGGCGCACCAGCTCGCTTGCCCCGTGCGGTTGCCGACGAGATCCGGCCCGCTGACCAAACCGGCTTCGATCGACACCAGGATCTGCCGATCGAACCAAATCAAGCTGGCGCATCCCGGGATCATGCTGCTGTCCGGGACATTCATGCGTTCGTTGCGTGCTGTCCAGATGCGACGATAGCGATCCGCCCAACCGTGAAGATAAGCGAAGGCATTCTTCTCGGTTTCCCAGGCCAGCAGGTCAATGTAGTGCGCCGCGAGCCCATCCTGGCCCGACCAGAAGGCCAAGGGGCACGCACAGCTCGAGAGGATGTAGCAGAGCGAGCTGGGGTTGCGGGCCGCGGCGGCGTCCTCGACGGCGCCACGCACCATCTCCAAGGCGCGATCCGCATACCCCTGGATCCATAGCACGCAGGCGAGATTCGCCCGCTCCGCCGTCGTCTGGTCATAGCGATAGACGCTGTTGAAGGACGGACCGGTGGGCTCGCTCCTCGCGACGAGCGCCTCACCGATCCGACGCGCCTCGCTGAGGTTCCCCATCCGGAAGTTCGTTAGCGCCAGAGTACGGCTGGCGATGGCCGTCGTTTCTCGATTGCCCTTCGCCTCGCCGAGCGCGACGAGCCTGTTGCACAGCGACAACGCCGCCGCGGGGTCGCCCATGATCGCCCGCTCGCTTGCCAGGGCCCACAATGCCGTTGTCATGCTGGAAGTATCGCCGAGGCTTTCGGCGATCTCCAGGGCACGCCCGAACGTGAGAACCTCGGCGGGTCCTGGTCCATGGATATGGAAGATAAGGTGTCCCAGCGAGAGCTGGAGCTGCATCTCCTCTCGACCGCCGCTGAGGTCCGTGGCAGCGAGTGCGTCGAGCGATTGCGAAACCCGGGTCCAATATTCGCCCAATTGGGATCGTCCGAGCCAAAGAGGCGCCGATGAGATCGTGAGTTCGATGCCGGTCCGGGCGTCACCGTCGGGCGAGAACGCCCAGTCCAGGGCGGCGTGCACGTCATCGACGAGATTGCCGTTGCGCTCCCACCAATCGGCCAAACGAGTCGCCTTCCACTCGGCCTCGGCCTCGGCGAGGCGCAGGCGGACATATCTCGCATGCTGGGAGCGAACCTGCCCCAGCCGGGCCGACGCCATGAGTTTCTCTTGGGCATAGGTTCGGGTCGTGTCGAGGAAGCGATAGGTCGTGATCGCGTCCGCCGTGTCCACGTGAAGGAGCGAGGCCGCAGCGAGTTGGCGGATGGCCTGCACGATGTCGGCCCTTGCTATCCCGTCCATCGCGGAGATGACGACCGCCCCCTCAAGGGTGAACACCGTCCGGAACACCGAAAGGTTCGCGAATACGGCGCGATCTCCGGCGCCCAGGAGGTCGTGGCTCCAGTCCAGCATGGCCCGGAGCGTCTCATGCCGCGCGATCGTTCTTCGCCCATGCGTCAGAAGATCCAGGCGGTCGCCGAGCCCGGAGGCCAGGACGTCGAGACCCAGGGTCCCGGCGCAGGCCGCCGCAAGTTCGAGTGCGAGCGGCAGACCATCCAGCTGGCGGCAGATCCGGGCAACGGTTCCAGCGTTTGCAACGGTGACGCTGAAGGGGTTCAATGACGTCGCGACTCGCTCCGCGAAGAGCTTCACCGCCGGAAAAGCGACGATGTCGTCCATCGGAAATCCAGCCTCGACCGGCGGGACCGTTAACGAGGGAAGCCGATAGATCGCCTCGCCTTTGCAGCGGAGGACTTCTCGGCTTGTGGCCAGGATACTGATTCCGGTGCAGGCGTGCAGGATAGTTTCGGCGAGGCCCGCCGCAGCCAAGATGACATGTTCGCAATTGTCGAGGACGATCAGCGCGGATTGCCCCTCGAGCGCTGCGAGGATGGCGGGAATGGGCTCGCCTGACAGGGGCAGATGCAAGGCGGACGCGATCGCTGGTGCGACGCGGTCCTGATCGGCCACAGTCGATAGATCGACAAAGCAGATCTCGGTAGGCCCCTTGTCGCCGAGCCGCGCTATGCTCGAGATCGCCACACTAG
>CAXTME010000107.1:0-15547 GCA_964245215.1 uncultured Lichenihabitans sp.
TTCCAGATCGAGAGCTACCTGCGCTACCAGGGCCGCGCCTTCGTGGAGCGGTTCGACGCCAATTCGTACCTCTACATGACCCGCGCCATGGACTATTTCGACCTCGCTGCCGATTACGGCGGTCAGCTGGCCCAGGCGTTCCGCGGCACCAAGGCCCGGTTCTGCGTCGTGTCGTTCACCTCCGACTGGCTCTTCCCGACCTCGGAGTCCCGCGCCATCGTGCATGCGCTGAACGCCGGGGGAGCGTCGGTGTCCTTCGTCGAGATCGAGACCGACAAGGGCCATGACGCGTTCCTGCTCGACCTGCCCGACCTCGTCGCCACGTCGCGCGGTTTCATCGAATCGGCAGCCCGCGCGCGCGGCTTGCCGGACCGTAGCGCTGACGAGACGGAGGCGTACCGGACCGGCGCAGTCGTGATCGAGGCACGGCCTTGAAGAGCGCGGCTCGGGTCAGCGGGGTCGACCCGACGGCCGCCCCGCGGCCGCAGCTGTCGCGCGGTGCCGTCAAGCGCAACGATCTCCTGCTGGTCGCCGATATGGTGGAACGGGGAAGCCGGGTGCTCGATCTTGGCTGCGGTGACGGGACGCTCCTGAGCCTCTTGGCCGATACGCTCGAAGTCGATGCGCGCGGCATGGAACTGTCGCAGCGTGGCGTCAACGATTGCGTCGCCAAGGGTTTGTCGGTGATCCAGGGCGACGCCGACACCGACCTTGCTGCCTATCCCGACGACGCCTTCGATGCCGTGATCCTGTCCCAGACGCTGCAGGCCGTGCGACGGCCCCGCGAGGTTCTCGAAAACATGCTGCGGATCGGCCGTCGCGCCATCGTCTCGTTCCCGAATTTCGCCCATTGGCGCATTCGGCTCGAACTCGCTCTCCACGGCCGCATGCCGGTCACCGAAACCCTGCCCTGTTCCTGGCACGAGACGCCGAACATCCATTTCTGCTCGATCCGGGACTTCCTCGATCTCGCCAAATCCATGGGCGCCACGATCGAGAAGGGCATCGTGCTCGATCGGGGCGGCCGCGTCATGGGCGATGGCGCGACCAGGCTTTGGAACCTGCTCGGCGAGCAGGCGGTGTTCCTGCTCCGGCGGTGAGGTGACGTCCCTTCCAGTAGTTACCCCAGGTGCTTGTCGATATCGCCCAGAAGCGTGAGGTGCTCCTTGATCATGCCCTTCGCGAGCTTCGCGATATTGGTCTCGTCGGCGTCGTCCGCCACCTTGAGATAGGTGTCCTGGATGTCGAGCAGCTCTTTATGCCCGTCGATCTGTGCCTTGATATAGGCCTTCTCGTAGTCGAGGCCGTCCTTCATGGCCTTCATCTTCTCGACCGCAGCTTTGCCCTTCTCGTCAAGATTGTCTTGCAGTTCGGCGTCGGTCGGCGATTTGACGTCACCCATCGGCTTCACGCCCGGCATCATTCGGCTCTTCAGAATGTCGGCGATCGTATCCTGCTCGGCGACTTCGAAAGCGGCGAATTGCTTGCCCATGGGATGTTTGAGCCTCATCGCGGCGGCTCGGCTGATCAATAGCGACAGCGAACCCACCCGCATCGTATCTTTGATGTGAGCCTTGACGGCATCCGACAGACCCGCGACCGGCATATCCATCTTCATGGCGGGGGCCGGCGCCGGCTCGGCAGCCGGTGCCGCGGGGGCCGGTGCGGCGGGGGCGTCGGTGGCCGGCGCCGGGCTCGATTGCGCCAGAGCCGCACGGCCCGTGAGGGCGCCGACCGCGCCGGCCGCAAGGCCCGTCAGAACGATCCGTCTTTCCATCATCTCTCTCCCGGGCAGAACCGCACCGCTCGCGGCCATGGTATGTCTCTGGCCGAAACTCGGCCGGTCCTTCGATGGTTGCGCGGGCGGTTGTGAGACATCACCGCACCCATGACCTGCGACCGACGCGCGCGCATTGACGCCTGCCGGTTCGGAACCCTAGATGAGCATCGACCGGCTGAGCGGCTGGAGGTCGTTGAGGAGGCTCGGGGGCGTGAATATCGCGGCACCACGGCGCAGGACGCCCGACGTCGAGGTCAGGGTCGGCCTCTTCGTGACCTGCCTCGTCGATCTCTTCCGACCCTCGGTCGGCTTCGCGGCCGTCAAGCTCCTGCAGGATGCGGGCTGTATCGTCGATGTCCCCGTGCAGACCTGCTGTGGCCAGCCGGCCTACAATTCCGGCGATCGAGCCACGACGCAAACGATCGCAGCCCAGGTGATCGAGGCTTTCGCGCCCTATACTTACGTGGTCGCGCCGTCGGGCTCCTGTGCCGGGATGATCAAGCGGCACTACCCGGAGCTCTTCGCCGACGATCCCAACATGGTGGCCAAGGCCGAGGCCCTGGCCGATCGGACCCACGAACTCGTGTCGTTTCTCACCGACGTGATGGGCATGACCGCGGTCGATGCCGCGTTCGACGGAACCATCACCTATCATGATGCCTGTTCGGGCCTTCGGGAACTCGGCGTCAAGGCGCAGCCCCGGAAACTCCTGAACAGCGTACGGGGCCTCGACCTGGTCGAGATGCAAAACACCGACGTCTGCTGCGGCTTCGGTGGGACGTTCGCGGTCAAGTACGGCGAGTTGTCGAACTCCATCGTCGAGCGAAAGACCGCGACCGTGATCGACACCGGCGCCCGCACCCTCGTTTCGGGTGACCTCGGGTGCCTGATGAACATGGCGGGTAAACTCAGTCGGATGGGATCGAACACCGAAGTCCGGCACGTGGCCGAGATCCTGGCCGGGATGACCGACACGGCGCCGATCGGTTCCCCCGAGACGCCCCAACGCTAGACGCCGCTCCAGCGAAACGATCCCTTACTCCTGCCCGAAGCCGAAAGGGCGCCATGACGATCCACCCGACCTCGCCTCAGTTCAAGGACAACGCCCATCGGGCGCTCGAAGACGCGTCGCTGCAGAAGGCGCTGGGCCATGTGCGCTCGGCCTTCATCGAGAAGCGCGCCAAGGCGGTCGACGCCTTGCCGGAGTTCGAGGCCCTCCGCGACAGCGCGCGGGACATCAAGGCCCATGTGTTGAAGCACCTCGACCTCTATATCGAGGCCTACGAGGCGAAGGTCCGGGAGGGTGGCGGCACGGTCCATTTCGCCCGCGACGCCGAGGAAGCCCGAAAGGCCGTTCTCGATATCTGCCGGCGCGTCGGAGCCCGTACGGTCACCAAGGGCAAGTCGATGATCTCGGAAGAGATCGGGCTCAACCAGGCCATCGAGGCGGCGGGTCTCGTCCCGGTCGAGACCGATCTCGGCGAGTATATCGTACAGCTCCGCGGCGAGGTGCCATCCCACATCATCGCGCCCGCCGTGCATCTGACGCGAGACCAGGTGGAGGCCGATTTCCGCCGCGCCCATACCCATCTCGCGCACGAACGTGACATCTCCACACATTACAGCCTGCAGGCCGAGGCTCGCGACATCCTGCGGGAACGGTTCCTCGCCGCCGATGTCGGGATCACGGGTGCCAACTTCCTCATCGCCGAAACCGGAACCTCGATCATCGTCACCAACGAGGGCAACGGCGACCTCACGCAGCTCCTGCCCCGCGTCCACATCGTGCTGGCCTCGATCGAGAAGCTCGTGCCGACGCTGGAGGACACGAGCCAACTGCTCCGTGTGCTCGCCCGCTCGGCCACGGGCCAGGAGATGTCGGTCTACACCACCTTCTCGACGGGGCCGCGCCGCCCTGAGGACCCCGACGGCCCGGACGAGTACCACGTCGTCCTGATCGACAACGGGCGCTCCTCCATGCTCGGCACGAGCTTCGAGGAGATGCTCCGCTGCATCCGCTGCGGTGCCTGCATGAACCATTGCCCGGTCTATCACTCGGTCGGCGGCCACGCCTATGGCTGGATCTACCCGGGTCCGATGGGGGCCGTCCTGACGCCCGCGCTCATCGGGATCGACAAATCCGCGCACCTGCCCAATGCCTCGACCTTCTGCGGCCGTTGCGAGGCGGTCTGCCCGGTGCGCATTCCCTTGCCGAAGCTGATGCGGCACTGGCGCGAGCGCGAGTTCGAGCGGCACCTGTCGCCCGCCACGGTGCGCGGCGGGCTCCGGTTCTGGGGCTATTTCGCCACGAGGCCGAAACTCTACCGCGCCGCGACAGGGGTCGCCATGAAGGTTCTGCATCTCCTCGGTGGTGCCAAGGGGCGGTTTCGCTCGCTGCCCTTCGCGGGCGGCTGGACCGCCTACCGCGACCTGCCGGCACCGCAGGGCGGGACGTTCCAGAGCCAGTGGCAATCGCGCCGGGAGCGCCCCGTGCCTCGCCCGGCGCCACGTGATCCTGCATCGGAAGACGCGGCCGCATGACTACGGAAGCGCGCGACAACATGCTGGCGACACTGCGCCGGTCGCTGGGCGTCACGGGTCGGGAAGCGCCACGGCGGGATGCCGTCCGGGCCAGGATCGACGCGGCGCGGCCTGGCGTGATTCCGGCCCGGGGACAGCTCGATGCCGCGGCACGGGCCGACCTCTTCTGCGAGAAGGCGGAGGTCGCGGCCGCGACCGTGGCTCGTGTCGCCTCCGCGGCGGACGTTCCCGCCGAGGTGGCGCGGTTCCTGCGCGACAGCAATCTTCCCGCCACGCTTCGCATGGGAAGCGATCCGGCGCTGGCCGCCATGCCGTGGCATGTCACGACGCTCGATGTTTCGGTCGGCGCCTCCGCGGGTGGCGACGTCAATGGCCTCTCGCGGGCCTTCGGCGGCATCGCCGAGAGCGGAACCCTGGCGCTGGTGTCGGGCCAGGACAATCCCACGACGCTCAATTTTCTTCCCGACAACCACATCGTGGTGATATCGGAGCACGATATCGCTGGAGCCTACGAGACGGTCCTCGGCAGGATTCGAGACCTCTACGGCAAGGGGCAGATGCCTCGTACGGTCAATCTCGTGACCGGCCCATCCCGTTCGGCCGATATCGAGCAGACCTTGATCCTCGGGGCGCATGGACCGCGTCGGTTGCATGTCGTCGTGGTGGCGGATTGAAGCTCCACGGCGCCGCTGGTCTCGATGGCAGGACGCTTGCGCCCTTCGTGTCATCGTCGAGATCGAAAGACCGAGTTTTGCGAGGACCTCAAGCCGGCATGCTCGACCGTCACAACGCTGCCGTGTGCAAAACACGAACGGCAGCGTAGAACAGAATGCCGACTCGCGCGTTCATGGCCTAGCTAACGCTGGTGGCGCGGCGGCGCGACAAGCCGCTTTTCGTCTTTGGCGCGACAGGAGATAGGGATGAAGACCAGGATTTCCGTCGGGCTCGCGACTGCTCTCATGCTGGCGGCCTCACCCGCTTTCGCCTGCAAAGGCAGCAAGGTCCTGTTCAGCGACGATTTCAAGCAGGTCGACTCGAGCTGGGGTTTCGATAGCCCGGACGTGCAGGTCGAGGAAGGCAAGGTCAAGGTCAAGCCGCAGCCGGATATCTCCAACCTTTTGATCTACAAGGGCATCCTGTTCGGCGACGCCGACTACTGCCTGACCGTGCGGACGCCGAACCTGCTGTCGGACCACGACAACACCATGGCGGGTCCGATCTTCTGGGCCAAGGACTACGACAACTACTACATGTTCATGATAACGCCGAGCGGCTTTGCGGAGCTGACCCGCAAGGTGGCCGGCAAGTGGATCGACGTCGTGGAATGGAAGCAGGACGCCAGCATCAAACGCGACACCGGCTCGAAGAACATCCTCGAAGTCCGGACCTCGGGATCAGACATAACGGCCTTGATCAACGATGCGGTTTTCGCGACCGTAAAAGGTCAAGCCCCGGACGGCGGCGGTCAGATCGGCATGCGCGCCCAGTCCGAGAAGAACCAGGTGGACACGTGGAAATTCTCGACCCTGGCGGTGACGACGGTGCCAGGGGCCGTCATGGCTCCCGTTTCCAATGACACACCGGCACCGGCCACGATCGCTCCTCCAGCGCCCGTGACGCCGTCGGCGCCGGCCGCTCCCGCCACCCCTGCGCCTTGACACTGCATCGTCGACGACGACCCGCGCCGCGGGTCCCTTCGACCACAACAGGAGCCTCAATCCTCATGCAACTTCCCTTAGGCGCTACGGTCGCGGTCGCGGATGGTGAGAAGCTTCACCTTTACCGCAACACAAGCGACGGAGCGCATCCGAAACTGGAGGCTCTTCCGGCCGCAGCCATCGGCGGCGACAACAAGGGCAGCGGTGGACGCCATCACAACAGCGCAGCCAATCCCGATGCGAGCCAGATCGAGGAGGACGGCTTTTCGGCCGGCGTCGCCAGCTACCTCAACCGGGAGGTTTTGTCCGGCCAGGTCTCGGCCTTGGCCATCATTGCTGCGCCTAAGACGTTAGGCGAGTTGCGGAAGCACTATCATAAGCAGCTGTCCGCCGTGCTGGTCGGAGAGATCGCCAAGGACCTCACGGGTCACTCCCAGAGCGACATCGAAAAGTCGATCGCGTCGGCCTGATCGCCGCGTCGACCCAGGGCCGATCGTGGGTGTATCATTTCGGCCACGAGGTGATCGAAACCCTGGTGTGATCCGTCCTTCGTGGCGACGACGGGTGCGGGGCCACGGAACGACCGCAATGTTTCCATAGCCACAAATGCGAGGGTCAACAGCCCCGCTCGACACTGACGGCCTGTGCCAACGGTTCTGCGGACTGCCGATTTCGGCCCCCAATCCGATGGGCATGGATCGAATGACGGCTGTGATCTTCCGCAAACCCTTCACCCAGGCGGCTCTGGTTCTGGCCGTATCGAGCGTGGCCCTAGGAGCGACGGCTGGCGGAGCGTCGGCCCAGGCGACGCTCCTGTCGCCCGCCCCGTTGGCCACCACACCGACGACCGGCACCACGGGAGCCCCCCCGGCTGCCGCACCCGCACCGGCCATCACGTTGCCGGCGGCCCCCGAAGTTCCTCCCGTCGCGGCGTCGCTTCCAAAGGTGCCGGCCGCCACCGCTGCTCCGGCCGCCGCCGCCGCACCTGCCACTCCGGCCGATGCTGCGGCAGCCGGGTCGGCGGCCCCGGCCGGCACAGCTCCGACGGCCAGCCCGGTTCCGGCGACGCCCGTCGTGGCGAAGAAAAAGAGGCTTGTGCCGGTGGCGCCGCCTCGCGAGACGGCACTCTCCACCGATCCCGAGCCGACCTTGACGGCCGAGACCTTCTTCGCCACCGCCAAAGCGTCCGAACATTACGCCGCCATCGCGGATGCCGGTGGTTGGCCAGAAATTGCCGGCCCTGTTTCAGGCGGCTCGGCCGGCAAGTCCATCTCGACGCTCCGGCTTCGGCTCGCCATCGAAGGCGATCTTGGAAAGGCGGAAGGCGGGGACCCGGCCGATCTCACGGCCGGGATGTTCAGCCAGAAATGGGGAGCAGACCTCACGGCCGCGGTCAAACGGTTCCAGGCCCGCCATGGATTGAAGGAGTCAGGCGTCGTCGCAGGCGCCACGTTGAAGGCGCTCAACGTCCCGGCCCGTACCCGGTTCACCGAACTCGCGTCTTCCGCGCAGCGCCTCGCGGGTCGTAACTTCAGCTTCGCCGAGCGCTATGTCGTGGTCAACATCCCCTCGGCTTCGGTCGAAGCGGTCGAGAACGGTCACGTGGAACACCGCTACGTCGCGGTGGTGGGCGGCCCGGACCATGCCTCCCCGGAGGTCGATGCCAAGGTCCAGGCTATCAACCTCAATCCGACCTGGACGGTGCCGACCTCGATCATCAAGAACGAGATCATCCCCAAGATGCAGAAGGACCCCGGCTATCTCAGCCGGCAGCACATCCGCATCCTCGACGGTTCGGGCAATGCCGTGAATGCGTCCTCCATCGATTGGAGCTCGCAGCGCGCCACCAACTATATCCTGCGCCAGGACTCGGGCACGTCCAATGCGCTCGGCAACATTCGCATCAACATGCCGAACAAATACGCCGTCTACATGCATGATACGCCGTCCAAGCGTTTCTTCGGCGGCGACTACCGCTTCCTGTCGCATGGTTGCGTGCGCGTCGAAGGCGTATTCGACCTCGCGGCTTGGCTTCTCGACGGGACGGGTGGGGCGCCCGACGGGACCTGGACGAAGGACGCCATGCTGAGCCAGGTGAAGACTGGCGAGCACGAAGACATCAAGCTCGTGAAGCCGGTGCCCGTCGCCTGGGTCTACCTCACGGGTTGGGCCAATGCCGAAGGCGCCGTGCAGTTCCGGGACGATGTCTATGGCATCGATACGGTCGGGGCGAACGTTCAGGCCCAGGCCGATCCCGATCCGATCGCGACGGCCATCAACAAGAACTGACCGCCGCCGGCGTCCCAGGCGCCGTTCAAGCCTTACGATCTCGGGAATGATCGGCCGGACATCGGCCGACATGGCGGACGCCCGGCGGCATTCGGCTTCACGCCGTCGTGGCCACGGGAAGACGGGTCGACCGCCTCGTGCCCTGGTGTCGCGGCGATCATCGGGTTTGAGCCATCCGTTCTCGACCGCGACAGCGTGGCACGCGAGGGCTGCCCCGCGTGACCCCGCACGGTGCCTGGGCTACACCGGCTTATGACCGACCATATCCCCCCCGACGATACCGAACGACGCCACAAGCTGAAGATGGCGCATCGCAAGGCCGTGCAGGACGCCGAAGTGGCGTCGAAGACGATCGTCGAGAAGGGCTTGCTGATGGTCAACACCGGCCCCGGCAAGGGCAAGTCGACGGCGGCTTTCGGACTGGTGCTGCGGGCGCTCGGCTACGGCTGGCCGGTGGGCGTCGTGCAATTCATCAAGGGCGCGTGGGACACGGGCGAGCGGCGCCTTCTCGAAGGTTCCGAGCTCGTGCGCTGGTATTCCATGGGCGAGGGCTTTACCTGGGAGACGCAGGACCGCGCGCGTGACGTCGCGGCCGCCGCGGCCGCCTGGGCCAAGGCCGAAGCCCTGATGGCCGACCCGACGCTCCGGCTTCTGGTGCTCGACGAACTCAACGTTGCGCTGCGCTACGACTACCTGCCGTTGGCCGCGGTCGTGGCGACCTTGCGGGAGCGGCGCCCGACGCTGCACGTCGTCGTGACGGGCCGCAACGCCAAGCCCGAAATGATCGAAGCCGCCGACCTCGTGACCGAGATGATGGCGACAAAGCACCATTTCGCGGCCGGCGTGAAGGCGCAGGCCGGGATCGAGTTCTGACCATGATGCCCCGCGCGGGTGCCAGGGCCCTCATGGTGCAGGGCACGGGCTCGGACGTCGGCAAGTCGCTGATCGTGGCGGGGCTCGCGCGGGCCTATGCGGCGCAGGGTCTCCGGGTTCGGCCGTTCAAGCCGCAGAACATGTCGAACAATGCTGCCGTGACGGCGGACGGCGGCGAGATCGGCCGCGCCCAGGCCTTGCAGGCCCGCGCCGCCGGCGTTCCATCCTCCGTCCACATGAATCCCGTGCTGCTGAAGCCGCAGAGCGAGATCGGCTCGCAGGTGGTGGTGCAGGGCCGCGTCATCGGCAACGCGAAGGCGCGCGAGTATCAGTCCTGGAAGCCGCGGCTCATGGGCGCCGTGATCGAGAGCTTCGACCGTCTCAAGGCCGAGGCCGACCTCGTGCTGGTCGAAGGCGCGGGAAGCCCGGCCGAGATCAACCTGCGCCAAGGCGACATCGCCAATATGGGGTTCGCCAGGGCCGCCGACGTGCCCGTGGTGCTGGTCGGCGATATCGACCGTGGCGGCGTGATAGCCCAGATCGTCGGGACCCACAGCGTCATCGCGCCCGAGGATGCCGTCTTGGTGGCAGGTTTCCTGGTCAACAAGTTTCGCGGCGATCCGAGCCTCTTTGCCGACGGCATGACGATCATCGCCGAACGGACCGGCTGGCCGGCGCTGGGGCTCGTGCCGCATTTCGCGGAAGCCTCGCGCCTTCCGGCCGAGGACGCGGTGGCTCTCGAACGCCGGACGACGCGCAATGCCGATGCAGCGATCCGCATCGCCGTGCCGGTGCTGCCGCGCATCAGCAATTTCGACGATCTCGATCCTTTGAAGCTGGAGCCCGGGGTCGATCTCGTCATGGTGCGGGCCGGGGCGCCGATCCCGGTTTGCGACCTCGTGATCCTGCCGGGCTCCAAGGCCACCATCGCCGACCTCGCGGCGCTACGGCGCAGCGGTTGGGATATCGATATCCTGGCCCATGTGCGGCGGGGAGGGCAGGTGCTCGGGCTTTGCGGCGGCTATCAGATGCTCGGCCGGCGCATTGCCGATCCGGACGGCATCGAAGGCCCGCCCGGTGTCTGCGACGGCCTCGGCCTTCTCGACGTCGAGACCGTGCTGACGGGCGCCAAACTGCTGCGCGCCGTATCGGGGTACACGGTCGGCGACGACGTGCCGTTCAACGGTTACGAGATGCATGTCGGAGAGACGTCGGGGCCCGACCGGATGCGTCCGATGCTGCGCTTCGACGATGGGCAGGAGGACGGTGCCATCTCCCGCGACGGGCGGGTGCGGGCCGCCTATGTGCATGGCTTCTTTTCGGATGATCGGCAACGCGCAGCCTGGCTGGTACGCCTGGGGGGTGGCCCGTCAGACCTCCGTTACGAGACCGAGGTCGACGCCGTGCTGGACCGTTTGGCCGCGCATCTCGGTCGTCACATCGACCTCGCCCGACTGCTCGGTCTCGCACGCTGAACCGAACGGATCGGGCCCCTGCGCCGTTGGATCGAGGTCCTGGCGCTCGGCGTTCGGATCGCATTCGTGATGCGACCAAGTGCGGTCAGTCGTGGTTTCTCAGACAAGAAACTCGCGCACCGCACGCGAAAGGGACACCATGGCACTCAGCGTCAAACAGATCCGCGGCGCCAACATCCAAGTCGAGAACGACGCCGGCAATTGGCTGATCTTCACGCTTGACGAGCTTCGGTCACGCTCCACGAACCTGCGCGTCGGCATGATCGAAGGGTCGCCGAAGCCCTCTGAGAAGGACGGCGAACTCTTCGTCTGGGCGGCATTCGCCGCGGCCCGAGGCTTTGCGATCGAGCATGGATTGATCGAAAGCGCCTGAACTTGTCCGCAGAACCGCAGTGAAACGGATCTAACTGTTACGATCGCCGCGACGGTGGTTTGTGCCGTAGAGATGAGATGCAGTCCGTCCCGAGCACGCCGGCAATGAGGCCGACGGGCACGGCGAACAGCAGCAGCAGCAAAGAGCCGAGCGGTGTAGTAGCGACCATCATCATGGCCGTCTCCTCCTCAGCGGGCGCATTGATTGGCCCGTTAGGGCGATATTAGCGCCCGTTATCGCTCGTTTGTCTTCTCACGTCTTTGTGAGCAGACCGTTCTTTCAGCCATGTTCGTGCAGACACATTTCACTGTTCAGGCGGTGGGATCGCAGCAGGATCTTCGGCCCGCGGCACCGATGCTCGCAAGCCTGCCTGGAGCCCTCGATGACCACCCGGTCGCCCTGTTAGCTGATCAGCCTTCGGTCACTACCCGGAGTCGGTGCATCATGGCTCCGCCGCCGATATAGCCATCGCTTACTCTGGTAATGAGAAGCCTGCAGATCAACCAGATACTGCGGCCCCCGAATTATACGCGTTAAAACCTCGGCCGAAATAGACGTTGCCTCCGAGGTTCGACACGAATGGGTAAGAGTGCGCCTGTCTATGCGTCGCGGCGACCGTCGGTGCTGAAGAACCGGGGCTTTGGTATCCGCTGCCGATCCCTCCCACACCCGCGACACCGGAAGCCGCAGCGCTGCCTCCGTCGCATCAAGGACTGATGGGCGTCAGCCGTTCGTCGTCTTCAACAATTGTTCAAATCCCGGGCCGCCGTTGGTGCCATTGGGAAAGAAGCCGCCCTTCGACGCCCCACTGGCTCCGTAGACGACGTTCAGGACCTGCCGCGGTGTCCGCGCGAAATTGATGCTGTTGGCATCGGTGTTGGTGATGTTGGACGGCGAGGGAAAGCCGCCGTCGAGCGTACTTTGATCGGCACCGATCCCCTGATCGTCGGGGAGTCCCGAAAGCTTGGCACGCAGGGCCGAGATCAAGGCTGTCGCATCCGTGTAGTAGATGTTCTGCTGGGCGAACAGGAGGGAGCGGATGGTTCCGATATGATAGCCTTCGACCGCCAGAATACCCGATGCGGCGGCCAGATAGGCCGGGTTGGTAATGAAAGGTGCGGCACCCTGATAGGCCGTAACGCCGACCTCCGTAAGAATATAGGCACCGAGCAGGAAGTTGTAGTCGTCGAGGTAGGGACTATAGTTGGAGGGCAGCCCTGCGGCTGCCGCAAACGCCGTGAAAGCCGCGTCGAGCGAGATCGCAGGCTCGGCCACTGCCTTGCTGCCGAGCGTCGACCGCAAGAAGATGATGTGGTTCGTCTCGTCGTTGGCCACCTCGGCCGCGATGTCGCGCACGATGGAATTCTGAAAATTGACTTTGGTGCCGCCGCTGACCCCACCGCCTTGCACGCCGACGCCGGTGGTCAGGCTGGCCGGCAACCCCACTCCATAGACGGAGCGCTGATAAAATTCCCCTTCGAGATATTCGAGGTTCAACGCGAAGTTCAGGATCGCCACGTCGAGATCGGGAGTGGCGGCGTGAGCCTCGCTGGACATGGACGCAGCGAAGGCCGCGAGCACGCCGCCGAAGCCTGCGGCTCTCATGAAGGCTCTTCGCCCGGCTTCAAGGTCGATCGATCGTTCATGGTCCGGAGCGTCCATCGACGTCTGATGCTCTGCGATCATGGTCTCTCGTTCCCAAGTGCCAGCTCTGTCCGGGACATCGCGGGTGCTGCACAACGACACCTTATCGCCACATCGCCCGTTCGACAGCCGAACAGCTGGCCATTTGCACCGATGGCGACAATCTACCTCAGCCTCGACTATGAATAAAGCCGAAGCAAGGGCTTCCCAACTTCCGTAATGGCAGCTTCATGTCTTTCTAGTGTACAGTAACGTACGTTTGCTATCGACCTCGAAACCGCAGCCTTCACCGGCCGCGAGAGGCTCGGACTTGCGGCTCGGCTCCCTGCGGCCTGCATCGCTTCCGCTCTCCCGAGCTCGCGCGACGGAACGAAAACGGCATAGCACATAAGCGATTATGCAAACCGACTACGTTCTTGCCGCAGGCGGTTCGCCCAACGATCTAGCTGACGCGGGCCAACGGGCACGCCGCCCTCGAGGGCGTAAACCATTGAGGACTTCGACATGCGTGGACTGATCGTTACGGCTTTGTGTGCTGGCGCCCTTCTCGCGGCTCCGGCCGCGGCGGACGCCAAGGGGTGCATCAAGGGCATGATCGTCGGCGGCCTCGCGGGGCACGCAGTCCATCATGGCTTGCTCGGTGCGATGGGTGGATGCGTTGCGGGTCGCGCCATCGCGCATCGCCGCGCCGTACCCGCGAGCGCGGCCCCGATGGCGCCGGCCGTCCGCCCGACCGTTGCTCCCGCCACCTAAACGACCCTGATACTGGAACCCGCGGCCATGTCCGAACCGATCTATGACGCGCCTCGCCTTCGCCGCGGGTTCCCATCTCGGCGCTACTATAGGATAGCCCTCGTCGTTTCACTGCTCGTGAACGCCCTGCTGTTGACCGGTGTCTATTATTACAACAGCATCGAGGGCGTACTCTCTACGGTCGAGATGGCGGTCGGGATCATCGATTGATGGGAGATCCCACGGTCGCTACCCCGCAGTAGTCGCTATCCCGCGAGCAACGGGAACGTTACGCCGATGGCCCAGGCAAACGTCGCCGCATTGGCAATGCCGGCAACGAAGGGATGTCCCGTACGCCTGTAGATCCAAGCGCTGAAAAGGCCGTAGACCAGGAAAAACAGCACAATCACCGGAACGATGATGATGAGAAAGAACAGCCGCCTGAAGTCGAGGGCGACCGCGAGGCTCAACGATACGAGGAAGGCGAGCTTCGATATCAGGTAAGCGCCACGCCCCGCACCTTCGCCGCGCGTCATCCACTCGTCGCTGAGGAAGAACAACAGCGTCCCGATCAGCATGACGCAGATGAGGACGAGGCGTTCGGGCCCGGGGACGAAGGAGGTCACGAAGCTGTCGATGGGCCAGACCAGCCCGATGGCTCCGAACGCGATGGTGGCCGACACCGCTGTCGTAAATCGGACGCCTGATCCCGGACGCCGTGCCCAATTCCCGTGGTGGGGCCGTCGGGCCGCCATGGCGAGCCCGGTGATGAGCCCGTACACTGCGAAATGGGCCGCTATGTAGTCACCCACCAACACGGGAAGAAAATGGGTCGGCAGCACGCGAAGCACGAGCGGCGTCGCGATCATGGGCACGAGCAAGGGAAGCCATAACCTCCGCCACCCCAGCCCGGCACCGATGGGTGGAACTGCAACACGCGGCAGACATGTCGAAAGCGGGTACGCCAGGAGCACGACGGCCGCGACCAGTAGGAGGATCCAAGGCCCACGGTCGTCCAGCGCCGGCGGCAGGGTCCGGACCGTGCCGAACGATCGATCCAGCCAGCCGAGCGCCTCCCGCATGCTGTCCTGGCTGAACAGGACGCTGGCGTGTTCGACATGGGCGCTGAAGGCGGCCCGCCGCGCGGTACCCGTCGCGCTGTCGCCGTAGGTGATGCCGGGGCTTGCCATCCGCGGCGCGATCGAAAGGCCGACGGCCCGCAGCGCCTCCTGCTTCAGCATGCTCTCCCAATCGCCGACGATGACGAGCAGGTTGGGAGGCGACGTGGCACTCACCACGGGCGAGAACATGGAAACCGCGATGGTGGCGGCCACGTCTGGCGTGGCCTCGGCGTAGCGCACGACGACGTCGGACGCCATGGAATGGCCGAGAACCGCGAGCCTGCCATCGCCTAGGGTCCGGGCGAAGGTGGCGACATGCGTCAGTTCGGCAACAAGCGTCTGGGTGGCGCCGCCGGCGTCGGTGATGCTTCCGGTGAGCGGCTTCGGGTTGCGACCGTGGCCGGGAAAATCGAACGTTACGGCGATATAGCCGTTCCGGGCGAACGTCAGGGCGAAGGATTGCATCAGTTGCCGAGAGCCGGCAAAGCCGTGGGCGATGACGACCACGGGACCCAGGAGTCCCGACACTGGACGGAAGACCGTGGCCGGGGTTCCGCTGATCTCGAACGTCGTCGTCTCGACACCTTGGCTCGCAGCGTGAAGCCGAGCGAGCGCCAGACCGATCAGCCCGACGGCCAGCAGGGCTAGAGCTCCATAGAACGAGGGCCGACGCGTTGCGTCGATCACCGGCGACCTCGCAGGAACACGAGCTCCTGGCGAGACCGGCAGCACTGAGCTCCGTTTCCTGCCGTTCCACGTGTCTCGCTTGAGCAAGGCACCGCGCGCACGGCTGCAGGGTTGGACCTCGATCCCATTCTCTGGACGTCAGAGCCGCTTGGCAGCTTCGGCCAAGGCGCCGACGAGATCCTGGATCTTCTGGATCGCGGCTGCTTTCTGGAGGTCTGGACTGACGTCTTCCCCGCCCGTGGTCATTGGAACCGATACCTCGCCGCGGGTGATATCACCGATATTCGGGGCCGAAAATCGAAAGACCCAAACCCCGGAAGATCCTTCAGGGTGCATCAAGATGGTCTGCTGGTCCATGGCTACTCTCCTTCGAT
>CAXTME010000108.1:0-2781 GCA_964245215.1 uncultured Lichenihabitans sp.
TGGGACCCGAAGAGGATCCAGACATCGAGGTCGATGACGCGGGTGAAAGGCCCGCCGCACTATAGGCCACGGCGGCGCCGATATTCAGGAGGATGCCGGTCCCACGCTGCCGGGTGTCGTGCTCGATCATGGTCGCCCGCCTTTCGGTCGAACCGATCAGACCAGACACGCGGGCCGTCGGGGTTCGGCGGGGGCCGAACGGTCGCGCCGTACTGCGCCCTTGACGTCCTGATCCGCCTCGCGACCGGACCGCTTTCCGTGCTAAAGTTTGTTGGATCGTCCGAGAAGCTGGAGCTCTACCGGTCGTCATTGCGAGGCGCGAAGCAAAGAAGCAACCCAGTGTGCGACCCAGGGTGAAGCTGGGTCGCTTCGCTGCGCTCGCGATGACGGTCGCCTCTTTGCTTCAAAGGCTGACACACTCCAGGCCGACAGCTGGCGCTGAGTAGCCGAACCAGAGGAAAGTCGCGGGCGTGACAGGTGACAGACGTTTCGGGGATGCGTTTCGCGCGGATCTGCTCGACCTCCTGGTCTGGCGCCGCGACGTGAGACGCTTCAGGCGAGACCCGCTCCCGGAAGGCACCTTGGAACGGCTCGTGCGGGTTGCCTGTCTCGCGCCGTCGGTCGGGTTGAGCCAGCCGTGGCGCTTCGTGTCGGTGGCCAGCGCGTCGCGGCGCAACCTGGTGCGCGCCTCGTTCGAGCGTTGCAACGAAGAGGCCCTGCGCCGCCAGAGCGACGACAGGGCGGGGCTTTACGCCAAGCTCAAGCTCGCCGGGATCGACGAAGCGCCGTGTCATTTCGCGGTTTACGCCGACCGGACGACCGAGCAGGGGCACGGGCTTGGCCGGCTGACCATGCCGTCGACGATCGACTACTCGGCCGTGATGGCGGTCCACACGCTATGGCTGGCGGCGCGCGCCGAAGGCATCGGCTTGGGTTGGGTCTCGATCCTCGATCCGGATGCGGTCGCGTCCGCCCTCGACGTCCCGAAGGCCTGGACCTTCATCGGCTACTTCTGCATGGGCTATCCGGTGGCGGACGACGATGCGCCGGCCCTGGAACGCCAAGGCTGGGAAACCCGGTGCGATCCCGACTCCGTGTTTCTGATGCGATAATCTCCGAAGGCCCAACTGAGCGGGATGAACTCCGGCCCGTGGTCGGGCGTTGCACCGCCTCAGCACGAGGCTCGGTGTAAAATGCGCGGCTCTTCCCGCTTCAGTAGCTCGATCGGCATAGGCGCTCTCGTGTCGCTGCTCGTCGCGGGCGCGTCCCATGCGGCCGAGACGACCGGGCCTGAAGCCCCTTTGGCGCCCGCACAGGATCAGCCGGCAGCCGGTGCACGCAAGCCCTCGACGGTTCATCGAGACCCGGACGGCACGCCCTACGTGCTCCGCGGTCCGAACGAGAAGCAATATTTGAGCAGTTACAACGTGACCTGGCTCGATGGGAACCACGTGCTCACGCCCCCTGGGGTCGGCGGGTTCGACTGACGTTGCACCGCGCTGGCCGGGTAGCTTGCCGTCGTCCACGCTTCGAAAGCGGCGTCCGGCCTTCATTCGTTGTTTGAGTTCGCCCGCGCGCGTGACACCATCGCTGGCACCGAGCAAGGAGCGGCATTCTGGTGAGGCTTGGAGCAGCGCAACTGACGCGATGGATCGCCGAACAGGCGACCTCGTCGGACGATCGGGAAATGCTGCTCGAGACGTTCTGCGCGACGCTGATCGCTGCGGGACTGCCTCTCTGGCGCGTCAGCGTATCGACTCCGGCCATCGACCCTACGGCGCGCGCCTTCAGCATGAACTGGGTGCGGGGGCAGGGCATGTCGCTCGTCCGCACCGCGCACGGCGTCGAGAACGAAGCCGCTTTCCGGCGTGGTCCCGTCCACGCGCTCGTCGAGGCGAACCTCCCCTTCGGCCGCTGGCGTCTCGACACGTTGCAGCCCGGCCAAGGCTTCGCGCCGCTGCACGAGATACGGCAGGACGGCGGAACCGACTACGTGCTGCACATGATCGGCTTCACGCCGGGGTCGGCACTGCGGGGCGTCGCCATTTCGTTCGTCACCGACAACGCTTCGGGGTTCAGCGACCGCGACCTCGCCGACATCGATGCGGTGCTGCCCGCCTTCGGGCTCGCCATCTGCAAGCTCAGCCTGTCCTATACGTTGCGCGAGACCCTGAGCACCTATCTCGGGCCCGCCACGGCGTCTCGGGTGCTCGAGGGACAGATCATGCGCGGCGAGGGGCAGACCGTGTCGGCCGCCATCCTCCTGACCGATCTCCGCGCTTTCACGGCCCTGACCGACCGTGTCGACCCGGTCCGCATCGTCGGCTGGCTCGACGAGCATTTCGACGCTCTGGGCGACCCGGTAGCTCAGAACGGCGGCGAGATCCTGAAGTTCCTGGGCGACGGCTTTCTCGCCGTGTTTCCCATCGCGGACCTCGGAATCCGACCCTGCGCGGTCTGCGAAAGAGCCTTGGACGCGGCCGCAGCGGCGCTCGCGGCCAATCGCGCGCTGAATGCCCAACGGCGCGCCGCGAGCCTGCCGGAACTCGACGCCGATCTCGTCCTGCATTTCGGCGAAGTCGTCTACGGCAATGTGGGAACGAGCCGGCGTCTCGACTTCACCGTGATCGGCAGGGCCGTGAACGAGGCGAGCCGGATCGAAAAGCTCTGCGACGAGCTCGACCGATCGCTTCTCGTGTCCGAATCCTTCGCCGAGCGCTGCGGTCGCGGCCTGGTTCCGCTGGGGACTTTCCCGCTGCGAGGCCTCGACCGGCCACAGCG
>CAXTME010000108.1:2881-15536 GCA_964245215.1 uncultured Lichenihabitans sp.
ATGTCCGTCGCAGCCAACATCGTCGAAGTCGCGGCCCTGGTCGGGGATACGGCGCGCGCCACGATGCTGGCGGCGCTCATGGAAGGACAGTCGCTCACCGGCGGCGAACTGGCCGGGATCGCGAGAGTGTCGAAATCGACCGCCAGCGGTCACCTGACGAAACTCGTCGGGGCGCGGCTCCTGGCTGCGAGCCCGCAGGGCCGGCATTGCTATTATCGGATCGGGTCGCCGCTGGTGGCGCAAATGCTGGAGAGCATCGGGGTCGTGGCGGCCTTCGAAGTGCCGGCTCGTTTCCAGCCCCGCTCGGCGCGCGACCCTCGTATGACCCTCGCCCGCACCTGCTACGACCATTTGGCGGGTCGCCTCGGGGTCGCCATTGCCGACACCCTCGTCAGCCGCGCCTATATCACCCTCGATGAGGACGGCGGCGACGTCTCGCCCGCGGGGCTCGCCTTCTTCGCGGACTTCGGCCTCGATTGCGAAAGTTTGGGCGGTCCGCAACGGCGCATTTTCTGTCGGCCCTGCCTCGACTCGACGGAGCGGCGCGTTCATCTGGCCGGACGGCTCGGCACTGCGATCGCGTGCCGTTGCTTCGCGCTCGGCTGGCTCATGCGGACACCCGGCACCCGCGTGGTCGAGATCACCCGCAAGGGCTCGGTCGGCCTGAAGGCCAGCTTCGGCTTCGACCCGCATGCGCCGCAGCTCGCGGGTGACGCAACGCTGCCGCCCGATCCTCCCGCCTGGGCGGTCCCGCTGCGGGCGTAGCGTTAGGGCCGGGTAATACCAACGGCGGAAAGTTCTCACCTGTCCTCATGCTGAGCCGGCCCGTAGGGCCGCGTCGAAGCACGCAGAGCCGGCATCGAGGCCCTGGAGCATCCTTCGACACGACCGCTTTCCGCGGCCGGCTCTGGATGAGGCTTGTGTAGACAAGTCAATTCTTTCCGCCGTTGGTAGGATCATGCCGCGTGCCGGCCGCGCCGTTGATGGACCCGGGCCAACGCCATGCGGCGGCGCAGGGAATGCCACAGCTCGCGGATCTCGTCGGCCGCCGGGCCGGTGGGGTTGACCTCGGTGGGTCCGAGGCCGCGCTGCATCGCTTCCTGGTAGTCGACCCTCGCCGAAACCATCGGCTGCAGGATGCCCCCCATCGCCTCCAGCGCCGTGACGCCCTCCTTGAGACGCCGGTTGCCTTGGACGATCGGGCATTGGTTGAGGACGAAGACGCATTCCTTGCCGAAGGTCTGGATGCGCCGCCACGTCGCCTCGCTGGACCAGATGTCGAACACGGTCGGGCGCACCGGGATGACGATGAGATCGGCGGCCAGCATCGCGGCTTCCGACGCCTCCGACAGGCTCGCCGGCGTATCGATGATCGCCAGCGTGACGCCGCTCGACGCGAGAGAAGCCAACACGGCCGGCAGTTGCCGCGGCGCGATGGCTTCGACGCCGAGACGTTCGTCGTTGCGGTTCTCCGCCCAGGTGGTGAGCGACTTCTGCGGGTCCATGTCGACGAGGAAAACGGTTTCGCGGTTGGCCTGGGCCTCGACCGCGAGGGACGCCGACAGGGTGCTCTTACCGGAACCACCCTTTTGTGTGACCAGGGCAACGGTGCGCATGGGAGACCTCTTGGCGCTCGCCGCACCTCGTGCCACCTGAGGTTCGGTACGACGCCCTTGGACCTTTATCGGCCAAGACGCTTATGAAACTGTTAACCATACTGCGGCGCGCCGATCCCGTGTCCCACGGCCCACCGCTCATGCGGTTTCATCGAGCGTGAAGAGTTCCTGGGCCTTGCCGACGCCGCGCAGGGCGTAGCGCCCCACGGAAACGATGTGGGCTCGCGCGTCGAGGGGAGCCGCCGCGACGAAATCGTTCGACAACAACACGCTCCGGTCGACGGACCGGCACATGGCGGCGACCCGGCTCACCTCGTTGACGGCCGGCCCCACGACCGTGAAGTCGAGCCGGTTCTCGGCCCCGATATTGCCGTAGAAGACCTCCCCGATGTGCAGCCCGAGATAGACGGTGGTGACCGGGCGGCCCTCGGCGGCGCGGCTTTGATTGAGGTCGTGCAGGCGGCGTCTGAGATCGGCCTCGGCCTTGAGGGCGCACCCGCAAGCCACGGCCCGGTCGCCGGCCTTGAAGATCGCCAGGATGCCGTCGCCGATGAGCTTCAGCACGTCGCCGCCGGCATCATCGATGGCCGAAATGACGGCTCCGGCATAATCGTTGAGGAGCGGGATGATCTCGCCCGGCGGCGCCGTATCCGTGATCGTGGTGAAGCCGCGCAGATCCGAGAACCACAGGACCGCGTCGATCTTGTCCGCAACACCGCGGGCGATCCTGCCGCTGAGCACGCGCCGTCCTGCATCGCGCCCGAGATAGACCTCGACCAGCGTCTCGGCGATGCGGGCCAGCGAGGCGCTCTTGACCGCCAGGGCCAGGACCGGCACGAGCCGGCGTAGCGCCGCGACATCGGTTTCGCGGAACCCTTCGGGGTTCCGCGTCAGCCAGTGCGAATAGACGCAGTCCATCTCGCCGATGGCGGTCTCGCCGGCGAAGCGATGCACCATGCCGAGGTAGTCCACGTGGCCGTCGTCCCGAAAGCCCTGCAATTGCGGGAAATCGCAAGGATCGCCGAAGCCGAGGCGGCGACGCAGGTCGCCCTTTCCGCTGCTGAGCAGGTGGTAGAACACGCTGCGGCGCCAGTTCTCCGCCGCCTCGCCCTGGTCGGTGCGGCCGTACTCCGTCATGGGAAGCGTCGCGACGCCGTCATTGCGCCAGTGGAACGCGCGGCCCTCGTAGACGGGGTGCAACGTATCGATCAGCGCCAGGGCGCGCGACAGGTCGAGCCCCGCCTCGCTGCACCGATTGCAGAAGCCCTGGAGAAGGTCGGGCTCCGACGTCCCCGCGAGGCCCCGTTCGACGAGCCACGCCGAGATCGCCTCGATGTCGCGGTCCTGCATGTCCACCCTCCTGCAGCCGAGCGGCCGCGCCATGCTAATACTACTCTCGCCTCGACCCTTCAGCCCGGATCGGCCTTCTCGTGACGACGCTCATCTACAAGATCGCACCCGCCGCATTGTGGCGCGAGGCCGAAGTCGCGGGCCTGTTCCACGGAGCGCCCGTCGATCGCGCCGACGGCTTCATCCATTTTTCTTCGGCCGCGCAAGTCCGGGAGACGGCCGCCAAACACTTCGCCGGCCGAGCCGACCTTCTGCTCGTGGCGGTCGAGGCGGAAGCACTCGGCCCGGCCCTCAAATGGGAAGTCTCCCGTGGCGGGGCTTTGTTCCCGCATCTCTATGCGCCATTGCGGCTCGACGCCGTCCGCTGGGTCGAGGATCTCCCTCTCGATGCCGACGGAACGCATTGCATTCCCGATCTCCAGGGTTGACCTTGAGGTGCAATCCGCAGCGCGATCAGCTAGGCATAGGGTAACAAAACGGGAGGGGGCGATGGCGATGGCGACGGAAAGCCGCTGGGCCAGGATCAAGCCTGTGATCCAGGTCAGCAGCGGCAATTTTCTCGAGATGTACGACTTCTTCGTCTTCGCCTATTACGCGGCGGCGATCGGCAAGGCCTATTTCCCGAGCGGCAACGATGTCGCCCAACTCATGCTGTCGCTCGCAACCTTCGGGGTCGGGTTCCTGGTCCGACCAATCGGGGCCTTGGTGCTCGGCGGCTATATGGATCACCGCGGCCGCCGCGCCGGCCTCATCCTCACGCTCGGCCTCATGTCGCTCGGAACGCTCTCCGTGGCGCTGACGCCCGGCTATGCGCTGATCGGCATCGTGGCCCCCATCATCGTCGTGGCGGGCCGCCTGTTGCAGGGCTTCTCGGCCGGGGCCGAACTCGGCGGCGTATCGGTCTACCTGTCCGAGATCGCCACTCCCGGCAACAAGGGTTTCTATGTCTCCTGGCAGTCGGCGAGCCAGCAGGTCGCCGTGATCTTCGCGGCACTCCTCGGCGTGACGCTGCAGGGCATGCTGTCGCCCGACGAGATGACCGCATGGGGTTGGCGCATTCCGCTGCTGATCGGCTGCCTCATCGTGCCGCTGCTCTACCTGCTGCGCCGCACCCTGGTCGAGACCGAGGAGTTCACCCATCGCAAGCAGAAGACCTCCTCGCTGAAGGAGGTCTGGGTCTCGCTCGCCAGCAACTGGCCGATCGTTGCGGTCGGCATGATGCTCGTCATCATGACGACGGTCTCGTTCTACATGATCACCGGCTACACGCCGACCTTCGGCAAGGAATTGAAACTTTCGGCCATGGACAGCCTTCTCGTCACGCTCTGCGTCGGGGTGTCGAACCTGTTCTGGCTGCCGGTGGCGGGCGCGGTCTCGGATCGCATCGGCCGGCGTCCACTTCTGATCTTGTGCACCGTTCTGGCGCTGGTGACCGCCTATCCGGCCATGGCTTGGCTGGCCTCGGCCGCGTCGTTCGATCGGTTGCTCGCCGTCGAATTGTGGTTGAGCTTCATCTATGGCGTCTACAACGGCGCCATGGTGGTCCACCTGACCGAGATCATGCCGCAATCCGTGAAGGGCACGGGCTTCTCCATGGCCTACAGCCTCGCCACGGCGTTCGGCGGCTTCACACCCTTCATTGCCACCTACTTGATCCAGGTCACCGGCAACAAGGCGATGCCGGGTGTCTGGCTGTCGGTGGCGGCCGCCGTCGGTTTGACCGCGGTGCTGCTCGAAGGCGTCGTGTCGGCCCGCCGCCGTGCGCCCGAGACCCTGCAGGGCGTCCTGCCGGCGGAGTGAGCGGGCGCCGGTCGGGTCACTGATCTACGCATCAACGTCGGTGCACGTTACCGCTCTTCAACAATGGCAAATAGCGCCACGACGGCCGCAGCCGCGAGGATCGCCCTGTTGAAGTGGATGAGCGCCGCAATGGCGGATGTCGATAAGAGACCGGCCGCTAAGAAGAGGAGCGGCACGATGCTCATGCCGTTCAAGATATCGAGGGCAGTTGCCGTTGTCAGGATGGGCCGCGGTGCACGGAGTCTCTGCCGATTGACAGCGGCGTAGACTATGCCTCCAAGGGCGGACACGATATCAAACCAGCTGCCGTCAAACAGTAAACCGATACCGGTCACCGCCTATATGTGGCCGGTCGCCCACGCTAGGGGGCCGAAGGTCAATCCTATACCGGCACCAATCGTGCGCGGATCTACACCAGCCGTATCATGACCTAGTATAACGCCTGTCATGACGGCACCGCCCAGGGCAAAAGACGCGACTATGCGCAAACTACGGATGATCGTCCGGACTGTAAGCCATGGGGGTCACGATAGCTGGACGGAACATCGACTCCGCGAACCATTGGGCAGCTCCATACGCTTGTCGCTAACTCCACCTATGACTGTAATCGTATCAACTCATCCGCCGCGAAGATTTGTCCCGGATCATACATTCCCGCCGTCCATCGGCCGACGCCACCGCGGCGCCTCATGGGGCGGCGCCTCCGGACGCGTTGCCTGCTGACGTTGCGGCCCCAGGGACCGCGGCCCGCGGTAGCTCAAGACGCGCAGGACGAACCAGACCGGCACCACTACGGCGGCGCCCGCCAGCACGGTGTTCCCGATCTGGTGCAAGGCCACGAAGCCCGTTCCCCAGAGACGCACGAACCCCCGCTGCAGCTCGAAGAACAGGTCCATCGGGTCGATCTGGAGCCACGTCATGACGAGCCCCACGAGCAGCGACACGACGACGAGGCGAACCGCGACGGTCAGGGGCGAGCCGCCGAAGAACCGGGTCATCACGCTGTCGTGCATCGTTGAAGCCTCATGGTCGCGGCGGCACCCGCATCGCTGGTCATCGGACCCGCGCGCTTCATGTGAGCCGCCACGAACCCGACTGCAAGACCGGCCGGCGTCGGCGGCGCGGCACTGGCGCGGCTTTCATCGAATCTGAACCGTTGCGGCCCAACACTGTGCTCATTATCCAGGCCGTGTTAAGGCTGGTCGCCGGGCTTTGTTGGAAAGAACCTCATGGGTCGCAGGTATTTCGGGACGGACGGCATCCGCGGGCGGGCCAACGGCGTCATCACGCCGGATCTCGCCATGAAGGTCGGCCAGGCGACCGGCCTGCTGTTCCAGCGAGGCCATCATCGTCACCGCGTCGTCATCGGCAAGGATACGCGCCTGTCGGGCTACATGATCGAGAACGCCATGGTGGCGGGGTTCACCTCCGTCGGCATGGACGTAATGCTGCTCGGCCCCATGCCGACGCCCGCCATCGCCATGCTGACGCGCTCCATGCGGGCCGACATCGGCGTCATGATCTCGGCCTCGCACAACGCCTACGAGGACAATGGCATCAAGCTGTTCGGCCCCGACGGCTTCAAACTATCCGACGACGTCGAGGGCGAGATCGAGACGCTGCTCGACCAGGACCTCGGGCGCCGCCTTTCGAAATCGCCGTCCCTCGGCCGCGCCATGCGGATCGACAGCGTGCATGCGCGCTACATCGAATTCGCCAAGCGGACCCTGCCGCGGCAATTGTCGCTCGAGGGCCTTCGCGTGGTTCTCGATTGCGCCAACGGCGCCGCCTACAAGGTGGCGCCGGAGGCCCTGTGGGAACTCGGGGCCGAGGTGTTCTCGATCGGCGTCTCGCCGGACGGCTTCAACATCAACCACAATGTCGGCTCGACCTCGCCGGCTGCGCTGATCAGCAAGGTGCGCGAGATGCGGGCCGATGTGGGCATCGCGCTCGACGGCGACGCCGACCGGCTGCTGATGGTGGACGAGAAGGGGACCGTCATCGATGGCGACCAGCTCATGGCGGTGATCGCCCAGAGCTGGATGGAAGACGGACGGCTCTCGAAGCCGGGTCTCGTCACCACCATCATGTCGAACCTCGGGCTCGAACGCTATCTCGAGGGGCAGGGGCTCTCGATGATCCGCACCGCGGTCGGCGACCGCTACGTGCTCGAACATATGCGCGAGCACGGGTTCAATGTCGGCGGCGAGCAGTCCGGCCACATCATCCTGTCCGATTTCTCGACGACGGGCGACGGACTCGTGGCGGCCCTGCAAGTTCTGGCGGTCGTCAAACGCCGCGACAAGCCGGTCAGCGAGGTCTGCCACCGCTTCGAGCCCTTGCCGCAGGTGTTGAAGAACGTACG
Source organism: uncultured Lichenihabitans sp. (assembly GCA_964245215.1). Classification (GTDB taxonomy): domain Bacteria; phylum Pseudomonadota; class Alphaproteobacteria; order Rhizobiales; family Beijerinckiaceae; genus Lichenihabitans. The sequence continues at coordinate 10,013 of CAXTME010000108.1, forward strand.
CTTCGTCGACCGCCGCACCCTCGTGCAAGATTCGGTGATGCGCGCGATCGAGGCCGGCCGCGAGAAGCTCGGAACATCCGGTCGGCTGGTGATCCGCCCTTCCGGCACCGAGCCCGTCGTCCGTGTCATGGGCGAGGCCGACGATCGGATTCTGGTCGAAACCGTGGTGGACGACGTCTGTGCCGCACTTTCGGCCCATGCCACGCCACTGGCCGCCGAATAGTACCTGTCTGTCGAACGGAGCGTGAGGCCGTGCCCGAGGGCTTGGAGCCCGTCGGGCCGCCATTGATCGATCTCGAACCCGCGGCGGCACTGGCCACAGCGGAGCCGTCCCGCAGGCCAAGGCTCGTGCGTCTCTTGTTGGGCGCCAGCCTGCTGCTCATCGCGCTGAACCTGCGCGTGCTCTTCGCGAGCCTGTCGGCGCTGTTGCCCGAGATCATGCGCGCAACCGGGGCCAGCCCGGCGGCCGCCAGCTTGATGACCACCCTGCCGGTGCTCTGCCTCGGGATCTTCTCGCTACCCGTCGCCCGGTTGGCGGCACGTTTCGGTGCCGAACGCGTGGTGCTGGGGGCTCTGCTGGCGGTTGCGGCCGGCACCGCACTCCGGGGCCTCGCCACGTTGCCGATGCTGCTCGGCGGCGGCATTCTGGCAGGGGCCGGCATCGCGTTCGGCAATGTGTTGCTGCCCGGCCTCGTCAAACGCGATTTCCCCGACCGCATCGCGCCGATGACCGGTCTCTATTCCATGGCGCTGAGCGGGGGTGCAGCTCTGGCGGCGGGCTTCACGGTGCCGATCGCCCGTGCCACGGGATCCTGGGCCGTCGGGCTCGCGGCCTGGGCCATTCCGGCGCTGGGCGTCGCGGCGCTCTGGACGCCTCAGGTGGCCATGGCCAGGGCGTCGAAGCCGGCCGTGGGCGCCGGCGCATCGCATTCGCTCTGGCGCGACGGGCTCGCCTGGCAGGTGAGCTTCTTCATGGGGCTGCAGTCGGCGCTGGCCTATTGCGTCTTCGGCTGGCTCGCGCCGATCCTGCGCGACCGCGGCCTCGAAGCCGCAGCGGCGGGCTACGTCCTGTCGATCTCGGTCGTCGGCCAGATGATCGGCTGCCTGCTGGCGCCCTCGCTCGCCGTGAGGGGTCGAGACCAGCGCGCCATCTCGGTGCTGCTCTATCTTGTGGTGTTGGCCGGCATCATGGGCTGCTTCTATGCACCGCTCGGCACGGCCTGGGCGTGGGCGGCCTTGCTCGGATTGGGGCAGGGCGGCCTTCTCGGCGTCGCCCTGACGATCATTCTCTTGCGGGCGCCGAACGCGGCCGTGGCGGCGCGCCTCTCCGGCATGGCGCAAGGCGTGGGCTACACATTGGCGGCCGGCGGCCCCTTGCTGGTGGGTCTGATGCGGCAGGCCTTCGACGGCTTCGCGGAAGTTCCGTGGTTCCTGGCCCTGCTGGTCGTGGCCGGGGCGCTGTCAGGCCTCGGCGCCGGGCGGGCCCGCCTGGTCAAGTAAGAAAAGTTGACGCCACCACGCCGCGCATCAGCCCGGGCATACGATCAGGCGCCACCGGATCGAGCCCTGGCTGCTCGTATGCTGGTGGTGGTTCTGAGGTGGCAGCGTGCGCGACGCTTCGGCTACGACTTCCCGACCGCAGCCCATACAGCGATAAATGCCAGAATGCTCGGGCGTACTGCCGGGCGTGTAATCTCGATCGAATCTCGGGTCATTCCGCTGCGTGACATACAGGCTGTCTTTATACGTGGCCATCGACGCCTCTCAGTTGCGACACGCATAAGGTGTACACTATGAACATTGCAACTTCAAGGGTATTGCGGCCGGCGTCTCCGCTCGGCGCGACGACAAACCTGTGCAGCGAGGACGTCCGCGACATTGAGCCGAATTGAAATCGCGACGCTCTGTCCCACCTTGATCGGAACGAACACGGAACCCTGTCTGCCGATGTCGCGCCTGGACCTCAGATCTAAATTGGCCGTATTGGCCGACGCCGCCAAATACGACGCGTCCTGCGCCTCGTCCGGCGCGAAGCCCCGCAAGGACCCGGTCAAGGCCGGCGGCATCGGTTCGATCACGGGCGACGGCATCTGCCATTCCTACGCACCCGACGGCCGTTGCATCTCGCTCCTCAAGCTGCTGCTCACCAATCACTGCATCTACGATTGCCTGTACTGTGTGAACCGCGTCTCCAGCGATGTCGTCCGGGCGCGTTTTACGCCCGAAGAGGTCGTGCAACTCACTCTCGACTTCTACCGGCGCAACTATATCGAAGGCTTGTTTCTGTCGTCGGGCATTATACGATCGCCAGACTACACCATGGAGCAACTCGTTCGAGTCGCCCAAATGCTGCGCCAGGATCATGGCTTTCGCGGCTACATCCACCTGAAGACAATACCGGATGCCGACCCGAACCTGATTGAACAGGCGGGGCGCTTCGCCGACCGTCTTTCGATCAATGTCGAGCTGCCGCAGGACAAGTCGATGGTGAAGCTGGCGCCTCAGAAGCAGGCCGGCACCATTCGCAAGGCCATGGGCGGCCTGAGACTGCGTCTCGAGGAGGCCGAGGACGAGCGGCGCCGATCGTGGCGCGCTCCGGCTTTCGCGCCGGCCGGCCAGAGCACCCAGATGATCGTCGGGGCGGATGGCGAGCGCGACACCGACATCCTGCAATCGAGCGCGACGCTCTACAGCGGGTACAAGCTGAAACGGGTCTATTATTCGGCCTATAGCCCGATCCCGGGGTCGAGCCAGTCGCTGCCGGCCCGAAAGCCGCCGCTGATGCGCGAGCATCGCCTATACCAGGCCGATTGGCTCTATCGCTTCTATGGTTTCGCCATGGACGAAGTCATGGCGTCGACGGACGACGGCATGCTGAGTCTCGAGCTCGACCCCAAGCTTGCCTGGGCACTTCGGAACCGTCAGCGCTTCCCCATCGACGTGAACCGGGCACCGCGTGAGGACCTGCTCCGGATCCCGGGGCTCGGTGTGCGCAGCGTCGATCGCATCCTGAAGATCCGCCGGTTGACGGCGCTGCGGCTCGATGACCTCGCCAAGCTGACGCGCTCGACGAAGACGCTCGGGTCCTTCGTCACGGCGCTCGACTGGACGCCTGGCGCTACCCTCGACGGCGCCCATTTGGCCAAGGCCGTGAAGCGCCCCGTCGAGCAATTGAGCCTCTTCTGATGCGCGAAGTCGTCCTCCGGTCGCCGGACGATTACGAGGGCTGGCGGACAGCGGCGCGACGGCTGGCCGAGGCCCGCGTGCGACCCGCCGACGTGGTTTGGCGGGCCGATCGTGACGCGCCCGACCTCTTCGTCGAAGAACCCGAGGCAAGCGAGAGGCCCGGAGCCGGTGCAGGAGCACCGCGCACCCTGCGGGTGCCGCGCCGTTTCGTGGATCTGGCCGAACTCGTCGTGTGCCACAAGGACCCCGAGCGGTTCGCCTTCCTGTACCGCGTGCTGGATCGGCTTCAGGACGAGCCGAAGCTGCTCGACATCACGACCGACGACGACGTGTTCCGCATCGAGCATATGGCGAAATCGGTGCGTCGCGACCGTCACAAGATGACGGCTTTCGTGCGCTTCAAGGAAGTGGCGCCGACCGAACCCCAAGCCGAGGGTGCCGCCGGGCGACCCACCTATCTCGCGTGGTTCGAACCCGAGCATCACATTCTGGCCCTGACGGCCCCCTTCTTCGTCGAGCGGTTCGGCGCCATGGACTGGACCATCGTAACGCCGGAAGCACGCGCCTCCTGGGACGGGACCGCTCTCATGCTCGGTCCGGGAGGATCGCGCGACGATGTCCCGGCCGAAGATGCGACCGAAGAGGACTGGCGCACCTATTACACGAACATATTCAATCCCGCGCGGCTGAAGGTCGATGCGATGAAGCGCGAGATGCCGGTCAAGTACTGGAAGAACCTGCCCGAGGCGTCGCTGATCGCGCCCTTGATCCGCGCCGCCGGCCAAAACGAGGCGATCATGGTGGCGAAACCACAGACATCCGTGCCGAAGCGCGCCGCCACGATCGTGGCGCGGACGGAAGAAGCGCGCTTGGCGCGCACCGAGGAGGCGCGTTTGGCCCGTACGGAAGAGGTGCCTCAACTCTCGGGGGGCGGCATGGGGGGCAACGGGCTCGAGATGCTGCGCCGGGAGGCGCTATCTTGCACGCGGTGCGATCTCTACCGGTTCGCGACCCAGGTGGTGTTCGGCGAAGGCCTGTCGACCGCGGACCTCGTCTTCGTGGGCGAGCAGCCCGGCGACCGCGAGGACCTGGCCGGCAAGCCCTTCATCGGACCGGCCGGAAGCATGTTCGACCGGGCGCTCGGCGATGCCGGCATCGACCGCAAGCGCGCCTATGTCACCAATGCCGTGAAGCACTTCAAATTCGAGCCCCGCGGCAAGAAGCGCATCCACAAGAAGCCTGGCATCGGCGAGATCAACGCCTGCCATCACTGGCTCGAAGAGGAGCTCAAGGTCTTGCGCCCGCGGCTCACCATCGCGCTCGGCGCCTCGGCGATCCGTTCGCTCACGGGCCAAAACGCCTCCGTTCTGTCGGTTCGCGGGACAGTTCTGTCGTCGCCTTTAGCCGGGCCGGTCTTCGTCACCGTCCATCCGTCCTATCTCCTGCGGCTTCCCGACGAGGCATCGCAGCGGACCGAATACGCCCGCTTCGTCGACGACCTGCGGGCCGCCAAAACGATCGCGGCCGGGCAGGAGTCGAACCCCGGCTCGTCGGGGTCGCTGCTCTGAAGTACGGATTGACAGAAAGGGCGCGGGGTTTGGCATCGGTCATCATCTTCGGCGGCGCGGGCGGCATCGGTTCGGCGATCGCGCGGCGGCTCGTGGCTCGGGGCGGCACGCCGTTCCTCGTCGGGCGCGATGGGACCAAGCTCGAGGTTTTAGCGCGGGAGATCGGCGCGCGCTCGATGGTGGCCGACGTCACCGATCCCGCGGCGATCGAGGCCGCCGTCGCGGCGGCTGTGGTCGATGGATCGCTTGCCGGACTAGTCTACGCGGTCGGGACCATCAACCTGAAACCGATCGGTGCTTTGACGGCAGTCGATTTCGAGCGCGATTGGCGGGTCAACGCGCTCGGGGCGGCACTGGCCATGAAGGCTGCAGCACCGGCTCTGAAGCAGGTCGAGGGCGCCTCGGCCGTTTTGTTCTCGACCGTTGCAGTGCGTCAGGGATTTGCGGCCCATGCCTCGGTCAGCATGGCCAAGGGGGCGGTAGAAGGCCTGACCCTGGCCCTCGCGGCCGAACTCGCGCCGAAGATCCGGGTCAATTGCATCGCCCCGTCCCTCACCCGGACGCCGCTCGCCGAAGCGCTCACCCGCAACGAAGCGCTTGCCAAAGGTGTCGCCGAGACCCATGCGCTGCGCCGCCTCGGCGAGGCCGACGACATCGCGGGCCTCGCGGCTTTCCTGCTCGGCCCCGACAGCGCCTGGATCACCGGACAGGTGATCGGCGTCGATGGGGGGCGGTCGACGTTGCGGACGAAGGGGTAGAGGCGGTCGGCT
>CAXTME010000109.1:0-15451 GCA_964245215.1 uncultured Lichenihabitans sp.
TCGTCTGTCATCTCCGCGTGAAATACGGCGTCGATCATCTCGACGATGCTCACGTACCATAGGGAGAATATAGCCATGATGGCGCCCATCACTTACCCTCATCTTCCGTGACCGTAGGTTAGCCACCCTAAGAGTTCGTTAAGCCGCTCGCACAATTGGGCGCGCTTTGACCACCGACCCCACACCTGATCTTGGCGAGTTACGCGACGCCCACCAAGGGATCGCACTGTACGACAGCTCTGCGCTGCCGACAATCGACTCGGCTTTTCGCCGCCTCCCGGAGAGTTTTGATGAGCAGCTTACAAAACGAGATCCAGGATCTCGCGTCGGAAGAGTTCGGCGTGACCAGGTCGGGGCGAACGGCAAGGCTCGTCGCCAAGCGTGTGCTGGATGTCGTCGCGGCCGGCTCGGCCCTGATCATCCTGGCGCCACTCTTCCTGATCCTGATCCGGCTCGTCGTGCGCGACGGCGGGTCGGCCTTCTACGCGCAACGCCGGATCGGATTCCAGGGGCGGGAGTTCCGCTGCCTCAAGTTCCGAACCATGGTTCCGAATGCCGAACAGCACCTGAAAGCTCTGCTCGATGCGGATGCAGCGCTTCGCGAGGAGTACGAACGCTACTGGAAGCTCAGCCACGACCCCAGGGTCACGACCATCGGCAAGCTGCTCCGACGCACGTCGCTCGACGAACTGCCGCAGTTCATCAATGTCTTGACGGGGGAAATGAGCCTCGTCGGCCCGCGCCCTCGCTCGGTTTCCGAAGTCGCCTTCATGGAATCGCAGTTCACGCTGGCCAGCCACTATCGCCGCGTCAAACCGGGCATCACCGGACCCTGGCAGGTCTCGGGCCGCAACCAGCTGACCCTGGCCGAGAAGGCCGTCCTCGATGCCCGCTATGCGCAGAGCTGGTCGCTGCTGGGAGACCTGAAACTGATCTTCATCACGTGTGGTGTGGTCCTCAAAGGGCATGGAGCCGGCTGATGCGCAGGATTAACGAAGCCGTTCGCACGGCCCGAGACCATCTTGGCGATGCCCGGTGGACGGTCTCGCTCGCGGTGGCAGTCTTCGCCGCAGCGTCGCCCGCGTTGGCGGCCTACACCTTGGCACCGGGCGACACGGTCGAAGTCGTCGTGGCGGGAGAGCCGGACCTCCGGGCAAAAGCCATGATCGATGTCGACGGAATGGTGCACCTTCCCCTGATTTCGGCGATCCAAGCCGCCGGGCTCACGCTCGACGCCTTGCAGGCCGAAGTCCGCCGAGACCTGCCGCAGAAAACCTTCCGGCAAAGGTCCACCGACGGCCGGGAAATCATGACCGTCGTCGATCCCGACGAGATCACGATCCAGATTTCGGACTATCGCCCCATCTATGTCCGAGGCGATGTCGCAAAGCCGGGCGATCAGGTGTTTCGGCCGGGCATGACGGTCCGCCAGGCGATCTCGCTCGCGGGCGGTTACGACATCATGCGGTTCCGGATGGGCAACCCTTTCCTCGACTCGTCGGATCTTCGAGCCGACTACCAGACGCTCTGGATCGATCTCGCCCGACAGCAGGCCCATGCGGCGGCGCTGCAAGCGGAGATCGACGGGAAAGGCCTTCCCGATCTCACCAGAGCCATCAAGGCGCCGATTCCCTCCGATGTGCTGGCCGACATCGTGAGGGTCGAAACCCAGCAAGCGAAGGCTCAGTCCGACGATTACACGCGGGAGCGTTCCTATCTGCAGCAAGCTGCGGCAACCGCACAGACCCAGATGGACACCTTCACGAAGCCGCGTTCGGACGCGCAGCAGAGCGAGCACGACGAATCGGAATACAAGCAGCGCCTCAGCCAATTGCTCGACAAGGGTGTGATCGCCCGGGACCGGGTCAGCGACCAGCAGCGGTCCCTGCTGGATTCCACGCAGCGCTACCTGGATTACTCGCAACGCACATCGGAACTGGCAAAGGCGCGAGACGACTACAATCGTCAAACCGAGCGCCTGGGTGACCAGCGGCGTGCGGCATTGCTCAAAGAACTGCAGGACGCCAATGTGGCGATCGCGGATACACGGGCCAAGCTTCAATCGGTCGGCGAAAAGCTGCTCTACACTGGCGCAGTGAGCAGTCAACTCGTCCGGGGGAGCGGCGGCAAGCCCGATATCCGCATCAACCATGCCGGCTTGGGAGATGGATCGGCCGACGTCCAGGGGACGGAAAATACGGTTCTGACGGCCGGCGATACGCTCGAAGTCTCGCTGAAAGCCGAGATGACACCGGAAGGCGTGTCGAACTGATGTCGGCGCGGCAGCAAGCCGTCGCGGCAGTGGGTAGCGTGGAAGCCGCGGCACTGCCGAAGGCGGGCGGGCTCGGCGGCTTTCCCCTCACGTTGACGTTCGATCGCAGCGTGAACCGGACAGGGCGGGAAACCTTTGCCGGCCTCGACGTGCTGCGCGTGCTCGCGGCTCTGATGATCCTGGTCTACCACGCCCATTCGATCGCCACGAAGAATGCGCTGCGCCAGGACACCACCATCTTGGCCGAGCCGACGTGGTGGTACGCCTGCATCGACCTGTTCTTCGTCATGAGCGGTTTTCTCATGGTTCACATGGGTCGCTCGCTTTACGGCTCGCCTCGCGGGGCTCTGGTCTTCGCGTCGCGCCGACTGATCCGCACGCCGCCGCTCTACTGGGTCTACACCCTCGTCTTTGCCCTCATCTGGACGCTCTTTCCACACCTGCCCGGCGCCACCGCCATCGGCCACGCGCGCCTCCTGGAAAGCCTGTTGTTCGTGCCGACCGGTTCGCCACCCATCATCCTCGTGGCTTGGACGCTCTACCTCGAAGTCTTCTTCTATGGCGTATTCGGCCTGTCGCTGCTCTTGCCGTTCAATCGCGGTCCCTGGGTCGCTATGGCGGTCCTGGGTGCCATGACGCTGCTTGGCTTGTTGCCGGGCGCCGCAACGTCGCACATCGGTCTATGGACCGACCCGCTGATGCTCGACTTCTGCCTCGGCATGGGGGTGGCGCTCCTGTACTTCCGGGGCGCGACGCTGCATGGCCTCGGCCGGGCTGGCCTGCTTTTGGTGGCGCTCATCGCACTCGCGGCCTTGCCGGATCTTGGGACCCGCAACTTCCTCCGCGTGCCCACATTCGGTTTGTCGGCGGCCTGTATGGTGGCGCTGGCCACCTGGGGCAACGGGGACGGTATTCCCAGACGGATACGGCAAGTCACGTCTGCTGTAGGGGCAACGGCCTATAGTTTGTACCTGTCGCACATCGTGTTTCTGAAGATCGCCGAGGCCGTCTTCTTCCGCTTCTATTCAGGACGCACCGCCTGCTACGCCTATCTGGTGCTCGGGTGCCTGTTCGCGCTGGTCGGAAGCTGGATCGCCTATCGGGTCGTGGAACGGCCTTTGACACGATGGCTGAAGCCACTCGCCCTGAAACGATGAAGACGAGCTTGCCATGAGCGATATCTCGATGTCTTGCCTGCGCCGGGGGCTGATGACCTTTGGCCTCATCTGGGCCGGCACGCAACCGGTGGCGGCTTTGGCCGGCGAGCAGCCCGCGATCCCCTGCCCTTGCGGCAAACCCGATTACGCCCTTGCCTTGAATGAGGACTTCGACAAGCTGAGCCTTCAAAGAAACGGGGGGCCAGGCCGTTGGAGCACGACCGGTGACGGCTCGAACAGCTACCGGATCGGCAACCGCACGCTGCCGCACGAACGCGAACTCTATACCGATTCGGACGTCATCTCGGCTTTGCAGCTGCCGCCCGCGAACCAGCCGTTCCACATCCAGGACGGCATCCTGTCGATCACCGCGGCGCCACTGCCGGACGATGCGCGAAAGGCGACGAACCTCGACTATTCGTCCGGCCTCCTCGTCACCAAACGAAGTTTTCTGTTCGAATACGGCTACGTCGAAGTCAGAGCCAAAGTCCCCGCCGGACGCGGCCTTTGGCCCGCCATCTGGCTTTTCCGCCCCGACGCGACTTACGGGGAGATCGATATCCTCGAGCTCCTCGGCCAGCAACCCGGGAGGGCCTACTCGACCATTCATTATCAAGTCGAGGACATCGGCGGCGCCCACCATGTCGAACAGACGCTGGTGGCCGATAACAAGGGCCCGAGCCTGGCCGAAGGTTTCCATACCTACGCGGTCGATTGGTCCGCAACCGACGTGCGATTTTTCATAGACGGGGTCGAGAAGGGTCGCTCTCCCACGCGGCCAGCGCTGAACGCGCCGATGTACCTCCTTCTCAACCTCGCAGTCGGGGGCGCCGGGTCCTGGCCGGGACCAGTGGACGGCAGCACCGTCTTTCCGGCCTCGTTCGATATCGATTACGCCAGGATCTGGACGCCTCACGGAGCCTTCGTCCGATGAGAGACTTGCGCGACGTTGTCCCGCCTGCCGACGCGACGGTCGACATCACGTTCGTCATCGCGGCGCACAATGTGGCTCCTTTCATCGCGGAGGCGGTCAACTCCGCTTTGGCGCAGGATGATTGCAGGGTCGAGGTCCTCGTCGTCGACGACGCCTCCACCGACGACACGCCCATCATCGTGGACGAGTTCTGTCGCCGCGACCATCGCGTCCAGCTGATCCGCGCTTCGCGGTCGCGAGGGGCCGCGGCGGCCCGTAACATGGGATTCGACAGGGCCGTCGGTGAATGGATCGCGGTTCTCGACGGTGACGACGTCATCCTGCCCGGCCGGGGAAGAGCGATGCTCGATGCGGGGATCGCAACATCGGCCGACATCGTGGCCGACAACCTCACGCGGTTCGGACCGGGCGTGGCGCGAGAGGCCTCGGCACTCCCCACGGGGCCTATGCCCTATGGCGTGCTGATCGACGTCGCGAGCTACCTGCGGGCCAACCGCATCCTGCGTCGCGGTCGCAATCTCGGCTACTTGAAGCCTATGTTCCGTCGCAGCTTCATGGCGCACCGCGGCCTGCGTTACGACGAGACGCTGCGGATCGGCGAAGACTCGCATCTATGCCTCGAGGCCCTTCTCTCGAAGGCGCATTTCATCGTGATCTCGGAACCATACTACCGCTATCGCGTCAGGGCGGGATCCTTGTCGTGGCGCCTGGCCCGCGCCGACATCGACGCCATGGCGGCAGCATTCGCGCCTTTGCGGCCATCCCTCGAAGCGTCCGGCGTCGCGGCGTCGTCCGCTGCGCGCAGCTTTGTCGGAGCGCTCGAACGCGCGCGCGCCATCCTCATCGTCGTCGAGGCCGCAAAAGCAGGTCTGCTGCTGTCCGCGGCCCGCGCGGCCTGGCGACGGCCTGACACCTGGAGCTACCTCGGAGCGGTCGCGTTCGGCATCCTGGGCCGGCTTCTCACGCGGCAGCGCTTTCGCCTCTGGAGTGTCTACGCATGACGAGCCATCCCCACGTTGCGGTCGCCATCTGCACGCTCGACCGACATCTCGGTTTAACCATGCTTCTCGAGGCAATCGACCGCCAGGATATCGGTGCCTGGCCCGATCATGCCGTCACGGTCCTCGTGGTCGACAACAGCGCCTCGGGCAGCGTGCGGGCGCTCTGCACGGTGCGGGCCGAGGCCAGTCGGTTTCGCCTCGTCCACGTGCACGAAGCGCGGCGGGGACTATCATTCGCCCGCAATGCCGCTCTCGCCGCATCGCACGATATCGGAGCCAGCCACGTCGCCTTCGTGGATGATGACGAGGTACCCGACCCGCAGTGGCTTTCGGCGCTGCATGCCCGGTTGGTCGAGACGGGCGCAACGGCGGCCGTTGGGCCGGTGCGGCCGATTTTCGAAGATCATCCCCCTCGATGGGCCGTCGCGGGTGGGTTTTTCGCCAAGATCCTGGACGCGCGCGACCGCTATCTCACCGACGCCTACACCTGCAACGTCATGGTCGAGATGGCGACCGTGACGCGGCACCACCTCGCGTTCGAGCCGCGGTTCAACAGCACCGGCGGGGAGGACACCTTCTTCTTCAAGGCGCTGAGAGCGTCGGGGGGACGCATCGCTTGGGCCGCCGACGCCATGGTCCACGAATATATGCCGGCAGCCCGGGTAAAACCGACATGGCTGATGAAACGATGGTTCCGAACCGGGGGGACGGAAGCGGAACTCGGTCGTTACGGCAACGCATCCGCTTTCGGCCGAAGCTACAACGCGGTGCGAGGTGGGGCGCGCGTTTTCGGAGGTTCCGGCCGCGCCATCTTATCCGTTCTTACAACCCCGATGCGAGCCGAGCGTCACCTCCTCGCGCTCTACACGGTTTGTCGTGGCGCAGGTCTCATCGCGGCCGCCTGCGGCCGAACGTACTCCGAATATGCAGCAGCGACATACCGATCGGGGGAAGCAAGGACCGCAAAAAAGCTGGCATGAAGCCTGATCCTTGCTAAAATCGAGCGAGCGGCGCATCTCAGCGGAACCTAACTATCAGTTGCGATCTGGTTGCGCACCCGCTTTTCTCGACAGGGCGCGAGTGACTTGCTGATTAAGGATCGGTCTATGTGGTGTCTCGTCTATCTAGAGACGGCGATCTCCAGTTCCGTCTCACGATTGCTGAAGACGAATGGTTTTGAGGTTCATGTTGCAAACGACGTCGACGATCTCCTTGACCAACTTTGGTACCACGGCTCAAACGTTGCATGCATCATTCTAGAAGCGCAGCATTTGCCTGGATTCGAGGACTTTGTCGACGCAATCCTGGACTGGCCTGGCATCCCTGTACTGATTTACGGCTCCGTCGCTCAATCAGTAGATCCAAACATTCGTAATCTGCACTGTAGCGAGTTTTATTCTGTCGATCGTATCACGCAAGATATCTTTCTGTTTGATCGACGCCATCCGGCTACAAATTGCTAATAGGGATGAAAAGCAACCTCGCTTCATTTTGAGCGTTATAACGGCCACATGAACGCGATATGTGATCCAGCCCTGTAAACGCAGGCTTGGTAAGCTATTCAATAATCTTTTTATAAACTTTTCTTGTGACAACATTGTTTTGTTCTGTTTTCGGACTAGTTGATTGTTGAGTCATTTTTTCCGGAAAGTATAGAGTTTTTTTTTCTAGATTGGTGTTGGAGAAAAGCTTTGTACTGTTTTAAATCCCAAATACATGATGGTCTTATTACACTCACCTGACTTTGGACGGACGCAACACCTTATAAATGCTACTCCCGGCACAGCATAGTGACAACCGAGTTAATCCTGCTTAAGACGTTAACGGCGACAGAGTTCATTGCGTCCGGCCGCATCGATTGTGGAGTGTTTCGTTTGAAAAGTAAAATCAATAGCGATACAAAGAATCAATCTAATTCGGTAGCGCGCGTGCAAGGACGCCCCACCCGTGGCGAAAAACAGGTCGGGCGTAGTCGGATGATCGAGAAGATGCGGGAGATCATGAGATCCAAACCGAAGATCGATATACAGCGGCGTGAGATCGCAGAATTCATGGGCGTCACTCCCGCTTTAGTCGGTTATTATTTCCCTGATAAACGTTCGCTCATCGAAGAAGCAGCAAGCCCCTTGATAGATGAATACATTGCCGAGGTCAAAAAAAGAATAACGGCGATAGATGATCCTTGGGAAACTCTTCGTAGCCTAATCTTTATCTTTATTAAGTTCAATCAGGAAAGCGGATATCTACTTGATTTCTATATTGAGCACGTTACGACGCGGACGAACCACAACAGCTTGCCGAAGCTCCGCGAGGTTTATGAGGTGATGAATGGCTTCTTCTCCGATTTGATACGCGCCGGCTTGATCCGAGGCGAGGACCCCCGACTGGTGCAATCTGCAGTCTGGGGAATGTGTCGCTACATCGGACAACAGCAAAATATCAGTGATGCTCCACGCCAAAGCCACAGTGGAGACAAGGGTTCGTTGCAAAGTCTCGCCGACTTCATCTTCGATCTGACCGTGAATGGCATCTGGATCCCCCATAGGGAAGGCACCCCGGTGTCGAAGACGGCTTAACGATAGCGACCGTCGGCAGGTCCGATCCTGCGGCTCCGACGAACCGCTTGGCCAATACACGATTCTGCCTGCCCGCAATCAATTGTCGTGTCCTCTGTGCTGAGATTCATCGGCTTTGTACGAACTCGTTGATCGCATGTTCGACAAGCAGCAAAGGCTTGGCGCTGACGATGATCGACATGTTGTGGAGGGGTCGCAGCAACAAGTCTTCCTCTTCGACAAAGACGGCAACGAACCGTATTTCCGGCCAGTTCAGTGCGGTGTCCCACAATTCCTGTACGTGATGTTCCGTCATTTGCAGGAGCACGATTTCGACATCGCTGCCATCTTGCCAGAGTTGTTCAAAGCCATCGTCAACCGATTGAAACACATCGACTTCATATCCGTTCAATATCTCGAACACTTTGCCGAGTAGATCATGCCTCATATGGGAGAGGCAGACGATAGCTTGCTTCATAAGCGGACACTTCCCTTGAGGTCTCAGCACCCCGTTCACGGCGTCCATGGAAAAGTCCGGAGCGGCGCGATGCACGTGAAAGGTTTGCAGAAGAGCCCTCGGCGTTTGCATTGAACCATCGCGTTTCTGGTGATTGCTCAGAGGACGACACGGGATCCAGACCTCATAGATCCGATTAGGTAGGTTGTTCGGCGCGTGGCGCCTTGCCGGGTGCTCCGTAAGTCGAAACGATCAGCGAGAGAAGAATGAGGAAGATAGCAACCATTTCGGCCGGGGTATAATGCTCACCGTAGACCACGCTGGCGCCGACGAGACCGAAGACCGGCACGAGAAGCGAGAATTGCGCAACCGTCGAGGTATCGTAACGCTGCAGCATCGTGCCCCAGATGCCGTACCCGACGATGGTCGACAGGATTGCCGTATAGAGGATCGCGAACCCGCCCCGCCAACCGATGCCGAGCGCCGCGGCCCATACTTCCGATGGCCCAGACTGCAGCGTGGCCAGCGCCAGGAGTGGCAGTGGCGGAACCAGGCTGATCCAGACCATGAGTCCGAGCATATCATTGCGTGGAAGACGCTTGAGAAGAATGTTCGCGAAGCCCCAGGACAAGGCGCCACATAGCACAAGGGCAAAGCCAGCGAGACCGCTGGCTTGGGTGTACTGAGTGGCAGCTACCACGATCCCGAGAGCCCCGATCCCAATCGCAACGAACCTGTGATGCTTCAATCGCTCCGAAACCAGAAGGTAAGACAGCGCCGCCGTGAAGAAGACCTGCGACTGCATGAGCAGCGACGCGAGGCCTGGCGGCACGCCTGCCGCGATACCGACGAACAGAAAGCCGAACACGCAGGCACCGAGCACGAAGCCGAGGCCGCACAGTTCTGCCCAGCTCGCGTCTGGACGCTTCAGGAAGAACACCCAGGGCACAGCGCAGAAGACGAATCTCAGCGCCGTGAAGAGAAGGGGTGGCACCGAGTCGAGGCCCCACCTGATGACCAGGAAATTGAGCCCCCAGATTCCGGCAACCAGCGTCAACTGGGCGGCATCGAGTGGTCGAAGCGTGTTACCGGTCGCCATAGTAACCCTTCGTCTCGGCCGCCCGAATTGCTTGTCTAGAGCATGATGCCAACGAAAGCCGTACCGACTTCGCATCACGCTCTAGTCGTTACTTGCTGAGACGTTACTCGGCGGCGATGCCGAATACCGTCTTGTCGCCTCCCCCGATGATGACCGTGCGGTTCGGGATCGCTTCGAAAACGCGCTCGGACACGCCGTACATCCGGGCCAGCGTTTCTTTCGGCACGCCTTTCAGCATTTCCGACAACTCGATCGTGGCGGGTTCTTCGTGCGAAAGGACTACGAGGAAACTCAACGGTTCCGATCCGACATTCTCGATCCAGTGGAGATGGCCTTGGGGGACGAAAGAGATGTCGCCCGGTTCCAGGTCCAGAAGGTGCACGTCGCCAGCCGGCCCGACGATCCCCACCCGGCCCTTGCCGCTCACGCAGTAGTCGAGTTGATTGGCGTTCGGATGGGTGTGGGGCTCGCGTACGGCTCCAGGTGCGAGATCAAGGCCCTGAACGGCCAATCCTTTCAGCACCGGGAAGTTTGTCGAACTCGCGCGGTAGAAATCACCTCCGGCGAAAGTTTTAAAGACGTTCGCTTTAAAATGATGCATGTTGGTCATCGGTCGATCTCCCGATCCGGTGGCAGTCGGCGCCACATTGTTTGTGAAGGTTCGCGAGACGTTTCGACGCGTCGTTAACGGCTCACCCTGTTAGTGTGCAATCTAGACCTTGAAAATGAGCTTCGACTAACAAAGAAAGTTGAACGGACACGTTAACGATGCTTAAGATTGGCCTATGAAAACCTCTCGACACCTCAACCCTCAATTGTTAGCGACGTTCATCGCGATCGCCGACACGGGGAGTTTTCTTAACGCCGCTCGCCTGGTCGGGCGGACGGAAGCGGCTATCAGTTTACAAATGCGGCGGCTCGAAGAGGCGGTCGGTGACCCGGCGCTGTTCGAGCGGATCGGGCGCAAAAAGGTGCTGACGGAACGCGGCGAAGTCTTTCTTGCCCACGCCCGCACCATGTTGCTCGCGGAACGTTCGGTGATCCGCATGATTTCCCAGACCGAAGAACCGAGCCCGCTCAGGCTGGGGGCGCCCGATGATTACAGTGCCTTCCTACCAGGGATCATCGGCACCTTCACCGATCTACATCCCGAAGCCAAACTCGAGTTCCACTCGCAGTCGAGCGGGACACTGAATGACATGATCGTCCGAGGCGCCCTCGACCTCGCGATCGTCACCCGGCATCCAGATGATCAAACCGCAGAAAGTGAAAGCCTGCGTCAGGAACCCCTCGTCTGGGTGGCGTCCCGCACTGGAGCCGCCTTGCAGCGCGACAGAGTGCCGTTGGCCACCTTCCAGCCGGGTTGCCTCACCCGGCGCTTGTCCATCGAGGCTCTGGCCAGGGCCGGCCGCGCCTTCGAAATCGTCTTCTCGAGCCCGAGTCTCTCGGGTCTGCTGCAACCCGTCAAGTGCGGAGCCGCCATCGCCGCGATGGCACGATGTTCCGTCCCGAGCGACCTGATCATCGTCGGGGAAGACGAAGGTTTGCCGCAGCTTCCTTCTCTGGATCTGGCATTGAGGCGCGCCGACATTCCCGTCCGTCCGACGCTCTCTGACTCGCTCGTCGGCGTAATCCGGGATGCCATGGTGGATGTCAGGCGATGGGCGCCGTCGCCGGCGTGAGATCGCCACCTGCGGGCCTGTAAGGGCTCCGGAGGTTGCAGAGCCCGAGCAGGAGGATGCCTAATGGGCGTCGTTGCACCGCGGCGTCGTGCCTCAGGCGATGAATGCCTGCTGCTTGTGAATGCTGCTCACGCAACCAAGCAAAAGCGCCTCGGTGACGGCAAGCTCAAGCTGTTAAACTCGACCAGAGCTTCTCCAGTTAGGCGTACAAGCGCTCGAGACTTGGATGACCGCTCCGGTAGTCGCGTGGCCTCCTGTCGATCGAGCCCGAAGTTCAGCAACTGAGCCCTCGATACTGTCAATTGCATGTTGAGTTCCGGACTGCCAATGCAGGATCGTCAGGCGGGTTCAGGGCTTTCGCATCGCGCGAGGCCCGCGCCGGTGCTGCGCGACAGCGGCGCCATGCAACGTCTCGGCTGCCACCAGATCCGCCCTTTGCCGGCCGTTCCGCAACTGACCCTCGTACCCTCTTCCCGCTTTCCGTCGAACGTTGCTTTCGTGTCTCCCGCGGCGGGCTTTCGCTGCGTCGCTCCGGCACTGCCATAGACACAATGCATCGAAAGCATGCCTGAGTGGGGTTGACGCTTTTGCTAAGTTCTCTCCGTCCATCAGGGAGAAACTTCATGAAACTTTGGAAAATCATCTTGGTCATAACTTTGACCGCCGTCGCCACGGTGGTCGCACCGCTCTCGTCGGCATCGGCCGCGTCGAGCGGGCTCATTTCGAAGCGCAACGGATTTGTCATCACTCCGGCCATGATGCAGGCCATCAACGTCATTGTGGCGGAAGACATGAAGATGAGGCATCGCAGGCGCTGAACCGCCTCTGGGTCGGCCGGAACGCGCGCGAAGTCGCGTCGCCGATGGCGATGTTTCTGTCCGACCCCGACACGACATGGCGCTCGTACCGACGCGAAATCGTCGGTGCGACTTGCTCGCCGTGACGTCCGCTCGGCCCGCCAGGAACGGTCAACCGAGCTTCCCGGCAACTTCCCGTCGCGGATATGGTCGCTTGACCGCCGGGTGGGAGCCGGGCTTACCTGTCGCCCCATCCGCTACCCTCGTGATCCGGGGACCGGAACAAGAAAGCGTTGGGGAGCCCCGGGGTGAACGAGAAGGCGGAAGCCCGGACCAGACGGCTCGATCTCGCGGCCCGTGCGGCTTGGCTCTACTACATCAAACGACGGACCCAGGATGAAATCGCGGCGGATCTCAGCGTGTCCCGCCCCAACGCACAGCGTCTCGTGGCGCTCGCGATCAGTGAAGGCCTGATCAAGTTCCGGCTCGACCATCCGCTCCTGAAGAGCATGGAACTCGGCGAGCGCATCCGCGAGCGATACGGCCTGGACCTTTGCGAAGTGGCCCCCACGGTCGATGGCCAGAGCGACCGGGCCGGCGTGGCGCTCCTCGCGGCGCAATATATCGAGAACCTGCTGTCGGCGCCGACACCGCAGATTCTGGCGCTCGGCACGGGACGGACCCTGCTCGAAACGGTACGGGAGGTCTCGTCCATGGAGAGGCCCGACCACCGCATCGTTTCGGCCGTCGGCAATCTCACGCGCAACGGCCGCGCCAGTCCCTATGATGTCGCGATGCGGCTGGCCGATCGGGTGGGTGCGCAGTGCTACCCGCTTCCCCTGCCGCTTTTGACCGACACCCGCGAGGAATGCGAATTCTTGAGAGCGCAGCGCGGCTACGCCATCGTCGATTCCCTGTTCCGGCAGGCCGATGCCGTGGTGCTCGGCGTCGGTTCGATCGGCAGCACGGCCCCGCTGCTGATCGACGGCTTCGTCACGCCCGAGGAACTGGCCGAACTCCTGGAGGCCGGCGCGGTCGGCGAGCTGCGGTCGCATCCTTTCGACCATCGTGGCGTCGCCATCGTGAATTCCGTGACGGCCCGGCTGACCGCCGTGCCCCTGCCCGCCGGACCGACACGTCCGACGGTCCTCGTGGCGGCGGGGCGGCCGAAGGCCGAAGCGCTCGAGGCGGCCCTCTTGGGCAATTACGCCAACGGACTCGTCATCGACGAGCCCACAGCCTCGCGTTTGCTCGAACGGCGCGTTTGATGTGCAGACGCAAAAAGAATAGTCTTGACAGCCGAGCTGTGGCGAGTGAGCATTTGCTCTCGCACTGAGCAAAGTTTGCGGTCGCTAACGACCGTTGGATGGGAGGACTGATAATGCGGATTGCTCGTTTGGGCGGTCTCGTGGCGGCTCTGCTGGCCTCGACCGCCATCGCCAAAGCCGATGACCCGACGACCATCACGATCGCCACTGTGAACAACAGTGACATGATCGTCATGCAGAAGCTCTCGCCGAAATTCGAGCAAGAGACCGGCATCAAGCTGAACTGGGTCGTTCTCGAAGAGAACGTGTTGCGCCAACGCCTGACGACCGACGTCGCCACCAAGGGTGGCCAGTTCGACGTCATGACCATCGGCGCCTACGAGACCCCGATCTGGGGCAAGCAGGGCTGGCTGACCACCCTCGACGATCTCGGAGAGGATTACGATTACAAGGACATCATCCCGCAGGTGAAGGACGCGCTGTCTGTCGACGGCAAGCTCTACTCCGTGCCGTTCTATGCCGAAAGCTCCTTCACCTATTATCGCAAGGACCTGTTCGAAAAGGCCGGCCTGACGATGCCGGAGAAGCCCACCTACGAGCAGATCGCGCAGTTCGCCGACAAGCTGACCGACAAGAAGGCCGGGACCTACGGGATCTGCCTGCGCGGCAAGCCCGGCTGGGGCGAGAACATGGCGTTCCTCGGCACGGCCGTGAATGCCTTCGGGGGCGAGTGGTTCAACACGAAATGGCAGCCGCAGCTGACCAGCCAGCCCTGGAAGCAGGCGATCGACTGGTACCTGAATGTCATGAAGAAGGACGGACCGCCCGGCCCGACCGCCAATGGTTTTAACGAGAACCAGGCCCTCTTCGCCACCGGCAAATGCGCCATGTGGATCGACGCCACGTCGGGCGCGGGCCGCATCTACGATCCGAAGCAGAGCCAGGTGGCCGACAAGACCGGCTTCACGGCATCGCCCGTCACGGCCGCGGACCCGAAGGCTAGCGGCTGGTCCTGGGCTTGGGCGCTCGGCATTCCGACCTCCACCAAGCACGCAGACGCCGCGAAGAAGTTTGTGAAGTGGGCCACGTCCAAGGAATATGTGGCGCTCGTCGGCGATAGCGAAGGTTGGGTCGCGGCGCCTCCCGGCACCCGCATGTCGACCTACGACAACCCGAAGTACCAGCAGGCCGCTCCCTTCGCCGCCACCGTCCTGAAGGCGATCGAGACGACCGACCCGAAGCATCCGACCCTGAACCCGGTGCCCTATACCGGCGTGCAGTTCGTGGCGATCCCTGAGTTCCAGGCCATCGGCACCAATGTCGGCCAGGACATCGCGGCGGCTCTCGCGGGTCAGGATACGGGTGAGGCAGCGCTGAAGAAGGCCGATGCCTCGACCGAGCGCACCATGAAGCAGGCCGGCTACCCCAAGTAAGCCGAGCAAGTTCGCCGCCGGGCTTCGCCCCGGCGGCGGCGTGTCTTCCGGGCGGATCCGGTCGGCCCGGATAGCGCGTGCGCTTGATCGGTGTAGCTGATACACTCTCGGTCAAGCAGCGGAGACTTCGCGGTCAGCGAGGCTCTCTCCAGAATAACCGCATCAGCTCGGGAGGTGTCGCCATGACGTCGTCAGCCCTGTCGCGTGACGTTTCCGTAAAGCCGAATGTCGGCCGGAGCCGGCGCGGCGTCGACACACGGCCTCTCGTGTGGCCAAGCATCGCCTTGCTGCTGGTGTGGATGATCGTCCCCCTGGCGCTGACGCTCTACTTTTCGTTCCGTAATTACAGCCTGGTCGACCCGACCCTGACCGGATGGGCGGGGCTCGGGAACTACACCTACCTTTTGACCGACGATAGCTTCATCACGTCGATCATCAACACCGTGTTGCTGGTCGGCGGCGTGCTGGTCGCCACCGTCGTGTTCGGCACGGCTTTCGCGGTCCTCTTCGACCAGGATTTCTTCGGCCAGGGCGTGGCGCGCCTCTTCGTCATCGCCCCGTTCTTCGTCATGCCTACGGTCGCGGCCCTGGTGTGGAAGAACCTCCTGATGGATCCGGTCAGCGGGCTTTTCGCCTTCTTCGCCCGCTCGATCGGCCTCGAACCCATCACCTGGTTCACCAACGCGCCCCTGTTTTCCGTCGGCATCATCGTGGCGTGGCAGTGGG
Organism: uncultured Lichenihabitans sp.; assembly: GCA_964245215.1. Taxonomy (GTDB): domain Bacteria; phylum Pseudomonadota; class Alphaproteobacteria; order Rhizobiales; family Beijerinckiaceae; genus Lichenihabitans. The sequence goes on from CAXTME010000109.1 coordinate 15,382, forward strand.
TGCCCTTCGCGACCCTGATCCTTCTCACCGCCATGCAGTCGCTCGACCGCGAGCAGATCGAGGCGGCCCG
>CAXTME010000110.1:0-5558 GCA_964245215.1 uncultured Lichenihabitans sp.
TCAGCTCATCCAGTTGCCACCGTCGATATTGTAGCACTGCGCCACGACGTAATCGGCATCGGGACTGGCCAGGAACGTCGCGAGGCCCCCGATCTCCTCCGGCCGTGCCATGCGGCCGAAGGGGACCGAGGCGCCGACCATGCGCTTCTTCTCGCCCGGCTGCAGGTTCTCATAGCGCGCGAACATGGCGTCGACATGCTCCCAGTGCTCGTTGTCGACAACACCGGGCGCAATGGCGTTGACGTTGATGCGATGCTTGATGAGGTCGAGCCCGGCGCTCTGGGTCAGGCTGATGACGGCAGCCTTCGACGAGCAGTAGATCGCCACGAGCGCCTCGCCGCGGCGTCCGGCCTGGGATGCGAAGTTGATGATCTTGCCGCCGCGCCCCTGGGCGATCATCTGCTTGGCCACGGCCTGGAGCGTGAACAGCAGCCCCTCGACGTTGACCGCATAGACCTTGCGATAGCTCTCGCGCGTGATCTCGACGATGGGGGCCAGATCGAACAGACCGGCATTGTTGACCAGGATGTCGATGCCGCCGCACTCCGCCACCACCCGGGCCACCATGGCGTCGATCGAGTCCTGCGCCGTGATGTCGAGCCGCAGGCCGAGGGCGCCGCTGCCGATCGCGGCGGCGACGTCCCGGGCCCCGGCCTCGTTGATGTCGGCGATGACGACCTTGGCGCCTTCCTTGACGTAGCGTTCCGCGACCGCGCGACCGATGCCGCGTGCCGCACCCGTGACGATCGCCACCTTACCCTCGAGCTGCATATTTTCCCTCCCGGATGCTGCGGCGCCTCGATGAACGTCCGTCGTCTCGGCCTGTTCATGGGTCGGATGCAGTGTCGGGGCAAGCCCGACGTCTCATCCACCCGCACAGGCCGCGCTATAGGGGTCGAGCGCGGTTCGACAGCCGGCGATCAGCAGGTCGCGGGGCACCGGGCGCGTCCGGCCGTCCCGCACGCCGGCGTCGAGGCGCGGCAGGTACTGGCTGATCAGAGTTTCGGGGATGGCACGGCCGTCAAACCGCGCCATGAGGCTCGCGACGGCCGCGCGGGCGTCGGCGTGAGGCCAGTAATATCGGATCCGATCGCTGTAGCTGAAATGACGTTGGGCAAAGAGCGCGGCGCCCTCGCCTTCGTAATACCGGCGCCAATGGCTGGGCTCGCGCTGCATCAGCCGCTCCAGGGCGTCGCGGAGCGCGGTGGGGAGGGGCTGCGGGTCCAGGATGTCGGCGATATGATCCAGGCCGTAGAGCGTCTCGCGCAAGGCGAAGGTGACGCCTGGGCCGACTTTCAGGATCGCGAAACCATCGTCGACGAGGGCCGTGAGGGCAGCAGCGGTCTGGTAGTCGGTCGAATGCGCCTCGAAGACGAAGTTCGGCATTCGCTGCAGCGCAGCCGCGAGCTCCCGAGCTTCTTGTGGCCGGTACGGGATCACCTCGGCGTGGCCGAACTCGACGCCGGGCTGCACCACGACCCCGATGGCGCGCGAGAAGGCCTCATCGAGCCCGACAGCCGAAAAGGCGGCGCGGTGGACCTCGATGGTGCGCAGGGCCGCCTCGGGCCGCGTCACCTGCAGGTGATCGAGCGCCTCCGTGGCACCCCCCGGCACCGGCACCTCGGTGCCCACGATGTAGCTCGGACGACCTCCGCCCGCTGCCGCTGCGGCCGTTTCGGCAACGCCGGCGAGGCGGGCCGCGCGGTGGGCCGTCACTTCGTCGGGCAAAGCCGCTGCCTCGTCGCGACACCCCATGCTGGTGTCGAGATGAAGCTTGGTGAAGCCGGCGCGCGCGAAGGCGTCGATCATGATCTCGGCCTTGCGAAGGGCCTCTTCGGCCGGCAACGTCTTCCAGGGATTGGGGCCGAGATGGTCGCCGCCGAGGATCAGACGGCTCGGGTCGAAACCGACCTGCCCCGCGATGTCGATCACGAAGTCACGAAAGCCCGCCGGCGTCATGCCGGTGTAGCCGCCGTCCTGGTTGACCTGGTTGCAGGTCGCCTCGATGAGAACCGGGGACCCGTCGGCCATGCCCTGCAGAAAAGCGGCTTCGATGGCGAGAGGGTGGGCCGTGCAGACCGACGTGACGCCGACGCGCGTGCCGGCATGGTGGAGAGCGGCAAGATCCGCGATCGCCGGGAACGTCATGAGGGCGGCCCTCCTGAGGCGATTAGAGCATCGAGTTCGGCGAAGGTCGAGGCACCCTCCATGGGACCCTGCCGCGACACCGCAAGCGCACCGCTGGCGGCCGCGTAGCAAAGGGCGTCGCGCGACGGCATGTCACGAAGCCAACAGGTCACGAATGTCGCGCCGAAGCAATCGCCGGCCCCCGTCGGATCGATCTCCTCGACCGGGAAAGCCGCCTGCCGAACGGTGCCGGAGGCGTCATGGTAGTCGGCTCCCTCGGCGCCGCGCTTGAGCACGACGGCTCTCACGCCGCCGGCCAGCACATCCGCGACGGCCTCGGCCTCGGTGCCGGCTTGCGAGACGAGGTGCAGTTCCTCACCGCTCGGCATGAAGAGATCGCAATGGCGCAACATGGTGAAAAGGGCTTGGCGCATGCCGGGCAGGTCGAGCATTTCATGGCGGATGTTGGGATCGAACGACACGGACCCGCCCTTGCTTTTCACGCTTGCTGCTGCGTCCTCGGTGGCAGCCACCAGGGCCGGCGAAAACAGTGAGGAGCCCATGACGTGGAGGTGGTCGGCGCCTTCGATCATCCGTCGCGCAGCGGCGTCGATCGCGATCCCGCCGTTGGCGCTATGCTTGATGTTGAACACGAAATCGCGGGCGCCGTCGCGACGGTAGCGCACGAAGGCGCTGCCGGTGGCGGCCTCGGGGTCCACGGCGATGGCCGAGACATCGACGCCATCCCGTTCGAGGCGCCGCAGGTTCAATCGACCGAAATCGTCGTTCCCGACACGGCTGATCATGCCGCAGGGCTGACCGAGCTTGCCGACCTGGTCGATGAAAATCGCCGGCGCGCCCGACGGGAAGGGACCGACGAGGCTCAAAGATTCGAGGAAGCCATCGCCGCGCTCCGTCGCCATGATCTCGACGACGATCTCCCCGATGGTGATGATCTTCTTCACTACGGCCTCGCCGAAACGTCCATGTCCGGCGGCGTGGGCGACGATAGCACAGCGCCGGCGGTTAACTCCCGGCAGCGCATAGCCGGATCGAGGCGGGACCGTCAAATTCGGCCAGATTGCGTGCGGAGCCGGGTTATCGCTCCGCGCCGGACCTCGATCCGTCGACCGGGCCACGTTGTGCGAGGGACGGCACTCATCAGACCGTCGTACCATCGCAGATAGTGTATTTAGTTGCACCAAGGTCATTTTTTACGATTTGATGCTTTTGCCGGCGATCTTCCGCTCATGTTGGCGTGTAACGTTGCTCGAGTCGGCAAGCTGCAACCAAGAAACATGAATTTATTTTGGCAATAATTCGAACTCAAATGAGGGCTAATGGCTTTCTGATCACCATTGCTGGTTACGACTCTCATTAGGTGGAGAATGACTGCTCAGCCACGAACTGCGGGAAGACCGATCAGGGATGAAGAGATCGGCCGAACCGTCATTCTCGAGAAAACACGCCTTGCTATGCGGGAGAGGCCTCGGGCCGATTTACAGCGCAACGAGATTGCCAAGTATGCAGGCGTCACACCTGCGCTGATCAGTTACTATTTCCCGGATCGCTCGAACCTCTTCGAAGCCGCAGCACATCCCGTCATAGAGAGCTACGTCGCAGATGTTCGTACCATCATATCCTCCAACCGCCAGGCGATTGATCGCCTAAACGATCTGATTTTTCTTTTCGTGAAATTCAATTATAAAGAAGGACACCTGCTCGACTTTTACTTGGAACATATTGAAAGAACAAGCAGCAAGAGCAGTCTGCTCCTACTTGAGGAAATCTACAAGGAGATGTTGACTTTCTTTGAAGATTTACTTCAGACAAATACTATCCGCGGGCAGAGCGCGGGAGATATACAGTCTATGTTGTGGGGTATGTGCAAGCATACAGCAAGACGGCCAGACATCAAGGTCCAAGGTAACACTGCGGAGATCGATGATCAGATCCGATCTAAAGCTCTTTTGCTGAGCGACTACTTTCTGAATGGGGCCGTTGGATCACCCTGGGAGCGGAATATCGATAAATCTGAAGCGTGACGGTCTGGGCCAGGGGTCGCTGTCGCTCCGGCAACGCTTGATCGTCGGGGTACCCGGACGGGTCGCGATTTCCAGGGTTACGGACGCAATCCTATCAGAGGCCGAACCACTTCATTACCAATGCCCCAAAAGAAAACCCGCCGATCGAGATCAGCGGGTTAAGTTTTGGATCATTCACATTCACAACGCCGAGCGCTGCGTTAGGTTCACTGCACCGTGCGAACTTAATCGCCCGGTACAAACGATTTACGGTTTTGGCCGAAGAGCGACACGGTGGATGACGGACCTACAAGGGTTGCTCTGGACCAGCCGCGAACCCTACCGTCGAGCGATCGGGGAAGTCTGGGCGCAATCCGTGCAATCTGATCGAGCACGCGGAGTAGTCGTCAACATCAGGCAGAGAACACGCTGAAATGCTGGCAAGTTGCCGCAGCCAGGAACGGCGTGCGGCATCTCGAGAGTTTGTACCCGGAAAGCTGACCTGCCCTTCGTGGGAACGCGGCGGCAGTGTCGTGGAGAGTGTGCTATGGCCCTGACGACAGATCCCCCGCCAAGGTCCCAGCCCGCAACCCTGGTTCTGCGGCGCGCCATCAGCGCCTTCGATGGGTACCTCAGTCATCAAAACGGGGTGGCGCCGTTCAGTGATGACGAGAGATGCATCCTGCGCGTCGCCGTCATACCGGCCGGCCGAACGGTCCGGCTGTCGGACGGCACGGACATCGGGCCGAGTGATCCCATTGCTGACGTTCATTGTTGGAACGAACGGATCCCGTCCATGCCCAAAGGCGGGGCCAGTCTGGCTTGGGCTCAACAAGTGTCGACCCGCCTCCGCTTCTCCCTCGGACTCCTGGCGCAGGCCATGGTGCACGATCCACGCCTCTCGCCTGCCCAGGCTTGTCGTGCGAAGGTCAATTTCGTGGGACTTGGATGCTCGAATGAAAGCGTGTCGCGCATCATCCATCGCCTTGGCTATGAAGACGTGGACGAAGGCGCGAAGACCATGCGCGTCCTGGCGCACGACGCTTTTGAAAACATCCTGATCAGCGCTCTGGTGTGGACCCACAATCCAGAGGCTCTGAAGCGCGAGAAAATGATTCGGGAGCGCCGCCCGGTGTGGAGTTCGCGGGCCAAGATGCTGCGTCTGCATCGGTCGACCACGACCCGCTGACCTGTAAGGAAGGTGTCGCCAGGGCACGCCGATCGTCCCGCCTAGTGCTCGGAGCCATCGCCAGGATAGACTGCAAGACAGGGTCGATCGGATCGGTCCATCGTTGCAGATCGTCAGCGCTGAAATCGCTTGGTGCGGCCAAGAGGACTCGAACCTCCACTAGTTTCCCAACTAGCACCTCAAGCTAGCGCGTCTACCAATTCCGCCATGGCCGCAAC
>CAXTME010000110.1:5658-15444 GCA_964245215.1 uncultured Lichenihabitans sp.
GTGGCGGAGATGCTGGCCGGCCGGGCGACGGAACGCGTATGGCTCGTCGAGCACCCGCCGATCTACACGGCCGGCACCTCGGCGCGCGACCAGGATCTCAGAACGCCGCGGTTTCCGGTGCACCGCACCGGTCGAGGCGGGCAGTTCACCTATCACGGGCCGGGTCAGCGGGTCGCCTATGCGATGCTCGACCTCAACCGGCGACGGCCGGACGTCCGGGCCTTCGTGGCCGCCCTGGAACGCTGGATCATCGAGACGTTGGCCCGCCTGAACATCAGGGGCGAACGACGCGACGACCGGGTGGGCGTGTGGGTCGAACGCCCCGACAAGCCGCAGCGCTGCGATGGAACGATGAGCGAGGACAAGGTCGCGGCCATCGGCATCAGGCTCAGGCGTTGGGTCAGCTACCACGGCATCGCGATCAACGTGGACCCGGATCTCAGCCATTTCGACGGGATCGTGCCGTGCGGAATCTCATCCTCCCACCACGGGGTCACGAGTCTCGTCGATCTCGGACACATCGTCGGCATGGCGGAACTCGACGTGCTGTTGCGACAGGAATTCGAGCGCGTCTTCGGGCCGACGGTCTCGTCCATCGCTCGCTGAATAGCGGCGGAGAGCCGTTTTGCCGTGGCGTCACGCGATAGCCGCCGACGTGCTGCGACACGTTCACAACGAAGCCGCCACCGCCTCTTGCCTCGGGCAGGAACTTCCCGTCTTGATGCCCGTTGCCGGCAGCAGGCAACGAGGTTGAGACATGAGCGATAGACCGACACGCGTCGATAAGACGGAGGCACGTCAGGGCAAGACCGGGGTCGGCGTGCGCTATGTCCTGATCGGCGGGATGGCTCTGGTCATCGTCATCTTCATCGTGCTCTTCGTCGTCCTCAGACAGACGAGTTGACGTCAGGCCGCGGCCAGGAGCGGCGTCGAGAACGCGTCCTCGCCGCGGGACAGCCCCGGCCAGCCCGCAATGGCTCGCGCCCGAACGGCGCCTTCGAACCAAGCCGGCACCTGCTTGGTCTCGTCTAGAACGTTGACCAGGATGGCGAAGCTCGCAGGGGTCCGGGTCTCGTCGACGCTGGCGATCAACCACTCGGCCTGCTCGTCGCTCAGCCGTCCCGTCGGCCTCGCGCCCCAAACCACATGGTCCGTCACGGCTTGGACGAAGAAGGCCGTCCAGGCGTCGCTTCGCGTCAGAGCCGCGCGTTCGAGATCGAACAAGGCTGCTGCCTCGTGCCGATCGAGAGAGCAATCGGCGAAGAGGTGCCGGTGAAGCGAGGCCACACACCCTTCAGAAAGGCTCACCTGATCTTCCGCGAGCGAGATGAAAGCCAAATCAGCCTCGCTGATGCTGCTCGTGGTCGCCATAGCTGTGATCATGATGTCCGTCCTTCTGTTGCGGTGAAGATGACGGGGTCGTATTGCCGGAAAGTGAACAGCAATTTGGCAGAATTTGGCAAGGTTAAGCTGGCAACAAGGGACAGTATTGCTGTTTCGTTGCTTTAGCGGTTCGTTCATCAAGACGTCACGAACCGCCGGATCCGCGGAAACTCAGCCGGCCAGCAGGCCCAGGGTCGCAGCGGCCTGCATTTCCGACCAGCGTCCTTCCCGGCGCACCAGAGCCTCGGCGTCGGTGCCCCATTGCGACTCCTGATACGACTCGTCGACATGAGCGGCCGACCAGGCGGCTTCGGCCGAGAGCCGGCCATGCATCACGGCGAGCGCCAGAAGCGCGGAACCCGTCAAGGTCGTGATCACATGCGTGGCGGCAAGCCGGAACGGCGCCGCCGGGCCCATTCCAACGATCCCGTCCAGGACCGTATCCAGCGTGGCGAGCGTAGACGCCGGCTGATGCACGAACGCGAGTCCCTCGGCCAGGATGAAGCGGACATGGAAGGCGTCTCGAACCCAGTCGAGCACGGGATCCCAGGCGTCCGCTTCGGCCGCGACCAACGGCGCCGGTGCGGCAGCGCGGTAGACCACGAGATCGGACGTCAGGTAGGTCCTAACCTCGTCGGCCACCGCTTTCATCTGGTCGGCGACCCCGTCGATGGCCGAATTGGCGATGCGGGTTAGCGGCATCTTGACCGGATCGATGATGTCGACCTGGTCGTTCCATTCGGCAGCGAGCTTCTCGGCCGAGGCCCGCGACGGCAGCGCCAGCACACGCTTCGCCGGCGTTCTGGCCGAACGCCCATCCAACAGCAGCAGGAAGAGGCCTTCCCGCTCCTCGACCGCCGCCGTTGCGTAAAAGCGCTTCGGTCGGATGGGCGCCGGTTCGCGTCCGGGCCTCGCCGGGCCGCCGTAGTGGTCCTCCATCGTTTAATCCTCGGGGGCGTTCTCGATCGGGTCGTACTGCTTCACGTCGAAGCCGAACAGGTCCCACGTCGCCTGCATATGGGGCGGCAGCGGCGCCGAAACGTCGAGCGTGCCCCCACGCGGATGCGGCAGAACGAGGCGGCGCGCCAAGAGATGAAGCTTTCGCTCGACGCCTGCGGGAATGGCACGCGACGGGTCGACATGCCGAGCACCGCCGGGCGGCGCAACGCCGTATTTGGGATCGCCCACGATGGGATGACCGATCGCCTCGGCATGCGCGCGGAGCTGATGAGTCCGGCCGGTGATCGGCTTCATGGACAGCCAAGCCAATCGAGGCAGGACGCGATCCACCGTCGCAAAGAGGGTCACCGAATGCTGAGCATCGGGATCGCCATGTTTCGCGACGCGCATGCGTTCCATGGCGGTGCGATCGCCGCCCTTCGGGCGATCGGCGCGGCGCACGTCTCCCATGCCTTCTCCTTTGGCCAGGAACAGCGAAATCCGACCCTGCGCCGGCTTGGGCACACCCTCGACCAGCGCCCAGTAATGTTTGCGGGCCTGGCGTGACCGAAAGACTTCGCCGAGTTCCGACGCCATCTTGCGGCTCCTGGCCACCAGGAGAACACCCGACGTGTCGCGGTCGAGACGATGCACCAGCAGCGGCCGGTTTCCGTCCTGGTCGCCGAAGCTGTCCAGCATTCCATCGACGTGATGGGTCGTGCCCGAACCGCCCTGGACCGCGAGGCCGTAGGGCTTGTTCAGCACCATGACGTCGCGATCCTCGTAGAGCACCATGGCCTCGATAGCCCGGCGATCGTCGTCGGAGGGTTGCGCGCGCTTGATCTCTGGCGCGGGAAACTCGCTGATCCGCAGCGGCGGGACCCGGATGGTCTGGCCCGGGGCGACGCGTGCAGAGGTCTTGGTGCGGGCGCCGTCGAGTCGCACCTCCCCGGTGCGCACGATCTTGTTCAAATGGCCGAGGGTCAGTTCGGGATGCCGACGCTTGAACCAGCGGTCGAGGCGCATACCATCCTCGTCTTCGGTCACCACCAAAGTCTCGACACTCATCGAACGCTCCGTTCAGCGGGTAGACGGACCGATCCGATCGAACCACTCCAAGGCTGCAAGCCTCAACCTACGCCCGATAGGCGAAAGGCCGGCACCGCAGCGTCAGGACATGGCGCCCCGAGGGTCTGGATGCAAGTCTATTTCGGGGGCGGCGTGCCGCCGGGAGCAGCCGGAGACTCTGCGGCCGGCGGTGTCGCGCCCGGGTCGGGAACTGTCGCGGCCGCGGGAGGCTCGGGAGCAGTGACCGCGGGTACCGGTGCGTCCGCAGCGGCCGGCTTCTGTTCGGCCGAGGTCGTCGGCTTCAGGTCCGGCAGGCCGTGCTCGATCTTGTCCAGGATCGCCGGCAGGTCTTCCGGTTCGGGCTTAAGGTCGCGGGCATGGTTCCATTGGAACTGCGCATCGAGCTTCCGGCCGACGCGCCAGTAGGCGTCGCCGAGATGGTCGTTGATGGTCGGGTCGCCAGGCTTCAGCTCGATGGCACGCTCGAGTTCCTTGACCGCCTCGGCATAGTCGCCGAGGCGATAATGCGCCCAGCCCAGGCTGTCGACGATGAAGCCGTCTTCCGGGCGCAGCGCCACGGCCTTGCGCAGCATCTGGAAGGCCTCGTCGAGGTGGACCCCACGGTCGACCCAGGAATAGCCGAGATAGTTCAACACGAGGGGCTGGTCCGGGTAGAGCACCAGCGCCTGCTTGAAGTCGGCTTCTGCGGCCGGCCACTGCTTGTCCCGCTCGTAGGAAATGCCACGGAAGTACAGCAGGCTCCAGGCGCTCTTGTCGCCCGTCGGCAACGAGGCCAGGGCCTGCGTGTAGCTCGTGATCGCGTCGCCGTAATGTTTCTGTTCCCGCTGGATATTGCCCAGGGTGGTCAGCGCATCGGTATCCTTGGCGTTCTGCGCCACGATGCCCCTGAGATAGGCGATCGACTCGTCGGATCGTCCCAGGACGTCGAGCGTCAGCCCGGTTTGGATATCGGCATTGTCCCGCAACGGGCTCGTGTCCGGCACCTGCCCGTAGACCGCGATGGCATCCTCGTTCTGCTTCAAGCGACCGTAGATGTCGGCCAGCGTCACGAGGGCCAAGCTGTTCTGCGGCTCGAGGTAGAGCGACAGCCGGAGGTAGATCATGGCCGCGAGTTCGTCGCCCTGCCGTCCCCCCGCGGCCCCGAGCCCGTAGAGCACTTCGGCGGCGCCGTCCTGAGCGGTCTTGACCAGCGGCTGGATCGGCTTGCCGGCTCCGACATCGGCGATGCCCGCCTCGATCAGCGGATGATGCGGAAGAACGTCTTGGAATGCCGCATAGGCCCGCAGCGCTTCCTCCTTGGCGCCATGGCGGGCCTCGAACCGCGCATAGGCGTCGACGAGGCGAAGAATGGTCTTGTCTTCGGCATAGGCCGTCTTGAACCGTTTGGTGGCTTCGGGCAGGTCGTTGGCCATGTCGGCGATCAGCGCCGCGTGATAATCACGGAACACCGCGAACCCGCTGTCCTTCAAGCTGTCGACCGTCGCCAGGGCCTTTTTCTCGTCCCCCTGGCCCGCGTAGGACCAGGCGGAGAGCAGCGTGGCCGTGATGTCATGCTCCCGACCGGCGCCGCCGCTTGCGAATTCATGCCGGGCCGCCACCCAATGACCATCCTTCATCTGGCCAATGCCGAGCACCATGTGGGCGAGGCCGTTCTTGGGGTCGACCTTGACGAGCCTGCGGCCGAAGTCGAGTCCGTCGTCGATGTCGCCATTGGCCAAGGCGGCCACGAAGGTGCGCTCGATCAGTTCCGGGTTGTGAGGGTCGGAGCGCAGCACTTCCTTGAAATAGGCGGCGGCGGCCTGCGTGTCGCGGTCGGCACCCGCCACGAGGGCCGACAGGTAATTGCCCGATACGCTGCCTCCGATGTCGAGCGGGGTGGACGGGAGTACGACGGCCTCCCGCGCCTGGAGCCCCGACATCGAGGCCGCGCCGGCCAGCAGGAGGATCGCGAGAGTTCGGGGTAGGCGCGCCACGGTGGCGCGCATCGAGGAAGCCATGGAGACGGTATCGGGCACGGAAACCTTGGGTCTTGTGAGGCGGCTCGGGGTCGCGACGCGAGGCGACCTGATCGGCCTCGGCACGGTGAAGGCGGAAGATGTCCTTTTTGAGCGGGTGCCGCAAGGGGAGCCGGCCGTGGGCCTGCCGTGGGCCACCAGCGGGGCCGCCCTGCAGCCGAGGTGCTTCGCCTAAGCAGCCTTGCGTGGCGAAAGCCACGATTGATTTGACTTTCACGAAGCGAAATCGATGCTGCTTCGAACCTCGAGTGTAAGCAGACTTGTGAGAGTCTGCTTAGCCGCTGCGTGGCGCGGCGGCCCGCGACAGCCGGTCGTGGATGGCTTCGCCGAGACCCTCAGCTGGAATCGGCGCCACGGCGATCGTTCCCTGGCCGCCCATTGCGGCGTCGAGTCGCCGAAGAAAGCCGAAGAGGTTCGCCGCGGCCTCGACCAGGTCTGCGTTCGGCGAGAGATCGAGGTAGCGCATGCCGCCCTGCCCGGCTGGCCGGACCTCGGGTGAGCCGCCGCGCAGGCGGCCGCCGAAATCGAGCACCGCTTCGCCCGGCCTCGCCGCGACGGCTTCGAGTCGCACGGCGGCGCGCGGGGCGTAATGCGACGCCAGCAAGCCGGGTGCCACGGCCGGCCCGTGAAGAAACTCCGGACCGGCCAACGGATGCCGCAGCACGGCTTCGATCGCCTCGCGCGTGATGCCACCGGGCCGCAGCAGCACGGGTGGGCCGAGGCACGCCACGATGGTCGACTCTAGCCCGACGCGGGTGGGCCCGCCATCGACGATCGCATCGATGCGGCCGTCGAGATCCTCGGCCGCCGCCGCCGCCGTTGTCGGGCTGATGCGGCCGGAGCGGTTGGCCGATGGGGCCACCACCGGCGCGCCGGCCAGCACCACGAGAGCCCGGGCCACCGCCGATCCCGGAACCCGGAGGGCCACGCTGTCGAGCCCGGCCCGCGCGAGGTCGCAGAGGTCGCAGTCCGGTGACGCAGGCACCACGAGGGTCAGCGGACCCGGCCAGAAGGCGCGAGCCAGTGCCAGGGCCTCGGGGCTGAAGTCACCCTCGGCGAGCGCCGCCTCCAGGCTCTCCACATGGGCGATCAGCGGGTTGAACCGGGGCCGCGCCTTTGCGGCGTAAAGGGCAGCCACGGCCTCCGCGGAACGCCCGTCCGCACCGAGCCCGTAGACCGTCTCGGTCGGGAAGGCCACGAGTCCACCCCGGCGCAGGATGGCCGCCGCGTCGGCGAGGTCGGCCCTCGACGTCGTGAGCCTGAGCGTTAGGCCGGGCCGGTGTTCGGCGGTGTCTCGGTTCATCCTGCGGGCACCATGGAGGTCCGAATGCGGGCGCCGGAAAGGCTCGTGAGGGGTCGGTTTTGCGTCTATGATTAGAAACCGTTTTGGACAATGAACGCCATGACCTATCGCGCGCCCACCTCCGATATTCTAAACGCCATGATGGTGGCGGCCGCGACATCGGCTTCGGCGGCGGACGAAGCACTGTCGGACGGCACCGCGGCGGCGGTGATCGACGAGGCGGGGCGGCTCGCGGCCGATCTCCTGGTGCCGCTCGATCGGGTCGGCGACCGGGCCGGGATCGGCTTCTCCGACCGGTCCGTCACGGCAGCACCCGGCTGGGCCGAAGCCTACCGGCGCTGGATCGAGGGCGGTTGGAACGGTGTCGCGGCCCCTGAGGCCTATGGCGGACAGGGCCTCGGCCGGCTCGTGCAGGCGGCCTGCACCGAGATCTGGAGCGCCGCCAATCTGTCGTTCGGCCTCTGTCCGCTGCTCACGGCCAGCGCCATCGAGGCCGTGGCGGCGCACGGCTCGGACGAGCTGAAGCGGCTCTACCTCGGCAAGTTGGTCTCGGGCGAATGGACCGGGACGATGAACCTCACGGAGCCGCAGGCGGGCTCCGATCTCGGCACGTTGCGGACCCGCGCGGCGCCGCGGCCCGACGGCAGCTACGCCATTACCGGAGCCAAGATCTACATCACCTATGGCGACCACGACATGACGGACAACATCGTCCATCTCGTGCTCGCCCGCCTGCCCGACGCCGAGCCGGGGACCCGCGGGATCTCGCTGTTCCTCGTGCCGAAATTCATGGTCGGGACCGACGGTCGGCTCGGTCCCCGCAATGGCGTCTACTGTACCGGCATCGAGCGCAAGCTCGGCATGCATGCGGCGCCGACGTGTTCGATGAGCTTCGGCGACGGCGCCGAAGCCATCGGCTTCCTCGTGGGGAACGCCGGGCGGGGCCTCAATGCCATGTTCACCATGATGAACCAGGCTCGGCTCGCGGTCGGGCTCGAAGGGGTGGGGGCGGCCGAACGCGCCACGCAACTGGCGCTGCGCTACGCGGGCGAGCGGCGGCAAGGGCGAGCCCCGGCCGACGCTGGCGGCGCCGCGAGCCCGATCATCCGCCACCCCGATGTCGCCCGCATGCTCATGACCATGAAGGCCCTGACCGGGGCTGCGCGGGCCATCTGCTACCTCACGGCCCAGGCCCTCGACGATGCCGAGCGCCTGCCCGATGCGGCGGGCCGTGCCGCCGCGGCCGAACGGGCCGCCCTGTTGACGCCGGTCGCCAAGGCCTTCGCGACCGACAGCGCCGTCGAGGTCGCCTCCCTCGGCGTCCAGGTGCATGGCGGGATGGGCTACATCGAGGAGACCGGCGCCGCCCAGATCCTGCGCGACGTCCGGATCACGCCGATCTACGAGGGCACCAACGGCATCCAGGCGATCGACCTCGTCGGACGCAAGATAGCGGCCGACGGCGGGCGCGTTTTTCGGCGCGAACTGCAAGCGATGCGCGAGGTCGTGCGCACGGTCGCGCAGCAGAACGACCCGGCGTTCGGCGAGACGGCGCCGCGCCTCGACGCGACGCTCGACGCTTTGCAGGCGGCGACCGCCTACCTGCTGGAACACATGGAAACGGACCGTGCCGGAGCGCTGGCCGGCGCCTCGGCCTATCTCCAGCTCTTCGGGTTGGCCCGCGGCGGGACGGCCCTCGCGGCCGGCGCTATGCCGGCCGGATCGGCCGATGCGCCGCTGGCGGCCGCCAGGCTCGCAGTGGCACGGTTTTTCGCCGAGCGGCTCGCCGCGGCAGCACCCGGATTGCTGCAGTCGATCACGCAAGGCGGCACCGACGTCGCCAACTGGCAGGTGGCTCTGTCCGCGAGCGCCTGAGGGCAGGCGATTATACGCTGGGCTAAGCGTGTGAGCCAGTTTTCAAAACATAATGGACCATCAAACGGCAACGTGAGCGAACCGCGAACGGAGCGCGGTGGGACCCAGCTCATCCTATGTCGCTCGCTAAGCAGACTCTCACAAGTCTGCTTACACTTGAGGTTCGAATCGTGGCTTTCGCCACGCAAGGCTGCTTAGGTTGCTTCATCGCTACACGCCTCGCGATGACGAACGATCAAGCTCAAGCTTCGTGATGACCCGACGCATTCGAGGAGGCGACGTCTCGAAGGCGACGGCGGACGTTGCCTCAAACCTGAAGGGCGGCCCGTAACTCATTGAGCTGATCGAGTTTTTCCTGCGCCAAGCGCCGTGTCTCGTCACTCGACGCGTCCGAGACGTCCTCGCGAGCATTCTGGATCTCGGCGTCGAGCTTGGCCGAGTCGAGCTGCTCGACCGGGACGGCACTCTCGGCCAGGATCGTGAGGCCGGTCGGGGCCACATCGGCGAAGCCGCCGCGCACGAACAGCCGTGTCTCCTTGGCGCCGGCCTCGGTCACCGTTACGACCCCTGGTTTCAGGGTCGACATCAGGGGTGCGTGGTCCTTGAGGACGGTGAACTCGCCTTCCGTCCCCGGAACCACGACGGATTCGACGTCGCCGCCGAAGAGCAGCCGCTCGGGGGACACGAGTTCGAACGCAAAGGACGCCATCGCCTATTCCTTGGTGGTGGCGGCGCGCCCGAGGGGCGCCGCATCACGGGGTGAGGACCGGAGACCTCAGACCGCCTTGGCGAGCCTGCCGGCCTTCTCGACCGCTTCCTCGATGTTGCCCACCATGTAGAAGGCCGACTCGGGAAGGTGGTCGTACTGGCCTTCGACGAGGCCCTTGAAGCCCTTGATCGTGTCGGCCAGCGACACGAGCTTGCCGGGCGAGCCGGTGAAGATCTCGGCCACGTGGAACGGCTGGCTGAGGAAGCGTTCGATCTTGCGCGCCCGCGCCACCGCGATCTTGTCCTCTTCCGAAAGCTCGTCCATGCCCAGGATCGCGATGATGTCCTGGAGCGCCTTGTAGCGCTGCAGAACCTGCTGCACCTGTCGGGCGACGCCGTAATGCTCTTCGCCGACGACGAGCGGGGAGAGCATGCGCGAGGTCGAGTCGAGCGGGTCGACGGCCGGGTAGATGC
>CAXTME010000111.1:0-4521 GCA_964245215.1 uncultured Lichenihabitans sp.
TGAGGTCGAGCACCTCGCTCTGCAGCTCGATCGCCTCGAGCAGCTTGTCGAGGTTGGTTCGCTTCAGGGCCGAGACCTCGATCTCGAGCGTATCGCCGCCCATGCTTTCGACCTGCACGTCGTAATGCAGCAGTTCCGAGCGGACGCGTTCGGGTTTGGCGCCCGGCTTGTCGATCTTGTTGATCGCCACGATCATCGGGACCTTGGCAGCCTTGGCGTGGTTGATCGCCTCTATGGTCTGCGGCATGACGCCGTCGTCGGCCGCCACCACGAGGATCACGACGTCCGTGACCTTGGCACCGCGAGCCCGCATGGCCGTGAACGCGGCATGACCGGGCGTGTCGATGAAGGTCACGGCGCCACCGTTCGGCGCCGTCACCTGATAGGCTCCGATGTGCTGAGTGATGCCGCCGGCTTCACCGGACACGACGTTGGCCTGCCGAATGGCATCGAGCAGCGACGTCTTGCCGTGATCGACGTGGCCCATGATGGTTACGACGGGCGGACGGGTAACGAGGTTCGTGTCCTCGTCGGGCTCGTCGAAGAGGCCTTCCTCGACGTCCGATTCGGCAACGCGCCGCACCGAATGGCCGAGTTCCTCGGCGATCAGTTGCGCCATGTCGGCATCGATCACGTCGGTGATCTTGGCCATGTGGCCCTGCTTCATCAGAAGCTTGATCACGTCGACGGCACGCTCCGACATGCGGCTCGACAGTTCCTGGATCGTGATCGTCTCGGGAAGCACAACCTCGCGCTGCAGCTTTTCCTTTGCCTCGTGAGCGCCGAACCCCTTCATGCGCTGCGTACGGCGGCGGAAGGCTGCGACCGACCGGGTGCGGTCCTCCTGCTCGGTCGTGGCGCTGGTCACGGTCAGGCGACCGCGATCCTTCTGCGGACCGCTGCGCGATGGCCGCGGTACGACGAGACGCGCTGCCGGCGTCATCAGCGGACGTCGCACGACGGGTGTCAGACCGCCTTCGCTGGTAGCGGGCCGAGCCGCACTGGCGGTCGCGGGACCACCCCCCTCGCCGGGTGGCAATCGGCGCTTGGCTTCGTCTTCGGCCTTGCGTTTGGCTTCGGCCTCATGGGCGCGGCGGGTATCCTCTTCCCGCTTCCTCGCTTCGGCAGCATCGCGCTCCAGGGCGTCGCGCGCCTCGCGCTCGGAACGAAGCTTCGCATCCGTCTCGGCGCGACGGCGGTCTTCCTCCTCGCGGGACTTGGCCCCCACCAGAGCGCGGGCCCGCGCCTCGCGCTCCTCTTCGGTGAGGGTCCGCAGGACGACGCCGGTCTGCGGCCGGTTCGATGCCGGACGGGCCGGCGGAGCACCGCGAGCGGGTGCCGGCGCTCCGGCGGGCGCCGCACGGCCGGCAGCGCCTTGAGGAGCGGTGCCGCGTGACGCCGGTGCGGCCGGGCGCGCCGATTGTTGCGAAGCGCGTGACGGGATCGATGACGGGGTGGGGCGAGACGCCGGCGATGGTGCGGGACGCGCCATCGCCGCGGATGGTGCGTCGGCCGTCGTCGCCGCCGCCGCCTGGACGACCGCCGGGGCTGCCACCGGTGCCGTGACCTCGGCCTTCGGGATCACCACTTCGGCAGGAGCGGACGCGATTGCAGGGGCTGGCGCGGCCGGCTTTTCGGGCGCTTGCGGCGTTGCAGTCGCGGCGGGAGCGTCCGCGGGTTTCGGGGAGACGGTCGGCGCCGGGGCCGGCGCGGCTGGCGTCGGTGCCCTGGCGACGACAGGCTGGGGCGTCTGCTGCGGGGCAGCCGGCATCGCGGGACGCGGCGCTTGAGCCGCCGGAGACGTCGGTGTGGCAGGACGGAGCCCGGCCGATGCGGCGGGCGCGGGAGCCGCTTCGCGGGCCGGGGCCTCACCCGGACCCAGCACGCGGCGCTTGACCTTCTCGACCACCACCTGCTTCGTACGGCCGTGGGAGAAGCTTTGGCGCACCGTGCCCTGCTCGACCGGCCGCTTCAGCGACAACGTGGTCTTCGGGCTCACGGTCAAAGTCTTCTCGCCAACGTTGTTCGGTTCACTCATTAGTCAATCGTCCCAGGGCCGTGTCCGTGGCCAAAACCGGCGAGCGCCGAAGCCGATCTCCGGCGCGTGTCTCGCTTAATCCTCGATAGATCGTCTTGAACCCGCGGCTTCCGCCGGCGGACTCCCGCGGTAACGATCCAGTCTCCGCGATCGCGACACAAACCCGTCGCCGGCCATTCCCCCGGCCACCGCAGCGTGTATCACATTTGTGCGCCCCAATGCCAAATCCAATTGGTCGGAACGAAAGATTCGGATGCGAGCAATGGCATCGGCGTCGTCGCCCAATCGCCGCCGGACCGAAGCTTCCACCTTGCGGATTCCGTCGGGGCTTCCATCGCTGGCGTGAACGAGGGCCGCCGGAACCTTGGGTCCCGCAGAGCCCTCGACTTTTCCGGCCCCTGCGACGACGAGACCAGCCTTGTTGGCCATCGCCAGCGCCTGCAATGCGTCTTTTTCCAAGAGACCGTCCACCATGTCGGCCAGGGTCGGAAGGACCTCGACCTTCATCTTGAACGCCCGTGCGAAGCTCTTGCGCTTGACGGCTTCCGCCACGACGGTCTTTTCGGCCGTCACCCAGGCCCCGCGTCCCGGCAGAGTCCGCCGCAGATCGGGTACGACCGTTTGGTCCGGCGAGACGACGAACCTCAGGAAGCCCTCAGGGGGACCCTTGACCCGCGTGACGATACAGGTCCGCTCGGGCCCCTTACCGGGGTCGCGGGTCGTATCAGCCTGCTCCGCCCCGGACAGCAGGCCGGTGTCGGCTCCTGTCGCAACGTCGCCTTCCACCGAGCAATCCCTCGCAAAACTCAGGCGACATCCTCCTCGACCTGAACATCCTCACCCTGGTCTTCGGCCGGGACTTCGGCCTCGATCCAGCCGGCTTTCACCCGCGCCGCCATGATGACGGCCTCGGCATCCTCCCGCGACATCTCGAAACTTTCGAGGTATCCGCTGTGGCGCGTCGACTCGCCGTCCTTCCGCTCCGTCCAGCCGACCAGGTCGTCCGGTACACTGCCCGCCAGGTCCTCGACGTTCTTCACGTCGTTCTCGCCGAGCTTGACCATCATGGCCGTGGTGATGCCGTCGATCTCCTTGAGGTCATCGTCGACCCCGAGTTCACGCCGTTTCCGGTCGAACTCTTCTTCGACGGCCTGGAGATGACCGCGCGCCCGAGACTGGATCTCGGCCGCCGTTTCCTCGTCGAAGCCTTCGATCGAGCTCAACTCGGCCGGCTCGACATAAGCGAGCTCTTCGAGTGACCGGAACCCTTCCGACGCCAGGAGTTGGCCTACAACCTCGTCGACATCAAGGGCCTCCATGAAGAGGTTGGTGCGCTCGACGAATTCCTTTTGGCGGCGCTCCGACTCTTCCGCTTCGGTCAGGATATCGATGTCCCAGCCGGTCAATTGGGAGGCGAGCCGCACATTCTGGCCCCGTCGCCCGATCGCCAAGGATAATTGGTCATCGGGAACCACGACTTCAATGCGCGAAGAGTCCTCGTCGAGCACCACCTTGACGACTTCGGCCGGTTGCAGCGCATTGACGATGAAGGTAGCGGCGTCGGGCGACCAGGGTATGATGTCGATCTTTTCGCCCTGCAACTCATTGACGACGGCTTGGACGCGCGAGCCGCGCATGCCGACGCAGGCGCCGACCGGATCGATGGAACTGTCGCGCGATGTCACGCCGATCTTGGCCCGCGACCCGGGATCGCGGGCCACGGCCTTCACCTCGATGATGCCGTCGTAGATCTCCGGCACTTCCTGGGTGAAAAGCTTCGACATGAACTGGGGGTGGGTGCGGGACAGGAAGATCTGCGGGCCGCGCTGCTCCCGTCGCACGTCGTAGACATAGGCGCGGATACGGTCGCCGGGCCGAAACGTCTCGCGCGGGATCAGTTCGTCGCGCCGAACCACGGCCTCGCCCCGCCCCTGCAGGTCGACCACGACGTTGCCGTACTCGACGCGTTTGACCACGCCGTTGATGATGTCGGCGATGCGGTCCTTGTACTCGTCATATTGCTTGTCGCGCTCGGCCTCCCGCAGCTTTTGAACGATGACCTGCTTGGCCGATTGCCCGGCAATCCGGCCGAACTCGAACGGCGGCAGCGTTTCCGCGATCCAGTCGCCGACCTGCGCGGCCGGGTTCTTGCGCCGTGCATCGGCGACCAGGATCTGGGTCGCGTCGTTCTCGATCTCGTCCACCACGAGCAGCAGCCGCGAGAAGCGCGTCTCGCCGGTGCGCGGGTTGATCTCGGCGCGGACCTCCGTCTCCTGGCCGTAGCGGGAGCGCGCCGCCTTCTGCAACGCGTCTTCCATCGAGCTCAGAACGATCGAACGGTCGATGTTCTTCTCGCGGGCCACCGCTTCGGCGATCTGCAAGAGTTCGAGCCTGTTGGCGCTGACGGCCATGGATGTCTCTCCTCGGGGTGGGTTCTTGGATGTGTTGGATCAGCGTGCGCGGGGCGACGGAGCCGCCTTGCC
>CAXTME010000111.1:4621-15395 GCA_964245215.1 uncultured Lichenihabitans sp.
GTGGGTTCTTGGATGTGTTGGATCAGCGTGCGCGGGGCGACGGAGCCGCCTTGCCGGCCGCGGGCGCTCTCGCCGGCGAGCGGGCAGGCGGCGTCTTCACGCCCGCCGGCGTCGCTCGCTTGTGCTGGTTGCGGCCGGCGAAGCGGCCTGGGCCGCGGGGAGAAGCTTCTGGCGTCAGGGTCTCGCCCTCGCCGGTCGCGAGCCCGTCCTCGGCTTCCGCCTTGGCCTGGGCCCGCAGGGCCTCCCGGATCAGGGCATCGGTCAGCACGAGCCGGGCTTCCCCGATGTCCGCGATGGTGAGATCGACCGTGGTCGTCTCGTCGGGCTTGGCGTCGAGCCGCTTCAAGGAAAGCCGCCCGTCGCTCGTGCCCTCGATGATGCCGCGGAACCGCTTGCGCCCGTCGAGCGGCACGGCGAGTTCGACCCGCGCCTCGTGGCCCAGCGCCCGGTCGAAATCGGAGCGGCGCACGAGGGGCCTGTCGATACCGGGCGAGGAAATCTCCAGCCTATAGGCCCCGGTGATGGGATCGTCGAGGTCGAGGACCGGCGACAGGGCCTTGCTGACCGCCTCGCAGTCGTCGATGCCCATCGTGCCGTCGGGCCGCTCGACCATGATTTGCAGGATCGCTGGAGAGCCGGCCGAAATCTTGACCCTGACCAGGCGATAACCGAGATCCGCCAGAACCGGCATTGCTGCTCGTCCAGTGTGGGCCGCAGCACCTTTTTCGGACGCGAAGCGGGGTTCGTCGAGCAGCGACGCAGCCGGGGTGGCGCTTGCGGCCGGTTTATCGGCATGATCGGTCGAAGAGTCGGTCAAAGAAAAACGGTCCATGTCGGCCGCAGCGGAGCATCATCCGGATGCGGGCTCAATCCAGCAGGCACAAAAGCAAAAGAGCGGGTCCGGCAGGAGCCCACTCTTCTCAAACGCTACCGGACCATATCGAAAGACTTCGATATGGCGCCTACATACGGCGTTCGACCGCCCGGCGCAAGATGTCCTTCATCGAGGACAACCCTCATCGGGCGGCTCAAGCGCGAGGGTCGTGCGACAGCGCGCCATCCCGTCCACGCCTGTTCGGACCATTTCAGCTTCTGGCTGGGCCCGGCCAAACATCGTCACTGGCTCCAGGAGACGACGCACGACTTCGTACATGCATCGAAGTAGCAAGCTCGTGAAGGGAGCGGTCATTCGTTGCTGGGCTGAACGGGCCTGCGAAGCCGATAGCGAGCCGGGGGAGGCAAGGCATCGTCGTCATCATCGATCCCGCCCTCGATCGCCGCCGAAATGCAACCGCCGTTCTGGAAATAGGGCGTCGGAGCACAGTTGTTGGTCGTCGACCCGTAGGCTCCGGCCTGCGAATTATGCGCCGTCGCCGCGATGGCCGGTGCCGGAAGGCTCGCCATAGACAGTAAAGTGACCGCGATGACGGCGCTGATCTTCGAGTTGCACATGCGCTGGCTCCGAGCTTCGTCTCGAAATCCGTAATGCGCCGTGGTGCCCGAGAGATCCGCGAGCCGCTTCAGCTCAGCAGGTCGGTTCAAGCCGCCTGGCGGCCGGGCGTATCCGGGGTCACCTCGGTCGCCAGTGCGCGCGCCTGGGTCATCCTCGCGGCGTCCGCGAAGATGCTGGCGACATCGTCCTGCACGGCACGCACCGTCCAGGGTGTGATGACGGCGCCGAGCACCCGCAGGGCTTTGAGAGCGTGGCGTATCGCAAGTTCGGCGCCCTGATTGGGATCGGTCGGCTCGCTCCGACCGACAGCCTGGAATGCGACACGGGCGAGCACGCGGTCCTCCAAGATCATCGCGGGCATCGTTCGCTCTCCGGACACAGGGATCACGCCCCATCAAGAACCGCCGGGGTTGATAAAGGATTAAGAGCGGCACTGACGTCGAGCCCGCAGCCGCGCCCGGCTGCGGGAACCGCGTCGGCGTCTCCGGCAGGGTTTTCAGTGGCCATCAGGACCCTTGGCGAGACCCGCCAGGGTGAAGAGGTCGACGGACAGCTTCGCACCGATGACCAGGACATCGGGAATCGGTTTGGCGCGGGACGGCTCGCGGAGCTGGTCCGGGTCGATGATGTACTGAAGGTTCGGCGTTAGCCGGACCGCGGGCGACACCTGCAGCCCGTAGTTCAGCTCGAAAAAGGTTTCGTCGCGCGCGATGTCGATCGCGCTCGCACCCTCGGCGATGCGGGCGGCGCGGATCCCCGAAATGCCGATGTCGGAATAACGCTGCGTCGAGACCGCGAAATCAATCGTGTCGAGCGGCCGGCTGTCGAAGGGTCCGAGGTAGACGGCGCCCGCCTCTAATTCGTAATCCTCGACCTGTCGTCCGCCGGTCCCTTCGATGGCAAGGCCGAACAGGCTGAGACCGCGCGGGGAGGTCGGGTCCGGGCGGTAGACCATCTGGTCGAAGCGCTCGTAGGTGGCCGTGCGTCCGAAGAGCTGCTCCCCGCCGAGCCCCGTCAAGACGCGCTGGCCGCCTTGCTGGTCGAACTCCGCGTCGGTGTAGCTCGAGCGATCGATGATGGCGCCCACCCCATAGTGGCGGGGCATGGTATCGTTCTTGAACGTCGTGGCGTAGCCGAGCTCGAAAGGGACGTTGAAGCCCGTCGCCGGTTCGAAGAAGTCGACGCCATGATCGGTCCGCAGTGTGCTGTCTGGGGCAACCTCGTAGGCGCCGATGTTGAAGAAGTACTTGTCGGTGAGCTGCGTCTTCAGCACTCCGGCCCAGGTGGGTGCGGGAAAGTAGGTGAAGTTGGTATCGGCGAAGGCCACGTTGGGGCTGCCGCAGATCGAGTTGTTCTGGAAGTTGCAGTAGAACGGCGAGGCCAGGAACGCCGTCTGGCCGGGCAGCCGCCCCACCTCGATGTCGATCCTGTCGTCGAAGAGCTTCTGCTCGTAGCTGAGATAGGTGAGACGGTAGGTCTGGCCGCCGCCGTAGATCTCCTGCACCGAGATGCTGTTGCCGACGAGGTCGTTGGTCAAGCTGTGGCCGTCGCGCAATGTGCCGATGGCATGCAGGAAAGCGCCCTTGACGCCGATCAGCTTATAAAGGTCGGCGTCGGCACCGAGGAAGAACTGATCGGCATAACGGACACCCTGGCGAATGCCGCCCACGGGATTGCCGGCCGCTTCGCTCGTGTAGTTGGCGAGGAACGTCAGGCCATTGCCGAGGTCGAGGGTCCCGGGCGGCAAGGTCGTGGGCGTTGTCGGCGCCGCGGAAGTGCCTTGGACGTTCCCGACCCGCCGTGCACCGCTGACCCCGCCCGCGGTACCGCTGGCGCCTGCGGCCGTACCTGGCCCAGGGGTCTGGGCCGTGGTGGTGCCCGGCGCGGCCGTCTGCCCTTCGCCGGCTCCGAGCGTGAGCCGATGCGGTCTAGGCTTGCGCTTCGGGACGACGGACGCCGGGACAGGCTTAGAGGGCTGATCGACGGAGATTTTCGGCGAGCTTGCATCTTGTGCGGAGACCCGATCCACCATCGAACATAACCCGACAGCACAGATAGCAACCGCGGCAGTCCAGTGTTGTCGCATTCCCTGACCCTGTGACATGTGCCCTCTTTCCGAAGCTCTGCTTGGGGGGCCTTCTGCCACAGTGTCGAATAATGCGTGGGTTCGTAGCAATTGATTTTAATGTCTGTCGGCAATCTCAGGACTGTGTGGTAAAAATGTGCCATTGATCTGTACTCTATCGAACATTCGCCCTGATCTCACTTGAGTTGCTAGATCTTGAGCAACCGGCAGCATTGGAGCTTCCTGCTTGAGCGGAACCTGCTCTGCCTTGCGGCGTTGATCGGGTCGGGCGCATCAAAGGAAGGACGTTCCAATGAAGCGAAGTTTGAGAAGCTCGATCTTGGGAGCATTGGCCCTCGCCGGCGCAGCAATGGCCTCTGCCGAGGTCGAAGCCATGCCGGTGCAGCCGCTGGGCTCCACACTGGCCCCTGCCAGTTCCATTGAACACGTCTGGTGGCGCGGTGGATACGGTTACCGGGGTTACGGCTTCCGCCGCGGCTTTTATGGATACGGCTTTCGCAGGCCGATCTACGGTTTCGGCTGGCGACGGCCATATTATGGCTATGGGTTGCGTCGTTACGGTTACCGCCGCTGGTAAGGCTCGAACGCTCCGGGGCCGTGATCCGGCACCGGAGCGAACGACTGGCCGCTCTCGCTTCCCACCCTCTTCATCGTTCGGCCGGAAAGCGATCGCGTTGAAAGCCAATCTCTTCATCGAAGTTGCTGTTATCGCGCTTGTTGTTCTGTCACGGGGTCCGGCGTCAGCCGAGGCGAGCCGAGCCGATGTCGCTGCTCCAGCCGGGATACTCATGAAGACGCTCCACGCCGTCGGGGCTCAGATCTATGAGTGCAAGACGGATCCTCACGGGGATCTCATGTGGACATTCCGGGAACCGCTTGCGTCCTTGATGATCGATGGAAGAACCGTGGGGCGGCATTTCGCGGGTCCGACCTGGGAACTGGCCGATGGCAGCCGCATCACCGGCAAGGTCGTATCCCAGGCCGCGGCACCCTCTACCGGCGACATACCCTGGCTCAAACTGGAAGTTTCCGATCGGCATGGATCGGGGGAACTCGATGATGTCACGACGATCCAGCGTCTCGGGACGGTCGGCGGCAAGAGGAGTGGCCCGTGCCCGGTAGCGGGTGAGCTTCTGGCCGAGCCTTATGCCGCCGACTACCTCTTTTCGCGGCCCTGATCCTCGCGTCTCGTTGGCCATACCCTGAGCATAGCGCGTCGCCGAGCTTGTCGGGCCCGATGTCCAAGACCGACCCCGTCACGTGTTTGTCGCGTTCCTGAGCTAACCGAAAGAGCTCGGGACAGGAAACTCCGGCACTTTACCCCCGAGAAAATGCTTCGTCCGGCGGGATCAGGGCATGCAACACTTCCGCGCGCTCGCCACCGATTACAATGGTACGATCGCACATGACGGTGTCGTCGACGAGGCGACCCTCGCGGCTCTGGAGCGGCTGAAGCAGACCGGACGGGCGCTGCGCAGCGTCGGCACCGTGCTTCTGATCGGCCCGAACAGCCTCGGCTTGATCGAGGTCCTGAGCCACGCTTTCGGACGTCCCTGTCCCGCCTTGCCGGACCGGGCGCCGGAGGTCGGCGAGGCCGTCTATTGGGAATGTCGCGAAGACGCGCCGCCGATCCTGATCGCGGTCGGCAAGCCGAAAGGGGACGTCAAGCGGCAGCATACGCGCAAATATGCCGAGGGGACCCTGGGGGCCGACCGCAGCTTCTTCTTCAGAGGTCCGAACGCGGCGCAAAACATCAGGGCTCAAAACCTCTCGATGTTCCTGCAGGTCGGCGATGGCGTCGACCGCGACAGCTATCTGTTCCATCTCCGCAACGGCGATTTCGAGACCTGGATGCGAACCTCCATCAAGGACCAGGAGCTGGCCGACGACGTCGCCAACATCGCGGCCAACCAGGGCCTCGACCTCGACGGGGCCCGCAAGCTCGTGCGCACCGCGATCGAGGGGCGCTATACCGCGCCCGCCACCTCGACGATGGGATGAGCCACCTTCCCCGCTTCGGGAAAGGATCACCGCATTTATCTGGCCCGGTAAAGGATGTGAGTCGACGCTAGCCGCGGTCGGAGGAGGCGACCAGACCTGAACTCGGGACTCTTGCCCCCGTCCCCGTCAGTGTTGGGGGCCGGCGCTGGCCGCGATGGCGTCGAGCCTCGTCAACGCATCGTCCGGCAAGTGGAGTTCGGCCGCAGCGAGGTTCTCCCGCAGATGCACAACCGACGAGGTCCCGGGGATGAGCAGGATATTGGGCGCGCGGCGCAGCAGCCAGGCGAGCGCGACCTGCAGGGGCGAGGCGTCGAGATCCGTGGCGACCTCGGACAGGGCTGCCGATTGCAGCGGTTGGAACCCCCCGAGCGGAAAGAACGGCACATAGGCGATGCCGTCGCGGGCCAGATCGTCGATCAGGGCGTCGTCGCCGCGCTGCGCGAGATTGTAGTGGTTCTGAACACAGACGATCGGAGCGATGCGGCGTCCCTCTGCGATCTGCGTGGGCGTGACGTTGCTGAGCCCGATGTGGCGCACCAAGCCCTTCCGCTGGAGCTCTGCCAATGCCGTGAGCGGTGCCTCGAGCGATCCTTCGGCGGGTCCGTGTGCCGAGAACATGGCCCGCAGGTTGACCACGTCGAGCACGTCGAGGCCGAGGTTGCGCAGGTTGTCGTGAACCGCCTGGGTCAGTTCCTCGGGCGAGAAGGCCGGGTTCCAGGATTTGTCGTCACCGCGCCGGGCCCCGATCTTGGTGACGATCACGAGATCGTCGGCATAGGGCGACAAGGCTTCGCGGATCAGCTGGTTCGTGACGTGCGGACCATAGAAGTCGCTGGTGTCGATGTGGTCGACGCCGCTCGCGACCGCTTCGCGCAGCACCGCCACGGCCCCGTCATGGTCCTTCGGGGGCCCGAACACGCCTGGGCCGGCGAGTTGCATGGCGCCGTAGCCGAGGCGCGTCACGGCGCGATGGCCGAGCGGGAAAGCACCTGATGCGTCGATGGTGGGCATGACCTGTCTCCTCTGGTGGTCTCAAGCTAGGCGTTGCGCTGTCTCACGATAACCGGGCACAATCCGCACAGGTTGTACGGAGCGACGGACAGTGAAGTTGGATCTCGGCGATGTGCAGGCTTTCGTCGCCGTGGCGGGCGCCAAAGGTTTCCGCGACGGCGCCCGCGCGAGCGGCGGCAGCGCTTCCGGACTCAGCGATGCCGTGCGGCGGCTCGAAACACAGCTCGGTGTCAGGCTGCTGCACCGCACGACCCGCAGCGTCGTCCCGACCGAGGCGGGACAGCGCCTGCTCGAGCGGCTCGGACCGGCCCTGAGCGAAGTGGAAGCGGCGCTCGATGTCATGAACGGCTTTCGCGACCGGCCCGCCGGCCCACTCAGGCTCAACGTCCCGGTCAGCGCCGCGCGTCTGGTGCTGCCCGCCATCGTACCTGCGTTCCTGGCCGCCTATCCCGAGATCCGCCTTGAGGTGATCGCCCAAGACAGCTTCGTCGATGTGCTGGCGGCCGGGTGCGACGCCGGGATCCGCTACGACGATCGGCTGGAACAGGACATGATCGCGGTTCCGATCGGGCCCCGCGTCCAGCGTTTCGCGACCGCGGCTTCTCCCGCCTATCTCGATCGTCGCGGGCGGCCTCGGCATCCGCGCGACCTGCTCGACCACGCATGCCTGTGCGGTCGCTTCGCCAGCGGCGCCATGACGTCCTGGGAATTCGAGTGCGACGACGAGGTGGTCCGGGTGGATCCGTCGGGCCCGCTGCTCGTGCAGGTCGGCGCGGCGACCGATCTCGCGGTCGATGCGGCGCGGGCCGGCACGGGCATCATCCACCTCTTCGAGGACTGGGTCCGCGCCGACCTCGACAGCGGGGCTTTGGAGCCGGTGCTCGAAGCATGGTGGCAACCCTTCTCAGGCCCTTTCCTCTACTACTCGGGCCGGCGCCTCCTGCCCGCACCACTGCGCGCCTTCGTCGATTTCATCAAGGCTTCGGCCGATCATCGATGACGAAGGCGGTTTGCAGCAGGATCAGGCGCGGCGAAGGGTGGCCCGATCGGGCGGCGACGTCAGCGTCGGGATGCCGCTCGGCCGATATCGACGAGGAGCAGTGGACGTGACAGCCGAAACCGAGAAAACGCATCTCGAACACTTCCCCGACGCCGCCATATCGGTCTTCCAATCCGTCCTGGCGAGCGTCGACATGCATCAGCGCGCGGGGGACCCGGCAGGGGCCGTTCCCGCGCCGGTGGATCACGCGGCGCCCGTCATGGTGGCGGCCGCCCGTGCCGCCACTACGCTGGCGGGAGCGTCACCCGCCGGAACCTCACCGAGCGGCGTTCTCCGACCCGGCGCGCTGGGCTCGACCCTCGACCGCTGCGCCCGCGCCTATCTCGGCCTGGCGCTCGCCCAGGCGGATGGCGATGCGGCGGCCATCGCCGCGGCCGAAGCTGCGCTGCCGCCCTTCGGAACCTGCGATCCGCGCTGGGCCGAAACGCTCCGGGCCTTCCTGCTCCATTTCCCGTTCGGTCGGCGTGACGCGCTGCCGTACCGGAAGTGGCGGGACCTCGGCGACTTCGTGCTGCCCGATCCGCGCGACCCTGCCGCGCCCGCCATCCTGACCGCCGATGCCCGGGTGGCGTTGATCAGCGACTGGGGCACCGGTGGGGCTCGGCCTCAGGCGTTGCTCGAAGCCGTGGCAGCGCTGAAGCCCGACGTGCTGATCCACCTCGGCGACATCTATTACTCCTGCAACTCCCGCGAGGCGCGAGCCTTCTTCGACGACGTCCGAGCCGTCTTTCCGGAGGGCGCCGCGAGGGTCTTCACGCTGTGCGGCAACCACGACCTTTATGCGGGCGGCGAACCCTATTACGCATTGCTCGACTGCCTCGGCCAACCCGCGAGTTTCTTTTCGCTGCGCAATGCCCATTGGCAGTTCGTCGCCGCCGATACCGGCTACAACGACTTCGACCCCTTTCGCGAGGGCGCCGAGACCACCTGGGTGCGGGACGGTACGGCCGGCGACGGGACCCCCGACCTCGACCCCTACAGCGAACTCGCCTGGCATGCCGACAAGCTGGGCAGTCCCGATGGGCGCCGCACGGTGCTGATGTCGCACCACCCGCCCTTCAGCCGTCGCGGCGTCATCCGGGGCGGCCGGCTCCGCAACGAACGTCTCTTGACCCAGTTCGCGCCCTGGCTCGACACCGTGGACCTCTGGTTCTGGGGCCACGAGCATTGCCAGATCGTTTATGCGCCCTTCGCTGGCGTGACCCGCGGCCGCTGCCTCGGTGCGGGAGCGATCCCGACCCTGCCCGTGGAAGCCCCCTACGATCCTGCACCGACCCTCTTCGCCGGTGAAACGGTGCCGGAACTGCTCGACGACCCGGCGAGCCGCCTGCGCCTCGACGCCGCGACGGGCTTCTACGATCTCGGTTTCGCGCTGATGACCTTGGCGGGCCAGGACGCCTCGGTCGCCTATTACAGCTTCGACGAAACGCGGGGCGCCGCGATCGTCTACGAGGAGACGCTGTAACGTCCGGGACGGAGCGGCCCGCACAGGGCGTTGAGACGGCCCACGAAGCGTTCCGTCGCGACCTCGACGTCTTCGGAATTGTCGATCCGCAGGTGGCCCTCGGTCCCGGGCGGCAGGGTGACGGTCACTTGCCGCCCGAGACGGTCGAGGATCGTGTCGCGGCTTTCCCGGCCCCGGGCGGATAGCCTTTCCAGCAAGATCTCGGGTCGCGCCGTGACCTCCACGATCCAGAGCGTGCCGAAAGCCCGCACCGCATCGGCGAGCGATCGTCGCGACAGGTTTGCCACCACGACGCAGCCTCGCCCGAGATCCTCGGTCACCGAGCGGGGCAGGGCATAGCGGAGCCCATGCGCCGACCACGCGATAGAGAAAGCACCCTCGGCCTCGGCGCGCGTGAACCCTGCCTCGTCGAGACTGGCGTGGTCCTCCGTAGCAACCAGCGCCTCGCGGGTGACGATGCGGCGGGCGAAGCGCACCCGAGGATCGAGCCCGGGCTGCAGCGCGGCACGCGACATGAGCGTGTCCTTACCGGCCCCGCTCGGTCCGACGACCGCCACGAAAACCCCGGTATCGTTCTGCGGCGACGTGCTCGCGCGATCAGGCGACACGCCGGCCCTCCCGCCAGACCCCCGCTACGAGAGGAGGCTGGCCGGCCGTGGTCACGACCCGCACCAGGTCGGCCCGCAACCCGACCGCGATCGCGCCGCGATCGTCGAACCGCGCCGCCGCGGCCGGATTGGCCGACACCAGCCGGATGGCGGCGGGAAGCTCGAGCGTCCCGGCCTCATGGAGAGCGCAAGCTGCCTGAAGCAGGCTGAACGGCACGTAATCCGACGACAGGATATCGAGCAGCCCGTGCGCAAGGAGGTCCGCCGCCGACACGTTGCCAGAATGCGAACCCCCCCGCACGATGTTCGGCGCTCCCATGAGGATCCGCAGGCCCGCGGCCTTCGAGGCTCTTGCGGCCTCGACGGTCGTGGGGAACTCGGCCAGGGCTATGCCCAATGCGGTCCCTTCGCGCACATGTGCAACCGTGGCGTCGTCATGGGAGGCGACCGCGATCCCAGCGGCGCGGCAGTGATCCGCGATGAAGCGGCGGTTCGGACCCGAATGGGCGTCCGACTCTGCGACACGACGCCGGCAGAAGGCCGCGAAGGCGTCGTCGGTCAGGTTCATCTTGCGCTGGTAATACGAACGGTAGGTCTCGAGATCGACAAACTGGCGTTGGCCGGGCGCGTGATCCATCAGCGACGCCAGCCGGATCAGCGGGCGTGTCGCAATCGCCTCGAAGGTCTTGAGGACGTCGGGGGCCGACACCTCGCAGCGCAGGTGGATATAATGATCGGACCGCAGGCGGCCTTGGCGCGACGCCTCGGCGACTGTGTCGGCCATGGCGAGCATGTCGTCGGAGCCGAGCAGCGCATCCTCGTCCATGCCGACCCGCAGGGCATCGAACACCGTCGTGATGCCCGAGGCGGCGATCTGCGCGTCGTGAGCCTGCAGCGCCGCCATCATGTTCCAGCGGACCTTGGGCCGCGGCAGGTAATGCCCTTCGATGTGATCGGTGTGGAGTTCCACGAGGCCGGGGATCAGCAGGTCGCCGCCGAGGTCCTCGCCGAGGGCCGAGGGACCGTGGGCAATGCCCGCGATGCGACCGTCGCGAACCTCGAGGCTGCCGTGGACCACCTCGTCCGGCAG
>CAXTME010000112.1:0-14764 GCA_964245215.1 uncultured Lichenihabitans sp.
GAGGTGAAGAGCCGGATCCCGCGCGCCGCCTCGGCCAGCCTCGCTTCGGCGAGCAGACGAACGTAGAGGGTCGGCACGCCCATCATGGTCGAGGCCCGAGGCAGCAGGTCCACCACGATCTTGGGGTCGAAGCGCGGCAGGAACAGCATCGCGGCGCCCGCGGCCATGATCGTGTGGGTCGCGACGAAAAGGCCGTGCGTATGGAAGATCGGCAGCACGTGCAGCAGCACGTCGTCCCGCGTGAAGCGCCAGGCGTCGCGGAGCGTCAGCGCGTTCGAGAGCAGGTTGTCGTGCGTCAGCATCGCGCCCTTGGAGCGACCCGTGGTGCCGGAGGTGTAGAGGATGGCGGCGAGGTCGTCGGGCGTCCGCGGACGATCTTGGAAGGACACGTTGCAGCGGGCCGCGGCTTCGGCCAACGACCCTTCGCCCGAGGCGCCGAGCGTTTCGACGCGCGGAGCGCCGGGGACCGTCGCGAGATCGGCGAGTGCCGCCTGCCGGACCGGATCGACGACGAGCAGCCGCGGCTCGGAATCGGCGAGAAAATAGTCGAGTTCGGTCCGCGTGTAGGCGGTGTTGAGCGGCAGGAACACCGCACCGGCCCGCACGCAGCCGATATAGAGCGCGAGTGCCGCGACGCTCTTTTCGACCTGCACGGCGACCCGATCACCGGGCACGACGCCCGACCTTTCAAGCGCCCCGGCGAACCGCCCCGCGAGCGCGGCGAAATCGCCGTAGGTGAGGACGCTGCCGTCGCTTGTTTCGATGAAGGGTCGGCCAGGGTCGATCGCGCCGAGGAGCCCCGAGACGAGATGGTTCGACATGGATCCCCCTGGGCGACGTGCCGCGCCGTCTCCTTCAGGCCTTATCCGGGTAGCGGCGGCAAGGGAACCCGTTTCGAGCTCCAAAGAATCGGGTGTCGACGTGATCGGGTTCGATCAGATGGAGCTTGATGTCGTCCGCGATCCCGTGCCGACTTCGCTTCAGATCTGCGCCGCGAGAAGACGACATGACCCGAGATCAGGACGAAGCCGGAGCGGAAAACCCCACTCAGCTCATCGATGCCAGAATCGCTTCGCTGAACGATTGGAGAGGCACGACGCTGGCGTGCCTCCGGGATTGGATCCGACAGGCCGACCCCGACGTCGTCGAGGCGGTGAAATGGAGAAAGCCGACCAACATATCCGGCGTCCCGGTATGGGAGCACGCCGGCATCATCTGCACGGGCGAAGTCTACAAAGCATACGTGAAGCTGACTTTCGCGAGAGGCGCCTCGCTTCCGGACCCTTCGGGCCTCTTCAACGCCAGCCTCGAGGGGAACGCCCGCCGCGCCATCGATGTTCGCGAGAATGACGTGCTCGACGAGGAGGCGTTCAAGGCGATCATCCGCGCCGCCGTATCGCTGAACCTGTCTCGAGCGCGAGGCTGATGTCAGCCGATCTTCTTGAGCGCGCTCACGTCGACGGTACCGCTTTGGTCCGTGAAACTCGGGGAACCGCCGTCGCCGTTCGCCTGCGACACACCCTGGATCTTATGATCGCCGCTATCGTAGGTCGAAAGCTTGCCGTCCTTTTCGATCAACAGCCGCTTCTTGTCGCCGAAGAAGGCGTAGCGCATGTCGTTCTGGGAGCCGCTGGTCGAAGGCTGGCCGAGATCTTCGGGCCACCAGGCGTCGCCGCCCTTCATAGGCTTCATGGGTTCCATGGGCTTCATCGGTTCCATCGGCTTCATCGGTTCCATCGGCTTCATCGGTTCCATGGTCGGCTCCTCTCGGGGTTGAACGTCGTCGTCCTTGCGACAAACGCGCCGAGCGCCATAGGTTCCGCCGAAACTCGCCGGCGGCTATCAGCTCTGCGCGAGCCGCGCGGCCGTGTCGGTAGCCCCCATGCGCTCGGCCAACTCGCGCGCCGTCAGCCCGGCGGCGTCCCGCGCTTCGGCGTCGCCGCCTCGGGCGAGCAGAAGATCCAGTATGTCGGTGCGGTTGAACATCGCCGCCATCATCGTGGCCGTCTTGCCGTCGGGGCCGCATCCGTCGACCTCGGCCCCGAGGTCTAACATGGTCTCGATGACGGAACCGTAGCCCTTGAAGGCCGCGGCCGCGAGCGGCACCTGCCCACGGTCGTTCGCCAGCGTGGCGTCGCCGCCGTGCTTCATCAAAGCCCGGACCGTGTCGAGATGGCCGTGATAGGCGGCCAACATGAGCAGGCTGTCGCCCTTGTCGTTGATGAGGTTGGCGGGCAGCCCCGCGGCCAGGAGTTCCTCGAGTTCGGGTGCATGGCCGAGGCGCGCGAGCTGGAAGATCTTGCCCGCGAAGGCGATCGTATCCTCGTCGAGCTCGGGACGGCCGGTTGCGGTCTCGGTCATGGTGTCGCTCCGCGGGATCAACGTCGGGTACAAGTAGTGACGACTCGCACCGACGACCAGCGCTTCTGCAGACCGACCAGTTCGGGAGCGCCGGCCTCCGTTCTGGCTGTGCAAGGGTGGCGATCATCATGCAAATAGGAGAAGGATGTTGCCGCAGGCTTTCGGAGAGCGACAGGTTTGATCGATGTGCTGGCGACCGAGCCGCTTCTTTCGGTAACGGATCTCGCGGTGGGGTTCACCCAGGGTGGGACGATCACGCGGGCGGTCGACGGTGTCTCGTTCTCGCTGAAGCGCGGGGGAACGTTGGCGCTGGTCGGCGAATCCGGTTCGGGAAAATCCGTCACCGCCATGTCGATCGCCCGCCTGCTCGAAGCCTCGGGCGCCGAAGTGCTGGGCGGCCGCGTCCTGTTCGGCGGCCGAGACCTCCTGCGGACTTCCGAAGCCGAGATGCGGCATATCCGAGGCCGCGCCATCACCATGGTGTTCCAGGAACCCATGACGTCGCTGAACCCGCTCCACACGATCGAGCGGCAGGTCGGGGAGATTCTGGCGCTGCACGGCCGGATCGGCGGCGACAAGCTGCGGGGTCGGGTCGTCTCGCTGCTCACCGACGTCGGCATCCCCGATCCCGGGTCGCGCCTCGGCGCCTTCCCGCACCAGCTGTCGGGCGGCCAGCGCCAGCGCGTCATGATCGCCATGGCGCTCGCCAACCGGCCGGACCTGCTGATCGCCGACGAGCCCACGACCGCGCTCGACGTCACGGTCCAGGCGCAGATCCTGCGCCTGCTCAAGGACCTGCAGGCGAAGCTCGGGATGGCGATGCTGTTCATCACGCACGATCTCGGCATCGTGCGCCGCATCGCCGACGATGTCGCGGTCATGCAGAAGGGCCGCATCGTCGAGGCCGGACCCGTCGAAGACATCTTCCGCAACCCGCAGCATTCCTACACGCAGATGCTGCTCGCGGCCGAGCCGAAAGGGGCGCCTCCCGTGGCCGATCCTTCGGCGAAATCCATCCTGAAGGCCGAGGACCTGAAGGTCTGGTTCCCGATCAAGAAGGGATTCCTGCGGCGCACGGTCGGCTATGTGAAGGCCGTCGACGGGATCTCGCTCGACGTCCGCGAAGGCCAGACCGTGGGGGTCGTGGGCGAATCGGGCTCGGGCAAGACCACGCTGGGGCTGGCCATCCTCCGGCTGATCCGCTCCGAAGGACCCGTGAGCTATCTCGGCAAACGCATCGATGGGCTCGACACCGCGGCGCTGCGGCCCTTGCGCCGCGATCTTCAGGTCGTCTTCCAGGACCCCTACGGGTCTCTGTCGCCGCGCCTCTCGGTGGCCGAGATCGTCGAGGAGGGGCTCACGGTCCAGCGCCGGCTGCCCTATGCCGAGCGACGCGAGATCGTGGCCCGGGCGTTGGCCGATACCGGCCTCGACCCTGCCGCCATGGACCGCTATCCGCACGAGTTCTCCGGCGGGCAGCGCCAGCGGATCGCCATCGCGCGCGCCATGGTGCTGCAACCGAAGCTCGTCGTGCTGGACGAGCCGACTTCGGCGCTCGACATGTCGGTCCAGGCCCAGATCGTCGATCTGCTGCGCGACCTGCAGCGCCGGCGAGGCCTCGCCTACCTGTTCATCAGCCATGACCTCAAGGTGGTCCGGGCGCTGGCGGCCGAAATCATCGTGATGCGCAACGGACGCGTGGTCGAGACCGGTCCGGCGGCGGATATCTTCGCCAATCCGCAGTCCGACTATACGCGGGCGCTCTTCGCCGCAGCGTTCAGGATCGAAGCCAGCCAGGATCCGGCCGTGGTGGCGCAATAGGGATGGGGCGGGGCATCCTCCTGGTCCTCGATTCGGTCGGCATCGGAGCCTCGGCCGATGCTCTCGCCTACGGCGACGTCGGAGCCGACACGCTGGGCCATATCGCACTCGCCTGCGCGGCCGGCCTCGGTGACCGTGCCGGACTGAGGTCCGGCGTGCTGGCCTTGCCGCATCTCGATGCCCTGGGGCTCGGGGCCGCGGCCGAAGCAGCATCGGGCCGCGTGCCGCCCGGCCTGACAGGCGCACGCCGGGATGCGACGCGGGGCGCCTGGGGCTTTGCCCAGGAGGTCTCGGCCGGCAAGGACACGCCCTCCGGCCATTGGGAACTCGCCGGCACGCCGGTCCCGTTGGCCTGGGGCTATTTTCCGAACGCCGAGTCCTGTTTCCCGCCCGGCCTCGTGGCGAGCCTCGTGAGCGAAGCCGGGCTCGACGGCATTCTCGGCGGCCGGCATGGCTCGGGCACCGCCATGATCGAGGCATTCGGCGAAGCCCATCTCCGGACGGGCCGCCCGATCTGCTACACGTCGGCCGATAGTGTGTTTCAGATCGCGGCTCACGAGGAGGCGTTCGGGCTCGATCGGCTTTACGCCCTCTGCGGCATCGCACGAGGACTCTGCGATCCCCTTCGCATCGGGCGCGTCATCGCGCGTCCCTTCGTGGGCACCGACCGGGCCACGTTCCGGCGCACGCACCACCGCCGCGACTACGCGGTCGAACCCCCGAAGGGCTCGCTCCTCGACCGGGCCGCGGAGGACCGGCGCGCGATCGTCACGATCGGCAAGACGGGCGATATCTTCGCCCATCGCAACACCGGCGACGAGCGCCACGGCGCCGGCAACGACGCGAACCTCGACCATCTGCTCGACGCTCTTCGGGACGTGCCGGACGGGGGATTGATCGTCGTCAATCTCGTCGATTTCGACAGCGAATACGGGCATCGCCGCGACGTCGCCGGCTATGCGGCATGCCTCGAGCGGTTCGACGCGCGCCTGCCCGAGGTGCTGGGGGCCGTGCAACCGGGCGATCTCCTGGTCATCACGGCCGACCACGGTAACGATCCGACGTTCCGCGGCACCGATCATACGCGGGAGTATGTGCCGGTTCTGGCGTTCGGGGCAGGGAGCGGGCGCCCGCTTGGCCGCCGCACGAGTTTCGCCGACGTCGGCGCGACACTGGCGCATCATCTCGGACTCGCTGCGCCTCCGGCCGGGCGTTCCTGGCTCTCCTGAGTAACGGTTTCGTCCTTGCAAGGAGCGAAGCGACGAAGCACGCCTTGCGCGATCCAAGATGAAGCCGGGTCCCGCCGCACTTCGCTCGCGGTGCGCTCGCACTCTTTGACGTCGTTCAGCCAGTTCCCGGGCCGGAGCGTCGGGGCCGAAAGCAACCGCCCGGAACCCTGGTCGTCCATTGGCCGTTCTTCAGCAAAATGCCGGAGGTTGTCATGATGCCGATTGGAGACCCGCTCACACCGACGCCCGAGCCACAGACCGCCACGGAGGGTTTGGCCGGCACCGTGCCCGTGGCCATCGACGAGACCGATCGGCTGATCGCGTCCGACAAGGTCGAAGGCACGGAGGTCTTCAGCCGATCCGGCGAGCGCGTCGGCAGCATCTACAACTTCATGGTCGACAAGGTCACCGGGCAGGTCTCCTACGTGGTCATGTCGTTCGGCGGCTTCCTCGGTTTGGGCGAACGCTTTTACCCGCTGCCCTGGAAGACCCTGACCTACGACCCTCAGCGGGGTGGTTACGTGATCGATATCGATCGCGAGCAACTCGAGCGGGCACCGAGCTACGCCGCCGGCGAGGATCCTTGGAGCGATCCCGAGCATCGCCGCAACATCTTCGGCTTAGACGGCTTCAATTATGGCTTGTGAGGTCGCTCGATGATCTTCGTCCGCGCGCCCCTGGCTGCGGCAATCCTGTGCCTCGCTGCAGCTTCTGCCGCAGCGCAATCGACGGGCGCCGCTCAACCTCCCAAAACCGACCTCGATACGATGGGTGGCAGCCTCAGCGACAAGCTGAAGGCGACGGACGGCGAAATCCGTCCTCAGGGCGATGTCGACCCCGCCATGCACAAGCAGGCGCCTCCGGTCGGCAAGACGCCCGTGATACCGCCGCCGGACGGAAAGGGCACAGGCACTGGAGGTTTGAATTAGTCACGAGGTGCCGGGTCCGATCATCGACGGTCGATGGTCGGCCTCCCTTCACCTTGACGATACGGTTCGGCACGGCATCCGCTCCGGCCGTTGATTGGCGGCTAGCATCAGTTATGCGCGCCTAGAGGGACACTTCGGTGTCCTGGCAGTATTCGCCGTTCGACGAAGCGGAGTAGGTGTTGAGAGGCCCGACAGCCGGTGAGCCCGCGGTTCGATGTCCTCTAGACCTTGGCCTGGTCGCTTTCATTGGTCTTGGGGGATTTCTCGTTGTCGTGCGCGTGGGCTTGGCGCCGGCGCATCGCGACGCGCAGGCTGGCCGGCCGGCTCGAACCACTGGATGACCTTGAAATCTTCTTCGATTCTCATCAGGGCGACCAAGGTAACCTGAGCGAGGGCAGCAAGGATCTCGGTCACGCTGCCGTCGTGCGCCAGCAAAGCGCTAAGCCCTACGGTGACGACGAGCGCTCCCCGCGGTGACCGGTCCGTAGGAAAAGACGGCAACGACGAGCCGTCGACGACGGGAGCGCGGCAATTCTAGAATTGCACCGCCTTCATGCATTGTACCCGACGAGCACTTTCCCGGAACCGCGATCGACCTCCTCCTCCCACTTCGAGCTAGCCCGGCTCCTGTCGGAGCATGGCAGCCCCGAGGACGGTTCTCGCCGTTGGGTCAGGCTTTGATCCACGCCTTCTCGGCGATGCGGCCGTTGTCCATGTCGAAGCCACTGTGCGGGGTATGGCCGCCGACTTTCCTGTTCTGGGCCGAGAGCCAATCGCGGAAACAGGGGATGAGGGTTCCGCTCTGCTCGGCCAGCAAGGCCTGCATGTCCCAGATGAAGGGCCGGCGCTTGACCACATCCACTTCGGCTTGCGCCGAAGCCAGCAGCTGATCGAATGTCGCATTGTTCCAATGCGAGTCGTTCCAGGGGGCCGAGCTCTTGTAGGCGACCTCCAGCATCTGGGTGGCTGAGGGGCGGCCACCCCAGTAACTGGAAACGAACGCGCCTTTGAGCCAGATCTTGCTGAAATAGCCGTCGGCCGGCTCCTGCTTGACGGCGATCGGGATGTCGCATCTGCGTGCCGTCGATTGGAACTCCGTCGCCATGTCGACCGCGCCGTTGAACGCTGCGTCTGACGTCTGGAGCATTATCCCCGGGTCGCTGATCCCGGCTTTGGTGAAATGGAAGCGCGCCTTGTCGGGATCGTAGGCGAGCTGCTGGAGTTCGCTGTTGAAGAAGGGATCGCCGCGCGGGATCGGGTGGTCGTTGCCGAGCGATCCGTAGCCACTGAACAGCGCCTTGATCATCACGTCGCGGTCGATGGCATATTTCATCGCCTGGCGGACATCGAGCGTGTTGTAGGGATAGTGATCG
Source organism: uncultured Lichenihabitans sp. (assembly GCA_964245215.1). Lineage (GTDB taxonomy): Bacteria > Pseudomonadota > Alphaproteobacteria > Rhizobiales > Beijerinckiaceae > Lichenihabitans. The sequence continues at coordinate 7,714 of CAXTME010000112.1, forward strand.
ACCATCATGGCCATCACGGGATACCAGCCACCCGAGGCGCGGATGATCTCGAAGGCGGGACTCTTGGCGATGCGCGACACGGTTCGCGGATCGGCCCTGTTGATGGCATCGACCTCGCCCGAGATGAGGGCGTTCATGCGCGGCGCGGTCTCGTTGATAACGGTGTAAGTCACGCCATCGAGATAGCCGCGGTTCGGTTTCCAGTACGCGCCGGCTTTCTTGAGAACGATCCGCACGCCGGGGTCGAAACTCTCGATCGTGAACGCGCCCGTCCCGACGGGCTTCGACCAGTCCGTAAAACCGTCAGGCACCATCATCAGGTGATAGTCGGTGAGAGCGGTCGGGAAATCGGCGTTGGCGGATGCGAGCGTCACCTCGATGCGGTGGTCATCAAGGGCCTTGATGTCCGTCACGTCCTTCATGACCGCGGCGGCGCCTGACCGCGTCTGCCCTCGATGCAGGTTCAGCGAATAGATCGCGTCCTTGGCGTCGAACATCTTGCCGTTGTGGAACGCGATGTCCTTGCGCAGCGTGAACACCCAGGTCCTGGCCCGATCGCTCGATTCATAGGCGCTGGCGAGTTCGGGCACAGGGCGGTTGTCGGCACTGTTCTCGACGAGAGTGTTGTAGATGCCGAACCCGACGTCGATCATCACCGAATCATCCCACAGCCGTGGATCGAGGCTGTCGGTGGTGCTGCCTCCGCCAAGGCCGAGTCTCAAGGTGCCGCCGCTGCGGGGCGGCGCTTCCGGCGCGACGGCAGCCAGTGCCGCACCCGGGAGCAGCAGGCCGGACACCGGGGCTGCGGCGGCGATCGTCAGCGCGCCCGCCAGGAGTTCCCGGCGCGACGGAGATCCGTGCCGGGGCAGACGGGCCAACGCGTCGAGCTCGTCCATGAGGCTGGTTCCTGCCGGGCCGATCGGCCCGATGATCAAATCCCATCCGCGGCAAGGGCCGGGGTCGTCCGACGTTAGACGCGTCTCGGGTCGGAGACGCCCTAAACGTCGCGTCCACCCCGGACGAGGCTAAGAACGGTTCTCCATTTCGCCGCTGGGTTTCAGACGTCGAGCATCAGCCTGGTCGGATCTTCCAAAGCTTCCTTGACCCGCACCAGGAAGGTGACGGCTTCGCGGCCGTCCACGATGCGGTGGTCGTAGGACAGCGCCAGGTACATCATCGGCCGCACCTCGATCTTGCCGCCGATCACCACCGGCCGGTCCTGGATCTTGTGCATGCCGAGAATGCCCGACTGCGGGGCGTTGAGGATCGGGGTCGACATCAGCGAGCCGTAAATCCCACCGTTGGTGATCGTGAACGTGCCGCCCTGCATGTCCTCGATCTTGAGCTGTCCGTCACGGGCCTTCTTGCCGTAGCCCGCGATGGTCTTCTCGATCTCGGCGAGGCTGAGCCCGTCGGCGTCTCGCACGACGGGCACCACCAAGCCCTTCTCGGTGCCGACCGCGATGCCGACATGGTAGTAGTTCTTGTAGACGAGGTCTGTCCCGTCGATCTCGGCGTTGACCGCGGGAAGCTCCTTCAAGGCCCCCACCACCGCCTTCACGAACAGACCCATGAAGCCGAGCTTGGCGCCGTGCTTCTTCTCGAAGATGTCTTTGTAGCGGGCGCGCAGCGCCATCACGCCGGTCATGTCCACCTCGTTGAAGGTGGTCAGCATGGCGGCCGTGTTCTGCGCCTCCTTGAGCCTGCGCGCGATGGTCTGGCGCAGTTTCGTCATGCGGACGCGCTCTTCGCGCGCCGAATCCGTCTGAGGCGGCGCCTGGCGCGGCGGGGGTGCCTGCGGCACTGGTGTCTGCGGCACTGGTGCCTGCGGCACGGGAGCCGGCACGGGGCGCATCTGCGGCGCCGGCACCGCAGCACCATTGCCGAGGGCGCCGAGGACGTCGCCCTTCAGCACCTGACCGCGCTTACCGGTGCCTTCGAGCCGGGCCGTATCGATGCCATTCTCGGCCGCGATCTTGGCGGCCGATGGGGCCGGCGGCATGGCGGCGGTCTGGCTGGCGGACGGCACGGAGGCCTCTGGCTTCGGCGCTGCGGAATGAGCTGCCGCACCCGCGGCGCCGCTCGCCGCGATCTGACCCAGCACGGCGCCCGGCTGCACCGTGGCGCCGGTCTCGACCCCGATAGCCGACAGCACGCCGGCCGCCGGCGCATTGACCTCGAGCGTCACCTTGTCGGTTTCGAGCTCGACGAGGGGCTCGTCCGCCTTCACACTGTCGCCGGCCTTCTTGAACCACTTGGCGACCGTGGCCTCGCTGACCGACTCGCCCAGCGTCGGCACCGTGATGTCGGTCCCGCCCGCACCGGTCGCTGCGACCGTCTCGGGCACGACCTGCGCCACGGAAGCGGGTGTCGAGGCGTGATTGCCATAGCCCGCACCGGCCTCGTCCCGCGCCGCGGGTTCGCCGGCCGCAGCCGAAACGACCGCCACGGGATCCTTGGCGACCTTGGCGGGTGCTGCCGGGGCAGCCGCCGCCGAGGCGGCCTTGGCGGCCTTGCCCTTTCCGGCCGCCGAAGCACCCTCGATCTGCCCCAGGAGAGCGCCGGGCGATACCGTCTCGCCATCCTTGACCGCGATTTCCGACAGGACACCGGCCGCGGGTGCATTGACCTCCAGCGTCACCTTGTCGGTCTCGAGTTCGACGATCGGCTCGTCGGCCTTGACGGTGTCGCCCGCCTTCTTGAACCAGCGGCCGATCGTGGCCTCGCTGACCGATTCGCCGAGAGTGGGAACGCGAATCTCAGTCGCCATGGAAACACTGTCCTGATGTCGTCGCGCCGCAGCGCTTTGTCGTGTGAGATCGTCCGTCCTAGACCGCGAAGACGTCGTCGAGGAAGGCCTTGAGCTGAGCCAGATGTTTCGACATCAGCCCGGTCGCGGTGGCTGCCGCGGCGGGACGGCCGGCATAGCGCGGGCGCTGCGTCGCGGTCTTGGCCTGATCCATGACCCATTCGAGGTAGGAGTCGACGAAGGTCCAGGCCCCCATGTTCTTGGGTTCCTCCTGGCACCAGACCACTTCGGCATTCTTGAAGCGCGACAGCTCGTTGACCAGCGTCTTCAGCGGGAACGGATAGAGCTGTTCGACGCGCAGAAGGTAGACATCATCGATGCCGCGCTTCTCCCGCTCCTCGAACAGGTCGTAATAGACCTTGCCGGTCGAGAGCACGACGCGGCGGATCTTGTCGTCGGGCGCGAGCCCCGTTCCTTCCGGCAGCCGCTCGGCATCGTCGCGCAAGACGCGGTGGAAGGTCGATCCCTCCTGCATCTCGGCCAGAGTCGAGACCGCCCGCTTGTGGCGGAGCAGCGACTTCGGCGTCATCAGGATCAGCGGCTTGCGGATGTCGCGTTTCAGCTGGCGCCGCAGAATATGGAAGTAGTTGGCCGGCGTCGTGACGTTGGCGACCTGCATGTTGTCTTCGGCACACATCTGCAGGTAGCGTTCGAGTCTCGCCGAGGAATGTTCCGGACCCTGGCCCTCGTAGCCGTGCGGGAGCAGGCAGACGAGGCCCGAGAGGCGCAGCCATTTCCGCTCGCCCGACGACACGAACTGATCGAACACGACCTGGGCGCCGTTGGCGAAGTCGCCGAACTGCGCTTCCCACAACACGAGCGAATTGGGCTCGCTCAGGGAGTAGCCGTATTCGAACCCGAGCACCGCCACTTCGGACAGCATCGAGTTGATGACCTCGTAATTGGCCTGGCCGTCGCGGATGTTATTCAGCGGCACGTAGCGGGCTTCGGTCTCCTGGTCGATCAGCACCGAATGGCGCTGCGAAAAGGTCCCGCGTTCCGAATCCTGCCCCGACAGACGGACGTTGCGCCCTTCGTCGAGCAGGGAGCCGAACGCCAGGGCCTCGCCGGTCGCCCAATCGATGCCCTCGCCGGTCTCGATCATCTTGCGGCGGTTGTCGAGAAACCGGCCGATCGTCTTGTGCAGATGGAAGCTCTCCGGCACCGTGGTGATGCGCTGGCCGATCTCGGTCAGCTTGGCGACGTCAACGCCGGTGCGGCCGAGCCACTCGTCTTCCTGGATCCCGGACGGCTTCAGATGCGACCAGCGGCCGTCGAGCCAATCGGCCTTGTTGGGCCGGTAATTGGCCGCGGCGTCGAACTCGGCATCGAGCGTCCGGCGCCAGTCGGCCTTGAGCTCGTCGACCTCCTCGGCCGTGACGACACCCTCTTCGACGAGCTTGGCCGAATAAAGCTCCAGCGTCGTCGGGTGGCCCTTGATGGTCTTGTACATCAGGGGCTGCGTGAAGCTCGGCTCGTCGCCCTCGTTATGGCCGAAGCGGCGGTAGCAGAACATGTCGATGACGACCGGCTTGTGGAACCGCTGCCGGAACTCGACCGCGACCTTGGCCGCGAAGGTCACGGCTTCGGGATCGTCGCCGTTGACGTGAAAGATCGGCGCCTCGATCATCTTGGCCGTGTCGGACGGGTAGGGCGACGAGCGCGAGTAGCGCGGGTAGGTCGTGAACCCGATCTGATTGTTGATGATGAAATGCACCGAGCCGCCGGTGCGGTGGCCCTTCAGCCCCGAAAGCCCGAAGCATTCGGCGATCACGCCCTGGCCGGCGAAGGCGGCATCGCCGTGCAGCAGCAGTGGCATCACCTTCTCGCGCTCGACCTGGTCGTTCAGCTGATCCTGCTTGGCCCGCACCTTGCCCAGCACCACCGGGTCGACGATCTCGAGATGCGAGGGGTTGGCGGTCAAGGAAAGGTGGACCTTGTTGCCGTCGAACTCCCGGTCCGACGAGGCTCCCAGGTGATACTTGACGTCGCCCGACCCTTCGACCTCCAGCGGTGAGGACGATCCGCCCTTGAACTCGTTGAAGATGGCGCGATGCGGCTTATGCATCACCTGGCTCAGCACGTTGAGCCGCCCGCGATGCGCCATGCCGAGCACGATCTCGCTGACGCCGAGCGCTCCGCCACGCTTGATGATCTGCTCCAAGGCCGGGATCATGGCTTCGGCCCCGTCGAGCCCGAAACGCTTGGTGCCGGTGTAGCGCACGTCGATGAACTTCTCGAAACCCTCGGCTTCGACGAGCTTCTTCAGGATCGCGCGCTTCCCCTCCTTGGTGAAGGAGATCTGCTTGTCCGGCCCCTCGATGCGCAGTTGCATCCAGGCTTTTTCATCCGGATCCGACACATGCATGAACTCGAACCCGATAGTCGAGCAGTAGGTTCGGCGCAGGATGTCCATCATCTCGCGGATCGTGGCCTTCTCCAGGCCCAGCACGTTGTCGATGAAGATCGGCCTGTCGTAGTCGGCCTCGGTGAAACCATAGGCGTCGGGCGTGATCTCCTGCTTCTCGCGTTCCGGCTCGAGGCCGAGCGGATCGAGGTTGGCGTGAAGGTGTCCGCGCATCCGGAAGGCCCGGATCATCATGAGGGCCCGCAGGCTGTCGCGGGTGGCGCGACGCAGTTCTTCTTCGGAGATGCCGCCCTTGGGCTCGGCCTTGGCCTTGATCTTGGTCGCGATCAAGGCGTCGGCTGGCGTACCCCAATTGCCGTCGAGGGCCGCAACGGCTTCCCCATTGGCCAGCATGGGCCAGCCGGGGCGCTTCCACGACGCTCCCCCGGCGCTCTTCTCGACATCGCCTCGCTCATCATCGAGGCCGTCGAAGAAGGCCCGCCACTCGTCGTCGACACTTCCGGGATCCCGCTCGTACTGCGCCTGGAGCTGCTCGATGTAGTTGGCGTTGGCGCCAGACAGGAAGCTCGATCCGAGAAGGGCTTCGTCGTCACGTTGTGACATGAGAGGGATGATCCTTGATCGACGGCAGCGGCCGTCCACCTGTGTTCGCGGGCCGCGTGGAATGTTTTGCAACTCATATGGGCCATTCTGCTTCTTTTGAAAGCAGAATGGCCGCCGGCGTCGGGGTATGCTTAGCGTTTCAAGACGTCAACAAGGGTTTTTCCGAGGCGGGCCGGCGATGGCGACACCGTTATACCGGCCGCCTCCATGGCGGAGGTCTTGCTCTCGGCGTCTCCCTTGCCACCCGAGATGATCGCGCCCGCATGGCCCATCCGGCGGCCCGGGGGCGCGGTCCGGCCCGCGATGAAGCCCACCATCGGCTTCCTGCGGCCGCGCTTGGCTTCATCGGCGATGAACTGCGCCGCATCCTCCTCGGCGGATCCGCCGATTTCGCCGATCATGATGATCGACGTCGTGTTCGGGTCGGCCAGGAAGAGTTCCAGCACGTCGATGAACTCGGTGCCCTTGACCGGATCGCCGCCGATGCCCACCGCGGTCGTCTGACCGAGCCCCTCGGCGGTCGTCTGGAACACCGCCTCATAGGTGAGCGTGCCGGACCGCGACACGACACCGACCGAGCCTTGCTTGAAGATGTTGCCCGGCATGATGCCGATCTTGCACTCGCCCGCCGTCATCACGCCGGGGCAGTTCGGGCCGATGAGGCGCGATTTCGAGCCCGACAGCGCCCGCTTGACCTTGATCATGTCGGCCACCGGAATGCCCTCGGTGATGCAGACGATGAGGGCGATCTCGGCCGAGACGGCTTCGAGAATCGCGTCGGCGGCGCCCGGCGGCGGCACGTAGATCACCGATGCATCGGCACCGGTTGCCTCCTTGCATTCGGCCACGGTGTTGAAGACCGGAAGCCCGAGATGGGTCAGCCCGCCCTTACCGGGCGAGGTTCCGCCGACCATCCGGGTCCCGTAGGCGACGGCCTGCTCCGAATGGAAGGTCCCATTCTTGCCGGTGAAGCCCTGGCACAGGACCTTGGTGTTGCGGTCGATCAGGACGGACATTCAACATTCTCCGCCAAGCGGTGAGCGATCACAGATCGCGAAAGGGGTTCTGGACCTGCACCGAGCCATAATGCTGCCCGTGGTTCAGGTCTTCCGTGTAGAGGACTGGTGCGCCGAGCCGTTCGGCAGCGGCGATGATGGCAGCATCGTAGTAGTGCACTTGAAACCGGCGGGCGAGTACGTTTGCGGTTCGGACCAGAGACTCGTCGACCGGCACGACAGGAAATTTGCTCAGCGCATCCATCCACCCGTCCA
>CAXTME010000113.1:0-14543 GCA_964245215.1 uncultured Lichenihabitans sp.
CCTGGATCTATATCGGCAGCCAGGGCATCGTGCAGGGCACCTACGAGACCTTCGTCGAGGCCGGGCGGCGCCACTACGGCGGTTCGCTCGCGGGACGTTGGGTGCTCACGGCCGGGCTCGGCGGCATGGGCGGGGCGCAGCCCCTGGCCGCGACCCTGGCCGGCGCGTCCTCGCTGACCATCGAGTGCCGGCAGGCCGGGATCGATTTTCGGCTTCGTACCCGCTACCTCGACAAGCAGGCCACGGACCTCGACGAGGCCCTGGCGCTGATCGAACGGCACTGCGCCGCGAAAGAAGCCGTTTCGATCGGGCTTCTCGGCAATGCGGCCGAGATCGTCCCCGAACTGGTGCGCCGTGGTGTCCGCCCCGACCTCGTCACCGATCAGACCTCGGCTCACGATCCGCTGAACGGCTACCTGCCGGCCGGCTGGACCTGGGACGAGTACCGCGAACGCGCCCGCAGCGAGCCCGCCGTCGTGACCGAGGCCGCCAAACGATCCATGGCGGTCCACGTCAAGGCCATGCTGGATTTCCACACCGCAGGCGTCCCGGTCTTCGACTACGGCAACAACATCCGCCAGATGGCCCAGGATATGGGGCTCGAAGGCGCCTTCGCGTTCCCGGGTTTCGTACCGGCCTACATCCGGCCGCTGTTCTGCCGCGGCATCGGGCCGTTCCGCTGGGCCGCGCTATCGGGCAACCCGGAAGACATCTATCGGACCGACGCCAAGGTGAAGGAGGTGATCCCGGACGACCCGCACCTCCACCACTGGCTCGACATGGCGCGCGAGCGCATCAGCTTCCAGGGTCTGCCGGCCCGCATCTGCTGGGTGGGGCTCGGCCAGCGTGCGAAGCTCGGTCTCGCGTTCAACGAGATGGTGCGAAGCGGCGAACTCGAGGCCCCCGTGGTGATCGGCCGGGACCACCTCGACTCCGGCTCCGTGGCGTCGCCCAACCGCGAGACGGAGGCGATGCAGGACGGCTCCGACGCCGTGAGCGACTGGCCCCTGCTCAACGCGCTGCTGAACTGTGCCAGTGGCGCCACCTGGGTTTCGTTGCACCATGGCGGCGGCGTCGGCATGGGGTTTTCCCAGCATGCCGGCATGGTGATCGTGGCGGACGGTACCGACGATGCGGCGCGGCGCCTCGCGCGCGTGCTGACCAACGACCCCGCCACGGGCGTGATGCGTCACGCCGATGCGGGCTACGAGGCCGCCAAGGAGTGTGCCCGCGAGCAGGGGCTCGACCTGCCGATGTTGGCGTAAGCGAGGCGACAAGCCTGCAGTCGACGCAATCGTGCCCTGCGTCGGCCTGCAGGCCGTGGCCGCGCTTTGGCCGCGAAGCACTCCTAGCGAAGGTGCCCCACCTGCAGGAGCAAGGCACCATGACGAGATCCAAGACTTTCCGTGCCACGATGGCGGCGGCCACGCTGCTGGCCGTCGCGGCCACCCCGGCTGGCGCGGTCTCCATCAAGCACACGAACCGCGCCGGCGGAGATCCTGATCAGGCCTCGGTCCCGACGGGCCACGCGCCACCTCCCGCCGACACGACCGACGCCCGCATGTTCGACAAGGCCCACGAGGCCGGAAACCGCTGAGCTGACGCGGCCTGCCGGAAGGTGGGCCGCATCATCGGGCCTCCGCCACGGACCCGACATGATCACGACCTACAAGGCCGGGATTCGAGTCGAAGGCGGAACCCATGGCCGGTTGTTCGCGGAGAGTGTTTCTGACAGGCTTGGCGGCGCCGTTCTGCGCGGCACGTTTCGGTGCGACCTCGGCCCTGGCGCAGGACTCCCCCCAGAGCTTCTCGACCAACGAGCTCATCGATAACGGGCATCGCTTCTTCGGAAGCGTTTCGCGCGGCCTCGCACTCACGATCGAGGAGGCCGCGCGCCGTTGGGGGCAACCCAACGGCTATGTGCTGGGCCAGGAAGCCGGCGGCGCCTTCATCGGTGGCCTGCGCTACGGCGAAGGCATCATGTATACGCGCAATGCCGGCGACCAGAAGGTCTATTGGGAAGGACCGTCGATCGGTTTCGATGCCGGAGCCAACGGCGACCGCTCGATGATGCTGGTCTACAATCTGCCGTCCACGCAGGGCATCTTCAGGCGCTTCGGCGGCGTCGACGGCTCCGCCTATTTCATCGGCGGCTTCGGCTTTACCGCGCTCACCGACGACAAGGTCGTCGTGGTGCCGATCCGTTCGGGCGTCGGCGCGCGCCTCGGGGTCAGCCTGTCGTATCTCAAATTCACCCCCCACGCGACCTGGAACCCCTTCTAAGCATCGGGCCGTGTCGTCGGATCGGGTCAGGCTGCACGCCCCGGTCTGTCCTGCAGGGGGTTGCCACGAAATCCTGGCTTTCGGCCGCTTGCGATAGCCGTCTTGCACAGCCCGTTTACGAAAAGCACTTAGTGCTAAGAACATAAAGGCTGCCCTTCAGGGTGGAAGCACGGGATGGCGACGCGTGATCCTCGACATCATGATGTTCACGTTGGGCGTCCTGACGACGGGGCTCCTCGCCCTCGCGGCCCTGCCGGCGATCTGGCGGCGCGCGGTCCGGCTCTCGACGGCTCGCCTGTCGCGTCTGGTTCCCCTCTCCTCCGAGGAGATCGCGGCCGAGCGCGACCACATCCGCGCCGCCCATGCGGTCGAGCTGCGCCGGACCGAGCAGAAACTCGAACGCGTCGACGCCGCTCGCGCGGCGCTGCTGTCCGAAGAAGGCCGTCTCTCGACCCGAATCGTGGCCTTGGAGCAGGAGGGCAGTCTGGCCCGGGAGCGTATCGGCGTCCTCGAAGCCGAGGCCAAGGACCTTCGCTGGGACCTCAACGAAGCCTGGGCCAATGATGGTGCAAGTGCGCTGGCCCTCCATGCTGCGACGGAGCTCGCGCAGAAGCGCTGGCTCGAAGCGGCCGTGCTGGAACGCGACAAGCAGAAGCTCGAACAAAGAGTCGACCAGGATCGCGGCAGCCTGGCGGCGCTCGAAACCCGTCTGCTCGGTGCCAATACCCGGAACGAGGATCTCGGGCAGGACCTCGCGGCACTTCGCCGGGAGCTCGACCGCGCCGGGGAGCTTCTCTCGGCCGTCGAAACCGAACGGGATGGGGCTCGCGCCGCCGCCAGCACCATAGCGGCGCAACGGGACGATCTGGCCACGCGTCTCGAGGCTCGCGACCATGAGGTCCAGACTCTCACGCACGAACTGGACTTCATGCGCGAGCAGGCGGCCTCAGCCGAACGCCGGTCGACCGATTCGAACCAAGCCGCCGAGAAGCTGCAGGTCCGCATCGACGCGATCCTGGCCGCACAAGCCACGAACGCCGAAGCGGCCCGCGATGAAGACCGTCGCAAGATCGCCACCATGGAGGAATTGCGGGCCGACAAGGCGGCGTTGGCGATGGCGCTCGCGGCCGCCCGGCTCGATGCCGCTCCGGGAAACGGTGCCAGCGTCGGACAAGGTCAGGTGGCGCGCAGCACCTTAGACGGTGCCCCGGGCAGCATCACGGAGTCGATACCGCCGAGCGAGCAGAGGAAGTTCGACGACGTTTCGGAACCGGATCCGGCCTCGCCACCCTGAGACCGAGCCGGCTGTCAGGGATGCCAGGCGGGCGCTTCGGCCGCGGTGATCTCGCGCCTCTGGTCGTCGATCGTCCTGAGCAAAGCGCCGAGGGCGTCCGTCATGCCGGCGCCGCTCACGGCCGAGAGCTTGAGGGGCGTCCGCTTGGCGGCCCGCTTCAACCGGGCCATCTGGGTCTTGAGGGTTTCGGCATCGACGGCGTCGATCTTGCTGAGCGCCACGATCTCGGGCTTCTCGGTCAGTCCCGCCCCATAGGCTTCGAGCTCGTGGCGGATGGTCCTGTAGACCTGGCCCGCATGCTCGCCCGTGGCGTCGACGAGATGCAGGAGCACGTTGCAGCGTTCGAGATGGCCGAGGAACCGGTCGCCGAGCCCCAGGCCCTCATGCGCGCCTTCGATCAGGCCGGGGATATCGGCCAGCACGAATTCGCGGTCGCCGACCCGCACGACGCCGAGCCCGGGCTTCAAGGTCGTGAACGGGTAATCGGCGATCTTGGGCTTGGCGGCCGAGACCGCGGCCAGGAAGGTCGATTTACCGGCGTTGGGCAGGCCCACGAGTCCGGCGTCGGCGATGAGCTTCAGGCGCAGCACGACCGTGCGCTCGATGCCCTCCTGGCCGGGATTGGCATGGCGCGGAGCACGGTTGGTCGACGTGGTGAAATAGGCGTTGCCGAAGCCGCCGTTGCCGCCGCGGGCCAGGACGAGCGTCTGGCCGACATCGGTGAAATCGGCCAGCAGGGTCTCGCCATCCTCCTCGAAGATCTGGGTGCCGGCCGGCACCTTCATGAGCGCGTCGGCGCCCTTGCCGCCCGCCCGGTTCTGCCCCATCCCGTGCATGCCGGTCTTGGCTTTGAAGTGCTGCTGGTAGCGGTAGTCGATCAGCGTATTGAGGCCCTGGACGCATTCGACCACGACGTCGCCGCCCTTGCCGCCATCGCCGCCGTCAGGCCCGCCGAATTCGATGAACTTTTCCCGGCGAAAGGAGACGCAACCCGCGCCTCCGTCGCCGGAGCGGATGTAGACCTTGGCTTCGTCGAGGAATTTCATGCTGCTGAGATAAGCGCTGTGGGGGCCGCGGTCGAGATGAAGATTGTGGCGCGCGATAGGTGCGTCGGGATCGCTCGCAGACGACCGCCTTACCGCCGTCCTGCCAGCAGCAAGGCCCGGCCAAGCGGTTTCGGCGGTTCGCTGCGCAGCACCGCCCGCGTGAAACGCGTTCTTGCATCGTTCTCGACCATGGCTGAACCATGTTCTTCTCGACGTAACGCCAGTTGCAGAGGATTGCTCATGATCACTACAGTCACAGGGTGCCACTTTGACGATTCAACGAAGTACACCCATGCCCGCATCGGGTCCTTGGACCGTGGCCGGCGCCAAGGCACGGCTCTCCGAGGGTTGGGCGTGGCGGCTCAGGCCGCGTTCAACAGCTCGCTATGCCGCTTTCTGATGGGGTGGTCGACGGCGTGGTGATCGCGGATCACACGGAACGCAGCTCGGTTGCATTTTCATCGCTTGCAGGAACCTGCAAGCGTCGGCTCAGTTGGTACCGGCACCGTCCGGAGCTTTCCCACCATGTCTCGTCGACCCATGCTCGCTCTCGCGTCCGCGCTGTTGCTCGGAGGCGCGGGAGTGGCCCTTGCGGCGCCTGCCCCACGTCTGACCGAAGAGGCGATCGATAACGCTTCCCGTCCCGCCTCGTCGGACAAGCGGTCCGCGTTTCCTGATCCCGGCCTCGTCAAGGCCGCGGTGCTCTTGGACCGCGCGCGCTTTTCTCCGGGCGCCATCGATGGACTCGCGGGCGACAACCTGCGCGATGCGATCAAAGCCTACCAGCAGCAAGCCGGACTCGATGCCAGTGGGCTGCTCGATTCCGCGACCTGGGACAGGCTGACCGCGAAGGCGCCGCCGACCGTCAAGGTTTACGTGATCACGGCCCAAGACGCCAAAGGGCCGTTCATCGCATCCATCCCCACGAACTTCGAGGCCCAATCGCGGCTGCAGCACCTCGGCTACCACGATATCAGGGAGGAATTGGCCGAACGGTTCCACATGGGGCAGCCCCTGCTGCGATCCCTCAACGCCGGATCGCCTTTCAGGGCGGGTGATCGCATCCTCGTGGCGGACGTCGTGCGGTCCGAGCCGGCCGGAAAAGCCGCGCGCCTCGTGGTCGACAAGTCGGGGCATGACATCGAAGCGCTCGATGTCGACGGCAAGATGCTGGCTCGATATCCGGCTTCGATCGGCAGCACGGACAAGCCCGCACCGAGCGGCGACCTCACCATTCACGAGGTCGTCCGCAACCCGGACTACACGTACGATCCCAGCTACAAGTTCAAGGGAGTGAAGACCAAAGAGCCGTTCACCATCAAGCCAGGCCCCAACAATCCCGTCGGCCTGGTCTGGATGGACCTCGGGGGCGACGGTTATGGCATCCACGGCACGCCCGATCCGGCCGAAGTCGGAAAGACGCAGTCGCACGGCTGCATCCGACTGACGAACTGGGATGCCCTCGATCTCGCGTCCATGGTCGGCCAGGGAACGGCGGTCCATTTCGGCGACGCGCCGGGATCGACCGGTCCCGTGCCTCCCGTTCCGGCGACCCCGGCCCCCACGCCGGTCGAGACCCCGATGGCCGCGGCGCCCGCTCCGGGCGGACAACCCGCCACCACGCCGGTCGCCAACGACACGAACTCCGGCGCGTCCGCTTCGGCGATCGGACCGGCCGCACCGGCCGAAAAAGGCAAGCCCTGATCGCGGGCTCGGTGCCGCCGCGTGGTATCCGAGTTCCGAAACCGAAGCGGCACATTGGCGACGCGATCTGCTCCTATCTGGCGGCGGTCAACCGACCCGTGGAGTGATCATCATGAAGGCTATCATCGGCGCAGGTCTCGCACTCGCGTTGCTTGCAGGACAAGCTCTCGCCCAAACGGCGCCGCCTCCTCCCGAAGCGCCCCCGTCATCTGGCGACAATGGATCACTGGATGGCCGCATGCCGCCCGACGGTCAGGCGGGTACCCGGGACGGCGACGACATGCGGCCTCACCGCATGGGCCATTTGAGGCCGCCGCCCTCGAAAGCCGCCCGCTTCCACATCGAGACCGGCGAGGCCGACATCGGCATCAAATGTGCCGACGACGAGCCCATGAAGGTCTGCGCGGACTTTACGCTCCAGTTGCTCGACAAGATCGCGGCCATGCCGCGGCACTGACCCGGGCGGAGGCCCGGGGCCTCCGTCAGCCCCGCGCCACCTCGTCGCCTGCGTCGGCCGGCAGGCTGAGGGCGTCGAGAACGGCGCCGAGCGCCACGACGCCGACGAGCGCGAAGGCGATGCGGAACTCCAGCGGAGTCGCGTGCGGGGCTTCGGCCGGGCGCCAGTTCTGCGCGATGCGCAGCGCCACGGCCCCGATCGCGACGCCGAGCCCGAACGAGAGCTGCTGGAGCATGCTGAACAACGTATTGGCGCCGCTCAGATGCGCCGGCGGCATCTCGGCGAAGGCCAGCGTGTTGATGGTCGTCAGCCCCATGGAGCGGGTCGCGCCGGCGAAGATCAGCAACGCGACGGTCAGCGCGAGCGGCATGGTGGGCGTGATGGCGCCGCAGGCCACGATCGCCACGGCGGCCAGCACACCATCCCAGATCAGGACGGCCCGGAAACCGAGGCGACGCAGGACCGCGCTCGTCATCGGTTTGATCCCCATGTTGCCCACGAAAAGGGCCAGGACCAGGAGGCCCGATCGGAACGCGTCGAGTCCGAAACCGATCTGGAACATGAGGGGCAGCAGGAACGGCACGGCACCGACCGCGATCCGGAACAACGATCCCCCGAACACGCTGCGCATGAAGCTCGACACCGCGAGACCGTCGAGCGGCAGGAGCGGGGCGGTGTGGCGTTTCATGTGACGAAAGGCGAGCCACCCGAAGCCGAGGCTCGCGAGCGATAACCCCAGCACCATCGTCCAATCGACGGTCTCGCGCCCCAGGAGCTCGACGACCGATAGCGGGAACAGCACCGCGAGCCCGGCCAGGACAAAGCCGAGCCAATCGAAGCGGCGGCTCGCGTCGGCGCGCGTGGCCGGCACCACGAACCAGGCCAGCAGGAGGCCTGCAAGGCCGAGTGGCACGTTGATGAAGAAGATCCAGCGCCAGCTCGCGTAGGTCGTAATGAAGCCGCCGAGCGGCGGCGCCAGGATCGGGGCCGCGAGCGCCGGCCAGGTCAGAATCGCGATGGCGCGCATGAGGTCGGATTTCGGCGTGGCGCGCAGCACCGACAATCGACCTACCGGCACCATCATGGCGCCACCCGCGCCCTGGACGATCCGGGCCAGGGTGAAGCTCCACAATCCGGTGCTGAGCCCGCAGGCGATCGAGGCGAGCGTGAACACCGCGATGGCCGAGCAGAAGACCGTGCGGGCCCCGAAGCGTTCCGCCATGAAGCCGCTGGCCGGAAGCAGCAGGGCCAGCGTGAAGAGGTAGGCCGACATGCCGACCGACAGATCGACGGGCCGCATGGCGAAGCTCTGGGCCATGGCGGGCAGCGCCGTGGCGATCACCGTGCCGTCGAGAAATTCCATGAAGAACGCCCCGGCGACAAGCAGCGGCAACGTGCGCGGGTGTTGCAGGAGGGACATCGGTCTCGTGGTTGCAGGGCGCCCGACGGTGTCATAACGGGTCGCGCGCTCGCGGTGGAGTGGCTAAATCAAAACGAATCACATATAGATATGGTTATATGTTTATGTTGCGATGGTGACCTGGATGATTTGGAACGTCATTGTGTTCATCGCCGCAGCGACCGCGCTTCTCGGATCGCCGGGACCTGCGATTGCGGTCCTGCTCGCGGTCGGGAGAGCCGAGGGCTGGTCTCGCGGGTTGCCGCTCTATTGGGGCCTGCAACTCGGCTTGGGACTCGCTGCGAGTCTGTGCGCCGCGGGGCTGGTTTCGGCGATGCTCGAAGCGCCGATCGCCGCGGCAGCGCTGACGATCATCGCGGCGACCTATCTGCTGTGGCTCGCCTGGAGCATAGCGACGGCGCCGGTCGGAAAGGCCGACGCGCACCCGCTCGCCCCCGCCGGAGCCTCATTTCGACGAGGTCTCATCCTCGGACTGACCAATCCGAAGGCCTATCTCGCATTCGTCTCCTTGATGGCGTCCTTCAAGATCCTCGAAACCGACGAAGTGAACGATGCCGTTCTCAAGGTGGCTCTCTGTATCCTTGTCATGATCATCGTCGATCTCGCTTGGCTCTGGATCGGGACGGCGCTGGGTCGGCTCGTTCTGAGCCCCTCGGGAGAGCGGACGATGAACGTTTTGATGGGGGCGACGATCCTGGTGGCGGCTGCCTTCGCGCTGCTTTAACCGACGCAACCTCCGGCGTCGTTCCGGTCCCAGGGCGGCTCGGGTCCGAAGCGATCGGCCAGGAATTCGATCATGACGCGGGACTTCAGCGGCAGGCGCCGGTCGGGCCGGAAGATCGCGTGGATGTAGCCCGCCGGCGCGGGCGGTTCGTCGAGGTCCAGGCCGATCAGCGCTCCGGTTCGGAGATCCTCCGCCACGAGGAACGTCGGCTGGTAGATCACCCCCAACCCCGCGAGCGCCGCTTCGCGCAGGGCGTCTCCATTGTTGGCCTGGAATGTGCCCGAGACCGCGACCTTGATGGTCGCGTCCGGTCCGAAGCTCCACTGGCTCGTGCCCATCCGGTCGGAGAGCGTGTAGCCGAGGCAGTTGCAGCGGGACAGGTCGGCGAGGGTGCGGGGCGCCCCCTGCGACTCGAGATAGGCCGGCGAAGCGCAGACCACCGTGCGGCAGGGTGCAAGGCGCCGCGCCATCAAGCTCGAATCCGGCAAGACCCCGATTCGGACCGCGAGATCCCATCCCTCGTCGACGAGGTCGACCACGCGGTCGTTGAGACCGAATTCGATGATGACCTTCGGGTATCGGGCGTGAAACGTGCCGATCAGAGGCGCGATGCAGCGTGTTCCGAACGAGACTGGAACGTTCATCCGCAGCAATCCACGCGCTTCGGCCTGACCCGCGGCCGCGGCCTCTTCGGCTTCGGCGATCTCGGTCAGGATGCGTCCGCAGGCCTCGAGGTAGGTGCGCCCGGCCTCGGTCAGGGTCAGCTTGCGCGTGGAGCGGTGCAGGAGCTTGGTCCCGAGCCGCGTCTCGATCGCTTCCACGTGTTTCGTCACCATGGTCTGCGAGAGGTCCAGGGCACGGCCGGCCCCGGCGAGGCTGCCGACGGCCGCCACGCGCACGAAGACCCGCATGCCCGTGATCTGGTCCAGCATCCCATCGCCTCCAACCCCCAGTGTGAGGTGTTCCAACATCTGAGTCGATGATCCTTCTCGGAGATCTCGATATGCTGCAGCCGTTCGATCGCGGGAGATCGCCAGTGGCGTGGACGCCATGCGGCGTCCCCCCGCGCCGATCCACTCTGGAGCGACACGATGGCCATCGACGACCCTTCGTCCTTGCGGATCGGCACGGTGGTGCTGACCGTGCACGACCTCGACCGTGTCGGTGGCTTCTATCGCGAGGTCGTCGGCTTGCGCGAACTCGGACGCGACGGCGCAAGCCTGCGCCTCGGCACCGGCACGACCGTTCTCATCGAACTGCGGCGGGACGCGCAGGCGCGTTTTCGTTCGCCGCGCGACGCCGGCCTGTTCCACACGGCCTTTCTGCTCCCGAGCCGGGCCGACCTCGGCCGCTGGACCCGCCATGCCGCAAAGGAGCGCTTTCCGGTCGAGGGCATGGCCGACCACGGCGTCAGCGAGGCCATCTACCTTTCCGACCCCGAGGGCAACGGCATCGAGATCTACAGCGACCGGCCGCGCAGCACCTGGGCGTGGTCCGGCGAAACCATCGCGATGCGGACCGATCCGCTCGATACCGACGCGCTGATGCGCGACGCGGGGCCGACCGCCTGGGACGGCGTACCGGAGGGCTCGACCGTCGGGCATGTCCATCTCCAGGTCGGCGCCATCGCACCCGCCGAGGCCTTCTACGATGGTGTGCTCGGCGTGCCGCTCACCGCCCGGTACCCCGGAGGCAGCTTCTTCGGGTCGGACCGCTACCATCACCATCTCGGGGCCAACATCTGGAACAGCCGCAACGCAGGCCCGCGGACCGAACCCGCGACCGGGCTCGCGGATGTGGGCATCGACGTCGCGGATGCCGCCACGCTCGACGCCATCGAGCGCCGCGCCACCGAAGCCGGTGCCGTTGCGGCGCGGCGCGGATCCGTCCTCGCCTTGCGCGACCCCTGGGGCACGTCCCTGACCCTCACCAGCCCCGAGGCCTGATCCCATGCTCGTCGATGGCAAGTGGAACGAGAGTTGGCAGCCCGTGCAGGGCGTGGACGCCAAGGGCGGCTTCGTGCGCCGGGACTCCTCGTTCCGGAACTGGGTGACGCCCGACGGATCCGCGGGTCCGACCGGCGAGGGTGGTTTCGCGGCCGAGGCGGGCCGCTACCATCTCTACGTGGCCCTGATCTGCCCCTGGGCGTCGCGGACCCTCATGGCGCGCAGTCTGAAAGGTCTCGTGGATGCGGTCGCGGTGTCGATCGTCGAGCCCGAACTGACCGACCAGGGCTGGCGTTTCGCAGAGGGCGCCGACGCGGTGAACGCCGCCGCCACCCTGCACGAACTCTACACGCGCGCCGATCCGCACTACACGGGCCGCGCCACGGTACCGATCCTCTGGGACCGGGCGCGGGGCACGGTCGTCAACAACGAATCGGCCGATATCGTCAGGATGTTCAACGCCGGTTTCGGGTCCCTCGCCGATGCGAGCCTCGACCTCTACCCCGAAGACCTGAGGCCCGAGATCGACCGGCTTAACGACGTCCTCTATCCCGGGCTCAACAACGGGGTCTATCGCGCGGGCTTCGCCACCACGCAGGTCGCCTATGACGAGGCCTTTGCCGGCGTGTTCGCCACGCTCGATCGTGTCGAGGCCCGCCTGGCCCAGGGCGGCCCGTATCTCTTCGGCACCCGGCTGACCGAGACCGACCTCAGGCTCTTCGTGACGCTGGTGCGCTTCGATGCCGCCTATCACGGGCTCTTCAAGTGCAACCTGCGCCGGATCGCCGACTATCCGGGTCTCACGGCCTATCTCGGCCGCATGCTCGGCGTGCCCGGCGTCCGCGATACGGTCGACCTCGACCACATCAAGCGTGGCTATTACTCGGTCAAGCACCTGAACCCGACCGGCATCGTGCCCGTGGGTCCCGACCTGGCGTGGGCACGGCCCTGACGCGACGGCGACCGATGCTGGTCGCCGGTCGATCGAACCTATACCAAGGCGGAAAGTTCTCACTCATCCTCTTGCTGAGCGGAGCCGGCTTGGGGCTCCAGCGCGTCGGAGACGCCGGCTCCGCTCTGGATGATGCGCGGAGAGAACACCGGTTATTTCTTTCCGCTCTTGGTATTACTCTTGAGAGGGTGCCGGTATGGGGTCCATCGACGTTCACACGCATTTCATTCCGGACCTTTACCTGAAGGCCCTCGACCATAGGGGCATCACGGCGAAGGAGATCGGGTTTCCCATGGCCCGCTGGGACGCGAAGGCGCGTCTCGACGTGATGGACCAAAACGACATCCAGACGGACGTCCTGTCGCTCTCCTCGCCGGGCATCCGCTTCTGGCAGGGCGACGCCGCAGCCAGGCTCAGTCGTGTTCTGAACGACGAGCTGGCCGAGATCGTCCGCGACCGACCCTCGCGCTTCGGCGGTTTCGCGACGCTGCCATTGCCCGACATCGACGCGGCCCTCGAGGAGATCGCCTACGCGTTCGACGTGCTCGGGATGGACGGCGTCGTGGTCATGACGAACTACGATGGCGTGTATCTCGGCAACCCCGCCTTGGCGCCGGTGCTCGACGAGTTGAACCGCCGCAAGGCCGTCGTCTTCGTCCATCCGACCGAGGGGCCGTCGAACGACATCGTGGTCCAGGGTTATCCGGCGCCGGCGTTCGAATACCCGGCCGAGACGACCCGGATGATCGTCAGCCTGATCGACTCGGACACGATCGCCCGTTGCCCGGACCTGAAGATCATCGCGTCGCACGGTGGAGGAACCGTGCCGTTCCTCCAGCCGCGCCTGGCCGTGCTCCTACCCTGGAAGCGGCACGAGGACCCGGAAGCGGGGGCCGCCAGAGTCAACGGGGCGATCGGCGCGCTCTATTACGATACGGCAATCGTCAGCTATCCGGCGTCGTTGGCGGCCCTGAAGGCCTCGCATGACACGTCGAAATTGCTCACGGGCTACGACCTGCCGTTCTTTCCGGGCGAGAAGATCGCGCTTGCCCGAGAGAACCTCGCCGGCTTCGAGGGATATTCGGCCGCGGACCGCGAGATGATCACGGCCGGCAATGCGCTGAAGCTCCTGCCGCGCCTGGCGGGTGTTACTGGAAACTAGGGACAATGTCAGCGTGGTCACGCGAACCGCTTCGCCCCCGCCACGCAGAGCACGACCAATCCCGTCACGGCGATCATGGTCCAGGCCACGGGTTCGTGGAGCAGGAGCCCGGCTAGCGCCAGCCCGAAGAAGGGCTGGAGCAGTTGCAACTGCCCGACGCGCGCGATCCCGCCGAGGGCCAGCCCGCGGTACCAAAAGACGAAGCCGATCAGCATGCTGAACACCGACACATAGGCGAGCCCGGCCCAGACCGGCAGGCCGATGCCGCTCAGCGTTCTCGGAAGGGTCGCGAGCGCGAGAACCGCCATGATGGGCAGCGCCAGCACCAGAGCCCACGAGATGACCTGCCAGCCACCGAGCCGCCGCGACAGCGTCGCGCCCTCCGCATAACCCAATCCACAGAGCACGATCGCGGCCACCATCAGGCTATCGCCGCGCCACGAGGCGCTGCCGCTCTGCGTCAGGGCGAAACCTGCGACCGAGACACTGCCCGCGATGGAAAACAGCCAGAAACCCGCCTGCGGTCTTTCCCCGCCCCGCAGCACGCCGAATGCCGCGGTGGCGAGCGGGAGCAGGCCGATGAAAACGATCGAATGCGCCGAGGTGATGTGCTGAAGCGCCAACCCGGTCAGCAAGGGAAAGCCGATCACGACGCCGAGCGCCACGATGGCGAGCGACCCGAGGTCGCTCGATCGAGGGCGTTTCTGCCCAAGCGCCAGCAGCAGCGCCACCGCGAGCAGCGCGGCGATCACGGCCCGCGCCGAGGTCAGGAACATCGGGGTGAAGCCACCGACCGCGATCCGCGTCGCCGGCAGAGATCCGCTGAAGATGATCACGCCCACGAGGCCGCATCCCCACCCGTCCGTCTTCCGCTGCATGTCGATCTCCTCCGCAACGGACCGCATAGCGCGAGCCGTACCGGCCGGAACAGCGACACCTCCCCGTTGATCGCAAAGAACTGTACGGTTCGGCGACCCACACAGTGCGAGGTGGCGAGAAGCCTCATTCGCTCCGGTGATCTTATCGCGTTTCATCCGCGCCTTATCCTGAGCCGGCCGCGGAACGCGGTCGTGTCGAAGGATGCTTCAGAGCCCGTCGCGTGCTTCGGCACGGCCCTGCGGGCCGGCTCAGCACGATGTGGGGTATGTGTGCTTCCGCTCCCCTCACGCCGCGTCGTCGATAAAGCCGCCGGATTGCCGGTGCCAGAGGTCGGCGTAGAGGCCGCGCCGGGCGAGGAGTTCGGCGTGGGAGCCCGTCTCGATGACACGCCCCCGGTCCATGACGAGCAGCCGGTCCATGCGGGCGATCGTCGAGAGCCGGTGCGCGATGGCGATCACGGTCTTGCCGCCCATCAGTTCGGCGAGACTCTCCTGAATGGCGGCCTCGACTTCGCTGTCGAGCGCCGAGGTGGCCTCGTCGAGCACCAGGATCGGCGCGTCCTTGAGGATCACCCGGGCGATCGCCACGCGTTGGCGCTGGCCGCCCGAGAGCTTGACGCCCCGCTCGCCGACCTGCGCGTCGTAGCCGCGCCGCCCCTGCCAATCCTCGAGGCCGA
>CAXTME010000114.1:0-14309 GCA_964245215.1 uncultured Lichenihabitans sp.
CGCAGCCGTTGCAGATGTCCTGCTGGACCACGACGGTGTCGAACTCCGTCTTGAAGAGCGACCCCGTGGGGCAGGCTTCGAGGCAGGGCGCGTTGTGGCAGTGCTTGCAAACGTCGCTGAGCATCAACCAGCCGCTTTGGAACGGAGCGCCGTTCGTCTCTCTGACGCCGCCCTGCCCCGTCTTCTCGACGAAGGCCACGTGCCGCCACGTGTTCGACGACAGTGATCCCGTATTGTCGAAACTATCGCCGGTCATCCCGAAATCGTCGGCCGGCAGGTTGTTCCATTCCTTGCAGGCGACCTCGCAGGCCTTGCAGCCGATGCACAGCGTCGTGTCGGTAAAGAAGCCGTAGGATTTTCCGGGCTGGATCAGCACACCGGCGGTCAGTTCGGACTCGTTTGGGATGACGTGGTCGAGGCTCGACCACGCATGGTCCGCAACCCGGGGGTGCAGTCTCACAGCGCCGGTTCCGCCGCCGTCTCATCCAACAGGTCGATACGCGTCGCGAGCGACGTGATCATGTTCTGGACTTCCCCATAGGTCACTTCGACCTTGGCCTGACGGGCCGCGAGAGGGGGGAGTTGCGACGGTTCGGCGCCGGCGTGAGGGCTGAGTGTGAACAGATGTGAAATGCCAGCGGGGTCGGTCAATACGAACCGGCTTTCCTGTACAAGGGTGATCCGACCGCTCATCTTTGCCATGCCGGTCCTGACCCTTCTTCTCATCTGAAACGCTAACGTGCCCGGTCGCAGCCTTGTTGCAGCCGACATAGCGCCCCACCCGGGAACCAAGCCGGATTCGATCCGATTGTCGTCCGCCAGCCGCCGGGGTACCCCATGACCAAGCTCAGCCAAGGCCTATCCGGACACCTGAAGGGGTTTCTCCGCGATTGGTCGTTGCCACGACAGATCGCCGGACAGAATGTAAAGTCCAAGGCCGCCGAAAGCGAGACCTCGCGGCAATTGCGCCCGCGTCTCGAACAGGCTGACCGTGTCGGAACGAGCATCTGTCCATTCTGCGCGGTGGGCTGCGCTCAACTCATTTACAGCAAGAACGGCCGGCCGATCCACATCGAAGGCGATCCGCGCTCACCGGTCAACCAGGGCACGCTCTGTCCCAAAGGCGCCGGAACGCTCGGCATGCTCTTGTCGCCGCAGCGGATCACGAACGTTCTCTATCGCGCACCCTACTCGGACCACTGGGAGAAAAAGCCGCTCGAATGGGCGATGGACCGTATCGCGGACCGGCTGAGGGAGACCCGGGACGAAACGTTCGTCGAAACGCTCCCGGACGGCCGGACCGTCAACCACACCATGGCCCTGGGTTCGCTCGGCGGCGCAACCATGGACAACGAGGAGAACTACCTCATCAAGAAGCTCTTCGGTGGGGGATTGGGGATGCTCAACATCGAGAACCAGGCGCGCATCTGACACTCGTCGTCGGTACCCAGTTTGGGGACGTCGTTCGGGCGCGGTGCAGCCACCATGGCGCTCTGGGACCTCGAAAACAGCGATTGCATCGTGATCATGGGCTCCAACATGGCGGAGAACCATCCTGTCGCGTTTCGCTTCGTCGTGGAAGCCAAGCGTCGCGGCGCGACCGTCATTCACGTCGACCCACGCTTCACGCGAACCTCCGCCCTGGCCGACATCCACGCTCCCCTCCGGTCCGGAAGCGACATCGCGTTCCTGGGCGGCATCATCCACTACATTCTGGAGAACGATCTCTGGTTCAAGGAATGGGCGATGGCCTATTCGAACATCGCCCACATCATCGACGCGGGATTCGAGGACGTCGACGCGAACGGAGGTGTGTTCTCGGGCTTCGATGCCGACCAGGAGGCTTACGCCGAAGGGACCTGGCAATACGAGGGCAAGACGGTGTCCCCCGCGACGGAGGAACACGCCGTGAAGGGCTCGTCGTCCGACCCACAGTCCATGCGGAAAGGGCCGCCGCCGGAGGACCGGACGCTACAGCACCCCCGCACGGTCTATCAGATCATGCGCCGCCACTTCTCCCGTTACACGCCAGAGATGGTGGAGCGGGTGACGGGCTGCCCGCGGCAGGTCTTTCTGCAGGTGGCCGACGCCTTGGCCAGAAACTCGGGGCGCGAGCGGACGGGTGCCTTCTGCTACGCGGTCGGGTGGACGCATCATTCCACCGGCGTGCAGATCATTCGGGCCGCGACCATCATCCAGGGTCTTCTCGGCAATGTCGGGCGGCCGGGCGGAGGCATCATGGCGTTGCGCGGCCATGTCTCCATCCAGGGCTCGACCGATATCCCGACGCTCTACAACATGCTGCCGACCTACCTGCCGCAGCCGAACGCCTTTCAGGATCACGCCTCGCTCGACCGTTACCTCAAAGTCGAGACACCGCCGACCGGCTGGTGGAACAACTTTCCCAAATACATGGTGAGCCTGCTGAAGGCCTGGTACGGCGAAAACGCCTCTGCCGATAACCAATACGGCTACCAGCACATCCCCAAGCTGACCGGCGACGTCTCGCAGCTACCCATGACGCTGGCGATGGCGGACGGTGTCGTGAAAGGCCAGTTCATCCTCGGCCAAAACCCTCTCGTCGGTGCCGTGAATGCTGATCTCGTCGAGAAGGGCCTCGGCAATCTCGATTGGCTGGTGGTCCGCGATTTCGCCATGATGGAGAGTGCCAATTTCTGGCAAAGCGGCCGGCTCGTCGAGAAGGGGGAGACCAGCCCCGACCGGATCGGTACCGAAGTGTTCTTCTTGCCGGCCGCCATGCCGGGTGAGAAGGACGGCACGGTCACCAACACGAGCCGGCTCGTGCAATGGCACGATGTCGTCTGCGAAGCGCCGGGCGACAGCCGTTCCGATCTCTGGTTCATCTATCACCTCGGGGCGCGACTGAAGCGCCTCTACGCCGACAGCCGGGAGACGCGCGACGCCGCGATCCAGGCGCTTACCTGGGACTATCCGCTGAAGGGCGAACGCCGTGAGCCGGATGCCGAAGCCGTGCTCAAGGAGATCAACGGCTACAGGGTCGCGGATCGCAAGCAGGTCGCGAGCTACCAGGAGCTCAAGGACGATGGATCCACGGCCTGCGGCGGCTGGATGTATTGCGGGGTTTTCCCGGAAGACGGCCGCAACCTGGCGCGCTCCCGCAAAGCGGACGGACCAGGCGGCAAAGGAAATCACCTCGACTGGGCCTTCGCCTGGCCCTCGAACCGGCGGACGCTGTACAATCGCGCCTCGGCGGATGTCGACGGCAAGCCATGGTCGGAGCGCAAGAAACTCGTCTGGTGGGATGAAGCCTCGGCCCGGTGGACGGGGGACGACGTGCCGGATTTCGTCCTCACCAAGCGCCCCGACGAGAGGCCGGATTGGTCGAAGGAGCCAGTCGGCATGGAAGCTCTGGGTGGTGACCGACCCTTCATCATGGAGGCGGACGGTCACTGCCAGCTCTTCGTCCCAAGCGGCCTCAAGGACGGTCCGTTGCCGGCCCATTACGAGCCCCTCGAAAGCCCGGTCTCGAACCCGCTTTACGCCCAGCAGAGCAACCCGACCGCCAAGATCTGGCCCCGGCCGGGAAACGACCTGCACGAGACGTCGGACCCGCGCTTTCCTCACATTTTCACGACCTATCGACTGACGGAACTTCATTGCGGCGGCATCTCGACCCGCGTCATGCCACATACGGCGGAGCTGCAGCCGGAAGCCTTCGTGGAAGTGTCACCGGAACTGGCGCGGGACCTCGGCATCCGCCACCTTGGCTGGACCGTGATTTCGACGTTGCGCGGTGCGATCGAGGTCAAGGCCATGGTGACGGATCGGGTGCGGCCGTTCACGATCGACGGACGCACGGTGCACCAGGTCGGGATGCCGTGGGTGTTCGGCCGCCAGGGCTACAACCCGGGCGCGATCGCGAATGTGCTCCTGGCCATCACGGGCGACGCCAACACCAGCATCCACTCGACCAAGGCCGTCACCTGCGCGATCCGCGCCGGCCGGCTCGACGAGGCGGGCCGTCATGGCGGTCACTGAGCACCCGTCTGGCCGGGATGCCCTGCAACACCTCGATCGCGCCATCGCGGCAAGACCGGTGCGCGACGGGCGCGCACTCTCCCAGGCCGTGAGCCGGCTCGCGACCTTCCGCGACATGGTGATCGCGGCTCACCGGCGCGAAGGAGGGTCCAGGTATCGGAGCACGCTCGACCGCATCAACGCCGTGATGAGCGTCATCTTGGCGGCCGAGTTCCCCATCGGCGAGATCCCCTGGGAGGAGGTCGACAAGGCGCGGTCCTGGTTGGTCGATGTGGTGGGTGAGGGAAAACCTCAGTAGCCGACCGGATACACGGCCCTCGTTCGCGAAGAACGCGCACGCGGCAGCGGC
Source organism: uncultured Lichenihabitans sp. (assembly GCA_964245215.1). Lineage (GTDB taxonomy): Bacteria > Pseudomonadota > Alphaproteobacteria > Rhizobiales > Beijerinckiaceae > Lichenihabitans. Next base: position 4,370 of record CAXTME010000114.1, read on the forward strand.
ATCAGGATGAGGTCCGGATCCACGGCACCGGATACTCGAGTCGGGTCGTTGTACATTACCGTCAGCGGCTGACCGGTCGTGCGGCTGATCTCGAGGGTCGGTCGGCGACGGACAACGTCGGCTACCGAACCGATCCGCCGACCTTCTGACGTATAGGCCGGGAAGACGACGATGTTGCGGCCGCACCCTTGAACCACAGGATCACAGGCCCTCGCGGCCTGTCCCATGGCCGGAACCAAGAAGCCTGCGATCGCCGCAACAATGAGCACACGCATGGCTGTTCAAGCTCCATTGGCTCGTCCGGTCACGATAAAGGAACGAGATACGGTTTTCTTGCTACAGAGGCCTGCTCGGCAAACTTCCTTCGAAAGATGGTTGACGGAAGCTTGAGCCGCGGTGGTCGCCACCTTATCCACGCAAAGCGGTATTCTCCGGATCGAACGGGCTCTCCGGGATCACGACGGCACGGCGTCGCTCGCCGAGCACGATGATCTCGAGTTCCGTCCCCGGCTCGCCGAGGTCGGGCCTCACCATGGCGAGAGCGAGAGACTGGCCGGTCCGCCATCCGTAGCCGCCCGACGTCGTCCGTCCCGCGATCTCGCCGCCGTGGAACACCGGCTCGGAGCCGCGCGCATCGGCGTCCGTCACGCCCTCGATCCGCAGCGTCACGCTGCGGTTGGCGAACCCCTTCTCCTTCCAGCGCAGCAAAGCGTCGCGGCCGATGAAGTCCGGCTTCTTCAAGTCGATGAAGCGGTCGAGCCCTGACTCCAATGCCGCGTATTCGATCGAGAGCTCGCGCGGGATCAGCTTGTAGGATTTCTCGAGCCGCAGCGCGTCCATGGCCCGGATGCCGAACGGCTTGATCCCGAAGGACGCGCCAGCCGCCATCAGACGATCGAAGATGTAGTTCTGCATCTCGATCGGATGGTGGAATTCGAAGCCGAGTTCACCGAGGAAGTTCACCCGCAACGCCATGAGCCCGGCCGCCCCGATCGAGAGATGGCGGCCCGTCAGCCAGGGAAATGCCGCATTGGATACGTCGATATCGGCCACCTTGGCCAGGACCGCGCGCGAGTTCGGTCCGGCCAGGACCAAAACGCCATATTGTGTCGTCACCTTGTCGATCCGCACGCTGCCGTCCTCGGGAAGCAGCTTCGACAGGACGTCGTAATCGTGGGTTTCGAGCGCGCCGGCCGAAACCAGGTAGAACCGGTCGGGCGCGACGCGGGTCAATGTGAATTCAGACCGGACTCCACCGCGCGCCGTGAGCAGGTACGTCAGCGTGACGCGGTTCAGCGCCTTGGGGATGCGATTGGTCAGGATCCGGTCGAGCCAAGCCGCGGCACCACGCCCCGACACCTCGAATTTGGCGAAGGCCGACATGTCCTGAAGGCCGACGTTCTCGTGTACGTTGCGGCATTCGGCGCCCACGAGGTCGAAGTAGTTCGAGCGACGAAAGCTCCAGCGCTCCTTGATCTTGTCGCTATCGGCTTTGGGCGGATGGTTCTCGTTGAGGATCACCTCTTCCTTGGCGAGATCCGCTTCGCTGAGCTCGTAGTCGAGCGGGGCGAAGAAGTTCGGCCGTTCCCAGCCGTAGATCGAGCCGAAAACCGCACCAAGCGCCTTCATGCGGTCGTAGCAGGGCGTCTGCCGCAGCGGGCGTGCCGCGGCCCGCTCCTCGTCCGGGTAATGGGTCGCGAAGACTTTGGCGTAGGCTTCCTCGTTCTTCTGGACGAGATAGCCCTGGCTGGCGTAGCGGCCGAAACGCCGCGGGTCGACGCCCATCATGTCGATGGTCGGTTCGCCCTCGACGATCCACTCGGCCAATTGCCAGCCCGCCCCTCCGGCCGCCGTGACGCCGAAGGAATGCCCTTCGTTCAGCCAGAAGTTGGGTACGCCGGGAGCCGGGCCGACGATGGGAGAGCCGTCGGGCGTATACGCGATGGCGCCGTTATACACCTTCTTGATCCCGACCTCGCCGAAGGCCGGCACGCGGGTGATGGCCGCCTCGATATGCGGCATCAGCCGTTCGAGGTCCTCCTGGAAGAGCTCGTACTCGCTTTCGGGCGACGGACCGTGCACGTAGCAGGCTGGCGCACCCTCCTCGTACGGGCCGAGCAGGAGGCCGCCGGCTTCCTCGCGCATGTACCAGGACGAATCGGATTCCCGCAGCACGCCCATCTCGGGCAGACCCTTGGCCTTGCGCTCGAGGATCGCGGGGTGCGGCTCGGTCACGATATACTGGTGCTCGACCGGGATGACGGGAACCTGCAGCCCCACCATGCGCCCGGTCTGGCGGGCGAAGTTGCCCGAGCACGACACGACATGCTCGCAGGTGATGTCGCCCTTGTCGGTCTTGACCAACCACTCGCCGCCGTCGGTCCGCTCGATCGCCAGGACCGTGGTGTTGCGGTTGATCTCCCCGCCCCCATCGCGCGCCCCGCGCGCCAGGGCCTGCGTGAGGTCGGCCGGCTGGATGTAGCCGTCCTGCGGGTGCTGGATGGCGCCCAGCAGCCCGTCGGTCTCGCACAGCGGCCAGATCTCCTTCAGCTGCTCGGGCGTGAGGACGTTGACCTCGATGCCGCCGATCGTGCGCGAGATGCCCGTGTAGTAGCTGTACTCGTCGAGGCGATCCTTGGTGCGGGCGATGCGGATGTTCGACACCGGCCTGATGCCGACATCCATTCCGGTCTCTTCGCCGAGACGCTTGTAGAGCGCCACGGAATATTTGTGGATCTGCCCGACCGAATAGCTGACGTTGAACAGCGGCAGCAGGCCGGCCGCATGCCAGGTCGAACCCGAGGTGAGTTCCTTGCGCTCCACGAGAACGCAATCGGACCAGCCCTTCTTGACAAGGTGATAGAGCGTCGAAACGCCGACGACGCCGCCGCCGATCACTACCACACGCGCGTGCGTCCTCATGCTGTCCTGCCGTTCATTCGAAGTGGCCGAAGTCGGCCCCGACAATCATCGCGTCGCAAGCCCGTGTCTCGTTATCGCGCGACTCCACCTGTCGCGGAAGCGTCGGCAGCTTGCAGCCCTTTGTCTTGACCGCTACGCCCGAGCCATGAAACCTGTTCGTACGCTGGTCTGCCTGGTCTTCACCCTCGGCCTCGTCTCCCGACCCCTGCCGGCCGAGGCCGTGGTCGGAGCTTCGGCGGACGGCGATGCCCACGCCGGTTCCATCGTGATGGTGCTGCAACGCAGGGGATCGGCCGCGGGCTTCTGCTCCGGCATCGTGATCGGCCGGACCTCCGTGCTGACGGCAGCGCATTGTGTCCCGCAAGGCGCCGACGTGAGGATCCACTATCGCGATGCCGAGGGCGCCCCCGTGCTGCTCGCCGTGACCCGTGTCGTCCGACATCCGGGGTATCGCGCCGACGCCATCGCGAAGCGTGAAAGGTCGATCGATCTCGCCGTCATCACGATGGCACAGCCCCTGCCCGATCGCTTTTCGGCCGCGACCATCGGCGAACCTGGGGCGGTGACGGCCGGCACATCGTTCAGGGTCGTCGGTTTCGGGGTGACGCGCGAGGGAGACGGCAAGAGTTCCGGCCAGTTGCGGGAAGCGACGCTCGCCACGCGTGAGCCGCTCTCCGCAATGCTGCTCTGGGCGGAAGACCCGCGCCGCCAGGGGCTCGGCGCCTGCACGGGCGATTCGGGGGGCCCGGTCTTCGGGGCCGACGGAGGCTTGGTCGTGGCGCTGACGCTCTGGGCCAGCGGCACCGGTGCGGCACAATGCGGCGCCGTGACCCAGGCCCTGTGGTTGGCGCCCTACCGAGACTGGATCCGCGATGCCGCGGCGGCCCCGTAGGCGCGGCTGCGGCGAGCCTCGTCGTCCGCCATGATCTTCACGGGACAGGCTTCGGCGGAAGCCGTGCCGCTTGTGGCCGGCGCGCCTTCTTGGGCCAGCGGTTCGGCCATTTGACGATATGTTCGGGCAAATCGTCGACCGCGACATCGTCTTCGGACGCCGCCACCCTGCCCCGCACCGAGATGCCGGCGGCATGGATCGTCTCCCGGTCACCCGACACGAGCCAGTGCCACCACATGAGATCGCGGCCTTCGGCGACGAGGCGGTAGGCGCAGCTGGGCGGCAGCCAGGAAATGCCGTCCAGGGCTTCCGGCGTGAGTTTCACGCAATCGGGGACCCGGGTCTGCCGCTCAGGATAGTTGGAACATCCGCAGGTTCCGGCATCCAACAGGGTGCATGCCACATCGGTGTAATGGACCTCCGCCGTGTCCTCGTCTTCGAGTTTGACGAGGCAGCAGCGACCGCAGCCGTCGCAAAGGCTTTCCCATTCAGTCTCGGTTAAGGACGAAAGAGGTTTACGCCAGAAGGGTAAGGTCATGTTGGGGTCGCGGGTATCGAAATAAAACGGCGATACAGCGAGTCCATGCTGATGATCGCCATAGCGCACGCCATATGATGGTCGCCGGGCAAACTCGGAAGCGAAGTGCCGATCGAGCAGGCCGCGGTGGGCTTGCAACGGCAGTGCCACGGGCACGAAGAGTGAGGCAGGAGTAAGGCGTGGCTGGAGGCGTTCGACGGCACAGGATGATGGGTCGCCTCCGCCGCGCCCTGCTGGCCTTCGACGCCTGGCTGGATTCATCGCTGTTCCAGGGCGGTCGCAGTCTGCGCGACAGCTACGACGATTACTCGGCCTTCACCGATCGGTTCAGCGTCGCGGGCTGGCGGCGTGGCTTGACGGAGATCGCCAGCGAGACCCTGACGCTCGGCCTCGGCGGAGCCGTCGTGGCGCTCGCCCTGGCGATCCCGGCGTTCCAGGACACATCCGACGATTGGCTGAAGAAGCAGGACCTCGCCGTGACGTTCCTCGATCGGAGCGGCGCGGAAGTCGGTCGGCGTGGCATCCTGCACGACGATAGCGTGCCGATCGACCAGATGCCTCCCTACCTGATCCAGGCCATCCTGGCGACGGAGGACCGCAGGTTCTTCGAGCACTTCGGCATCGACCTGATCGGCACGCTCCGAGCCGTCACGGTCAACGCCAAATCCTCCGGTGTCGTGCAGGGCGGGTCGTCCATCACGCAGCAACTCGCCAAGAACCTATTCCTCTCGAACGAGCGGACCTTCGAGCGCAAGATCAAAGAGGCCTATCTGGCGCTCTGGCTCGAACACCATCTCACGAAACGCGAGATCCTGCAGACCTATCTCGATCGCGTCTACATGGGCGGCGGCACGTTCGGGATCCAGGCGGCGTCGGAATTCTACTTCGGTACCTCGGTCAGGGACGTCACCCTGCCGGAGGCCGCCATGTTGGCGGGGCTCTTCAAGGCGCCCACCAAATATGCCCCGCACATCAACCTTCCAGCGGCCCGCGCCCGCGCCGGCGACGTCCTGTCGAACCTCGTCGATGCGGGCTACATGACCGAAGGGCAGGTCTATCCCGCGCGGCGCAATCCGGCCACGCCGGTCGACCGCACTCGCGAGGTGGCTCCGGACTGGTATCTCGACTACGCCTATGACGATGTCCGCAAGCTCGCCGAAGCCGGACGCCTCGGCAGCAACCGCGTTCTGACGGTACGCACGGCGCTCGACTCCGACATCCAGCAGCATACCGAGACCGTCATCGAGGATCAGCTGCGCGAGAACGGTCCGACTTACCATGCCAAGCAAAGCGCCATGGTTGTGATGGAGCCCGACGGCGCCGTGAGGGCCATCGTGGGTGGACGAGACTACGGCGCGAGCCAGTTCAATCGGGCGACGGTGGCACAGCGCCAGCCCGGGTCCTCGTTCAAGCCCTTCGTCTATCTCACGGCTCTCGAGACCGGCAAGTTCAAGCCCTCCACGCTGGTGACGGACTCGCCCGTCTGTATCGGGAACTGGTGCGTGCGGAACTTCGAGGGCGAGTCGATGGGAACCCTGCCGCTCTGGGCCGCCCTGGCGCATTCGCTGAACACGATTGCGGTCAAACTGTCGATCGCCATCGGGGATGGTTCGCCCAAGGCAGGACGCGCCAAGATCATCGAGACAGCCCATGCCCTCGGTCTCAACACGCCGCTGACCGATACGGTGTCGCTGCCCGTGGGAGCCGACGAGGTGACGGTGATCGACATGGCGACCGCCTATTCGGCCTTCGCCAACGGCGGCAAACGCGTCATGCCCTTCGCGGTAGTCGATATTCGCGACAGCCACGGCAATCTCGTCTATCGGCACGACCGCGATGCGGCACCCCCGAAACAGGTCGCGCCGCAAGCCGACGTCGCGCAGCTGAACTATATGCTCGGCAAGGTCGTCACCGACGGCACGGGCCGAGCGGCTCGGCTGGATGACGTCATCGCGGCCGGGAAAACCGGGACGACCAACAGCTACCGCGACGCCTGGTTCTGCGGTTTCACGGGCAATTACGTGGCAGCGGTCTGGTATGGGAACGACGACTACCAGCCCATGAACAAGATGACGGGAGGGACCTTGCCGGCCGTGACATGGCACGATGTGATGACCTATGCGCATCGCGGCATCGAGACGAAGCCGGCCTTCGGGCTCGGCAACGCTAGCACGCCGGCAACGGCCAGCGCGTCGCCGGCTTCGGGGCAGACGATGCCGGCGAACGCGCGGCACACGGTCCTGTCCGCACGCTCCGCCTCGGCGCTCGCCGGCATCACGGCGCTGATCGCGGGTCGCGATGCTCCGCCCGTCACGGCTTCGGGGCCGCCACCCGCGGCTCCGCCCGGACCGAGAGCGGCCCTGAAGCCCGCCATCGTCGTACCCGTTGCCGACGAAGCCCTGGCGTCTGCTGCGAGCCTTCCGGTCGACAGTGGGTCGAAGGGTCGGCTCGACACGCCGTGATTGCCAGGAGCCAGGGTCGACACCGTTGCCGGACCGAACGACGCAGCGGGGTCGGATGCGCCACCAAACCTCGGACCTGATCCCGATCGGGACCGACGCGGACCGCCTCGTCTCGGGCGTCGACCACGTATTATCGACGTGGCGGGCGTTGGGTATCGCGTTGGCGGGGCTCGCCCTTGGGCTCGTCGCGACGGCACTGACGCTCGACCGAGAGTTGGACCCGGGCCGACAGATGATCGGTGCGTGGTCCCGGGAAGCGTCCGTCGATTCCGCGGCAAGCGACCCTTACAGGCGGGCACTTCTGGCCGAAACCGGCCAGATGCCGCTGGTTTTGAACGAGGGAGTCCTGTTCCAGGCGCAGCGCGACGACAGCGGCTTCCGGCTTCTCCGCACCTGCACCTACAGGCTGGCCGGCCCGATGTCGAAGGCGCGGCTCTGGACGCTGACAGCGATCGATGAGGACGAACGCGTGATCGACAATCCGGCCCACCGGTTCGGCTTCACCTCGTCGAACGTGGTGCGCGACCTCTCGGGAAACTTCGCCCTCGTGCTCGGGCCCGAGGCGCAGCCGGGAAATTGGCTGCCCACGCCGGGGCGCGGGCCCATGACCCTCGACCTACGCCTCTACGACACACCGCTTTCCGATCGCGAGGGAGGGACCGCGGCGGTCGTCATGCCCTCGATCGAGCGCCAGTCCTGCGCCGCGCCATGAAGAGCGGAAGCCTGGCGGCCGTGTTGGGCGTGGCGGCGGTCCTGATGATCGCCGGGGCCGTGCACATCGTTTCCATCGTGCTGCTGCCGCTGATCGCGCCCGCCGATGCCTTCGCCCGGATCGCAGCTTTCGCGCCACTCGCTTCGGCGCGGGTCCTGCCGCGGGCCTCGATGCCGGGAGACCCTCTCCCCGGCAGAGATCCATCGCTCGCCACCGCGATCTGCCGTTACGATCTGGAACGTGGCCCGCTTCGGGTTTCGGCCGCGATCGGATCCGCAAGATACATGGCGTTGGCGGTCCACAGCCGCACTGGCTTGGCCTTCTACGGTCTCAACGATCGGGCCGGGAACGACGGCAAGCTCGAACTCGTCCTGATGACATCCGCTCAGCTCGAAAGGGCGGTCGCGGCCGATGCCGAGGACGCGCCAGTACGCGACGTGAGGGTCGTGGCGCCGGAGGATGAAGGTTTCGTCACGCTGGACGTGTTGTCCAGGATTGGTGGTTATGCGGCGTCGGAACAGGATCTCGCTTCAATGAGCTGCAAGGTCGAGCGCCAATCCTGAGCCGATCGTGCCGCCGCCGCGGTCTGCTTGATCACCCCTCAATTTGCTGGAAGCGTTGTCGTCGGACTCCCGGCAATACCTCACACCGGTGAAGAACAGGATCCGGGCGCCGTCACCTGGCATCCCGGCCCGGCGCCGCGGCCTCGGCCGCTCGGAACCGAAATTGACGATATTGTGCATTTTGGTCGTCCTTAACCGAATCATAACATCGATTGTGGCTATGCGTAGCGCGAACCCTCAAATCATTAAGCAATGTCGAAGGTTAATGATGTATCAACAAACCCGGCTTATAGCTCACTAGTAGTGGAATCTTCGTGAGTGAGACGTGCATATGGCCCAGGGAGACGATCTTCGGCAGTCGTTGGAACGGCTGGTCAAGCTCGGCCAGACACCGGAGGTCGACATCAGGCCGGTTCTCCTGCGCGTGCTGGTCGATCTGTTCGTGTGCAAGGCGCAGCATGCGCAAGCCGACCTCGACCAGTTCGAGGACATGATGCAGCACCTCCTCGACGACGCCGATGCCGACGTTCGGCTGATCGTCGCTGAAAAGCTCGCTCCACACCCGGCAACGCCACGAAGCTTGCTCGATCGATTCCTCGGCTATGGTGGCGCGATCGCGGTCCCGGTGCTCGAACATGCCGCCGTCCCGCGGGAGGCCCTGCTCGGGGTCGCGAACTGGGGTCTTCCGGCCGCCGCCCGGGCCATCGCCGGCCGCAGCGACCTCGATTTTGCGATTGCCGCAGCTCTGGCGGATCGGCCGGAGCCCGACGTCCTCCTGGCCGTGGCCAGGAACGCAGCTGCGCCGATCGACCGAACGACCTTCCAGTACCTGGTGCGCCGGTCGCGCGACGACGAGGGGCTCGCGCGGGCGCTGCTGGTTCGCCAGCAACACCCCGCCGATCGAGCGCCCCTGTTCCTCGTGGCCAGCAGCGAGCAGCGAGCCGCCATCATGTTGGCGGCACGCCGCGAAGACCTGGGTCCCGAGACCAAACGGCTGCGTCTCGGCCCGGAGGAGACGGCGGCACTGACCCGGGTCGAACGTGCCATCCTGTCACCCGATCGGGACGGCTTCGACACGGCCTTGGCCTTGGCCCTCCGCCTGCCGCTTGCCGATGTCTGGCGGCTGATCGACGATCCGAAGGGCGAGCCGCTCGCGCTGGCCTTGGCCGCCATCGGCGCCTCGGCCGAACTCGCGGCACGCGTCTTCATCCTGAGCGGTCCGGCCATCGGCCATTCGGTGATGGCGGTCCGCATGCTGACCACCTTGGTGGAAACGATGCCCCGGCGAACCGCATCGCGGCTGATTTCCGCCATGACGCCTGCGGCGGCGCGCTTGCCCCGCGATACGACAGCGAAGACCGAGCCGGCGGTGCGGGGTCAATCGCACCAAGATGGTCGCTCCTTGGCGAGGCCCGCCGCTCAAACGCCGACCGAACCCGGGGTGCGAAAGGAACGACAGGCCGGTTAGATTGACGGCCGGTAAGCCATCGGTTGGCAAACGATGACTGGGAGAAGGTGCCCTGAAAATCCTCATGCCGGCCGGCCCGCAGGGCCGTGTCGAAGCATGCAGGGCCGGTGCGAGCGCCCTGGAGTGCCCTTCGACACGACCGCGTGCCGCGGGTCGCTCTCCGCCGGCGTTTCCAACGGGCTTCCCCCGCGGGAGCCCCAAGCCGGCTCCGCTCAGGACGAGGGATGTTGATGTTCCCAAAAGTTCTCATGTCGGCCGGCTCGAATGGCCCGAACAGGCAGGGCAAGGCCCACCGCCATCCTTCTACAGAAACGAGCGTCCGGCGCGATCCTCGACCTCGATGATCCAGAGATCCGAGTCGAACTTGATCTCTCGGGCCAGGC
>CAXTME010000115.1:0-14282 GCA_964245215.1 uncultured Lichenihabitans sp.
TCTCGCGGTAGGCGACCTGCGGAGCCCCGATATTGGCATCGACCTTGTAGGTGCGACGCAGGATGTCGACTTTGATGTCGAGGTGGAGTTCGCCCATCCCCTTCAGAATGGTCTGGCCGGACTCCTGATCGGTCGACACGCGGAAGGACGGATCCTCGGCGGCCAGTTTCTGCAGGGCGACACCGAGCTTTTCCTGGTCGGCCTTGGATTTCGGCTCGATCGCGATCTCGATGACGGGTTCCGGGAACTCCATGCGTTCCAGAATCACAGCCTTCTGCAGGTCGCAGAGCGTGTCTCCGGTGCGGGTGTCCTTGAGTCCGGCCAAAGCCACGATGTCGCCCGCGAAGGCTTCCTTGATGTCCTCGCGATTGTTCGCGTGCATCAAGAGCATGCGCCCCACACGCTCCTTCTTGTCCTTGGTCGAGTTCAGCACGGTCGTGCCGCTCTCGATGTGACCCGAGTAGATGCGGCAGAACGTGATCGTGCCGACGAAGGGATCGTCCATGATCTTGAAGGCAAGCAGCGAGAAAGGTTCCGAATCACTGGCGATGCGGGTGACCTCTTCGTCGGTGTTGACGTCGATGCCCTTGATGGCTTCGCGATCGATCGGCGACGGCAGGTAGTCCACCACGGCATCGAGCAGCGGCTGGACGCCCTTGTTCTTGAACGCCGTGCCGCACAGGACCGGGTGAAACGTGATGTGCCGGACCGCCTTGCGGATGAGGCGCTTCAGCGTCGCTTCATCGGGCTCCGTCCCGTCGAGATAGGCCGACATGGCGTCGTCGTCGAGCTCGACCGCCGCCTCGATCATGGCGAGCCGGTATTCCAGCGCGCGCTCCATATGGTCGGCCGGGATCTCTTCGTCGTGGTAGTTGGCGCCGAGCGCCTCGTTCTCCCAGACGACGGCCTTCATGCGGACGAGATCGATGATGCCCTTGAAGTCGGCTTCGGAGCCGATCGGCAGCTGAATGCAGACGGGCCTGCCGCCGACTCGCGTCTTGATGTCGTCGACGCATTTGAAGAAGTCGGCGCCGATCTTGTCCATCTTGTTGACGAAGACGATGCGGGGCACGTTGTACTTGTCGGCTTGGCGCCAGACCGTCTCGGTCTGCGGCTCTACACCCTGGTTGCCGTCGAGCACGCAAACCGCACCGTCGAGCACGCGAAGCGAGCGCTCCACCTCGATCGTGAAATCGACATGGCCGGGCGTGTCGATGATATTCAGGCGCTTGCCGTTCCACGCGGTCGTGGTCGCGGCGGACGTGATCGTGATGCCCCGCTCCTGCTCCTGCTCCATCCAGTCCATGGTGGCGGCGCCGTCGTGGACTTCGCCGATCTTATGGGACTTGCCGGAATAGTAGAGGATACGTTCGGTCGTCGTCGTCTTCCCGGCATCGATGTGCGCCATGATGCCGAAATTGCGATAATCTTCGATCGGGTGACTACGGGGCATAGGTCGATCCTCGAATGACGCGAAACCGCCGGCCTTACCAGCGATAGTGCGAGAAGGCGCGGTTGGCTTCCGCCATCCGGTGCGTGTCTTCCCGCTTCTTGACAGCGTTTCCGCGGTTATTGGCAGCGTCCATCAGTTCGGCCGAAAGCCGGTCGACCATCGTCTTGTCGTTACGGCCGCGGGCCGCCGTGATCAGCCAGCGAATCGCCAGAGCCTGGCGACGCTCCATGCGAACCTCGACGGGCACCTGATAGGTGGCGCCACCGACTCGGCGCGACCGGACCTCGATGGCCGGCGCGACGTTGTCGAGCGCCTGCATGAACACCGGTAGCGGCTCGACGCGGAGGCGCTGTTCGATGTTCTCGAAGGCGCCGTAGACGATCGCCTCGGCGACCGACTTCTTGCCGTCGTACATGATCGAATTCATGAACTTGGTCAGCGTGACGTCGCCATACTTGGCGTCCGGAATGATTTCACGCTTCTCTGCGCTGTGACGACGCGACATCGTTGTGCTCCTTTGATGCCGGTTACTTCGGACGCTTGGCGCCGTACTTCGAACGGCGTTGCTTCCGATCCTTGACGCCCTGGGTGTCGAGCACGCCGCGCAGGATATGGTAGCGGACGCCGGGCAGATCCTTGACGCGGCCGCCTCGGATCATCACGACCGAATGTTCCTGGAGGTTATGACCTTCTCCCGGAATATAGCCGATGACTTCGAAGCCGTTGGTGAGGCGCACCTTGGCAACCTTACGCAGGGCCGAGTTCGGCTTCTTCGGCGTCGTGGTGTAGACGCGTGTACAGACGCCGCGCTTCTGCGGGCTCTGCTGCAGCGCCGGCACCTTGTTGCGGGCCTTGGAAACCACGCGCGGCTTGCGGATCAATTGACTGATCGTCGGCATGTTTAGCTACTCTAAGTCCATTCCCTGCGGATCGCGTGGATGCCCGAAGACACCACCGGCAATACGCGTGCAAAGCAAAGCGCGCTTTCGACCCTCACAGGCCTCAAGCGCACCAAATGCAGAGGACCGCAGTGCTTTCGCACCACGATCTTGCCTCTAACAATGACCAGGATCACGAACGCGATCGAGGTTAGGTCTCAGGAGAGGCCAGCAGCGTTTAGGCTCTTTTTGGTTCAGGACGAGTCGTCCCGAAACGAAGGTGCCTACGGCCTGCCGTAAGTTGGCCCTCATTAACCGCCGATAGCCGCGCCGTCAATCGTTTTACCGCTGTGCAGCCGAGAAAGTGCAGCGGCGTCAAACCATCAGACGGACGAAACGTCCTCGAAAATGAGGACGGCGCGGAGCAACTGATCCCTGCCGTTGGACACGGGGAAGCGCAAGGCCCGGATCTCGAGAGCTGCACCACCCTGCTCCCGCCCGAGTCTCACTTTGGCGACCATATTCGACGGTTCGGCGATCGCTGCGCCGATCAAGGTCTGAAGCGCCCGGTTGTCGCCAGGTTCGTCCGCGACCAGGTGATCCTCGACCATCCGAAGCCACCGTCCCGAAGTGCGACGTCCGCGACCACCCATGTGCAGAACACGCCCCGTCGCGTCGATCAGGGCGGCGCCGATACCGAGCAGTTCCAGCGTATCCGCAACCCCTCTAGCCTGCGCGCCCGCCAACATCGGCCCGATCAGATCCGCGAAACTCTCCTGATCCTGTGACCCGGGTAGCGCGAAGTCGTTTTCGGTTTGGTGGAAAGGCGTGAAAGTGACCGGCATAGGAGCCTACTGTCGTCCAAAATCCTGCATCGCTGACAATGGCGCGTGGGAGTCCGCGGTTCCAGGGGTGGAGAGAATAATCGTTAACTTTCGCCGAAGAGACACTTGCTTCTCGTCGCGGGCTCCTCGACGCGGGCGATCCCGACGTCCTCACATCGAAGTTGCTGCAGGCTTTCAGGCACGAAAAAGGGCGCCGAAGCGCCCTTTCCGTTCGATCGATCCGCGCCCGCTTACTCGGCGGCCGCCGGCGAGGGAAGTTGCGGCAGGTTCTCCTGCGAGGTCGACGCCTTCTGGGCCAGGATGAGATCGTCGCGCGAACTCGCGACGCGCTGCAGCTTGGACATGGCGGCGCCCGTCCCGGCCGGGATGAGGCGACCCACGATGACGTTCTCCTTCAGGCCCTCCAACGTGTCCTTCTTGCCGTTGACGGCCGCTTCCGTGAGCACGCGGGTGGTCTCCTGGAAGGAGGCCGCCGAGATGAAGGACCGCGTCTGCAAACTCGCCTTGGTGATGCCGAGCAGAACGGGTGTGCCGCTCGCCAGCTTTTTGCCCTCGGCCGCCGCACGTCCGTTCGCGGCTTCGAGTTCGGTGTGGTCCACCTGCTCGCCGGGCAGGAAGTCCGTCTCGCCGGGATCGGTGATGTCGACCTTCTGCAGCATCTGGCGCACGATGACTTCGATGTGCTTGTCGTTGATCGACACGCCCTGCAGCCGATACACTTCCTGGATCTCGTTCACCAAGTAAGCCGCGAGTTCCTCGACGCCCTTGATCGCCAGAATGTCATGCGGCGCAGGATTGCCGTCGACGATATACTCGCCCTTCTCGATGACGTCGCCGTCCTGGAGATGGATGTGCTTGCCCTTCGGGATCAGGTACTCGACCGACTCGGCCCCTTCCTCGTGCGGCACGATCGAGAGGCGCTGCTTGTTCTTGTAGTCCTTGCCGAACTGGATGATGCCGGAGATCTCCGCGATGATCGCGTGGTCCTTCGGCCGACGAGCTTCGAAGAGCTCGGCGACGCGGGGCAGACCACCCGTGATATCGCGGGTCTTGGCGCCTTCCATGGAGATACGGGCCACGACGTCACCCGCCTTGACCTCGGACCCCGGATCGAAGCCGATGATCGACTCGACCGGCAGCATGTAACGGGCGTCGCCACCGCGCGGCACCTTGGCGATCTTGCCGTCGGCGCCCTTGATGACGATTGCCGGCTTCAGGCTGGCCGAGCGTTGGTTCAGGCGCCAGTCCATGACCATGCGCTTGGCGATGCCGGTGGCCTCGTCGATGCTTTCCGACATCGACGATCCTTCGACCAGATCCTCGAAGCCGACGATGCCGTCGATCTCGGTCATGATCGGCCGCGTATAGGGGTCCCACTCGGCGATCCGCTGCCCGCGCTTGATCTTGTCGCCTTCGTCGACCTTCATCCGGGCGCCGTATTGGACGCGATGCGAGGCCCGCTCCGCGCCATCCGGCCCGACGATCACGACCGCGACGTTGCGGGCCATGACCATCAGATCACCCTCGGCATTCCGCGCCACCGCCTTGTTGCGGAACGTGACGGCGCCGTCGAAATTCGACTCGATGAAGGACGAGTCCGCGATCTGCGCCGCGCCCCCGATGTGGAAGGTCCGCATCGTGAGCTGCGTGCCGGGCTCGCCGATCGATTGCGCCGCGATGACGCCGACCGCCTCGCCCATGTTGACCGGCGTTCCCCGCGCGAGGTCTCGACCGTAGCAGGTGGCGCAGACCCCGTTCTTGGACTCGCACGTCAGCACCGAGCGGATCTTCACTTCCTGGATCCCGGCCGCGTTGATGCGGTCGATATGCCACTCCTGGATCATCTCGCCCGTCGGCACGATCATCGTGCCGTCCAGCTCCTTCAGGTCCTCGGCCGTGGTGCGACCGAGGATCCGGATGGCCAGAGACGCCACGACCTGCCCGGCGTCGAGGATCGCCCGCATCTTGATGCCACCCTGCGAGCCGCAGTCGACCGTCGAGATGATGGCGTCCTGCGCGACGTCGACGAGACGACGCGTGAGGTAGCCCGAGTTGGCCGTCTTCAGCGCCGTATCGGCGAGACCCTTGCGGGCGCCATGCGTCGACGAGAAGTATTCGAGGACGGTCAGGCCTTCCTTGAAGTTCGAGATGATCGGCGATTCGATGATCTCCCCCGACGGCTTCGCCATCAGGCCCCGCATGGCGGCGAGCTGCTTCATCTGGGCGGGCGATCCACGCGCCCCGGAATGCGACATCATGTAGATGGAGTTGATCGGCTTATCCTTACCGTTCTCGTCCTTCTTCGTCGTCGAGATGCGGATCATCATCTCTTCGGCGAGCTTGTCGGTGCACTTCGCCCAGGCGTCGACGACCTTGTTGTACTTCTCGCCCTGGGTGATCAGGCCGTCGTTGTACTGCTGCTCGTATTCCTTCGCGAGCGCCGTCGTCGCGTCGATGATCTTCGGCTTGGTCTCGGGCACCACCATGTCGTCCTTGCCGAACGAGATGCCGGCCTTGAACGCCTCGCGGAAGCCGAGCGCCATGATCCGGTCGCAGAAGATCACCGTCTCCTTCTGCCCGCAGTTGCGGTAGACCGTATCGATCATGTTGGAGATTTCCTTCTTCGTCATCAGCTTGTTGGCGACGTCGAAGGGGATCTTGACATGCTCCGGCAGGAGTTGGCCCAGGATCATCCGGCCCGGCGTCGTGTCGAAGATCTTCGACACCCGCTTGCCGTTCTCGTAGGTCCAGGCGCGACCCTTGATCTTCGTGTGCAGGGTTACGGCCTTGGCCGCGATCGCATGTTCGATCTCGCCCATGTTGGAGAAGGCCATGCCCTGCCCGATGTCTCCATCCACCACCAGCGTGACGTAATAGAGCCCGAGCACGATATCCTGGCTCGGCACGATGATGGGCAGACCGTTGGCCGGGTGCAGGATGTTATTGGTCGACATCATGAGCACGCGCGCTTCGAGCTGTGCCTCGAGCGACAGCGGAACGTGCACGGCCATCTGGTCGCCGTCGAAATCCGCGTTGAAGGCGGCGCAGACCAGCGGATGCAGCTGGATGGCCTTGCCTTCGATCAGCGTCGGCTCGAACGCCTGAATCCCGAGGCGATGCAGCGTCGGGGCGCGGTTCAGCATCACCGGATGCTCGCGGATCACCTCGTCGAGGATGTCCCAGACCTCCGGCTTCTCCTTCTCGACGAGCTTCTTGGCCTGCTTGACGGTCGCGGACAGTCCCTTGGCGTCGAGCCGCGAGTAGATGAACGGCTTGAACAGCTCGAGCGCCATCTTCTTCGGCAGGCCGCACTGGTGCAGCTTCAGCTCGGGACCGACCACGATCACCGAACGGCCGGAATAGTCGACGCGCTTGCCGAGCAGGTTCTGCCGGAAGCGGCCCTGCTTGCCCTTCAGCATGTCGGCGAGCGACTTCAGCGGGCGCTTGTTGGCACCCGTGATGACGCGGCCGCGGCGGCCGTTGTCGAACAGCGCATCAACCGCTTCCTGAAGCATGCGCTTCTCGTTGCGGATGATGATGTCGGGCGCGCGCAGCTCGATCAGCCGGCGGAGACGATTGTTGCGGTTGATGACGCGGCGATAGAGATCGTTGAGGTCGGACGTCGCGAAACGGCCGCCGTCCAGCGGCACCAGCGGACGCAGGTCCGGCGGGATGACCGGCACCTCGGTCAGGATCATCCACTCGGGCTTGTTGCCGGAATGCATAAAGGCTTCGATGATCTTGAGCCGCTTGGCAAGCTTCTTCGGCTTCAGCTCAGAGGTCGATTCCTGGATCTCGACCTTGAGGTTCTCGGCGATCGTCTGCAGGTCCATGTTGCGCAAGATCTCGCGGATGGCTTCCGCGCCAATCATGGCGGTGAACGAATCCTGGCCGTATTCGTCCTGCGCGCGCAGGTACTCGTCCTCGGAAAGGAGCTGGCGCTCCTTCATCGGGGTCAGGCCCGGCTCGATCACGATATAGGATTCGAAGTAGAGGATGCGCTCGAGGTCGCGCAGCGTCATGTCGAGCAACAGCCCGATCCGCGACGGCAGCGACTTCAGAAACCAGATGTGAGCGACAGGCGCCGCGAGCGAGATATGGCCCATGCGCTCGCGCCGGACGCGCGACAACGTCACCTCGACGCCGCACTTCTCGCAGATGACGCCCTTGTACTTCATCCGCTTGTACTTGCCGCACAAGCACTCGTAATCCTTGATCGGCCCGAAGATGCGGGCGCAGAACAAGCCGTCGCGCTCCGGCTTGAACGTCCGGTAGTTGATGGTTTCGGGTTTCTTGATCTCGCCGAACGACCAGGACAGGATCTTCTCGGGGCTGGCGATGCCGATCTGGATCTGGTCGAAAGCCTGGGGCTGAACCACCGGGCTGAAAAGGTTCATGACCTCTTGATTCATGGTCTTCTCCTGAACCGGAGCGACGTCACGCGAAGCGGACATGCCCACGGGGAAAGATAGGGTCGAGCGGCGCGCCGCCGCCCCGCCTCGCGGCAGGGGGCGGCACGCCGAAAGCGCTGAACCTTATTCGGCCGCTTCCGCGGTCGGCAGCGCGTCGGGCTTGACGCTCGACGTCAGCTCCACGTTGAGGCCAAGCGAGCGCATTTCCTTGACGAGCACGTTGAAGCTCTCCGGAATGCCCGACTCGAACGTGTCGTCGCCGCGCACGATCGCCTCGTAGACCTTGGTCCGTCCCGCCACGTCGTCCGACTTCACGGTCAGCATCTCCTGCAGCGTATAGGCGGCGCCATAGGCCTCGAGAGCCCACACCTCCATCTCGCCGAAGCGCTGCCCGCCGAACTGCGCCTTGCCGCCGAGCGGCTGCTGCGTCACGAGGCTGTAAGGCCCGATGGAGCGCGCGTGGATCTTGTCGTCCACGAGATGGTGCAGCTTCAGCATATAGATGTAGCCCACCGTCACCTTGCGGTCGAAGGACTCACCCGTCCGTCCGTCGTAGAGCGTCGATTGGCCGGAACCGTCAAGTCCCGCCTGTTCGAGCAACTCGACGATATCGGCCTCGTGAGCGCCGTCGAAGACCGGCGTCGCGATGGGAACGCCGCGACGCAGGTTTTGCGCCAGTTCGACAGTACCCTCGTCGTCGAGGTCGCTCACTTCCGTGTTGGTGCCGTAGATGGTGCCGAGCTTCGCCCGAAGCGGCGCGATATCGCCCAGCTTCAGATAGGCGTTCACGGCCTCTCCCACCTGCCGTCCGAGGCCCGCGCAGGCCCAGCCGAGATGCGTCTCCAGGATCTGGCCGACGTTCATGCGGCTCGGCACGCCGAGCGGGTTCAGCACGATATCGACAGGCGTGCCGTCGGCCAGGAACGGCATGTCCTCCTGCGGCACGATCTTGGACACGACGCCCTTGTTGCCGTGGCGCCCCGCCATCTTGTCGCCGGGCTGGATCTTGCGCTTCACGGCGACGAAGACCTTGACCATCTTCATCACGCCGGGCGGCAGTTCGTCGCCGCGCTGCAGCTTCTCGACCTTGTCGAGGAAGCGGCTTTCGAGCCCCTTCTTCGCCTCGTCGTACTGCTTCCGCATGGCTTCGATCTCGCCCATGACGGCATCGTCCGGAACCGCGAACGTCCACCACTGCGAGCGAGGGTAACCCTCGATCACATCGCGATTGAGTTCGGTCTCCTTCTTGAAACCCTTCGGCCCGGCGATGCCGGTTTTGCCGTCGAGCACCTGGATCAACCGCGCATAGACGTTGCGGTCGAGGATCGCGAGTTCGTCGTCGCGGTCCTTGGCGAGCCGCTCGATCTCCTCGCGCTCGATCGCCTGGGCGCGCTCGTCCTTGTCGACGCCGTGCCGGTTGAACACCCGGACTTCGACGATCGTGCCCTGCACGCCCGGGGGCACGCGGAGTGACGTGTCGCGGACATCGGAGGCTTTTTCGCCGAAGATGGCGCGGAGCAGCTTCTCTTCCGGGGTCATCGGGCTCTCGCCCTTGGGCGTGATCTTGCCGACCAGGATGTCGCCCGCCTGCACTTCCGCCCCGATATAGACGATGCCGGCCTCGTCGAGGTTCTTCAGCGCTTCTTCCGAAACGTTCGGGATGTCGCGCGTGATCTCCTCCGGCCCGAGCTTGGTATCGCGGGCCATGACCTCGAACTCTTCGAGGTGGATGGACGTGAACACGTCCTCCTTCACGATCTTCTCCGAGAGAAGGATCGAGTCCTCGAAGTTGTAGCCGTTCCACGGCATGAAGGCGACCAGCACGTTGCGGCCGAGCGCGAGATCGCCGAGGTCGGTCGAAGGACCGTCCGCGATGATGTCGCCCTTGCGGACGCGGTCCCCGACCCGCACCAGAGGTTTCTGGTTGATGCAGGTCGATTGGTTCGAGCGCTGGAACTTCATCAGCCGGAAGATGTCGACGCCGGGCTTGCCGCCGTCGACCTCCTCGGTGGCCCGGATGACGATACGCGTCGCGTCGATCTGATCGACGATGCCGGTCCGGCGAGCCGCGATGGCGGCGCCGGAATCACGGGCCACCACCGCCTCCATGCCGGTGCCGACGAGCGGTGCATCGGCCTTCACCAGCGGCACGGCCTGCCGCTGCATGTTGGAGCCCATGAGGGCGCGGTTCGCGTCGTCGTTCTCGAGGAACGGGATCAGGGCTGCCGCCACCGACACGAGTTGCTTCGGCGACACGTCCATGAAATCGACGCGGTCCCGCGGCACCAGCATCACGTCGCCGGCGTGGCGACAGATCACCAGGTCCTCGGTCAGGCCGCGCTCGGTATCGACCGCGGCATTGGCCTGGGCCACGTAATGCTTGGTCTCTTCCATGGCCGACAGATAGACGACGTCGTCCGTCACCAGCCCGGCCTTCACACGACGGTAGGGCGCCTCGATGAAGCCGTACTTGTTCACCCTGGCGAAGGTCGCGAGCGAGTTGATCAACCCGATGTTCGGACCTTCCGGCGTTTCGATCGGGCAGATCCGGCCGTAATGGGTCGGGTGAACGTCGCGGACCTCGAAGCCGGCACGTTCTCGCGTGAGACCACCCGGACCGAGCGCGGACAGGCGGCGCTTGTGGGTGATCTCGGAGAGCGGGTTCGTCTGGTCCATGAACTGCGAGAGCTGCGACGAGCCGAAGAACTCGCGCACGGCTGCTGCCGCAGGCTTGGCGTTGATCAGGTCCTGCGGCATCACGGTGTCGATGTCGACCGAGGACATGCGCTCCTTGATGGCGCGTTCCATTCGCAGGAGGCCCAGGCGATACTGGTTTTCCATCAGTTCGCCCACCGAGCGGACACGACGATTTCCGAGGTGATCGATGTCGTCGATCTCGCCGCGACCATCGCGCAGGTCGACCAGCGCCTTGGCGACCGCCAGGATATCGGCCTTGCGTAAGACCCGCACCGTATCCTCGGCATCGAGGTCGAGCCGCATGTTCATCTTGACCCGGCCCACGGCCGAAAGGTCGTAACGCTCCGGATCGAAGAACAGCGAGTGGAACATCGCCTGCGCCGTATCGAGCGTCGGCGGCTCGCCGGGGCGCATCACGCGGTAGATGTCGAACAAGGCATCCTCACGCGAGGAGTTCTTGTCGACCGCAAGCGTGGTGCGGATGTAGGGACCGATGTTGATATGATCGATATCGAGGATCGGCAGGACCTCGAAGCCGTGCTCCAACAGGCCGGGCAACGTCTTGACCGTGATTTCGTCGCCGGCTTCGGCGTAGATCTCGCCGGTCTCGGTATTGAAGAGATCCTCGGCCAGGTACTGGCCGTAGAGGTCGTCATCCTGCGCCTTCAGGGCCTTGATGCCGCGGTCGCCGAGAAGACGGGCCGAGCGGGCCGTCATCTTCTTGCCGGCCTCGACCACGACCTCGCCCGTGTCGGCGTCGATGAGGTCGACCGTCGCTTTCGTGCCCTTGAGGCGATCGGGGTTGAACGGAACACGCCAGCCATCCGCCGTGTGCTCGTAGCGCACGGTTTCGTAGAACGTCGACAGGATCTCCTCGCCATCCATGCCGAGCGCATAGAACAGCGACGTGACCGGAATCTTGCGCCGGCGGTCGATGCGGGCGTGCACGACGTCCTTCGCATCGAACTCGATGTCGAGCCAGGACCCACGATAGGGAATGATACGGGCGGCGAAGAGCAGCTTGCCCGAGGAATGGCTCTTGCCCTTGTCGTGATCGAAGAAGACGCCCGGCGAGCGATGCATCTGGGACACGATCACGCGTTCGGTCCCGTTCACGATGAACGTGCCGTTCGACGTCATGAAGGGCATGTCGCCCATGTAGACGTCCTGCTCCTTGATATCCTTGACCGACTTTGCGCCGGTGTCCGGATCCACATCGAAGACGATAAGGCGAAGCGTCACCTTCAGGGGCGCGGCGAACGTCATGCCTCGGGCGCGGCACTCGTCGACGTCGAACTTCGGTTGTTCGAACTCGTATTTGACGAATTCGAGCAGCGCGGTGCCGGCGAAATCGGAGACCGGAAAGACCGATTTGAAGACGGACTGGAGCCCCTCGTCGGGGCGCCCGCCTGCGACTTCGTCGACGAGCAGGAATTGATCATAGGAGGCCTTCTGGACCTCGATCAGGTTTGGCATTTCGGCGACTTCGCGGATGTGACCGAAAAACTTGCGGACCCGTTTCCGACTTGTGAACGTTTGCGCCATGTCGCTCCTCGTACCTTTCGTGCGACGGAACTAGATCAGGCCCGTCGCCCGATCCCCGCCGCAAAAGAGCCGCCCGTCGGAGCAGCCCCTTCTCGATTCCACCTCGGCGTAGCGTCGAGCCGCGAACCACTGCTGGTTGCGGCGAGCCAGACACCATTTTGCTCGTTACACTCGGCTCAGGCTCTGCGGCCGTCGCCCGCGGATCCACCGTCGACCGTCCGACACACAGGACGTAGAGATAGAAGAACGCCGGAAAGGTCCCGAGGAAGATCCCCGGAACCGATGTCGTCAGCAGTACGCGCGATGCGTGCCGCGCGGTGATGCATAGGCAGTTTACTTGAGCTCCACCTTGGCGCCGACCTTCTCGAGCTGAGCCTTGAGCTTCGCGGCATCGTCCTTGGATACGCCCTCCTTGACGGCCTTGGGGGCCCCCTCGACGAGATCCTTGGCTTCCTTCAGGCCCAAGCCGGTGATGGCCCGGACTTCCTTGATGACTTCGATCTTCTTGTCACCGATGGCGGCCAGCATGACCGTGAATTCAGTCTGCTCTTCGACCGGAGCAGCCGCAGCGGCCGGGCCCGACGCTACAGCAACGGTTGCGGCTGCGGCGGAAACGCCCCACTTCTCTTCGAGCATCTTGGCCAGTTCGGCGGCTTCGAGAACCGTAAGGGACGACAGGTCGTCGACGATTTGTGAAAGATTGGCCATGTTTCAAGTCCTGATGTTTGGTTCGATGGATGGGTTTTCAAGGGTGCTGATTAAGCGGCTTCGCGCTCGGCGTCGGCTTCCTTGTCGGCATAGGCGTTGAAGACGCGCGCGAGCTTCGCGGCGGGTGCCGTGGTGAGCTGCGCGAGTTTCGTCGCCGGTGCCTGGATGAGGCCGATGAGCTTGGCCCGCAGCTCGTCGAGCGATGGCATGGTGGCCAGAGCACGAACGCCCGCAGGATCCAGGGCCGTGCGGCCCATGGCGCCGCCCAGGATGACGAACTTGTCGAAATCCTTGGCGAAAGCCGCAGCCGCCTTGGGAGCCGCGACCGGATCATCCGAATAGGCGATGATCGTCGGACCCGTCATCAGCGAACCGATGGAGGCGACGTCAGTCCCTTCGAGCGCAATCTTGGCCAGACGATTCTTGCTGACCTGCACCTTCGCTCCGGCGTCTCGCATCTGCTTGCGCAAGCGTTGAAGCTGCGCCACAGTGAGGCCGGAATAGTGAGCGACAACCACGACCGATGTCGTCTTGAAGACATCATTGAGGTGGCCGACGAGCTCTTTCTTTTCCGCTCTGTCCAAAGTTAAAAACTCCGATGGCGAAGTCTAGCCCCGCGACTGCACAAGGTTCCAGCCGGTGATCGCCGAAGCAACCGGCCGACTTTCGTTGTGCCTGCCCCCGAAAACAGATCGTCTCCGGACAGAAGGATCGAACCAAATCTGAAGGCGCTCGCGCGCCCCTCACTCAAACCGGCTATCACCGTCTATGCGGGCTTCCGGAACAGCGTCGAACAAGTCGAAGCGCCGGAATTCAAGCCACCGAACCGAAGTCAGGCATGGCACCTGCAGTCTTGGACAGGACACGGCCGGAAGCGACGCGAGATCGACTCCCGCATCTTCCGGCCATTCTATCGTGGCGCACTACGACTAAAAAGCCCTTCGCGCGACACGATGTAAGGTCCCTAAGGGACCCTAGCTCCTCATAAAGACTTTACATCTTCATGCCAAGCGTATTTGGCGCGACATCCCGGATTTCTACGGACCTGATCTCAGGCGTTACCGAGCGTAGCCGGATCCACCTTGACGCCGGGCCCCATGGTTGAGGAGATCGCGACGCGCTGGAGATAGGTGCCCTTGGCGCCCGAGGGTTTGGCGCGCGTCACGGCATCGACGAAAGCCTTGATGTTTTCGACGAGCTTGGCTTCATCGAAAGAGGCCTTGCCGACGCTGCCCTGCACGATGCCGGCCTTCTCGACCCGGAATTCGACCGCGCCGCCTTTCGACGCTTTGACGGCGCCCGCCACGTCCATGGTGACGGTGCCGACGCGCGGGTTCGGCATCAGGCCCCGCGGCCCGAGCACCTTTCCGAGACGGCCCACGAGGGCCATCATGTCGGGGGTCGCGATGCAACGATCGAAGTCGATTGTGCCACCCTGCACGGAGGCCACGAGATCCTCGGCCCCGATGACGTCCGCACCGGCCGCCTTGGCTTCGTCGGCCTTGGCGCCGCGGGCGAAGACCGCGACCCGGACGGTGCGGCCCGTGCCGTTCGGCAGGTTCACGACGCCGCGCACCATCTGGTCGGCGTGTTTAGGGTCGACGCCAAGGTTCATGGCGATCTCGACGGTCTCGTCGAACTTCGTCTTCGCACGCTCCTTCACGAGTCCGACGGCTTCGCCGACGGCGTAGAGCTTGATGCGGTCGATGCCCTGACGGGCGTTGGTGATGCGCTTTCCCATGAT
>CAXTME010000116.1:0-7144 GCA_964245215.1 uncultured Lichenihabitans sp.
AACCCGCCGGTGCCGGCCGGTTTGAGGATGTGGGTGAAAGGCTTATCGACACTGGGCGAGAGCGTGCCATCGCTAGCCAGGAACATGGGCGCCTTGATCTGGACTCCAGACAGGCGCGGCGTCTCCGCACTGGCGAACAGCTTCGCCAGATTACGCTCGAACGTCTCTTCGATGTGGCCCCGCCCTGGACCGGCATACCGCCCGGTGAACATGCCGCCCTCGGAAAAGGCGGCAAGGCGCGTCGTCAGGATGTCTGCCGGCAGGTTCGCGAGATCGCGTTCGTTCTCGACGATCGTGATGTTCGACATGTAGCGTTTGCCGGTCCGCAACATCGCGCGTTCGTCACGGCTCTTCAGGACGGAATCCAGCCAGCCTTCAGGCAGCAGGGATTCGATAAAAGGCGGGAGCCGGCCCGGCGTCGTCTGACGGATCAGTGGCGGTCCCGCCTGTTCGCTCTGCGTCCACCGCCATTCGAAGCCGTCATGGATGAGATGACCGACCGGTGTGCCGTGCCACGCCACGACGAGGTCGAACGCTGCTTCGTTGCGCGCCGGAACGGCGACGGGGCTACGAAGCAGGTAGCGCTCCGCGGCTTCCCCTTCGCGGTACCATTGGTTCTCACGCGCAAGCGCCCAGACCGCATCGGCTGCGCCTTTGGGATCGGCGTATTCCTCGATCAGCCTCGTCGCGATGGCAGCGCGCCTCGATCCGCCGATCGAGGCCGCGTGTTCGCTTCGGATGCGAAAGGCCTCAAGGAAGCGTTGTCGGATCGACGAGACGTCGATTCGAAACTCACCCATGCCGTCATCGACGATGGCCGAGGCGATCGTTGGGTGTTCCGGGGCTTCGTTCTGGATGATCTCAAGGGAGCGCAGCCGCGTCCGCTGCTTTCTGCGGCCGCTGAGGAACAGGCGTCCGTCACGGGTGGGTCCAAGCAGGACAGCGCTGGCACGCGATCCTGACCGCATGCCTGAGAACGACCGCCTCCACGTCGTCGTCGGCCTCGACATAGACGCCGCGCATCAGTTGGACGAACTTGCCCGTCTCCTCGCCATAGTGGCTGCGAACTTTGTCGATTGTTTCGCCGACGAGGTGGAGGGGCATTCTGCCTTTCGCGTGCTTCAGGCACGAGAAAGTTAGTAGCTTTCCGTGCCTCTCGCCAGTGATTTATGACTTTCGCTTCCGGTTGGCCCGCGACGGTGGTGACTTATCGCTCACCTCTCGGCTACGCGGATACGCTCGCTTTCAGATCGCCGCCGCGAACTGTCTCTGGTCATTCGGCGTTGAACGCCGGGCTGGTTTTACTCCCCGGCCACACCTTGATCGCGACGCTCGAGGGGCGCTTTGGGCGTCGCGATCTTTCGGACCAATACCCGAGACGTTGAAGCAGGGCCGTCCCGCATCGGGTCGAGATTTCTGCTGAGCGGCACAACCGGCCGCACGGCGCCCGCCGGTGGCGACCTCAGAATCGCAGGTAGAGGAGGACGAGCCGCTGTTCCCGGCTGGAACTTCGGCTGCCCGACGTTGTTGAGCTGTTCTGCAACTAAGCCGGAGAGATCGACATGTCCCAGGATTACCCAATGGGTTTCGATTGGATTTTCTTTGTGATCGTGGCAATCCCGCTCGTTCTCGCTATCTGGGAACTGGTCAGGACCTGGAACATCACTCCTCGAAACAATTGATGTAGCGTCTCCTCTCGGAAGCCGTCCGCCGACAGCTAAGGCCTTAGGGGCGTTATGCCCTACAGGGTCCTAAATCGACACCAGAGCTACTCTGCGCCGTGGGCAGAACCACGATCTCGCCCACATCGACATCCGATAGCTGCCTGATCGCGACTCGATGACGCGAGGAGTGGCCCCGGCGGGCTTGCCATCTTCTCCTTTGTGCAAATAATCTGCGCCCTTACGTCCGGGTCCGTTTTCGAAACCGCAAACTCTGTGTGGACGACACCGGGGGCGTGATGATCATCATGCGCAGCTTGTCGCCGGCTTCCTGCCGCAGGCCTTCCGAAATCGGGCGCACGGCGGATTTTGGACCGGAGTAGACCGCCATGGTGGGCTTCGTGATCGATCCGGCCGTCGACGCAATAGCGACGAACTGACCGAAACACTGCCTCCGGAATACAGGCAAAAGCCGTCGCGATACCGTAAAGCACCCTCTCGATGTTGACATCGATCATCTCGTCCCAGTCGTCGACGCGGAGGTCGTCCAGAAGAGAGATCGGTCCGATTTCCGCGGTGACGGCTTCGAGGCGGTCTGCGCGGCGCGCGTCGAATACGAGTTTCGCTCCCTGTTCGGCGAGAAGGAGCGCCGTTGCTCTGCCGATTCCGCTGCCTGCGCCGGTGATCGCGACGACTTGCCTACGGTTCCCGATATCGGATGTCCTCTCCGCTTCAAACAATTTCAGCAGCAGGGGCATCTCGGCGGCCTGCGGTATCGTCCATCGTGTACGACGACGGAACCGCCGACCGACCCACCGGAGACGTTGCTTGTCTGATCCGCGCACCGCAACGGTCGACCGGCAGTATCCCGTAACCCCTGACGGTCGGTACTTCGTTGTTCGGGGCAGGCTGTGGCGTTGCAGTAATCCAGCGCTGCCGGACAGCGAACGTCAGCGGCTCACGTTGATCCTGATGGCTGCGCGGCGAGCTGTCGGCAAAGCCCGACGCGGGGGCGACGCCGCCGGTCTAGCTGTGGCCCGCGAGGCCGTCGATGCCGCGAAGGTTCTTCTCGGCGAACGGGGCCCGGCCTGGTGGGATGACGGCGCCCCGGATTGCAATCGGAAATTCGCACGCAACTCGCCCTACGCGAGTTGGTATGCTGCAATCGATGTGGAAGACAGCTTGGTCCGTGGAGGCCCCCACGGCGTGATCCCTCAGCCTTGACCTACTCTGTCCTCAGCTTCTCTGGCCGAAGGACCGTCGCATCACACGAGGCGCAACGGCGGCGGTTCGCGGTTGTCGTCGTTTCCCAACAACTTACCCGCTTCCTCGCGGTGCCAACGGGTCAGGAAACCCGGAACGTCGTCCGGATGCATGGGCCGCCCGAATAGGTAGCCCTGACCGCAGTCGCAGCCTAACCGACGCAGCATCTGCAACTGCTCGATGGTTTCGATACCCTCGGCCGTGATGCGGATCCCGAGGTCGCGTCCGAGCGTGAGAATACACCGTACGATGGCGTCATCGTAGCTATCGCTGCCCAGGTTGGCCACAAAGGTGCGGTCGATCTTGATCCGCTCGACCCTGAACTGCTTGAGATGTTTGAGCGACGCATAGCCGGTCCCGAAATCGTCAAGCGCGCTGACGACTCCGAGCTCGGCGAGTTGGTCGATGGTCGCCGCGACGGCGTTCATGGATTGGCCGATGAAGGCGGTCTCGAGAACCTCGATCTTCAGCCGGTCGGGCGTCAACTGGTGATGCCGGAGAAGCGAGGCGATCCTTGCGACGAGGTCGGGCCGCTTGAGTTGCGCCTCGGACACGTTGACGCCCGCGCATGTCACGGGAATGCCGCCGTCGATCCACTGCCGCATCTGCCGCAAGCTGGTGTCGAGCATGAAATCGTCGATGACAACCGACATCTTCGGATCCGCCAAGGCCGGCAGAAAACTTCGCGGGAGCAGCAGACCCTTTTTCGGATGCCGCCACCGCGCGAGCGCTTCCCATCCGCGCACGATCTGGGTCCGCAGATCGACGATGGGCTGGTAGTGTGCCTCGAACTGGTTTCGGGCAAGCCCGGTGCGAACCTCGTCCAAAAGGCGTCCATGGTCGTCGACGTGTTTGCGCAAGCTCGGCTGAAACAGGCAGAACTGGTCACGACCGTCGAGCTTGGCTTTGTACAACGCCACATCGGCGTTCTTGAGCAACGTATCGGACGTCGTGACCTTTGCGCCGCTGAGACAGGCACCGACGCTGACCGACGGCTCGAGCACGGTGCCGTCCGTATCGAAGGGCCGCCGCGCCTGCTCGACGATGGTGGATGCTCGTCGTCGAAGGTCGGCTTTGTCGCTCATTCCATGGAGCACGATGGCGAACTCGTCGCCCCCAAGACGTGCCACGAAATCGGTACTGCGAACGGACTTCGCAAGCCGCCGACCCGTTTCCTGCAGCAGCTTGTCCCCGACCGCATGTCCGTGCGCATCGTTGACCGCTTTGAAGCGGTCGACGTCGATGATGCACACGGCCAAAACCTCACTCGTCCGCCCTGCACAGGAATGATCGATGTGCGCCTCGAACGCCCTCCTGTTCGGAAGGCCTGTGAGGACATCTTGATGAGCCAGAAGCCGGAGCCGTTCTTCCGTCTCTCGCTCGCGCGTGATGTCCTGGATGACGCCGATGAGCCGCCTCGAACCGCCGGACGTATCGACCTGCGCAAACATCCGTGCCCAACCGGAGACTCCCGCCGCCGAACGGAACGGAACGGTCAGGTCGTAAGGTTCTCCCGACGCCGCGGCCGCTTCGAGGTGACGGCCGATTTCGACTTGAACGTCGTCGTCGTAGAACCCGAGCGCCGTTGCGACATTGACCGGAATGCCGGGGGTGAGGCCGAAGATGGCGTATGTTCCGTCAGACCAGGTGACGGCTTGGGTTTGGAGATCGACCTCGAAGCTGCCGACCTTGACCAGCCGCTCGACCTGCTCGGCCTTGCGCTGCCATGTTCTCGCCGCCTCCCGCCAATCGTAACCGAGTGTTGCGTCGATTGCAGAGTATTGTTCGGCGATCCCGTTTGCCGGTTGTAATAGCGTTTTCACCGTCACCGTGCCCCTGCCGTATCTTCTACTTGGGTCGGCCTGGAGCCTGCCACTAACTTCCTGACAAATATCTTCACTCGAACTCATATTGTGGCGGAGCGAGGCCGTAAGGCGATGGGCTGTGCCCGAACCGCAAGGTCTCGCGAACGCGTCGCCTCTGTTTTCTACTGTGACGCGATCCGGCTCTAGCGTGCTCTCACGATCTGCTTTGCAGCCCCGCATCGGGCCGGGTCATCTCGGGCGAGCAGGACAAGGAGCTTTTTCGTCGGAAAATCACCGGTCAGGTGCTCCAGGCCCGGTTGCCGGCTGGCCCAGAGCTCAGTGTCCTTCGTCCGGGTCGCATCCTTGGCGCTTTGATGCACCGTGGTCCAGACCGACGCGATCTTGTTTAGGTGGAGCTCACGAGACGGTGTTCCAAGGCATGCGCGCGCGCCAGATCGAAACCCTCTTGTACGAGCGAAAAAGCCTCTTCTGGCGAGGGCTCCGGACCACCAATTCTTTCAGGACGTCTGTCGGGGACGGTCATGCGAAGCTCATCGACGGCGAAGATAAGCCAATGTCCACGCTCGTTCACAAGCTCGATACTGCAATCTCTGACAGCACTGACCTTAAGCCCCATAGCTTAGCCTCCAATTCCTTTACGGAAGGATGCACGACGACGGCTGAAGCGACGGTGTCCAGAGTTTCTCGAATGCTGAGCGTACCGGAAAGGGTTTGGAAACCAGGCCCATTATGATGCCAAACGATTGATGACCGCCTCAAGCTGGGACGCGGCCGACACCGAGCTGAGGCCGATCAAGATCAGCAAGCCGAGCACTGTCGCGGTCGCTAGACCCAGCATGAGAAGATCGTCAAGCGTGAGGCCACACTGCAGTCCCTCATCCGGTGGATCGATGTCGAAGCGCGGCGCCATCGGGCAGGTCTCCGGACGCGGCATCAAGGCCTGGGATGAACGGGCCGTGCATCGTCTGTTCCGGAGACGCCGATGCGCTTTCGAAGGACCTCGATCCAGAGCATCCCGGTCAGAAGAAGAAACACCAGCAACACGCCGGCGGTGACGATGGGGTAACGCGAACTCGTCTCGACGAAGCCAAGAACGATGCGATTGACCACCATGTTGGCGGATGAAACAAAGCTGTGCCACATTGGAGCGCTCCTCGCGTTGAGGAGGAGCGACCGCAAATAGCGCGCCGGAGCAGGGTCCGCCGGCCGTCAAGGCATTGGGTAGGAAGATCGGCCCCTGTTTCGCGGACCGTGCTGTCCCCGGCCGCCGCCCTGCGAGACACGGATCATGGGTATCCTGCACGGCCGCTTCGACCGCGTTGTCCCTAGAGGAAGACGGCTTGGGGACCGCCGTTCGCTCGGCCGGGTGCGAAATGGAAAGCGTTCGCAGGCCTCAAAGGACCATCTCGTGCTCCGAGACCGGGAATTCGGTACCCCCGAAGCGCCACCGTTGCGGGCCAAGGAAAGTGCGGCGGCGTCTCTCGTACTCAAACGCCATCTTCGGACGGTTGTCATCCAAGCGCCAGCCGATTTGAGCCTGGAAGGCGTCGGCGTCCCGCCACAAGCCGACGTTGACGAAGCATGTCCAATCCGGGCTGAGTTCGCACGTCATCCACGAAAATGTCGCAGGGTCTTCGACGCGGCTGAGGAATTCACCGATCAATCCCGACCGGTCATCGATGACCTCCCGTCTGGACCAATAATCCAGGAAGTGGTTTTCCTGGCCTTTGATGATGCGCCATTCGACCAGGACGATGCGCATCTCTGCCACGTTGCGGGAGCCGGAAACACCGTCGAGATCCTCTTGATCCGAGTACCTGGGACGATCGTGACGGTACTGATTAGAGGATTCCAGCAGTAAAACCACGGCGATCTCCTAGTCCGGATTGTATACTCCGGCGAAGCTACGGCTCAAATAGGAAGAGGTTTGATCTCCGCTCAACGATTAGCTTTTGTCTCAGTTAAGTCATTCTTCTAGAAATTCTTAGAAAGAGCTGCAAAGCGGAGCGCCGAAAAACGGCATCACTGATCCGGAGCGCCGTTCATGGTGCCCTTTGCGGCGGCTGAGAACAGCTGCTCGTTGCGGACGAGCCTCAAGCTGCGCCTTCGACCTGTAAGTCAGGTCCGTCTCGCAGGGCGGGCACCATGTCGGCCGCTGCGTTAGCGCGGCGGAGCTTAGGTCGTGTGATCCGGAGCCGGGTGCATTTGCGCGCGATGCGCGAGCCATTCTGACAAGCGCAGTCGAAGCGCTCGCATGGCAAAGCCAGACGATCTCTGCCGCGCTACCGCAATCGCCGAAACGTCGGTGCCGGCCTTTCGCAGGCGGCTATTTGTTTTACAGGTCGAAAGTTCGTCCGCCGAAAGCTCTAAATCATCTTTCCAATTGATGTGCCA
>CAXTME010000116.1:7244-13623 GCA_964245215.1 uncultured Lichenihabitans sp.
AGGTCGAAAGTTCGTCCGCCGAAAGCTCTAAATCATCTTTCCAATTGATGTGCCAGGACGATCGTGAGGGTGACGCGTTCGATCAATTCAGTCCGCTCGAGACCAGCGAAAACTTGACATTGAGTCTGGTTCCGATCGCGGTCGCTCCCGTGACGATGAGGATGCTGACCAAGCCCGCAATGAAGCAATATTCGATGGCAGTAGCTCCCGATGGATCACTCAGGAAACGACGTATCAGCGCGCGCATGACAAACTCTCGAACGGATCGCTGAGCCTATGAGCCGCTTCGTTGCGGAGAGGTTACCATAGACGAAGGAATTCAGTGGTTCTTCAAGATCGTAACGCGATCGTCGAGTATCGAGCTCCAATGGTCCTGTTCCGGAATAACAGTCACCGACGCCGGCGTCGGATGGACCTCTTGGAACAGGCCAATCGGAATTCGTAAAACTTTATACATTAATATTAATGTTTTACGTCGAATCGAGTCGCAATTGTTGCTTCTACTACACGCATGAGAGGATGCCCTGAGTGTCCTCGATTGTAACTCTCATGATCAAAGAATATCAAAATCAAGCCGAAGATCGCGACGCCATTTTGCGTGGCGCGGCCGAACTCCTGCGGGAAGGACACGTTCCCTTGACGCGCCTGACGATCGCGATGCGTGCGGGGGTCAGTCCGAAGTCCGTCAGCAAAAACTTCAGGAGCCTTGGAGCTTTGGAGGCCGAGGTCAGGCGACGCAATCTGCTCGGCTGAGCGGCCTGACCTTTGCGTTGCAAGGTGGGTGAAAGCGCCAAGGCTCGCGGTTCTGGTCCGATCAGAGAAGCGATCGGGAGTTCTACATGAGATTGAAATCTTTTGCTCGATGAGTGTCGAAGATCGGCAATCTCGTGTCTGTTTATTTTAGTGTAGATAAGTCCCCTTCAGCCTGGGCCGAAGAATTCTTTCGCGTCGCGAAGATCTTTGTTGCAATGCGAAACTCGGGCTGGTTTTCTGGGGCTATCTGCTGCCAACCAGCAGTCCCGTCGAGGTCGGAAAGCCGAGACGACTGGTTCAGGCGGCGCATGAGGATGGACTCCATGACCCAGCCACGCGGCAAGATACCAATTATTCAAGCAAAACCGGTCCGATCGGCATCCGATCATCCGGCCGTCAAGCGCCCTGACGAACAGGATGTTCAAGACGCCTCTCGCCGCACGGAAGCTCCCGCGTCGACCGAGCGATCCGGGGCACCGGCCCGGCCCCCTGAGCGGCTCTACTCGGGCTGGTAGCCGGGATCTCGGGGGATAGCCGGACAGGTTGCTCCGGATCCCAAATCTCAAGCCTATGAGGGTGAACCGTTCGGAGCTGACGCGCGCGTTCGGCCGAACCGAGACGCTCAATCACGCCGCGCCGCCGCAATCGTCGCCGCGACCTCGGCCGGGTCGGTCAGGGTGAGTGTGTACTCGCGGCCCTTGTCCGTGGCCCCCATCCCGATTTTTGGATTTCGGAACACCATTCCGCCCGGCCGGGTCATCAGAGCCGCGAAATGTAGCTCCGGAGGGTCGGCACGGTCTCGCACGGTGGCGATATTGCCGGTATCCAAGCCTCCGCACGCCATGACGGCTATCCGTCCGGCGGCAGCTTTGACGATCTCGGTCAGTCGATCGAGACCGTCGAGCGCGGTTTCATGGTGTCCGCTCGTCAGGACGCGGTCGACGCCGCATCGGACGAGATCCTCGATCGCTTCGGCCCCGTCGCGTGTCATGTCGAAAGCACGATGACAGGTCACGCCCAGAGGTCGCGCTGCCTCGGTCAGTTCCGTCATGCGTTCCACGTCGATACGGCCGTCGGGCGTCAAGCAGCCGAACACGACCCCCGCCACGCCGAGCGATCGAAACGCTGCGATATCCTCGAGCATGCTGCGATACTCGAGGTCGGAATAGAGGAAATCGCCGCCTCGCGGTCGCACCATCACGAAGAACGGGATGCGGGCGATGTCCAAGGCGACCCGTACCGTGCCGATGCTCGGCGTGATCCCGCCTTCGAGCAAGCTGGCGCAGAGTTCGGCCCGGTCGGCGCCGCCGTCCTGGGCGGCAACGAGGCCATCGATCCCCTCGACGCAGATTTCGATGATCTTCCTTGCGGTCATGGGTCAGGTCTCGTGTGAAAGTGACGGTCTGACGGTATTCAACCATTCCAAACCGCAGGCAATGCTCCATGATGCTCGGTAGGAACGGGCGTTTGTCGAGCCCGGAAGGTCGATCGACGAGGTGCCTCGATGTGGAGCTCATCATGACCGGCGTCGAAAATCCCTTCGGCCAGAATTCGGACCGCGGCGCGATCTGGGCCATGCTGGTCGAGCGGGATATCGATGCTTTTCTGGCCGCGGATTGGTCGAGGGTCGAGGGCGATTTTGTTAGCGAGGGGTTCCTCGGCATCGACGCCGGCAAGAGCACCGATCCTGACTCGTGGGTCGTCGGGTTTCCGACGTTAGGCCACTATCGCGATGAATGGCTGCGGCAGGCCGCCGTGACCGCAGCGGTCGCTTACGCCGAAGATGTGCGGAACGCCATTCACCGAGCCACGACACTATCCCAGATCGATATCGCAGGAGATGTCGCGGTGGCGCACAAGAAATTCGACGGCAGCATCCGCAAGCCTGACGGCACTGCTGAAGTGTTGCACTGGCAAACGCTCTACTTCTGCCGTCGGGTCGGCGCTACCTGGAAGCTGACGGGCTTCATCGGTTACATGCCCTTCGCGTTGGGTTTGCCTGTCGCTTGACGGAGCCGAGCGCCGCCCGTTCAGAAGTCGATGAGAGGCACGTGAGGTGCGGCATCGCGCGGCAACTGCCCGCTGAGTCTCGGGTCATCCATGATCTCGAAACCCGTCGCGGTGGGCACGAAACCGCAGCCGTTATAGAAGCGCGTAG
Organism: uncultured Lichenihabitans sp.; assembly: GCA_964245215.1. Classification (GTDB taxonomy): domain Bacteria; phylum Pseudomonadota; class Alphaproteobacteria; order Rhizobiales; family Beijerinckiaceae; genus Lichenihabitans. The sequence goes on from CAXTME010000116.1 coordinate 10,156, forward strand.
CGGCCGGATGGTCGAAGCTGCAGGTGTGCAGCCAGACGCGATCGGGTGCTGCTTTCCAGGCGAGCGCGAGAGCCGCCGCCATCACCCGACGCCCGAGCTTTCGGCCCGTGGCATCCGGTGTCAGGCCGAACCACGTGATCTCGACGTCTCGCCCATCCCGGCCTTCGAACGCGACGATCCCGATCGATCGTCGCTCGAATGTCGCGAAATAGGTGTCCTCCGGAAGGTCGCCGCTCCCGGCGGTCGTGTCCTGCCTGGCGACGAAGGCTCTGCTCCAGAGCCAAGGCGTGCCGATGGCGATGAACAAGCTTCGGCAGAGATCCGACTCGGCCGACGTCACGGCAACGAGCTCGACATCGGTGGCGATCGGGTGCCGAGGCGGCTCTCGCATTTCGAACCAAGTGACCGCATTCACGAGCTTGCCTGCGGGTACCCTGTAATAGCCGTCCGCAAGATCGATCGGTCGTATCAAACCGGCCTCCTGGGCTAACCGAGCCGAGGGTGCGCCGACCGACGCGCGCCAGGGATCGGGATCACGAGCCTCGTTGAGGCGTCACTCCCGGGCACAGACGCCCGACATCGGACGGCCTGTTCGCTGTCAGTCTTCGCGTCGCGGAGCCGGCCGGCCGAGAAGTTTCGCCATCTCCTCTTCCAGCGATTCCAAGGTTTCCATGCCCTTCGCAGGTCGTGGCGAAGCGTCTGACGCGGCGGCGCGCTGTTCCGAGTCGGTTCCGGGCCGCAAGCCGAGGTTTGCCGTCGACGCGGCGTCGTTCTCCGGGGCGGGCGTTCCCTGAACGGCCGGTGCCCCCTCCGGGCCGGGTGGTGGCACAGGAGCCGTGTTGACGAGCGGCGGCTCCGCTCTGCTGGGCAACGGCCGGATGGGTCGAGGCGGAAGTCCGGAGGCCAGGCTTGGCCGAGGCGGAAGTGGCGGCCGTGACAAGGGACGCGGCGGCAGCGCGGGCCGGCCCGTTGGAGGCGCGGCGTTCGGGCCCGGTGCGACCGTCGGCGTCGGCGGCGGCGGTGTCGGCGGCAGTGTTGCGGTCGCCTGTGAGCGAGGCGGCTGAGGGACAGCGCGGCCGAGAGGCGCCGTTGCACGAGCGGTCTGCGGCGCAGTCTCGGCCAAAGGCGGTACCGTGGGGTCGATAGCGGGTTGCGGACGCGACGAGCCTCGCTCGGCCGCCACCGGCACCGGCATACCGAGTGATGGTTCGGTTCTCGGGGCGGAGACCGGTCCCGCCAAGGGCGCTGCCGCGACAGGGGCCGGAAGGGTGTTGCCGTTGGCATTCGGTGCTGCCGGGAGCGTTCCGATGCCAGGACCGGCGCTCTCCTTGTCGCGCGCCGACGTGACGGCCTGCGTCCTCACGATGGCCGATTCGATGACGACGTCCGTCGGACCGCCGATCATGATCAGATGCTCGACGTTGTCGCGTCGCACCAAGACCAGTTGCCGCTGCCGGTCGAGGTCATAGGCGTCCACGATGCCCAATCGGGGCTGCCGCGCCCGACCACCGACGGCCGTCCGCAGCCGCCTCCCGAACAGCAAGCGATAGAGAATATAGACGACGGCAATCAGAACGATGATCGCGGCCACGGTCGCCGCATAGGCTAGAGGCTTGTTGTCTTCGAAAAAAGTGGCCAAAGACTGCATGCTACTGTTCGCCTCTCGACACAGGCCCCACTCAAGTGCTGAATTGTAGCACGAGGCGTGCGTTACGCTTCAATAAGGTTAATCAATGGTTAACGAGGTGAAGTTTGGCCCGGGGATGTTGACCAATCCGCCCTCGCGCCGGACTCATAGCGGATTTTTCAAGCTTTTGTCAGCGATGAGACGCTTTGAGCGTAGCTTTGACGCGGTCAGGCAGGCCGCTATGGCACTCGGACGTGCAGTTCCGGACGGTTGCGCCGCTCGTGCGAGGGCCTCATGACCGATACGCCGATCGCCGCCGTGGACAGAACGGAGCGGGCCGGAAGTCCGCTCCTCGTCCTCATCATCGCGTTGCTTCTCGTCGCGGCCGCCGCATCCTATTCCTTCCTGCCTCAGGATCAGGCCGGCCGTCTGACCCTCGGCCTGCTGGCGCTGCTGGCCATCGTCGGGCTGATCGCGCTCTTTTTCTACGCGGTCGGCTTTCTTCAGTTTTCGGGGCAGGCGGCGCGCAATGACGTGACCAAGCTGATCGCCGACACCAATGGCGAGGGAATGCTGGTCACGGAAGGAGATTCGCGAATCCTCTACGCCAACGAGAGCTACCTCGCCATGTCGGGCGCCGCGGATGCCTCCCACCTCCGACCCGTGGAGCGATTGTTCTCCGGAGCGGCCGATATATCGGAAGCCGTGTACCGGCTGGCCCAGGCGGCGCGCGATCATCGCAAGGCCGTGGAGGAAATCCGGCTCTCGCCGGCGCTCGGGGGCGCCGCAGAAGTCGGCTGGTATCGCGTCAAGGTCCGCCCGCTCGATCGCGTCGGCCGCAAACGGGCGGTGTTGTGGACCGTCGCCGACGTCACGCGGGAGCGCGAACGCCACGAGAACGTCTTCCAGGAACTCCAGCACGCCATCGACTTCCTCGATCATGCCCCGGCCGGCTTCTTCTCGGCCGAGCCGGATGGGCGGCTCACCTATCTCAATGCCACGCTGGCCGGATGGCTCGACTACGACCTGGCCCAGGTCGGTTCGGGTGGACTGAATCTCAGCGACATCATGGCGGGGGATGGCGCCGCGATGCTGACCGCGGTGCAGGGGACGCCGAGCGAGGTCAAGACCGAACTCTTCGACGTCGACCTCAAACGCCGGAGCGGTCAGAGCCTCCCGGTGCGGCTCCTGCATCGCATCGCCTTCGCGGAAGACCGCGTTCCTGGCCCGTCGCGGACCCTGGTGATCAGTCGGGCGCCTGGCGAGGAGCCGGCCGAGGACCTGCGGGCCGCGGAGGTGCGTTTCGCCCGCTTCTTCAACTCGACCCCAATGGCGATCGCGTCGCTCGACGGCGGCGGGACGATCGTACGCTCGAACGCGGCTTTCGTCCGCCTGTTCGGCGAAGCACTGCGCGGGCAGGGCGAGAAGTTCCGTTCGATCTATGCGGGGGTGTCGGAGGGTGACCAACCGGCCCTCAAGGCTGCGATCTCGGCCGCGGCACTGGGGCGCGGCGACATCCCGCCGGTCGATGCCACGCTCAGCGGCTCGGCGGATCGTTCGGTCAAGCTGTTCGTCTCGGGGAGCGAGGCGCGGGGGGGCGAGAGCGCCAGCGTTAACATCTTTGCGCTCGACACGACCGAGCAGCGCACGCTCCAGGAGAGCTTCGCCCAGGCGCAGAAGATGCAGGCCATCGGTCAGCTCGCCGGCGGGGTCGCGCATGATTTCAACAACGTGCTGACCGCGATCATCGGCTACTCGGACCTGCTGCTGGCCAATCACCGCCCGACCGATCCGTCCTTCCAGGACATCATGCAGATCAAGCAGAACGCCAACCGGGCCGC
>CAXTME010000117.1:0-13576 GCA_964245215.1 uncultured Lichenihabitans sp.
TGGGGTTGGACAAGGGCCTGTCGATGCTTCACTCGGTCGGCCGCTTGCGGCACGCGCGCATCCTCATGTACAGCCACGACACGTTCGGTTTGGGGCATTTACGGCGATGCCGCGCCATCGCCCATGCCCTCGTAGAGCGCTTCAAGGGCCTCCAGATCCTGATCGTGTCGGGGTCCTCCATTGCGGGCGCCTTTGAGTTCCGCACGCGCGTCGACTTCCTGAAGATCCCCAGCATTATCAAGCTCTACAACGGCGAATATACGCCGCTTTCGCAGCACACCGACCTGCAGGATACGCTGGCCCTGCGCCGCTCGATCATCCAGAGCACGGCTGAAAACTTCGAGCCGGATCTGTTGATCGTCGACAAGGAGCCGCTCGGTTTGCGGGGTGAGCTCGAATCCACCCTGGCTTGGTTGAAGAGCCGTGGCACGACCCTGATCTTGGGGTTGCGTGACGTGATGGACTCGTCGCGGCTGCTCGAAGCCGAGTGGTCGCGGTCCGACGTCTTGCGCAAGATGGACGCGCTCTACGATGCCGTCTGGGTGTATGGGCCGCGCGATTTCTACGATCCCCTGGTCGGCTTGGCAGTGTCTGATTCGCTCCGCGCCCGCCTGACCTGGACGGGCTTCCTGCGGCGCGACGTTCCGAGTCTCCCGACGCCGCTCGGCGCTGCTCTGCCGGCGCACGCGCTTCTGGTGACGGTCGGGGGCGGGGGAGATGGTGCCGACCTGATGCACCAGGTGATCGCGGCGCACGACCACGACCCGACGCTCGACTGGCCGGTCGTCATGGTCCTGGGACCGTTCATGGGGGCCGAGGAACGCGACGAGATCCGCCGCAAGGCGGCTTCGCACCCGGCCCTGCATCTCGTCGACTTCGACAACCGTCCCGAAACCTTGATCGAGAGTGCGGCCGGCCTCGTCGCGATGGGGGGCTACAATACGTTTTGCGAGATCCTGTCGCTCGACAAGCGGGCCCTCATCGTGCCTCGCGTCCGGCCGCGGGAAGAGCAGCTCATCCGGGCGCGCCGTGCCGCGGAACTGGGGCTCGTCGACATGATCCTGCCCGAAGAGGCGGAAAATCCATCCCTCCTGGCGGCTGCGTTGCGGGCCTTGCCGCACCGCGCGACCCCGTCCGAAACCGCCTACGGCACGCCGCTCGACGGCCTCGATCGGATCGGCGACCTCGTCGGGCACTATATGACGGACAGGCCGCCGCCGACGATGGCGGCCCGGGATCGACCACGAGGTGACGGGGCGTGGTGAGCCAGCCGATCGTTTTCCTGCTCAAAGGCTACCCGCGCCTGTCCGAAACCTTCATCGCGGAGGAAATTCGAGGATTGGAGCGGCGCGGATTCGATCTCCGGATCGTTGCCATGCGCCATCCGACGGACGGCCGTACTCACCCGGTTCATGAGGAGATCGCCGCACCCGTTTCCTACCTGCCCGAATATCTTCATCACGCCCCATTACGGGTCCTGAGATCGTGGTGGACCGTGAGGCACGCGCCTGGACTGGCCGCGGCCTGGGGGCAGTTCCGGCACGACCTGCGGCGCGACTTCTCCCGCAACCGCATCCGCCGCTTCGGCCAGGCCCTGGTCCTCGCGGCCGAACTGCCACCCGGCGTGGCGCAGATCCACGCCCATTTCATCCACACGCCGGCGAGCGTCGCGGGATATGCGGCCACCATGACGAAGCTGCCGTGGAGCTGCTCGGCGCACGCGAAGGACATCTGGACCTCGCCCGATTGGGATCTGGCTCAAAAGCTCGAAGCGGCGCGCTGGACCGTCACCTGCACGGCCGCGGGCCTCGACCGGCTGCAGGCGCTGAGCCCCAGAAGCAAACCCGTGACGCTCGTCTACCACGGGCTCGACCTCGGACGCTTCCGGCCGCTGCAGCTTCTCCGGCCGCGGCGTGACGGAAGCGATCCCGCGGATCCGGTCCACCTTCTTGCGGTCGGTCGCGCGGTCGAAAAGAAGGGGTTCGATCTTCTCGTCGACGCGCTCGCGGCCATACCCGGAGCATATGCCTGGCGACTGGTCCACGTCGGTGGCGGTCCGGAGCTTCCGAGACTGCGCGCCGCGGCAGAAAGACGGGGGTTCGCCGATCGTATCGATTGGCTGGGACCGCAGGATCAGACGGTTGTGCTGGAGCAGTACCGCCAGGCCGATCTCTTCGTCCTTCCCTGTCGGGTGGCCGGGGATGGTGACCGCGATGGTCTGCCCAACGTTCTGGTGGAGGCTCAAAGTCAAGGACTTGCTTGCCTGTCGACCCGGGTCGGCGGGGTGCCCGAACTGATCGAGGACGGCATCAATGGTCGTCTGGTGGCGTCCGAGGATGCGGCGGCGCTCACCGCGGCCCTGATCGACCTGATCCGCGACCCCGACCTTCGACGCGCCTATGGGCGGGCCGGGCAGGGCCGCGTGGCACGGCTCTTCGACTCCGTCGCGAGCCTCGACATCCTGGCCGGGTTCTTCGGCGAGGCCGCGGGCAAGGATCCACGCCGGGACACCACGGTCGACGGCACCACGGCCGAAGCCGCCGAGTAGCCCGCCGTGCAGCCCCGCGTTCTTTTCTACGTCCAGCACCTGCTCGGCATCGGGCACCTGATGCGGGCGTGCCGGATCGCCAAGGCGCTGCGCGACACGTTCGAGGTCCGGCTCGTGGTCGGCGGCGAACTGCCGTCCGGCATCGTGCCCGATGGTGTCGGGCTCACGAGGCTGCCCGCCGTGCGGGCCGGCTCGCAGGGGTTCGGCACCTTGGTGCATCCGGATGGCAGGTTGTTCGACGACCACGACAAGGCTTCGCGTCGTGACCTGCTGCTTCGCTGTTTCGACGACCTCGCGCCCGCCATCGTGCTTGTCGAGGCTTTTCCGTTCGGGCGTCGCCAGATGCGGTTCGAGCTGCTTCCGCTGCTCGAGCGCGCCGTCGCCGCTCCGCACCGGCCCCTGATCGCGTGTTCGGTGCGGGACATCCTCCAGGACACGAGGCCCGACCGCCAGGACGAAACCGCGAACCTCGTCCGTCGATACTTCGATATCGTTCTCGTGCACGGCGACGAACACTTGGTGCGACTGGAAGACAGCTATCCCGCGGCGCATCGCTTGGCGGATCTCATCGCCTATACGGGCATGGTCGGCCCCGAGCAGGACCGGGCAGGGTGGATCGAGCCGGATGAGGTTTTCGACGTCGTGGTCTCCGTGGGCGGCGGAGCCGTGGGGTCGAGGCTGGTCGAAGCGGCCTTGGCGGCTCGTCCGATGACCACGCTGGCCCGGGCACGATGGCTCGTTCTCACGGGTCCGAATGCGGACAAGGCCTTCGTGGAGACCTCCTTGGATCCGGACGTCGTCGTGAGGTCGTTCGTGTCCGATCTGCCGGCGCGTCTGGCGCGAGCCAAGGTTTCGGTGTCTCAGGCCGGTTACAACACGGTCGCCGACCTCGTGACGGCGCGATGTCGTGCCGTACTGGTCCCCTTTGCCAGCGGCGGGGAGACCGAACAGACCCGGCGCGCCTCAGTCTTTGCGGCTCGCGGCTGGGCGGTCTCGCTCGACGAGGCGTCTCTCGACCCGGCATCCCTCGCCTCGGCGATGGAACGGGCGCTGGCGCTGCCTTTCTCGGTTCCGACGGTCGCCATGGACGGCGGCGCCACGACACGGCACATTCTGGCGCGACGCCTGAACCATGGTCGTCCCGACACGGCTTGAGAAGTACCGGCATGCAGCGTATCGGGCCGCTCAAGCGACCGTAACGGGCCTAATTTGTGCCTCGACCCTTGCCCGAAGTCCCCGCCGGGTCGACAATGAAGCGGCGAGCCGGTTTACGACGGTTTACGAACGGCGGAAAGAATTGACTCGCGCTCTACGCGCGCTTCATCCTGCGCCGACCGCACGCGGTCGTGTCGAAGGATGCTCCAGAGCCCTCGCGGTTGGCCCTGCGTGCTTTGACACGGCCCTGCGGGCCGCTCTACGCCGGCTCCTCCAACGGGCTCCGCCCGTCGGAGCCTGGTCCGCGCAGCATGAGGACGGGTGAGGATCGCCCGCCGTCGATACGAGACCTGAAGCCCTCGATCTTCGCATTGGGCTGGAGAGACGCAAGGTATGGAGGCTAGCCTCTTTCGATATATCTGGAACGAGACCAGGAAGGAGCAGGTCTGGATCCTGCTCATCATTCTGGCCTCGATGCCGTTCAATTTCCTGATGCTGGATCTGCCCAAATATATCGTGAACGGGCCGATCCAGGCCAAAGGGTTCGAGAAGGCGACGTCGACCCAGCACTATTTCCAGATCAAGGTCCCGGTGCCCGGCGCCGTGAAGGCGGACGGCTTCATCGAACTGATGCACGGGTTCGACCTCGACCGGGTCTGGTCGCTGATCGTGCTGTCGGCCGCCTTCCTGCTCCTGGTGATCATCAACGGCCTCTTCAAATATTACATCAACTTCTACAAGGGCCGGCTCGGCGAGCGCATGCTCGGTCAGTTGCGCTACGAGCTGATCGACCGTGTCCTGCGATTTCCACCGACGGAATTCCGACGGGTCAAGGGTGCCGAAGTCGCCACGATGATCAAGGACGAGGTGGAGCCGCTCGGCGGCTTCATCGGGGATGCCTTCGTTCAGCCGGTTTTCCTCGGGGGCCAGATCCTGACGTCGATCGTCTTCATCCTGGTCCAGAACTTCTCGCTCGGGTTGATCGCCGTCAGCCTTCTCCTGGTTCAGGGCGTGGTGATCCCGCGGCTGCGGCGCAAGCAGCTGATCCTCGGTCGCCAGCGGCAGCTGACCTCGCGGGCGCTCGCGGGGCGCATCGGCGAGATCGTCGACGATATCCCGAGCATCCACACCAACGACGCCTCGAACTACCAGCGGGCCGAAATCGCCGGGCGGCTGACGGCCATCTTCAAGATCCGCTTCGCGCTCTACCAATGGAAGTTCTTCGTCAAGTTCCTGAACAACCTCCTGGCCCAGATCACGCCCTTTCTTTTCTACATGGTGGGTGGGTTCCTGGCCATTCTGGGGCATCTCGACATCGGCCAGCTCGTGGCCGTCATCTCGGCCTACAAGGATCTTCCTTCGCCCGTGAAGGACCTGATCGATTGGGATCAGCAGCGGCTCGACGTCGAGGTCAAATACGCCCAGGTGATCGAGCAGTTCTCGGTCGATCCCAGCGTGGAACTCCTGCCGCCGCCCGATCACGACGGGCCGGTGCCGCATATCGACGGTGAGGTGGCGCTCCACAATGTGACGGTGATCAACCAGAACGGAACGCGCCTGCTCGACAATCTGGCGTTCCGCATGGGCGTCGCGGATGTCGTGGCGCTCGATGGCGGAACGACGAGCGGCGCCGAAACCATCCTCGAGGTTCTGGCCCGGCTTCTACCGCCGGACGGCGGCCGGATCACGATCGGCGAGGCCGATCTCAAGGAGGTTCCGATGGCTGTGAGCGGCCGCCGGATCTCCTTCGTGGGGGCCGACACGTTCTTTCCCCAGAGCACGATCGAGGACGCGATCCTCTACGGCATCCGCCACGTCCAGGGGGAAGCCAAGCCGCCGGGCCGCTACGACATCATCAAATCGCGCGGCAACAACCTCGACATTGATGCCGACTGGGTGGATTGCGCGGCCGCCGACGCGGACGGATTGGACGCGCTGGCGGGCCGCATCCGCGAATCCGTCGCCATGGTGGATTTCGAGGACGACGTCGTCAGCTTCGGCCTCAACCGGAAGATCCAGGACATCTCGGAGGAGGACGGAGCCCGTTTCGTCGAGGCGCGGGTCATCCTGCGGGAGAAGCTCGATGCCGACGGCATGACGCAGCTCGTCGAGCCCTTCGATCCCGACCATTATAACAGCCAATCGTCGATCGGTGAGAACCTGATCTTCGGCACGCCGATCGACGAAGCCTTCAGCCTGCGTCAACTCGGCAGTAATCCGGTGGTGCGCAAGGTCCTGGCCCGGAACGACCTCGATGCCGCTCTCTTCGACATGGGCAAGGCTATCGCGTCGACGATCCTCGAAGTGTTCGAGGGGCTCGATGCGGACAGCCCGCTCTTCGAACAGTTGAGCCTGATGGCGCCCGAACAGTTCCCGGACTACCAGACGGCCCTGAAGCGTGTGGGTTCCAGGGCCTTCAAACAGGCAGCCTCCGGCGACCAGGCGATCTTTCTCGATCTCGCCTTCGGCTATATCGAGCCCCGCGACCGGCTGGGCCTTCTCGAAGAGGATCTCATGCTGCGCCTGCTCGAGGCGCGGGGCGGCATTCACGAGGCGATCGGCGAAGACCAGCAATCCATCGCGTTCTACCATCCGGACCTCTACAACGAGGCCGCGACCGTCAAGGACAACGTGCTCATGGGCCGCGTCGCATTCGGCATCGCCGAAGCGGAGACGAGAGTGTCGGCCGCGGTGCGGGCGACGGTCGACGACCTCGGGTTACGCGCCGTCGTGTTCAACGCGGGTCTCGCTTTCAATATCGGCTCGGGCGGCAAGCGGCTCAGCGCCGCGCAGCGCCAGAAGCTCACGGTGGCGAGAGCGGTGCTACGGCGGCCCGATCTCTTGCTGGTCCATCGTGGGTTGATGCAGCTTGATCTCGCGAGCCAGGACGACATTATCGGCCGGATCGTCGACGCGAGCCGCGGTGATGCCGACCGGCGAGGCTTCGGGATCCTGTGGAACCTGGAGAACGAGCAATTGGCGCGCCATTTCGACCGATTGATCAAGATGGATAATGGCAGGGTCGTCGAGGACTCGAACCTCCACGACGACAAGCAGCTTGCCGAGCCGGAACCGATGCGCGTCTCGGCCTGAGAGGCGCGGGAGACTTCGGCCGCCAGCATGAGGAAAGGGGTTGAAGCGTGAGCCTATTGAAGGAAGATGTCGAGGTCTTGCGCGAGGTGCCGATCTTCGCCTCGGTCGACCCGTCGAAGCTGAAGCTTCTGGCGTTCGCGTCCCAGCGGCTGAAGTTCGACAGTGGCCAGACGTTGTGCCGCGAGGGAGAACTCGGTGATCGGGCCTTTGTGATCGTGAAAGGCTCGGCCGACGTCTTCGTCAAGGCCGGCGACACCGAAATTCAAGTCGCCACCGTGGGCCGCAACGATTTCATCGGCGACATGGCGATCCTCTGCGATCGGCCGCGCTCGGCGACTGTCAAGGCGTCGACGGCCTGCGAGACCCTGGTGATCGGCAAGACGCAGCTCATGGGGCTGTTGAAAAGCTTCCCCGACATGGGCATCGCCATGATGCGGGTCCTCGCATTCCGTCTCGAGCGCACCAACAAGGCCTTGGCGCAGGCGGAGCTCGATCGGTTCCACGCCCACTGAACCGCCCTATGCCGTCGGCTTGGATGCCCCGAACGGCACGACCTTGTTGTCCACGTCGTGTCCGATGTCGGCACGGCCAAGCCACGCAATGCCGGACTTCGCGCACCAGAAGCGCGCCACCTCGACCTCGTCCAGCCCGAAATCGGGATCGTTCGGCGGGATCGCGCTGCAGCGCCCCAGCCTGATGCCGGCGACGCGGCGGATCGCCGGATTGCTGGTGATGTGGAAGAGCGCCCGGTCGATGCGGTACATGTGCTCCGAAACTTCCTCCAGCATCAGCACGTGGCCGTCGAGGTCGGGCTGCAGGGCCGTTCCCAAGAGTTGGCTGAGGATCGTGATGTTGAAGGCCGCGCAGCTGCTTCCCGGTCCCACCGAGGGTTCGAGGCTGTCCGGCGCACGTTCGACGAGCCAGCGTAGCGCCCGGGCCGCAGCTTCGTCGCCTCTCGTCCGCATGATGTCCTGTGCCACCGGGCCATGGGCGACGCCCGTACAGCCCGCGCCGTAGAGACCGGCCAGCAGCGTTCCGGCGTCGCTGTAGCCGAGGTAAGCCTTATGTTTGGCGTCCGGGCCGAGGCCCGCCAGCACCGTCTCGGCGATGCGGCAGGATCCGTAGCCGCCGCGTCCGAACCAGACCGCATCGAGGTCCGGGTCGTTGGCCGCCTCCAGCACCGCCGCGGTGCGGGCCTCATCGTCGCCGGCGAAATGCCCGTGCTGGAGGAAGCATTGCGGATGGAACCGAATGTCGGGCGTGTGCTCCGGATAGAGCGCTTCCGCCAAGGCCTGCACTCTCGTCGGGACGCCGGGGGACAGGCGCGACGCCGGCGCCACGACGCCGATTCGGATCTGGCGATGCCTCAGTTGCCTCATTCCGTCAGGGCCGGATAGAGCGACGCGATCAACAGCGCCCCCATGGCGAGGTTGAAGACCCGCAGCACTACCGGGTTCTGCAACGCGCGACGCAGGCCCGTCCCGAACAGGACCCAGCACGAGACCGTCGGGAGGCACACCACGCCGAACGTTGCGGCGACCAGCACCACCGTCCGGGTATAGTGGTCGGGCAAGGCGTAGGTGGCCACGGCCGTCAGGGCCATGATCCAGGCCTTGGGATTGATCCACTGAAAAGCAGCGGCTTGGAGAAACGTCATGGGGCGACCCGCGGCGGACCCCGGCGCGATCGGTGCGGCGCGCGCCAGCTTGACGGCCAGATAGACCATGTAGGCGGCGCCGAGCCACTTCATCGCGAGGAGCAGGACGGGGAAGCGCGAGAAGATGCCGGCAAGCCCAAGACCTACGACCGCCACCATGAGGGGGAAGCCGAGCGAGACCCCCAAGGCGTGGGGCACGGTCCGCCGCACGCCGAAATTCACCCCCGACGTCATGAGCATGAGGTTATTGGGGCCGGGGGTGATCGAGCTCACGAAGCAGAAGATCGCCAAGCCCCAGAACAGCGAGACCGGCATCGCGGCCTCACATCGCGTCCGGTCCGCGGGAGATCGCCGCCACGCCGGTGCGGGACACTTCGACGAGCCCCACGGGCCGCATGAGTTCGACGAACTGGTCGATCTTCGCGGGAGCACCGGTCAGCTCGAACACGAAGCTCTCGGTCGTGGCATCGATGACGCGGCCCCGGAAGGCTTCGGAGAGGCGCAGCGCCTCCATCCTGTTCTCGCCTTTGCCGCGAACCTTCACCATGGCGAGTTCGCGTTGCACGGATCCGCCTTCGAGCGTGAGGTCGGTGACGCGATGGATCGGCACCAGCCGCTCGAGCTGGTGGCGGATCTGCTCGATGGCTTCCGGCGTCCCGGACGTCACAATGGTGATGCGCGACAGGTGTTCGGCGTGTGCGACTTCAGCCACCGTGAGGCTCTCGATGTTGTAGCCGCGACCCGAGAACAGCCCAACGACCCGGGCCAGGACCCCGGGCTCGTTGTCGACCAGGACCGAGAGCGTATGGGTCTCGGTGTTCGAGGTCGCGAGAGCCGAGGAATAGGGGGAGGGCGGGGAGGCGGGCGGGGGAGACAGGGCGTTCATGGGATGGGCTCGTTCTACGTGGTTAGCCTTCCTTCTCCCCAGCGGGGAGAAGGTGCCCGCAACGCGGGCGGATGAGGGGGCTTCGGCTAAGGAACCTTGTACCTGTCGTAAGGCTCAAGACGCTCGTCGAGAGCTGCCAGAATAGTTTCGCAAACAATGCTGAGATCGCCGCAGACTTCCTGGTTCCAGAACCGCAAGACTCGGGAGCCTTGGTTCGAGAGGTAGCCATCGCGTCGGAAATCATGGGCGCTATCCGCATGCTGCGATCCGTCGAGCTCGACTGTCAGCCGGACTTCGCGGCAGGCGAAATCAGCGAAGAAGGGACCAACCGGCATCTGACGAACGAACTTGCAGCCGCCGAGGCGCCGGTTCCGAAGCTTGCTCCAGAGCCATCGCTCGGTTTCGGTCATGTCGCGTCGGAGGCAGCGGGCGCGGTGGGTGGCCTGTGCAGGACGCTCCATGCCTTTGACCCCTCATCCGCCCGCTGCGCGGGCACCTTCTCTCCGCAGGGGAGAAGGCCGCGGCTAGTCACACCAGCATCTTGCCTTTTTCGTCGACGACCGACCCGATCGGGGGGGCGCCCCAGTCGTCGGTGAGGTCGGGGAGCAGCATTTCGTTATGCGCCTTGCCCGACGGGATCATGGGGAAGCAGTTCTCCTCCCGCTCGACCACGCAATCGAAGATCACCGGATGCGGCGTGTCGATCATCTTGAGGATGGCGGCGTCGAGATCGGCCGGGTCGTCGCAGCGGATGCCGACGCCGCCATAGGCTTCGGCGAGCTTCACGAAATCCGGCAGGGCTTCCGAGTAGCTTTCCGAATAGCGGGAGCCGTGCAGCAGCTCCTGCCATTGGCGCACCATGCCCATGTAGCTGTTGTTCAGGATGAACACCTTGACGGGTAGCCGGTATTGCAGCGCCGTCGACATCTCCTGCATGTTCATCAGGATCGACGCTTCGCCCGCGATGTCGATGACGAGCGACTTCGGATGGGCCATCTGCACCCCGATGGCGGCCGGCAGGCCATAGCCCATCGTGCCGAGACCGCCCGACGTCATCCATCGGTTCGGTTCCTCGAAGCGATAATGCTGAGCCGCCCACATCTGGTGCTGCCCGACCTCGGTCGTGATGTAGGTGTCCCGATCCTTGGTCAGCTCGTAGAGCCGTTGCACCGCGTGCTGGGGCTTGATGGTGTCGCGCGAAGGCGCGAACGCCAGCGATTTTCGCTCCCGCCAGCCGTCGATCTGCTTCCACCAAACGCCGAGCGCCGCCTTGTCGGCAGCCCGGCCCTCGGCTCGCCATAGCCGCACCATGTCCTCGAGCACGAAGGCGCAGTCGCCCACGATGCCGAGGTCGACCTTGACGACCTTGTTGATCGACGACGGGTCGATGTCGATGTGGATCTTCTTTGAGCCCGGCGAGAAGGCGTCGAGCCGGCCCGTGATGCGGTCGTCGAAGCGCGACCCGACCGCGATCATCAGATCGCAATCGTGCATGGCATGGTTCGCCTCGTAGGTGCCGTGCATGCCGAGCATGCCGAGCCAGGCCTTGCCCGACGCCGGATAGGCGCCGAGACCCATCAAGGTCGAGGTGACCGGGAAACCGGTGAGCGCCACGAGGTCGCGCAGCAGCGCGGATGCTGCCGGCCCCGCGTTGATGACACCGCCGCCCGTGTAGAAGACCGGGCGCTTCGCCGCCGCCATCATCGCGACCGCCTGTCGGATGCGGTCCATGTCGCCCTTCACCTTGGGCTGATAGGTCTTATGGACGATGTTCTGGGGACCCACATAGGTGCCTTTCGCGAACTGAACGTCCTTCGGGATGTCGATCACGACCGGGCCGGGCCGGCCGTGCGACGCTACCCAGAAGGCCTCGTGCAGAATACGCGGCAGGTCCTCGATGCGGCGGACGAGGTAATTGTGCTTGGTACAATGCCGGGTGATCCCGGTCGTGTCGCATTCCTGGAAGGCGTCCGAGCCGATGAGATGCGTCGGGACCTGGCCCGTGATGCAGACCAGCGGGATCGAGTCGAGCAGCGCATCGGTCAAGCCCGTCACGGCATTGGTGGCCCCGGGACCCGACGTCACGAGCAACACGCCAACCTTACCGGTCGAACGGGCGTAGCCCTCGGCCGCGTGCGCGGCACCCTGCTCGTGGCGCACCAGCACGTGCTTGACGGCGTTGTGCTGGAACAAGGCATCGTAGATCGGCAGCACAGCGCCGCCCGGGTAACCGAACACGGTGTCGACACCCTGGTCCTGCAGGGCTTCGACGACCATTTCGGCGCCGTTCATCAGTCTCGACATCGTGTGCTCCGGGGGTTCGACGGTCCAGGATGGGCAGAATTTCGGCAATAAAAAAGGCCCCCGGGGGAGCCTTGTGGTCAGCGCCAGAAGCGGAAGCCGAGACTAGTCTCGGTCCGCTCCGGGCGCCAGAATTACGATGAGCTTGGTCGACATGGTGGCCACGCTATGAAACTTCGAAGCTTGGCTAGCACCCCGGTCTGCAGGCGTCAAGGCGCTTAGTTCCAGTGTCGTCATGGCCGGGCTTGTCCCGGCTACCCACGCCGACCGAAGCTTGAAACTCAAGGCTTCGGCCAGGAGAAATCGTCGGTGCGGCCGGGCTTCGGCGCGACCGGGGCATCGGCGAGGCTCGCCAGAGGCCCTGCGTCCGATGCCCCGGTCGGTAGAGCGGCCAATTGACCGTCCGGCGACGAGGGCGGCGCCGTCAAGGGCATCACAGGGCCGGCCGCAGGTGCATCGGGCGCCACCTCCTGCCGAGGTGGTTCGGCGATGCTGGCCGTGCCGTCCCTCGCAGCCTCGCGCCTGATCTGAGCGTTGACGTCGATGTCGAGGGCCGCATCGAAGTCGCGCGCCCGCTCGATGGTGAGTGTCGCGAGGGCGGAGGCCGGCGTTGCGGCGGGATGGCGCGCGAGGCGGGTGAGGTCGGGTTCGACGAAACTCGCCAATTTGCGGGCGCCGGCGCGTGTGAAGCCGAACCCGTCGGCCCGACGTAGTTTCGCGGTCTGGCCGTCGACGTCGGGACCTTCCGGGCTGTAGCGTCCGGCGTCGTCGGTGAAGCCGCCCCAACTGTCGATGAAGACGGCGCCGTTGCGCATCGCATGATCGCGAACGATGCCGTTGAGGCGGACGTAGTCGGCCGTAGCCTCCGGGTTGCGGACCGCCGGCAGCCCTACCCAGATCAGCGGTACATGCGCGTCGTGAAACAGCTTCGCCACGGCGTCGACGCGCGCCCCGTACAGGGCCTGCCAGGCCGGCGTTCCGGGATCGATCGGACCCGAAGCGTCCTGCATGGGCGCGCGATCGTCGCTGCCGACCACGATCACGGCCGCGGCGGCGTGCTGCGCCGGCAGGCCGTCGTGGATCGATTGCAGCCATGCCATGTAGTCCGCACGGGTCAGACCCGCGTCGTCGCTCGTCGCCTTGAGCACCGTGACGTCGGCCTCGTCGTTCTCCTGCAGGCCTGCCGCCAACGCCCCTCCCATGCGATCGCCGAACACCGCGACGTTGATCCGGTGCGGGTTCGGGGCCGGCGGCTTCTGCGCCGTCTGGACCGCGGGCGCGGGTCGGGCACGCCGCTCGAACCCTCGACCGCCATCGGCGCGGTAGGGTCGGACATGGACCCGAGCCGCGGGTTCGCGGACCTCCGGGGCGGCGGCCTGCGGCGCGACGCGGTCATTCTCCTGGTCGAAGAAGCGGGTCACGGCACCACGGTCGCTCTCTGCGAGAGCCGGGCCGCCGAACGCCGGCAGGGCGGCGGCCAAGCCCAGGAGCGTCAGGGCCAGACGGCGCCTGTGGCGGGTCGGCGGGCAGGTGAAAGGCATGGCGAACTCCGCGGCTTCATTCGGCGTCATCGCTCCTCCGCCACTGTGGCGCCTGGCCAGCGAGACTTCAATGGCTCCCAGCCGGCGATGCGGTCGCCGAGGAGCGCCACGCCGAGCGCGTAGGAGAGGGAGTTATTATAGCTTCTGATGATCTTGAAATTCGGCGTGACGAGGAAGGCCGGACCGGCTGCGCCCGCGGGCCGGAGCAGGGTGGCGGTGCCGCCGTTCGGCATCGCACCGCCATCGGCCCGCACGACGCCGCGGCCGGCCCAGATCGAGAACGACGCCGGACGCCCCGCGTCCGT
Source organism: uncultured Lichenihabitans sp. (assembly GCA_964245215.1). GTDB lineage: Bacteria > Pseudomonadota > Alphaproteobacteria > Rhizobiales > Beijerinckiaceae > Lichenihabitans. Next base: position 13,487 of record CAXTME010000117.1, read on the forward strand.
CTCTCGGTCGACCCCGGCCGGAAGCCGCACCTCGTAGCCCCAGGTCTCGCCCCTGATCCAGCCATGCTTCTTCAGGAAGTTCGCGGTCGA
>CAXTME010000118.1:0-13478 GCA_964245215.1 uncultured Lichenihabitans sp.
TCGATTCGCGAGGGTCTCGCGGGGCTCGATTTCGAACCCGAAGTCATCATCGCGTCATTCCACGGCGTGCCGAAGGAGTACCTGCTGAAGGGCGACCCCTACCACTGCCAGTGCGCCAAAACGGCGAGGCTGCTGAGGGAGGCGCTCGGCCTGACGAGCGACACGTTCATGCTGACCTTCCAGTCGCGGTTCGGCAGCGCCGAGTGGTTGCAGCCCTATACGGACGAGACCATCAAGAGCTTGGCGGCCCGGGGCGTGAAACGCCTCGCCGTGGTGACGCCGGGGTTCTCGGCCGATTGTCTCGAGACCATCGAGGAGATCGGTGGCGAGAACGCCGAATACTTCCACGGCGGCGGTGGCGAGAAGTTCGCCCGGATCGAGTGCCTCAACGCCAGCCCGGGCGGCATCCGGGTCATCGAATCCATCGTACGGCGGGAACTCATGGGCTGGATCTGAGCGGCGGAGTGGCTCAATACCCTTTCTACTCCTTCGGTTCGGGCACGTTGTGCCCGAGCGCGTTCGCCATCATCTTGCCGAAGCGAACGCTTTCGGAGATGCCGCGGTCCTCGGGATAGTAGAAGCAGGTGTCGGCGACCTGCAGGCCGCGTACCGGCGTCTGCACGGGCGGGATCGTGGCGGCGAAACCCGGCGGGCAGATCGGCTGGGCGTAGCGCAGACGGGCCACGTGAACGTCCATCCGGTCCGCTTCGGTCAGGGCCGGATTGATGCGCCGGATCGCCGCAAAGGCCTCATCGCTCAGAGCCGCGTCGGACCACGTCCAGCGGGGATTTCCGGTCGGCATGTAATAGGGCACGTAGACGATGGTGTTCTCGGTCCGGCGCAGGTTCGAGAACTCGATGATGCCGGGGATCGGGATCCCGGGTTCGACGATATTGACCCAGAAATGCGGTGTCACCGACCGCTTGAGCTTGAACACCAGGCAGATGACGCCGATGTTCTCGATCGCATCGTAGCGGGCCTTCAACTCCTCCGGCAGCCCCGGGATCAGACGTGACACGAGAGGCGTCGGCACCGTCGAGATCACGGCCTCGGCCGGGATCAGGCCCGTCGCGGTCCTGACGCCCTTCACGGCGTTGCGTTCGATAACGACCTCCTCGGCCGGCGCGCCGAGCCGCACGTCGCCGCCGAGCCGCGTGATGGCGGCCGCCAATGCCGCAACCAAGGTCTCGGTACCCCCGTCGATATGCCCGAGTTCCTCCTGCATCAGGGATCGGCGCGAGCGCCCGAGCCGCTTGATCCGGGTCCAGATCCAGGCAGCAGAAACATTGTCCGCATATTCGTAGAACTTCAGCGCGAAGAGCGGATGCCACATCCGCTGGTAGACGGCTCGACCACACCAGCGGGTGATCCAATCCTTGGCCGAGGTGGTCTCGAGCGCGTCCCATCGCTCCCGCCTGCTCGACAGGAACATGAGGGCGCCGTAGCGGAATTTCGAGATGAGATCGAGCCCGGGAAAGCGCAGCAGCGAAATGGGGTCACCCCATTTGTGCAGTTTCCCCCCGACGAAATAGCCCATCGAGGTTGGCCGCCAGCGCATCCTGTCGCCGATCCCGAGCTCGGCCATGAGGTCGAAGGTCGGCTGGTCGGTCTTGCAGACGAAATGATAGTAGCGCTCGAGCGACAAGCCACCGAACTCGAAATGGGCCGCCATGCCGCCCGCCTCCAGGCCGGCTTCGATCACCGTCACCTGATGACCCGCCTTGGCGGCATGATAGGCGGCCGCGAGGCCCATGGCCCCCGCACCGACGACGGCGACACGCATGACTAGAACTCCAGGACGACCGACGAGAACCGCGGGTCGTTGAAGGTTTCATGGAAAGCCGCGGCGAGCGGCGTCGGTGCGACGTCGAAGATCGCCGGCCAGTCGATAACCTCGAAGAGCTCGGGCACGACCAGGGCGGCCAGTTGCTGCGTCGTGAACGGCGGGTCCTTGTCGATCAAGGCATAGGTCTGCAGCATCGTGCGGAACAGACCATAGGGGATCTTGACGATCCTGGCCTTGGCGCCGGTGGCCTTCTTGAGAGCCCGGATGACGTCGATGTAGTCGAGAGTCTCCAGGCCCGAGATGTTGTGGGTGCCGGTCGTGCGGTGTTCGAGGCAGCTCATGATGATAGCGGAGAAATCGCCCGCATAGAGCGGCTGGCGACGGAACCGGCCATCGCCCGGCACGGGAAACACGGGCACCTTGCCCATGAAGCGGGCCAGCCAGCCGAGATGCTTGCGGTCGAACCAGCCGAACATCAGGGTCGGGCGCAGCACCACGAGCGGGATGCCGCTCGCCCGCGACAGGTTCTCCTGGGCTTTCTTGGTCTCGGTGTAGAGGTCGACCGCGGCCGAGTTCACGACCGACGAGCTGATGTGGACCATGTAGGAGATGCCGGCCGACCGGGCGACCTTCAGCACCCGTTCCGTGGCCGCCACGTTGTTGGCCCTGAAGACCGCAGCGTCGAGGCCGCCGATCTGCGCGTGAAGCTGGATCAGGGCGTCGGCACCCGCGAAGGTGTCTTCCCACCCGCCGTCGCGCGACAGGTCGGCTTCGACCACGCGGATGTCGGGGTGGAGGTCGGCCAGGATGCGGGTATTGGCGCGATGCTTGTCGAGCGCCACGATGTCGGTATAGCCCCGGGCCTTGAGGCGCGGAACGAGGTTCTGCCCCACGAGGCCCGCGGCTCCCGTGACGACGATGCGGCCGCGGGACGCGGCTGCGGGACGCGGAGCGCCGGTCAGATCCGAGAGAGCGTCTGCTGGTGTGTCCGGCACGGTCATCTCAGAGCTTGGTCTTGTAGAACAGCGATCGCGGCGCGAAGCGCACCGCCGTCATGATGGGCCGCCAGAACCAGGGCGCGTAGACGATCCGCTGCCCGGTTCCGGTGGCGCGGTCGATCGCGGCCGCGATGGCGTCGGGCTTGGCCCAGAGCGGCCCCGATCGGTCGAGATGAGCCGTCATCGGGCTGTCGACGAAGCCGGGCTTGACCGTCACGACCTTGAGGTTCGTCCCGTGCAGCCGGTGCGCCAAGCCCTCCGCAAAGGCATCGAGCCCGGCCTTGGCAGCCCCGTAGACGTAATTGGATTGCCGCCCCCGATCCCCGGCCACGGAGCCGATCACCACCAGGGTCCTGGGTCGATCGCCCACGAGATGCCGGGCCGCGAGTTGCAGCCACAAAGCCGCACTGGTGAAGTTGATATCGATGATGCGGCGCGTCTCGTCGGCACTGTCCTGGGCAGCGGCTTGGTCGCCCAACACCCCGTAGGCCAGCAGCACCTCATCGGGCAGGCCGGCCTTCTCCAGCATGGCGGCGAAGCGCGCCTCGGCCCCGTTCATGTCGGCGAGATCCGACACAACGGTCTCGACCTCCGCGGCCCCTCGTGCCTTCAGATCGGCCGCGATGGCGGCGAGCCGTTCCTCCTGCCGCGCCACGAGAACGAAGCTGGCGCCTATGGTGGCACGGCGGCGGCAGAAGGCCGACGCGATGGCCGAGGTGGCGCCGAGCACCAGAACGGACCGCTGCGGAACCGCCGTGCCCTGCCGGATTGCCGAACCTGCACCGATCGAAGCCGCGCCCGGAGCCGCCACCGCCGTGGGATCGTTCATGCTGCATCTCCGGTGACCCGCCGCCAGAAGCTGGACGAGATAGCGGGGTCACGCAGGGCTTCGACCTCGCGCCAGCGCGGAAAGCCGGCGCGGAACTGCGGCCCCGTCATGGTGGCGTCCTTGGCCGGATAGAGCCGACCGCCCGCCTCGAGGACGATTTCGGCCATGCGGTCGAGCAGCCGGCGCGTGGCGGCTCCGCGGTTCGGCAGATCGAGCGCGAAAGTGGCACCCTGGCGCGGGAACGACAGGATGCCAGCCGAGGCGCGCGCACCGAAAAGCTTCAGCACCACGAGGAACGAGCCCTGGCCTTCGCCCGACGTCAGCTCGAGCAGGCGCTGGAGCGCGCGCGGCGCAGCCGCCATCGGCACGACGGATTGATGCTGGTAGAAGCCGCGGCGGCCGTAGAGCCGGTTCCAATCCGTGATCCCGTCGAGCGGATAAAGGAAGCTGCCGTAAGGCACGCGCTTCGTCTCGCCGTCCGCGGGCTGGCGCGAATAAGCCGCATTGAAAAGCCGCACCGTGGCGGGCCCGAGGAGGGCCGACGGCGCATCGAGCCGCACCTTGGCGCGCGTCTTGCCACCGTGCGGCAGGAGGGTGCCGTCCGGCGCGTGCCGGCCCCGATTGAAGAGGCCCCGGCCGAGCGAGCGGCCGGATGCCATGCAATCGACCCAGGCTACCGTATAGGGCCAGTCGGCGCTCTCTGCAGCAACCTCGAAGAAAGCATCGAGATCTTTCAGGCGGACCGTCTGAGTCTCGAATTCGCTCGAAGCCACGGGCTGCAGTTGAAGTTCGACCCAGGCGATGACCCCGGTCAGGCCCAACCCGCCGATCGTGGCGGCGAAGAACTGCGGGCGTTGCGTGGGTCCGATCTCGAGGAGGGTCCCGTCGCTCCGCAGCAGCCCGAGCGCGCGGACGTGACACCCGAAGGTACCGGCGCCATCGTGGTTCTTGCCGTGGACGTCGTTGGCGACCGCCCCGCCGAGGGTCACGAATTTGGTCCCCGGCGTCACGGGCACGAACCAGCCGCGCGGCACGCCGATCTCGAGCAGCCCACCGATCGTGAGCCCCGCTTCGGCCCGCACGACGCCGGTCGTCCAGTCGGCCGCGATGACCCGATCGAGCCGGCCCATCCGCAGCAAGCCGCCGCCGTCGTTGAGGCACACGTCGCCATAGGAGCGGCCGAGGCCGTGCGCCAGGAGACCACTCGCTCCGGTGTCGGCCGCGTGCGATTTCAAGCGGGCCAGCAGCTCGTCGTGGAAGGCCGGTTCGCCGACCCGGCTCTGCCCATGCACGACGCGGCCCCAGGATGTGGTCGCGACCGGCGTAACGCTCAAAACCGCATCACCTGGGCGGCGATGGCCAAGACGGCACAGGCGGCGCCCACCATGATGCTGGTGCGGTCCCGGGCCGCGAAGAGGATAGGGTCGTCGTTCATCAGGCCGCGCGTGGTCAGCATCCACATGCGCAGCACCCAATAGCCGAGCAGCCCCATGACGCCCCAGAGCAACACCGGCGCGTTGTAGTTCTGCGGGCCCCGCTCGATCGTCTCGGTGATGAAGAGCGAGAAGATGACGATCGAAGCGATGCCGCTCGACAGCCCGCAGCACAGCACATAAAGCCGATCGTCGAGGTCGTAACCCCGTCCCGACAGGCTGCTGCGGCCCGCCTGACTCATGACGTTGAATTCCACTTCGCGCTTCATGAACGCGAGACTCAGGAAGAAGAAGATCGAGAACATGAGCAGCCAGTGCGACGGCTTTTCGCTCGTGAGCAGCATGCCGGCCAGGATCCGCAGCGTGAACAGCATGGCGATGACGAGGACATCCACCATGGCCATGCGCTTCAGCCGGAACGAATAGGCGAGCGTGATGACGAGGTAACTCACGAGCGCGGCCGCGAAGACATGCCGGAGCAGCGCCGCCGTTACGAGCGCCGCGACGATCAGGACGGCGCTCACCAAGGCGGCCGTCGCGATCGGAAGTTCGCCGCTCGCGATCGGTCGGGCCCGTTTCCGCGGGTGGCGGCGGTCGGCCTCGACGTCGAACAAGTCGTTGACCAGGTAGGTGCCGCTGGTCAGGGCACAGAGACATACGAAGGCCAGGAGCGCGTGACCGATGTCGCGGCCGTGCAATTGACCGTAATCGAGCGCGAACGGCACGAGGACCAGGAGGTTCTTCAGCCATTGGTGCGGCCGAAGGGACCGGACGAGCGGTCCAACCAGCGACCGGCGTGGCGAGAGTTCGACGATGCCGAGCCCTTCGGCAGCGGTACGACGCAGCAGTTCGGGCGACAGGCCGGCCCCGAACCGCTCCCGGGCAGCCCGCCACAGCGGAAGATCGGCATCGTTCCGGCCAACATAGGCGAAGCCCTGCGGAAAGCGTTTTTCCAAGGCCGTCGCCTGGGTCTCGGCAGAGTTCTGCGGGCGGTAGACCTCGGGAGTAACGTCCAGAAGTTCCGTCAACTCGCCGCGAGCCGCTTCGACCCGCAGGTCTTCGCCCGAAACCCAGGCGATCTCCCGCCCCTCCTTCCGCGCTTCGACGACCAGGCGCTCCACTTCCGGGTCTCGCGGGTAGGCCGCGAGGGGCGGTTTCGCATCGGACCTGGCCATCAGGAAGTCATCCAACGCGGCTCGACTCTTCGAGGCTGCGAGGACGAGGTTCGGCAGCATCCAGGGTTCGGACTTGACGACGGCGGCGATCCGCTCGTGCCGCAGGTCCGTTCTCAGGATCGCGGCTTCGAAATTGACGACGAGCGGCGTCGAAATCGATGAACCCTGTTCGGAGCGGTGCGGCACAGCGTCGGAGAGCGGCATGGACACGTTCAAGCATGACCTCGGCGACGATGGATCGTCACGTGGCGTCTCCTATACGGTTGGACGCGTGTTTCAAAGAGCGGCCTTCCTTCACTGGACGTCCGTTCGCGATTCGCTGCGCTTCAAACCTTTCGCGCTACGACCAGGAATTGCTTCCCGAAGATCTTCCAGGCAAACGGTAGTTTGAGGTAGAGCCTGATCAGGGCATCGGCCGTGGGTATCTTGTTGTTCATCGTATAGGGCAGGAATTGCGGGATCACGGTTTCGCACGAGAAGCCATTCAGAGTCAGCCCCTCCTCGAGCGAGCGATCCGACAGGGCGAGATAATGGTCGTAATAGTCCCAGTACTCGCGATGGGCGAAGCGAATGTTCGGTCCCAGGACGATGAAGCGGCCGCCGCGCCGTAGTACGCGACGCACTTCCTGCATCACGGCCGAGCAGGTCGCCTTGTCGGGGAGATGTTCGAGGAAGTTCGACGTGAACACGACGTCGAGGCTGTCCGACGGCGCGAAGCCGAGATCGTTGGCGGGAACGGCGAAGAACTTGATTCCCGCATCGAGATGGCTCGGCGACTGTGGGTTCAAGTCGATCGCGAACTTCTCTCGCGCCTTGATGTTGTTGATGAACTCTCCGTATCCGCAGGCGAGGTCGAGGACCGCGGATTGCGGTGGAATGAACTTCGAGAAGAAGTCTGCGCACAACACCTGCCAGACCCGCTTACGCTTCTCGATCCCTGTTTCCTCGAAGCGAGCGGCGTAAATCTTCTGGAGGTCCGACATAAAGATTCCAAGGCAAAGCGCTCGGACAGTGGCGCGAGCGCCGTGGGTTTATCAAGATTTCAGGTTGGTGCAAATTTCGCGGGGCCGTTTCGCGGCTGATGCCGCTGGCGATCCGATGCCATCGACCGGTGCCCCATGCTAATGCGGCCCAGTGCACCGCCTGTCACCGGTGGCCGACCGCCGCCGACGAACGATGACACGCCAGGATCGGGCCCATCGGTCCGACGGGGGTCGCCGTGCCGGTTGGCATGGGCGGCGGTTTCTTCGAGGAGCGAGCCTGTGCGTCTCTTGGTGGTGGAGGACAATCGCGAACTGGCACGCTGGTTGGCCGAGATCCTGCGCACCAGCCGCTACACGGTCGACGTCGCTCACGATGGGGCCGAAGCCGACCATTTCTTGCAGATCGCCGATTATGCGTTGGTCATTCTCGATTTGGCGCTCCCCAAACTCGACGGGATCGAAGTCTTGAAGCGGATGCGCACGCGTCGCGACGCAACCCCGGTGATCGTGCTGACCGCCAATGCCAGCCTCAAGAGCCGCATCGCGGGGCTCGACGAGGGTGCCGACGACTATCTGGTGAAGCCGTTCGAGGTCGAAGAGCTCGAAGCCAGGATCCGCGCCCAGTTGCGGCGCTCGTCCGGCGAGGCCATGACCTTGCTCCAATGCGGCGACCTCGCGCTCGACACGAACAGCCAAACGTTCACGCTGAAAAGCGTACCGCTGTCACTGACGCCGCGGGAGCGAGGCGTTCTCGAACAATTGCTGCGACGCAAGGGCAGAACGTTCAGCAAAACCGCGCTCGCCGAGACCATCTTCGGCTTCGACGATACGGCGGACGCGACCGCGATCGAGATCTACATCCACCGTTTGCGCAAGAAGCTCGAAGGCAGTTCTGTTTCCATCGCGACCCTGCGAGGGCTCGGTTACATGCTGCGCCACGATGGCGCCTAGTCTCCGCCTGCAGCTTCTCGCCTGGGTTCTCACTCCTTTGGCGCTCCTGGCCGGCGTCAATGCGGCGATGGGCTACCGCACCGCGCGGGACACGGCCGACCTCGTCATCGACCGGATGCTGGTAGCGTCCGCCCGGACCATCGCGGAAGAAACCCACAGCGAAGATGGCCTGCTTCAAGCCACGGTGCCGCCGGCCGCGCTTGAGATGTTCGATACGGGCACCGGCGATTTCATCTACTACCGGGTGATGGACGGCGTCGGACACCTGCTGGCCGGCGTGGCGGACCTCCCGCTTCGGCCTCGCCGGCACGGTGGACCCAGTGGTCGGAGCTACGAGGAAGTCTACCGCGGCCGGCCCATGCGCTTTTTTGCGCTCGTCCACGATCTGGCCGGACCGGGGCTCGACGTGGACGTCACCGTGGTGGTCGGCTCGTCGCTCAATGGCCGGAACTCACTCGTCCGGCGCCTTTGGCTGTCGGGCTTCGGCCAGCAGATGGCCCTGCTCGTCACGGCCGGGATCTTCATGGTGTTCGGGCTGAAGCGTGGACTGGCGCCGCTGCTGAGGCTCCGCGACGAGGTTCGCACGCGTGCGCCGACGAACCTGGACCTGCTGGAGCCTTCGACGGTTCAGACCGAGATCCGGCCTCTCGTCGCGGCGATCAACCAGCAGACCGCCCGTGTTCGGGCGCAATTGGCCGCGCAGCACCGTTTCGTCACCAACGCGGCACACCAGTTGCGCACGCCGTTGACCGTCCTCAACGTTCAAGCCACCTATGCGCTGCGGCGGATCGGCACCGACGACCAGGTGGCGGCGCTGGTCGCCATCCAGGTCGGGGTGGCGCAGACGTCGCGACTGGCCGAGCAGCTTCTCACTCTCTCGCGTGCCGAGCCGGGTAGCCGTCGCCTGCGCGACGACAGGATCACGCTCGGCCACCTCGCGTCCCGGGTGCTGGAGGACTACGCGGCTCAGGCCCTGGCAAAAGGCATCGACCTCGGGCTCGACGAGCGCGCTTCCGCCATTGTGGTCGGCGACGAGACGATGCTGGGGGAGATGCTGGCCAACCTCATCGATAATGCGGTGCGTTATTGTCCGACCGGCAGCAGCGTGACGCTCGTGGTCGATCGAGAAAGCGAGATCGCGATTTTGCGGGTACAGGACAATGGCCCCGGCGTTCCGGCCGCCGAGGAAGACAGGATCTTCGAGCGCTTCTACCGGATCATCGGCGCGGAAGCGGCCGGTAGCGGGCTCGGACTCGCGATCGTCAAGGAAGTGGCCGAAACCGCGGGCGGTACGGTTAGGGCGCGGAGATTCGAGGAGGGTGGACTTGCGGTCGAGGTGCGGCTGCCGTCTGTCATCGACGCATGAACCGCGCTCAATGCTCGTTGAAAGGTGCCGGACGCCACTTCACGAGGCGGTTCTCGACGATCGTGATGATGCCCTCGACCACCAGGGCCAGCACGGCCAGGATCACCATCGCTGCAAACACGCCGTCCGCGTTGAAGCTGCCCTGGGCGGTCGAGATCAGGAGCCCGACGCCCTGCTTGGCGCCGAGGAACTCGCCCACCACCGCACCCACCAGCGCGAAGCCGAAGCTCACGTGCAGGCTCGCCAGGATCCAGCTCATGGCCGACGGGATGATGACGGTGCGGGTGATCTGGTAGGGCGAGGCGCCGAGGATCTGTGCGTTGGCGATCATGGCCCGGTCGGCCTCGCGTACGCCTTGAAACGCATTGGCGAAGACCACGAAAAACACCATGACGACCGCGAGCGCCACTTTGGACGCCATGCCGAGCCCGAGCGCGATGATGAAGATCGAGCCCAGCACGACGCGGGGGATCGAGTTGGCGACTTTGATGTAGGTCGAGAAGATGTCGGCCAGCATGCGGTTGCGACCGAGCAGGATGCCGAACACGATGCCGCCCGCGGCCCCGATGGCGAACCCCAGCACGGTCTCTTCCATCGTGACCAGGATCTGCTGCCAGAGCGGACCTTGCGAGGTCCCTTCCGTCACCCATGTCCAGATTTGGACCGCAATCCCGGACGGGCTCGCGAAGAAAAACGGGTCGATGAGTTTCGCCCGGGTGCCGAGTTCCCATCCTCCCAACACCACGACCAAAATGGCGACACGAGCCGCCACGACGATGCGCTGGCGGCGGCGGGATGCGTGGCGGGCCGCGATCTCGAGCGACGACGGGCCTGTCAGCGTAGCGGGCGGATCGAGGGTCTGGGCCAGGACGGACATGGTCGATCTCTCAGGCTGCGGCAGCGGAGGCCTGGTTGTGGCTCTTCTGCACCTCCTCGCGCAGATCGTTCCAGATCACGCGGGCATAGTCCACGAAGGCTGGTTCGTAACGGATCTCGGCCGTGACGCGGGGGCGCGGCAGATCGATCGTGTAGACCGCCTTCACGGTGGCGGGGCCGGAGGTCAGCACGTAGACCTTGTCGGCAAGCGCGATGGCCTCTTCGAGGTCATGGGTGACGAAGATCACGGAGGCCTGGGCCTCGGACCAAAGGCCCAGCAACTCGTCCTGCATCAGCGTGCGGGTCTGGATGTCGAGGGCGCTGAAGGGCTCGTCGAGGAGCAGGATCTTCGGATTGTTGATGAAGGTCTGGGCCAAGGCCACGCGCTTCCTCATGCCGCCCGAGAGCTGGTGCGGATAGTGGTTCTCGAAGCGGCCGAGACCTACGCGGTCGATCCAGTCGCGCGCTTTGCCATGCGCGTCCCGCTTGCGCGCACCGCGGAAGATCGGCCCCGCCGCGACATTGTCGAGCACGCTGCGCCAAGGAAACAGCGCGTCGGCCTGGAACACGAAACCGATGTCGCGGCTGATGTCGGTCACGGGCTGGCCCATGACCCGCACCTCGCCCATGTTGGGGCGGGCGAGGCCGGTCACGAGGTTCAGCGTCGTCGACTTGCCGCAGCCCGTCGGTCCCACCACGCAAACGAACTCGCCCCGCTCCACCGTCATCGTGAAATCGCGCAGCGCCGTCATCACCTTGGCGTCGGGCGTCACGAAGCGTCGGGTGACATTGACAAGCTCGATGGCCGGACCTTGCGGGGCAGCTGGGGCTGCCGCGGTCGAGGACGAGGTCGCCATTATCACTTTGCCGCGTCGACGAAGGTGGTCGTGTAGGTCTTGGACAGATCGACCGTCTTGCCCTTGAGGTTGCGGCTGAAGCTCGACAGCACCTTCAACACGGTCTCGGGACCATCGGCCGGCATCCTGCCGTCCGGGGTGAACATGGCCTTGCCGTCGGCCAGACCCTTCACGTACAGGGCCCTGTCGCCGACGTAGTAGTCCTTTGGCATCTCGGCCGCGATCTCGTCGGCATTGTGGTCGGCAATCCAGTGCATCGTCTTCACGAGCGCATTGGCGAGTTTCTGCGCCTCTTCCTTATGACCGTCGAGCCAGGCCGACTCGACGTAGAAGGACGCCGCCGGATAGGGGCCGCCGAGCGCCGCTGCCGTCGACTCGGACGTGCGCAGGTCGATCATGACGGTCGCGGCGCCCATCTTCATGAGCTGCCCGACGGTAGGCTCGGTCGTCATGCCGGCCTGGATCTGGTCCTGCTTCATGGCCGCCAGGAAGGTGTTGCCGGCCCCGACTGGAAGAAGCGAGAACTCTCCCGGCTTAAGCCCCGCCCGAGACGCGATGAATTGCGTCAGGAAGTCCGTCGAGGAACCGAGACCCGTCACGCCGAGCGTCTTGCCCTTGAAATCGGCCGGCGACTTGATGTCCGCGGCCTTGGACGACAGCATCTCGACCTCGCCCGGCGCCCGGCTGAACTGAACGATCGAGATGATGGACTTGCCCTTGGCCTGAAGATCGATGGTGTGATCGTAGAAACCGACCACGCCCTGCACGGCGCCGGCCAAGAGTTCGTTCTCGGCTTCGACGCCCGCACGGCTGTTGATCAGCTCGACATCGAGCCCTTGCTCCTTGAAGAAGCCTAGCTTCTCGCAGAGCACGGGCGGCAGGTAGATCTGCTTTTCCATGCCGCCCACGATGATGCTGATCTTGTCGGCCGCACGCGCGGCCGGGGCTGCCAGGACCGCCGCGGACAGCGCGACGGCGCCCAGCAGCGCGGTAACTCCCAATCTGACCATCCCGGTTTTCCCCCTGACGCGCCGCGCTGTTTCGGTTTGCTCAGTTCTTGCCGTAGGTCAGAACCGTATAGGTACTGGGGAAGATCGTATTGGCGTAGAACGGCGACACCGCGGTCAAGATCTTCTTCGACGGATCGGCGGTCCCTTCGGCCGTTACGGCATAGATAGTCTTCGATTTGTGATCCATGGCCATGGTGCGCATGCCGGCTCGGGTGCCGAGCGTCTCGACCGGCTTGTAGCTGTCGGGCCCTTCCTGGGCGAAGATACTGAGGTTCGCCGAAACGCCATTAGCCGAGAAGATGCGCTTGAGTTCGGCGTCATAGATGATGCTGTCGGTGCCGCCGCCGATCTCGGACGAGTAGACGATCTTGCCGCTTGAGCCGTCGAGAACGGTGAGGGACGGCTTGATCGCGTCGTGACCACGGCAGCTCACGAAGACGCGATCATCCGCGGCGTCCACCGTAACGGCGGTCGGGCGGCCACAGACCGGAGCCGTATCGAAGGTCGCGGTCACCTTCCCGGCAGCCGTATCGATCTTGTAGATCTTGTCGAGGTCCTGCGCGGCGAGGAAAAAGCCCGATTTGCCGTCGCTGTCGGCGCCCTCGACCTTCTTGCTCGGGACCTTGAGCCGACCGCCCTCCTTCAAGGACGGGATGTCGAGCATGACGAGTTCGGTGCCGTCGGCCGAAGGGCCCATGTTGAGCACGAGCTTCTTGCTGGCCGGATCATAGTGGCTCGTATCGAGATCCTCGCCGACCTTCATGGCCGGCTGAGCCTCGAGGGTCGAGAGTTTGAACGGGATGATCGTGCCGTTCTCGTCGTTGGAGATGCCGAGATCGAGGTCGGGGATCATGACGGCGCCGTTGGAACTCGCCTCGAGCGTGCCGGCGATCACCTTGACGACTTTCATGGTCTTGGGATCGTAGACCTGCAGGCCTTCCTTGCGATGACCGAGGAAGACGTGGTCGGTTCCCTGGTCGAAGGACACGTAGTCCCAACCGGAGGCTTTGCCGTCGATGGTCACGGCATGTTCGAGGTGCCAGCCGTCATAGGCCCACGCAGGTCCTGCGAGGGATGCAACCACGGCCACCGCCGATACGCTCGTGCGAAACCTCGTCATGCTATCCTCCCGTGCCAAGCTGGTGCCCGCTCAACCGGGCATCTCAAGGAAGGATAACGCGGATAAGCTTTCATTCACCTTTCAGGCGCGACGA
>CAXTME010000119.1:0-13425 GCA_964245215.1 uncultured Lichenihabitans sp.
CGGCTTGGTCGCCACGATCGTGACCGTCTGTTTTCTCGCGACGCTGGCCTATGTGCTGGTGGCCCGTTCGCAATATACGGCGGTGGCGCAGATCCTGATCGATCCGCGGGACCGGCAGATCGTGACGCGGGACGTCAACCCCGACACCTTGGCGGCCGACGGAGGGGTGGTCCAGGTCGAGAGCCAGGCCAGGGTCATCGAATCGGATGCGGTCCTGGTACGCGCCATCAGGGCCCTGGGCCTCGATCACGACCCCGACTTTGGCGCGCCTCAGCCGACGGTGCTGGGCCGGCTCATGGGCCTTTTCACGGGGACGTCCGATCGGGCAGACCCGCCCGAAGACAAGGCTTTGCGAGCGCTCCGAAAGCACCTCGCGGTCAAACGGGCCGACAAGGTTTTCGTCGTCGACGTGGTGGTGACGGCCTACGAGGCCGAGAAGGCCGCCCGCATCGCCGACGCCATCGCGAACGCGTTCCTGAGTGATCAGATCGCATCGAGAGCGCAATCGTCGGACCGCGCTTCGGAAGCCCTGGCGTCGCGGCTGACGGAACTCCGCACCGAAGTGCAGGACGCGGAGAACCGCGTCGAACGCTACAAGGCAGATCACGATCTGATCGGCAGCAACAAACAGCTGCTGAGCGATCAGCAGCTCGAGGACGACGGAACGAAGCTCAACAACGCCCGGGCCAAGACCGCGGAGCTGCGAGCCCGGGCCGACCAGATCGACGCGCTCCGCCGCAGCGGCGCCGATGGTGGAGCGATCCCCGAGGCGCTGGGGTCCTCCGTCATCACCCAGCTCCGCGCCTCCTACACGGCGCTGCTGCGAAGCGAGAGCGACATGCGCACGCGCTTCGGCGACCGCTACCCGGATCTGATCGCGCTGGTGGCCGAGGTGAGACAGACGCGCCAGCAGATCACCAACGAACTCGACCGCCTGGCTCGGTCGGCCCATTCCGACCTCGACCGGGCCGTCAAGAACGAACGCGCCATGCAGGCGAGCATCACTTCCGCCAAGCAGACCACGGTCACCAGCAACGGCGCCATCGTCACGCTCAATCAGCTCAATCGGGAGCTCGACTCCCGCCGTGCGGTCTACCAAAGCTTCCTGGCCCGGACCGACGAGACGAAGCAGCAGTCCAGGATCGACAACACCAACGATCGCATCCTGTCCAACGCCATTCCGCCCGACCAGCCGAGTTGGCCGCTGCGCGGCTTCATGCTGCTGGCGGCGCTGGGCGGTGGCCTCGGCTTGGGCGCCGCCGCGGCCTTCGTCCTGGAGTACCTGAAGCCGACCGTGCTCTCGGCGGCTCAGCTCCAGCGCGTGACGGGCGTGCCGGTCGCGGGACATCTGGAGGCCAGGCGCAGGAGCTTCCCCGGCTGGCCCTTGCGGGCCGGCCATCTGCCGCGAAGCGCGGCGGGCGAACGGCTCGGCCTGGCGCTTGGTCGAATTTGCGGCTCCGTGAGCACGCTGCGCTCGGGGATCAAGAGCCAGAGCCTGCTGTTCACGTCGGCGCTCGGGGACGACCGCGTTCGCAAAGCCGTTGCGGCAGAGTTCGTGGCGGCAGCCGTCGCGCTGAACCTTTCGGTCCTGGTCGTCGAGGCCGATCTCGGAGACGTCGATCAGGGACCGAACGGCCTCCTCGACGTTCTGCGCGGCGATTGCAAGCTCGCGACCGCGGCCAATCGGCGAGACCGGAGCGGCGCCGCGCGGCTGCCGATCGGCCATGCCGACGGTCGGGCCCTTACGGCTCTGAGCGAGGAAGCCGTGAACGACTTTCTTTACGCCGCAGGACGGACCTACGACCTCATCGTCTTCGCGGCCGGCGCTTTCGCGGGCGACATGCGCATCGCCCCCCTTGTGGCTTGCGTCGACGATGTCGTGCTGGTGGTGGTGCAGGGCGTGACGCCCCAGCAGGATGTGGAGAGCGCGGCGGAAGCCATTGCCGCGAGCGCGGGCCGGGATCTCTCGGCGACTCTGCTCATCGAACCCACGGCGGTCTGACATGCCGGCCGGAGCGGCATCGCCGGGCTTTGCCGTGCGGATCGAAGAGCCGCCGCGTGCCATGGGGCGTCTACCCTCGTTCCTGTTCGTTCTCGCGATCGCTTCGTTCTACACCGTTTCGGGCGGCATGCTCTGGCTCGTGGGCTACAACTATGACGGCCTGACCGGGAGCCCTCTCACAAAGATCCATCCCGGCACCTACCTCACCCTCATCGTGCTGTGCATGGCGGCGGTGGAACAGGGCAACCCCATCGCGTTCGTGGTGGAAAGCGCCCGTCGTCAACCCGCCAGTCTGTTCCTCCTGTTCGCCGCCCTTGTGGTGTTCGTCCAGATCGTGTCGCGGGCCGGGCCCGGCATGGCCGGCACGATCGACGCGTTCATGCTGCCGCCCCTCGCGATCATCCTCTACGCCAAGTCGGGCGAGACCACGCGTCGACGGATCGAAATCGTCATCCACGTCGCGATGGTCTGCAACGCCAGCTTGGCGCTCGTGGAATTTGTGACGAAGCACCTTTATTTCCCGTTCCGCCTCGATGGCGCGGACTACGTGACCGATACCCGGTCCTCGGCCCTCCAGGGTCATCCGCTCGGCAATGCGACGATCACCTGCGTCTATATTCTGGCTCTGATCTCGGGCGGCGGCCGGATGCCGGTCCTGGTGCGCACCGGCGTGGTGGTGCTTCAGCTCATGGCCATGGTGGCGTTCGGGGGCCGATCGGCGCTGGTGACGACGATCGCCTTCGCCGGGCTGCAGGGCTGCCTTGCGGCCCACCGGATCTTACGCTCCGGCACGGTTCCGCTGCTCGGCATGGCGGCGGCGGTTCTCGTGGCCACGATCACGCCGCTCGTGCTTCTGGGCCTCGTGGCGGGAGGCTTCTTCGACGCGATCCTCGTCAGGTTCAGCGACGACGGCGGCAGCGCCAACGCGCGGGTCGAGATGCTGGAACTGGTGCGGCGCATCCCGCTGCGCGACCTGATCGTGGGTCCGGACACGGCCTATGTCGAGAGCGAGCGTCGTATCTTCGGGCTTGCGCTGGGCATCGAAAACCCGATCGTCCGCAGCGTCTTGTACCAGGGCGCGATCGTGACCGGTCTCCTCATGGTGGCGCTCGGGTTTTTCTTCAGGGAGTTGACCCGCGATGCCCGCCGCAGCATGGCGATGCCGCTGCTCGCCTTCCTGATCGTGATCAACACGTTCGAGAGCATCGCCGGGAAGTCGACCATGCTGGCCAGCATCGCACTGATGCTGATTGTTCTCTACAGGCGGTCTGCCGGGCAGGAGCCGACTGTGGGGATGATGCCGGCACGGAACGGACGCGGCCCGATCCGCGTGGCGACGGCGCAATCCCGGAACGCCCTGCCGAGATCGAGGAGGTCCCGTCCCTAAGCCAAGACGGACCTCGATCTCGGGGCTCGTCTCCGAACCGCCGGCATCAGGGCTGCCGTGCCTTGACGAGATCGCGCTCCGCCGCCGGGGCCAGTTCACCGCTTTCGACCATCAGTCTCTGCTCGTAGGCTTCGAGCACCGAGCGCCATTCGAACGTCTCGGCGGCGCGGTGTCGGGCCGCCGTGCGCGCCGTCGTGACCCGGGCAGAGTCGGTCAGAACAGTTTCGATCATGGCGTCGCAACCGTCGACGTCGCTGAAGAAGAACTGCGCGTCCCCGGCGGTCCAGCGATTGAAGATGTTGTCATGCGCGATGACGGCGTTGCCGGCCCAAAGGGCCTCCACGAGCGACGGGTTCGTGCCCCCCACCGTATGGCCGTGCATGTAGGCGCGGGCGTGAAACCTCAGGGCGCGCACGCTTTCGGCATCGTAGATCGGTCCGGGGAGCAGAACCTCGTGGTTGACCGCCGCCTTCACGGCCCGATGATAGGGGAATCGGTCGTCGAGGGTCCCCAGGACGACGAGCTTGCAGCCTCGCGGCCTGCGCGTGAACGCCTCGATGATGCTGAGAATGTTGTTCTCCGGCTCGATCCGCGCGACCGACACGAAATAGCGGTCGCGCGCAAGGCCCAGGCGGTTCAAAGGCTCGAGGGCCGCTGAATCGACCGGCACACCCCCATAGGTGATCATGCTCACAGCCGTCCGGGAACGCCGTGTGGCGAGATGATCGGCGATGGCCGGGTGATCGGCGATCAGGTGATGCGAGGTCCAGGCCGCGATCCACTCGTTGATCCAGAACCAGGCGCGAACCGGACGGTTCCACTTCTGTCGGCGCCATTCGACTCCGTCCATGTTGGTCACCACCGTGCGGCCCATCATTCGCAAGTATGGCAGAAAAATAGCAGAGTTATAGCCAAGAACGAGACAGAGGCCATCACGGCGCGCGGCATCGCGAATACTATGCCAATCAAATTCGAGTGAGGCTTGCGGCCCCTTCCTCGAAATTTGTATATTGATGCGTTCAACACCTTTCCAGCTGTCGACCCAGGGAGGACGGGTGACGGTCGCAACATCATGTTGGCAATAGACCGCAACGTGCCACCCGCGCCCGACCAGAAACAGACTGAGCTGTTCTGCGAAGGTTTCGAAGCCACCATGGGCTGCCGGAAGACCTCGCGTCCCTAGGATCAGAACGGAACGTTGAGACATCGTCTGGTCCTGGCTTGTCGTTCGGCAGCATGGTGCTCGGTCTTACATCGTCTATCACCTCACTAAATTTGCAGAATAAATTGTCGAAGGCATTACCAAAGGTGGTTAATGAATCCCATTCTGATGACGGAAAAGTCGACACACGGAAGAGGTGCGCACTACAGCGTCAACACCGTAGACTTGTAATTACTGACAGACATTCTCGCCATGGAGAAGATGCGATCGCCTCCACCAGGACGATGATGCATCCCGGTGAACGCCAGCCGGGTATGCTCGTCGCTCAGTATGGCACTACTTTTTTACGAAATTGCTGGAATGTACCTTCCGTGAACATCGACCGGAAGTAAATGGTCGCTAAGTTGACGAGCAATACGGACCGACGCGCACCGCGGCCGGCGGCACAAGGCACCGATGTATATCACGTGCGTCCACCAGGGTTACGAGCTCTATGGTTCAGACCGGAGTTTCGTCGAATCCGTTCAAGCGATCCGAGCAGCCTTTCCGGCAGCCGAGATCGAGGTGGTGTTGCCGCGCACCGGCGCGATCGGGCCACTTCTGCAGGACCATGTCTCTCGCATCTCCGTCGAACCTCTGTGGATCCTTCGCCGCAGGAACCTTGGATCGCTGGCGACTGTCGGCCTCGTTACGCTGCCGCTCGCGATCCTACGGGCCTGGCGCAGAATCAGGCGTAGCGACCTTGTCTACATCAACACGACCGTCGTCGCCGATTACATTCTGGCGTCGCGTCTGTGCCCGCGCAGATGCATCATCCACGTGCACGAGATCCCCGAGGGGACAGTGCGCTCGCTGCTGCGCCTGATGCTCCGCTGGAGCGGCGCCGACGTCATCTTCAATTCGCGCGCGACGGAGAGCGCCTTTGCCCTTCCGCCCCAACATCCTGCTCGCGTGATCTACAACGGCGTGGAAGGCCCGGCGCACCCTCAGCCCTGCAGCTATCGGGGTGGTCGGCGGTTGCGGCTGTTGATGCTCGGACGCATCAGCCGCATCAAGGGCCAGGACGTCCTGATCGAGGCCGTTTCCAGGTTGCCGGACGAGATCAGGCCCGAAGTCCGCATCGTCGGGAACGCCTTCGAGGACCCCGGCCGCGAGCGTGATCTCGCGCGAACCATCGCGGCGCTCGGACTCGGCCACGTCATCACCATGATGCCGTTCGCGGCGGATCCGAACCCGCACTACGTTTGGGCCGACGTGGTCGCGGTCCCGTCGCGTCTGCCCGAGTCCCTCGGCCGGGTCGCGATCGAGGCCATGGCCCACGGCCGCCCGCCCATCGTTTCGGCCATTGGCGGCCTCAAGGAAGTGGTGGAGGACGGTCGCACGGGTTGGCTGGTTCGGCCCGACTCGGCGGACGACCTTGCCGCCATGCTCGAGCGGATCGCTCGGACCCCCGATGCGTGGCGGAATTTTCCCGAAGCCGCGCGTCGTCGCTACGAGGCCCTGTTCGCGACGCCCCCCGTCGCGGCGGCCATCAAGGCGGCCCTCATCGCCGTCCTCACGCGCCGGATCCCCGATATGGTCGGTGGAGAGCGGGACCGATCGGCCGGAGAGAGCGTGTCGTGACCGCACGGTTTCATCGGGTCGGGCGGCGTTTTGCCATCGTGCTCGGGGGCGAGGGCCTGCAGAGCGCTTTCGGCTTCGGCCTGAACGTGGCTCTGGCGCGCACGCTTCCGGCGAAGAGCTATGGCGAATTCGCGCTCGTGATGCTGATCGGCGGTTTCGCCCTGATCTACATGCGGGCGCTGATCGGCATCCCGGCTTGCACCTTCATCCCGCAATGCCGAAGCTCCCGTGCGGCAGGCGCCCTCGCGGTGACTTTCGCGTCCGGCGCGCTCGCCATTTCGGCCCTCGGCGGCCTCCTGGTGGCCGCGGTTCTGACGTTCTACCAGTGCGAGTTCGCCTGGGCCGCGGGGCTCTTCATCGGCCTCTGGGCCATGCGAGGCTACCATCGGATCGCGCTCTTCGCGCAAAATCGCGCCGCGCTGTCGACCGTCAGCGATTTCGCCTTCACGGTCTCGGCGACCGCCTTCTGCAGTCCGCTTCTCCTGCGGCACGGCGCGAGCGAGGGACTAAGCGCCTTCTTCCTCGCCCTCGCGACGGCGCACCTCATCGGCATCGCGATCGCCCTGGCGATGCAGGGGGGACCTTTCCGGATCTCGGGCCGGCGCAGCGTCCGGCTGCGACTCCGGAAGCTTCTCCCCACGATGCGCTGGTCTATCGTCAGCGTCACCATCGCCAACGTCCAGGCGCAAGGACCGACATTCGTCATCGCGGCGATCGCCGGACCGGCAGGCTACGCGCCGATCGCCGCCACGATGGCGTTCTTCTCGCCGCTGAGGCTCGCGGCCTCTGCTCTGGCCAACATGAACCAACCGGACCTCGCGGCCGCCATCACGCGCTCCGGCGACATCCGCCGGCTCATGGCGATCCAGACCGCGATCATCGCTGGTATTTCCCTGGCCTACGGTGGCGTGATGATGGTGGCGTTCCCGCTCCTCGCCCATCGTCTGCTGGGCGGCCGGTTCGGGACCGCGCCGCTGAACGGAATCGCGCTCGGCATCTGGGCCATCGCCAGTGTCTCGGTGCTTTACTCGGTCCCCAAGACGCTTCTCGAAACCACGCAGGATTTCCGTCGGATCAGCAGGGTTTCGGCGCTCGGTGCGCTGATCGGCATTCCTCTGGTGGCGCTCATCGTCTGGTCCTCGACACCCGCCTGGTCGCTCGTCGGGACCACGGCGTCGGAACTGGTCGTTTTCTTCGGGTGCTGGGTCTTCGCTTTGAAGACGCTTCGGGGCCTGCCGCCGGCGACTGCGGGTCCACGCGCCCAAGGCGCCGTCGCCACCATCGAACCCGTCCCGCAGAACCCCGTGAGAACCAGCGTCATGACGTACCACGCACGCGTCGTGGATCCGGCGTGAGCGTCGCGCGATCCGGTCTTCAGGAGTCCGTCCCGTGAGCACAGCGATGCGAACCAAATCCGAACTCGTCCTTGGCGGCGCACCCGTCACGTCGCCCGGCCGGTCCGACCTCTTCGCGAAATCCGAGCCGCGTCCCCTCACCGAGAGGGCGTTTGCGGCGCGGTCCTACACGCGCCTGCAAGACATCGAACCGAGGTGGAAAGAGATCGAGGCGGACGGGCTCCTGACGGCCTATCAGCGCCTGGATTGGATACGGGGCATCTGCGACGACCTCCTGGCGCGTTCGACGAACCAGCCGATCTTCGTCGAGGTGTTCGACGCGACCTCCCTCGAGACCGTGATGATCCTGCCGCTGATGATGAAGCGCTTCCTCGGCGCACGCATCATCGTCTGGCTCGACCTCGACGTCTGTGACTATGCGGCTCCCGTCATGCGCGGCAATACCGTCGTGACGCCCGATCTGGCGCGGCGATGCTGGGACGCGGCTCGCGCGGCCCTGCCGCCTCACGACCTCCTGGAGATCTTTCAGATCCCCACCTTCGTGGCGGGAGTCCGCAACCCCCTGGCCCTCCTGCCGGAGGCGAGGCGCATGGTTCTCACGGCCTCGGGGCTCGACATCCAGGGAGACCCTCGGACGTTTCTCGCCAGAACCTGCACCAAGAGCGGCTTCAAGGAACTGAACAAGTTCAGGCGCCGGATCGAGCGCCGGGGTGATATCCGCTTCTTCAGGGCGAGCCGGGAAGCCGAGTTGGCATCGGCCTTCGACTGCCTGCTCGAACAGCGGAAGCGGCGGTTCCAGGCTCTCGGGCGTTTCGATCTTTTCGAACGCGACGGCATTCCGGCGTTCTACCGCAACGCGGCGTCGCACGGTCTGTCCAATGGTCCTGCCGGCCTGTGGTGCCTATCGGTCGACCAGGAGATCATCGCCACCTCCTATTGTCTGGTCAACGCTGGCATCATCTATGGTCTCGTCCTCACGACCGCAGGAGAGTCGTGGAAGAACTGCTCACCAGGCATCGTCATGGTGGGTGAGCTGATGCAGTGGGCATCGGAACAGGATTTCACCTTTATGGACATGACGATCGGCAGTTTACCCTACAAAGTAAATTTCGGGGCCAAGCATAAAGAACTCTGGCAATGCAGCGATTACAAGACAATCTTTGGGTGGATTGTATGGCGCTCGATCGAAACGATCGCGCGGGTGAAAACGTGGCTCGAGGGTCACCCGAAAGCTTTTCTGGCCGTGCGCGGAGTGCGAAGAGCTCTTCGACGACGGGCTATCGGGTGTCAGGGGATCGAGAGCGAATAGATTTCGCGTTGCGAGCCTTGAGGGAAAGTCGCGGACGCGGACGGGACGTTGGAGTGTGATCATGGACGTCGACATCATCATCATCGGCGCGGGGCTCGGTGGAACATCCTCGGCGATCGTCTTGGCCAAGGCCGGCTACGACGTGGCGCTGGTCGACAGCCACGCCGCATACCCACCCGAGTTCCGCGCCGAAAAGATGGGTGTCCCGCATATGGCCAAGATCGAGAGCCTGGGCCTCGCCGATACCGTGCTGGCCCATGTCGAGCGACTGGACAACATCTGGGTCGCCCGATACGGCCATTTGGTGGCCAAGGTCGCAGGGCCGGATTATGCGTTCCACTACGCGAACCTCGTGAATGGGTTGCGGGCCGTTCTACCCGGGACCGTCCGGTTCGTCGTAGGACGCGTCGTCGACATCGCGACGGGCGACGAACTGCAGAGCGTGACGATGGCCGACGGAACGGTCCTCAAGGGCCGCCTGATCATCGTGGCGACCGGGCTCGGCGACACGATCCGGAGCCGCGTGTCGATCGAGCGCGTCAGGCTCAGCCGAGCGCATTCCCTGTCCCTCGGCTTCGACTTGACGGTGAAGCCGCACGACCTTCCCTTTGCGTCCCTCGTCTACTACGGGGACGGTCCGAGGGATCGCATGGCCTACTTCACCTTGTTCCCGATCGGCGACACCGCGCGGGTGAACCTCTACGTCTACCGGACGGCGGGCGAAGATTGGACGAGAAACTTCCGGCAAAACCCCAACGAGGTCTTGCGGACCCTGATGCCGAGACTCACGGACATCATGCCGGAGGTCATCGTTCAGGGTCCGGTCGCCATGAGATCCATCGATCTGACCATGGCCAAGAACTACCGGCGCGCCGGCGTCGTGCTGATCGGTGACGCCTTCGGGACTTGCTGTCCTGTGCCGGGCGTCGGGATCCAGAAGGTCTTCACCGACGTCGAACAGCTCACCCGACACCACATCCCGGCGTGGTTCGGGAGTCCCGGCATGGGAGCCGACAAGATCGGCACCTATTACGACGACCCGATCAAGCTCGAATGCGACGCGAGGGGGCTCGCCGCCAGTCGCTACGCCCGATCCCTCGCGACGTCTCCCGGCGTCCGCTGGGTGGCCCGCCGGCTCAGAAACCGGGTGGCCCGGCGTGGCCTGCATGCGGTGCAGGACGCCGGTCGGCTGTTCAGCAGTCGTTCTATCCTGGCCTCTCATTCATAGATCAGCCGATCCTCATGGTTACTGGACGAACAATATTCGCGTTAACAGTATAACCGCACAAGCGACGAGCAGAAACAAAACGCTCATTGTCACGACGCATTTTGCGCCCACATCCTTTGGAAGGCAAAAGCGTTGAGGTCGAACACCCCGTGTCCGCTCATGAAACCACTGGACCGCATGCACGGGTGGCATGCCGAGCGATCGTCGACGACGACACGGATAGGGTGATCGACCTGCTCTGCGCAGGCTTTCGCTCGCGAACGTCGTCATACTGGCGAGCCGCCCTCAGGACACTACGGGACCGCTGCGTTCCGGAGGGCTGTCCGCGCTATGGTCATGTCTTGATCGTGGATTCCGTGATCGTCGGCGTCATCCTGCTGATCTGCGTGGCGGTCCCGGACGAAGATGGGATCTTACGCTGCAATCTTTCGAGCTGGTACGTCGACCCTCGCTTTCGGATCTATGCTTCGTTGATGGTGAAGGTCGCGTTGAGTCATCCGGGGCTTACCTACACCAACACCTCGTCGGCCGCGCATACACGTGAGACGATCGTCGCTCAGGGTTTCGGCTGCTACGCCGAAGGGCAGGTCCTGGCGATCCCGGCCGTCGGACGAGGGATACCGGGTCTGTCGATCGAGCCGATCGGGCCGGACCACATCGCTTTGGGCTCGGAGGACCGTGCGACGAAGCTGCTCGTCGATCATGCGCGTCTCGGATGCATCAGCCTGCGCTGTGTCCTCGACGACGAGGTCTATCCCTTTGTATTTCTCCGCCGTCCCATTCCGCATGCCGGGCTGGCGTGCGCGCAGCTGATCTACTGCCGTGACCTTCGGTCCTTCTGGCGCTTCAAGGGGCCTCTCGGTCGCCACCTCCTCGGACACGGCCTGGTGGTCACGATGACGGAGGCCAACGCGCCGGCCGAAGGGCCGTTCAGCCGGTTTTTCCGCGGCCGGTCGCCCGCCTATTTTTGGGGTCCGCACCGCCCTCGCCTGGGCGATCTCGCCTATAGCGAAGCCGTCTTGTTCGGCCCGTGAACCAGGGCGGGCGTCGCGGTCTGCCGCGCCCAGGTTCAGGGTGAATCACCCCTCCTTCGGCCGTTTCGCCGGGCGTCGGATGGCGCGGCGCTCGCGCCCATCGGCACGCGGGGCGTTGAGCAACGTACGGTACTCGTCGCGCTTGGCATGGATCGAGGCGATGACGTAGCCTGCCGCCACCCCCATGTCGAGCAAGGCGGCCTCTGAGAGCTGCAGGCTCGCCTCGATGGTTTCGGGAACGGCATCGGTGGCGCCGAGATCATAGAGGATCCGCGCGTGGTCGGCGTCGCGGGCTCGCGCCACGATCGTGAGATCGGCCCGGGCCGCCCGGGCGGCCGTCACCACATCCTGGGCGATCAGCGGATTGTTCAACGTCACCACGAGCCCGCGCGCCCGGGCAAGGCCGCACCGGTCGAGGAACTCGCGGCGCGTAGCGTCGCCGTAGTAGATCGGCGCCCCGGCTTCGCGCTCGCGCCGGACGAGCCGCGGATCGTCGTCGACCGCCAGGAACGGCAGACCGTGCGACGCCACCATGTCGCCCACGAGCCGGCCAACGCGGCCATAGCCCACGATGATAACCCGGGCTTCGCCATCGTCGGGCGGAGGCACGGCAGCCTCCGGCATGCCTACGGCCACGGCCGGGCCGCGACCGAGCCGCTCGCCGAGGTGGGCCAGAAGCGGGATCACCATCATGGTGAGCGTGACCGCGACCGTCGTCAGATGCGCGACGGGTGCCGGCAAGACCCCCGCTGCAGCGGCCTGGCCCACCAGGACGAAGGCGAACTCGCCGCTGGGGCCGAGTAGCAGCGCGATCTCGATGGCCACGCCGCGCGGCAGTTTGAACAACCGGCCGAGGCCGAACACGATGCCGGACTTGATGATGACGGTGCCGCAACAGACCGCCAGCATGATCCCGGGCCGATCGATGACCGCCGACAGGTCGAGCCCCACGCCGATCGAAACGAAGAAGAGCCCGAGCAGGAGCCCCTTGAAGGGTTCGATGGTGACTTCGATCTCGCGCCGAAACTCGGTCTCGGCCAAGAGCAGGCCCGCCAGAAAGGCGCCGAGCGACATGGACAGGCCACTGGCGGCCGTGATGGCGCCGGTGCCGATCACCACGAGCAGGCAGGCCGCCATGAAGAACTCGGTCGATTTCGTCGCCGCGACGCCGTGGAACATTGGCCGCAAGACGAGCCGGCCGAGCAGCACGATCAGCCCGAGCGCCAGCGCCGCCGGGGCGAGGGTCAAGAGGAGTTCGAAGCCGAGCCCCGCATCGTGCGGCGTCGAGAGGACCGAGACCGTGAACAGCAGCGGCGCCACGGCAAGGTCCTGGAACAGCAGGACCGAAAACGCCGTACGGCCCGCCGCGGAATTGAGGTGCTTGCGCTCGGCCAGGACCGGGACGGTGACGGCCGTCGAGGACAGGGCCAGGGCGAGCCCGAGTACGATGGCGGCCGCCGACGGTAGCCCGAGCAGAAGAGCCGGCAGCGCGATGGCGGTGGCGGACGTGCCGACCTGCAGGGCACCGAAGCCGAAGACGAGCCGCCGCAACCGCGACAGGCGCTCGAACGAGAGTTCCAATCCCACCATGAAGAGCAGGAACACCACGCCGAGGTCCGCGATGTTCTCGAGCCGCCCGGTATCCGTGATGGCGAGGACCGACACGACGGGGAAGCGGCTCGCGATATGGCCGAGGCCGAACGGGCCCAGGGCCACGCCGGCCATGAGAAAGCCGAGGACCGGGCTGACGCGCAGACGATGGAACAACGGAACCGCGATCCCCGCGGTCGCGAGAAACAGCAGCGTCTCGCGCGTGCCATCCGGAAACGCGTGCCCCACCTCACCGCTCCCCGCCTTCGGCGCCGCCGGCATCGAGACCGCCGCGGACCGCACGGTAGCGGATGCCGTCGCTTGCGCGGCAAGTTTCCTTTCGGATCGCTCGGATCCGGCAAGCCCTCTGCTGATGTCCTGCCGCGAGCGTATCGTGGTGTTCTGCGGCGGTCCACTTGGTTCGGGTGGGGCGCTGGTGTGAAACACAGGGATGGGATCGAATGGCGCCGATGCCCGTAGGGGCTTAACCGGACTTGTCCTGTCGTTCCTCGGTGTTTTCGTTTGTCTCCAACCAAAGCAGACGTATAGGGGACGAGACTTTCTACTCAGATTGCGTGAAGCCTATAGAAATGGGAGCGGCGTCGACGACACCCTGGCGGCGCCCGGGGCTTGGTGCCCGGTGTCGCTGGTGCCCTACCCGGATGGATCGACGGGGCGCTTCCCGCACATCATCGAGCGCGGCAAGCCCGGCATCATCGGCGTGCTCCGCGACGG
>CAXTME010000120.1:0-2079 GCA_964245215.1 uncultured Lichenihabitans sp.
CGCCACCGGCCGTACCGACGCGGTCGCCCATGCGGCCCGGCGGGGGGTGCTGCATTTGTAGGGGGAGGGGCTGGGGCTGGGGTGCCGGGCTGTGTGTGAAGTAGCGGGAGGTGTCGGGTTTGGACCCATAGTCGACCTCAAGAAGGTCCGCTCGTGGGCGCAGGCTTAGACGATTGACACCTTCTCAGCGCGGATTGCAGAGGCGATTGACCAAATTTCGCACTTCCTGCTCGGTCCATGTCCGTTCGCTATCCGCAGTGGCCCGGTGGCGTGCCGCTCGACGCATGTAGGCCCGGTACTCGACTTCAGGGTGGTCGATCGCGAGTGCCTGGATTGCGCGGTAGGTTGGCTCGCCGGGCATATCAGCGAGGAGATTGAACAGGTGGTCTCGCGCGTGCTGGGCGTCATCTCGTGTCGTAGGGGAATGCACGCCGCCGCCGCTGCGATCGATGTCCTCAGCAACACGGATATGGTTATGCATCAGAACGTAGAGCCTATGGAGACAGCTGGCCGTGCGCCAAGCTCCGATTACTGCGCCGCCACCGCTTCGATCACCCGCGAGAGCGCCGAGAAATTGTTCGGCGAAGGCACTTCCGGCGGCGCGGTCAAGCGACAATAGTTTCGTCTCCAGCGCCTCGATGCCATTGGCGGGATCGGCGTCGACCCAGAGGGCAAACCACACCGGCAGTTGCGCCTCGGGCGTGGCGTCGGTCAGCGCGCGCGCCTGTCCAAGCGCTGCAATCGCCTTCGGCGCCAGACCGCCGGCCACCATGATCGCGCGAGCGTGCCGAAGAGCGTCGGCGTTGGGAGCTCCATGTTCAAACAACCAGGATCGGATTGGCTCCGCCATATCGGTGTAAATCCATGGCGCATGGTACACGAGATCATGCAAAACGTAATGCATTGGGGTGTCTGAGACACTATTGGCGAGCTCCCAGCGAACTTCGCCCCACAAGAAGTCGATGCCCACTGTTTTATGACTACGAAATAGGGGCTCGAACCAGCTCGGGAAGCCATTGAGCTCCCAAAGCGCGTAGCGGATTGCGTGTCCCGCATCGCAGTCGTTCAGTGTGTCCAATCCTCGACCGTCCGGACCAGCCTCGATCTCCAAACCCGCCATGGCGAAAATCAAAGCTTGGGGAATCCTGGTGCCATCCACGCCCTCCGAGCGTAACCCTGGACTATACGCGCGCCACTGACGAACGGCGGCGTCACGAAACGCCTGAGCAACCGCCTGTCCAAACTCTGGGATCAACGCCTCCCAACCTCCCCCGCCGCTGCGGCTGAGGCGCAGACCATCTCCCTTGATGCTGTTGAGGAGGTGGAACTGTTCCCAACTCATCTCGCCAAGCCTCAACCCGGAAGGGTAGCGGACGCTCTCGGGGTTCGCCCTGAGCCTTGAAACGAACCCAGCGCGGGCATGGGCTTCTACTGTCTCTCTCACTCGGCGGCGTCTCACCCAGTGACGCTCGTCAGATCGCCAGCGTTTCCGATCAGGATCAGACGGCGGCCGCATCAAGACGATCAGCTTCGCTTCAAGAGCGGCGTTCCCGTCGACGGCCCGCCAGAGGGCGTATCGCCAGCGGCGAGGCCGGTTATTCTGAGCATAAGTCCGGAAGGTCCGTGAGAGGGCCAGCGATCGATCTTCGGGCAGCTCACGCACTCGTATCCAATCGAGCGTTCGTGTGAAGCTCGCTTCGTCAAAGTGCCAGAAGTGGCCAGACCAGTCGACCGGCCAGTCGTCGGTGAGCGGCTCAGCCTTTTCCTTCTGGTTATTCCGGGCCTGAGCAACGGCGTACCAGAACAGCGCGTCGTTCAGTTCGATCCAGCGCGGCACGAGTTCGCCGAGTTTGGTCTTGTGTTCGCGAAGTTCGAAGTCGCCGGAACTCCTGAGCGCGAATGCCTGGGTAAGTATACCCAGCGCAGTAGAATCGAGGCTGGCGTTTGATCTCCCGATGACCAGCCGTTCCACGGCATGGATAGCTGGTGCAATCAACCAGGAATACGTCTGTGAAACGCGGCATTCGCGACCTTGATGAACGATGGGCTCTCGGAAAAGATAGTCTGCCAGACCTGTAA
>CAXTME010000120.1:2089-13208 GCA_964245215.1 uncultured Lichenihabitans sp.
CCGTTGCGCGATCGCTGGTCATAAGTAGTCGGTCGATGAAGTTGTGGAGCGCCTGAGTGAGGCCAGTCATCGTGTAGTGGGCATACGGCTCCAGGTGCCCGAGCAGAGCGACGAGCCTTTCCACGGATTGGACGTCAGCCGGCGCGCTGTCCACGAGTTCGGCGAGAAGACGCCGTGGCAAAACCTCCGCCGTGGCCTTGAGTGCCGTCCAGACAGCGTTAACCTCATCGGCCTTTCCGACGCTCAGCACGGCGCGGGCTGAAACGGTCCTGGCGTAAATGCCCCGGTTCGGATTGATCGCGATCGGGCCGAGCCGGCCTGCCGCCACCTGCATGCCCCCTTGCCAGACCAGGCGGCCGAGGAAGAACACTACGTCATCGTTGTCGGCATAAGTGTCGAGAAGGCCAAGAACGGCATTCTCAAGGTCTGGCTGCGCTATGCGAGCGATTTGACTGTTGTCGCCGCCACGGTTCGCCTTATCGATGATACCGGCGACTATGTCGCGCAGAAAAGTCACCCGAGTGTCAAAGGGAAGCTGCGCCGGATCACCCCCCTCAATCGCTATCTCCGGCAGGAGAGCGAGCGTCTTATCCCGAATCGCACCGTCGAAGAGAACCAGCCACGGCAGCAGAGGCCGAAAGCGAGGAACTACGACCGTCTCCCCATAAATTTTGCGGAAAATCAGATCCTCGATATCAGAACGTGCTTCGGTCCGGCGCAGCGCTTCGGCGAGCCCCTTCGCTGCAAGCAGCTCACGAGTCTCTCTGTGTCGAAAGCGAACCATCGAGTAGATGGCGTCGCTGAAGACACCGCGAGAGAGCAGCTCGCGCACCTCATCCGGCGACCAACTCACCAGGAGAGTGGACGCGTCAATGCCGGCGCCGAACCTCCCCGGCAGAAGGATGTTCGCTTCGCCGATCATCGTCGTGGCCAGAGCCAGGCGGCGCGCGCCGTCCAGAGCGCGATCGAGCGAGAGAAGCGACATCGCGGCGCCTGTTCTGCCGAGGCGCTGGCGAAGGCCATGCTCTAGAACGGCTAGTCGACTGTCGAGTGCGCCCGTTAGGTTCCAGATAGCGATCAAATCTTCGAGGTCGAAGGGCAGTTGCGCCAATCCATATAAAGCGTTCCGCTCCAACGCCCCCAAGAAGTCGTCGACGTTCTCTACACCCCTATGCCCCGAAAAAGAGGATATATCGCCACGATCCAGAGGCTCCAGTTGATAAAGTTGCAACGTATGGTCCGGCGTCACAGCGGTGTTCTTCGCTTTTGTGCTGTCCTCGCCTGCACCGAACTCTACGTGAGCTTGAGCTTGAGGCAGCAGTTCGTCGATCAGCGCGCCATCCAGCTTGGAGCGCCAAGCGTAGGGGCGACTGGAGATGACGACGTGCGCCCGCTGCTTGGCATCATGAATCCGAGCGGCGAAGGCTCGCATAGCCACTTCGAACGCTCGCGGCGTTTCCAACCTCACCTCGTCTACCGAGTCGAGGAAAAACCAAGCTTCCTCCGTGCCGTTCAGCCAGCCTTCGAAAGTCTCCTGTGCGCCCACTTCGAACGCATCTCCGAAATCAGCGTCGATATCTTCGATCCGGATAAAGAAAGCAGCACGCCCTCTGGTCACCAGCCTTTCAGCTTCGGCCTTGAGCTCGAACGTCTTACCCGCACCCGCATCGGCGAGGATTACCGCCCGCGACTGGCTTTGCAGGTGGCTCCAATCGACCCGCGTCCCTCCTCGATTCAGCAGCCAAGTCTCATCCAGATCCACGTTACCGCGGCGGGAGGGGCCGGAAATCTTCGTGAAGTGTCGTATCAACGGAACGGGGCGATTCACGACCGCTCCCCCACGCCTACCGGGTACAGCCGAGGAAACCAGCGCTCCACGACATCGGCGGGCAACCCCAATCTGAGCGGTGCACGGCTACTCTCAGCAACTAACATGCCCCTGTTCACGAGCGCTGAGGTGACCTTCCTCGCCGCTCGCTCCTCGTAATTGGTGAGGATTGGGACGCGCGATCGCTCCACTTTACCGGCGAGCACTGCTTCACGTAAAACGGTCAGACTGCCGCGAGGGAGGCGCTTCGCCCGAACCTCCTCCTCGATGTGCAGCTCGATTCGAGCCATCAAGGCCTCCGGCTCCATGAGCTCGCCCATAAATCCGACCTGGTCGACTGCGCGCTCTAGAAAGAAGCGGGAAAAGGCGACGAGGCCGCGCAGGGTGAGCTTTCCCCTGCCGTCGCGATCGCCCTCCCGAGGATGATCTGCTCCCATCAGGAGTTGCTTATAACGAGTCTCCTCTCTGGCAAGGCCTCGCGCCACTGACCAGAGGCTGGTCCCGACCTCCAGCCGCTTCAGGAGGGCGTGCGACATTAGCCGTGCGACACGCCCGTTTCCGTCGAGAAAAGGGTGAATCCATAGGAAGCGGTGGTGTACAGCTCCGACCGCTTGGATTTGCCGAATGCGCGACAAGCGGACGCCGTAGGCCTGATCGAACCGGGCCAAAAATCTCGGAAGAGCGTTATGCGGCGGAGGGATATGCTGGCCAACCCGAACATCCCGCTCGCGGAACGCTCCTGGGATCACAGGGAGACGCTCACCAGTGGCGGGGTTCTCGACCCATAGCAGTTCTTCTGGTAGTCGGTTGCAGAATTCCCGGTGAAGCCAGCGGGCGTAGGTGGCTGTCGCGGGCCATACCTGCGGATCTCGGTCTTCGTCGATGAGCCTCTGCACGTGGATGTGGGCGAGCGCTTCGTGCTGAAGATCCCGCTTGCGCGGCTCGTCCGAGAAGTCGTTCGCTAGCGCCCGGTCGATGTCGCGAGGATGGGTGTCGTGGCCCTCGATCAGGTTCGAGTAGTAACAGTTCATCGACCGAACGAGCGTGCCAACCGACTCGCGCAGTACGGGGTGCATGCGTTTGGCGAGCCCGTTGGAGTCGGCCAGCAGATTGGCGGCGATGTCCTCAAGCGCGAGCTCGGACTCTTCCACAAGCATCGGCTCCATGGCACTTACATCCATGCAGCTCCTCATGCCGGTTTTCGTGCCGCATGTATATGCCTGATCTCACAAGACGAATGAACCTTATAGCCGACTAATGTGCCGCATACTGTGCCGCCAACGGGACCGATACCGATCACCCTGTAATAAGCTACCCAGCGCTCGTCCGAACTCCTCTAGAGAGGAGGCCCACCCCTTCCCCTCGACGACATCCGACCCGTCCGTGTAAACCGGACGCACGTCGACAGCCTGTCACGCACCGCGCGCACGGTCGCCGGAGCGACGACCCGAGGAGCAGCTCTTGCCGGACGACACCCAGGACCGCGACGACCTTCATCTCCTCGATACGGCCGAAGGGCGTCGTCTCAAGGCCGCCGATCAGGGCTGGCAGCGCTGGGGACCCTATCTCAGCGAACGCCAGTGGGGCACGGTCCGGGAGGATTACAGTCCGGACGGCGATGCCTGGAACTACCTGCCGCACGACATGGCCCGCTCCCGGGCCTACCGCTGGGGCGAGGACGGCATCGCGGGCTTCAGCGACGACCACCAGTTCTGGTGCCTCGCGCTCGCCCTGTGGAACGGCCGCGATCCCATCCTGAAGGAACGGATGTTCGGGCTCACCAATGCCCAGGGCAACCACGGCGAGGACGTCAAGGAGCTCTGGTGGTACCTCGATGGCACCCCCACCCATTCCTACATGCGGATGCTCTACAAATATCCGCAAGGAGCCTTCCCGTACGACGACCTCATCGCCGAGAACGCCCGCCGCAAGGCCGAAGGCCACGGGCGGGACATCCCCGAATACGAGATCGTGGATACAGGCGTCTTCAGTGAGGGCCGCTACTTCGACGTCACGGTCGACTATGCGAAAGCCGGCACCGACGACATCCTGATGCGGATCACGGTGGTGAACCGAGGCCCGGATATCGCCGAACTGCACGTGCTGCCGCACCTGTGGTCGCGCAATACCTGGACCTGGTACGAGGGCGGCGTTCCCCCGGTGCTCCGGCTCGACCGCGACGGCACGGTCCTGGCCAGCCGCGCCGAGGAGGAACCCCGGCGTTTTTCGGCGCTGCAGCCGGCCGAGTTCCTGTTCTGCGAGAACGAGACCAACACCCGCAGGCTCTACGGCACCGAGCCGAAAGGCTATGTGAAGGACGGCATCAACGATTTCGTGGTGTCGGGGGACCGCTCGGCCGTCAACCCCAAGGGCACCGGCACGAAATGCGCCGCCGAGACGCTGCTGCAACTGCCGGGCGGCGGCACCGCGACGCTGCGGTTCCGCTTCGCGCCCGCCTCGGCCGGGGCTCTCGACGTCGCCGGGTTCGACGCCGTCTTTAAGCAACGCATCGCGGAAGCGGACGCCTTCTACGGCGTCCTCCAAGCCAAAATGGACGACCCCGATGCCCGCGCGGTGCAGCGCCAGGCGCTGGCCGGCATGCTGTGGTCGAAACAGCTCTACCGCTTCAACGTGCGGCGCTGGCTCAACGGAGACCCGACCGAGCCGCCGCCGCCCCGCGAACGCCGGCACGGCCGCGACAGCGATTGGGGACATCTCGACAATGCCGACATCATCTCGATGCCGGACAAGTGGGAGTACCCCTGGTACGCCGCCTGGGACCTGTCGTTTCACTGCGTGACCTTCGCGCTGATCGACCCCGAATTCGCCAAGGGGCAGCTCATCCTGCTCACGCGCGAATGGTACATGAACCCCAACGGCCAGTTGCCGGCCTATGAGTGGAACTTCAGCGACGTGAACCCGCCCGTCCAGGCCTGGGCGGCCTGGCGCGTCTACCAGATGGACCTGGCGCTGACGGGCAAGGGCGACCGCGCCTTCCTGGAGCGGGTGTTCCACAAGCTGATGCTGAACTTCACCTGGTGGGTGAACCGCAAGGACGAGAACGGGCGCAACATCTTCCAGGGCGGCTTTCTCGGCCTCGACAATATCGGGGTCTTCGACCGCTCGAAGCCTCTGCCGACCGGCGGCTACATCAGCCAGGCCGACGGCACCGCCTGGATGGCGATGTATTCGCTCGACCTCATGCGCATCGCGCTCGAACTCGCGCTCGAGGATCACGTCTACGAGGACATCGCGACGAAGTTCTTCGAGCATTTCCTCTATATCGCCGACGCCATGACCAATATCGCGGTCGACGGCGACGAGCCCGCGAGCGGGTTGTGGGACGAGCAGGACCAGTTCTACTACGACATTCTGAACCTGCCCGACGGCACGCGGGTGCCGCTGCGCGTGAGGTCGCTCGTCGGGCTGATCCCGCTCTGTGCCGTCGAGGTGCTCGAAAGCTCGGCCATGGAGCAGGCCCCCGCCTTCGCGGCGCGCCTGCACTGGATGCTGACGCACCGTCCCGACCTCGCCAAGCTCGTGTCGCGCTTCGACGAGCCGGGCAAGAACAACCGCTTCCTGCTGTCGCTGCTCCGGCGCCAGCGCATGACGGCACTGCTGCGCCGCATGCTCGACGAAACGGAGTTCCTGTCGGACTACGGCGTGCGGTCGGTCTCGAAGATCCATGCGACCGAGCCCTTCGTCTACGATTTCGAGGGGACGCGGTTCTCGGTCGATTACGAACCGGGCGAGTCGACCACGACGCTGTTCGGCGGCAATTCGAACTGGCGCGGGCCGATCTGGATGCCGATCAACTTCCTGATGATCGAAGCGCTCTACGAGTTCGAGAAGTTCTACGAGCCCAGCACCAAGATCGAATGCCCGACCGGGTCCGGTCATTTCCTGACGATCCCGCAGATCGCCGCGGAACTGACCCGGCGGCTGACTGCCTTGTTCATGCGCAACGCGAAAGGGCGGCGTCCTGTGCTCGGTGACTATCAGCTCTTCCAGGACGACCCGGCGTTCCGCGACCACATCCCGTTCCATGAATATTTCCACGGCGACACGGGCGCCGGCCTCGGTGCGATGCATCAGACAGGCTGGTCGGGGCTGGTGGCCTTGCTGCTGCAGCCTCGGATCCGGGATCAGGGGAAGCTGATGCCGGTCTCCACGCCGCAGGAATAGCCGCTGTCGCTTCGGTCCGGATCATCGCTAAAGTGCAACTGCACGGGCGGTTTCGCTGTCGCTCCCATTTGAACCGCAGAGGGTTCATCGGTTCAGCTGCGTCGTGTGTCCGGAGTTGGTTGGAGAATTCATGACACCAGATGATTTATACAGCGCATCCATGCGGCAATCGATCGAGCGTGATGGTTTCGACATCGGGACCTGCATCGACCAGGAGGAGTACAAGAGTCTCGTCAAGCTGATCCAGCAAGATCAATCCATCACGCGGACGCTCGAAGTGGGTTGCGCCCTCGGCTTCTCCTCCGTGGCGATCGCCAGCGCCATCGCGGGTCGGGAAGGCGCCCACCATACCGTGCTCGACCCGTTTCAGGATCTTCGATGGAAAGGTTGCGGTCGGCGTCTTGTCGAGCAGTTCGGCTTGGCCTCTATCGTCGACATCAAGCTGGAGAAATCCGAATATGCGCTACCCGAGCTCAGTCAGGCCGGTAAGGTCTTCGACTTCATCCTGATAGACGGATGGCATACGTTCGATCACACCATTATCGATCTGTTCTACTCGCTGAGACTTCTGCGCGTCGGCGGTATCGTTGGCATAGACGACACGAACTGGAAATCTGTCGCGAAAGTGCTGACATATGCGCTGAACTATCCCTCGCTACAGGTCGTCAGGAAGGTCAATCAGCGACCCATCGGTCGGCTCGTCGAGGCGTTTCCAGGTCGTATCAGAGCTATGCTTCCCAACCCGATCAAGGAGCCGCTGGACAAGGTCATCTACGGCACCATGGTGTTTTTGCGAAAGACGGCACCGGATACGAGGAATTTCGATTGGTACACCAGGTTCTGAGCCTCTGTCGCCGGGACACCGGCTTTACACTTAAAGCCAGCACGCGCCGGCGCGCCCCGTCCTCCCCTGCCTCCGGCATCATCGATCGACGTCCAATGGCCGCGGTGCAAGGGCCGCGGTGCTCTCGCGTTCAGGCCGCCTCGACCTTGGGCCGGTGCCCGTAGGTCTTCATCCGCTGCCGGACGTTCTCGATCTCTTCGACCGGCAGGAGGCGGGGACCACCGATCTGCAGGCAACCGTGGAACTGGCGGGCCAGGGTCTCGACCTCGACCGCGAGCCACATGGCCTTGTCGAGCGTCGGGCCGGTGGCGATCAGCCCGTGATGCTCGAGCAGGCAGGCCGTCCGGTCCTTCAGCGCCGCGACGGCGTGGTCGGACAACGCCTCCGTCCCGAAGGTCGCGTAGGGCGCGCAGGGGATCGTGGAGCCGCCCGCGATCGCCACCATGTAGTGGAGCGGCGGGATTTCGAGCCCCATGATGGCGATGATGGTCGAGTAGATGGGGTGGGCGTGAACGATGGCGGCGACTTCGGGCTTCGCCTTCATGATGTCGCGGTGGAAGCGCCACTCGCTCGACGGTTGGTTTCGACCCTCGGTGCGTCCGTCGAATCCCAGGAACACGATGTCGTCCGGCGCCATCTGGTCGTAGGGCAGGCTTGTCGGCGTGATCAGCAGGCCGTCCCGCCAGCGCAGGCTGATGTTGCCGGAAGTCCCCTGGTTGAGACCGGAGCGGTTCATCTCGAGGCAGGCCGCGATGATGCTTTCCCGGAGCTTCAGCTCGGACATTCTCGGGTTCTCCCTTCGGCAGGCAGCGTCGTCGGATCGTGTAAGCGTCGCCGCTCGACCAACTTATAGCCCCGATGACGCGGCCGGATCGAGCCCAAAGATGGGTCAGGCCAACCAGTCCGCCACGGCTTTCCTCAAGAAAGCGAGGTCGTCCGGGATGGCGAGCGGGTTGCCGCCGCGATGTCCCCAGATGGTGGGGATCGGTCGCAGTTCGGCGTGGCGAAGATGCGCCATCTCGTCGGCGTTGTCGGCGACGGGAAAGTACAGGTCCGTGCGTGCCGGCACGAGCAGGACGCGCGCCGCGATGGCCTGAAGCGCCGCCACGAGATCGCCGCCATGGGCCGGGTCGGCGCTGATGTCGGACGCGATCCATGTCCTGGCCTGGGCATAGAGGTCGGCGGCGGCGCGGCGCGTGAAGCCCGGCGCCCAGTGATCGTCGAGAAAGGTGTCGAGCGTGGCGGCGCCGGTCGTGCTCAGATGAAGCCCGGCCCGGTACCAATCCTGGCTCATGGCCCAGCCCGCGTAGATGCGGGCGAAGGCCCGCAGGGCCGCCGTGGGCTCGGCCGAGAAGCGGCCGTTGCCGAGATGCTCCGGTGCTGCCTCCAGCGTCGCCAGCAGCGACAGCAGGAACACCTGGTTGTGGACGGAGGTGCGGGCGCTGCCGCAGACCACGATGGCGCGGTCCACGGCCTCGGGAAACAGCGCCGCCCAATGGTAGGCCTGCTGGGCCCCCATGGAGAACCCGTAGGCGGCATGGACCCGGTCCACCCCGAACCGTTCCGCGAGCAGCCGCTTCTGCGCCCGCACGTTGTCGGCCGTGGTGACCAGCTTCGGGTAATCAGGCGTGTTCGACGGGCTCGACGACAGGCCGTTGCCGAACATGTCGGGGGTGATCACGAACCAGCGGGACGGGTCGAGGATCTTGTCGGGGGCAACGAGCCAGGCCTGGTCGGTGTGGTGGGCCGAATAGCTCGTCGGGAACACCACGACATTGTCGCGCCCCGGCGCGAGCGTCCCCCAGGTGCACCAACTCAACGTCGCGCCCAGGATCGTCTCCCCGGATTGCAGCACGAGGTCGCCGAGCGCGAACCGGCCGGTCTCGGTCGGGATGGTCATGACGTGCTCCGCGGCAGCAATTGTTCGGCGAGCGTCGCCCAGTAGCTCGCTCCGGTCGTCAGGATCTCGTCGTTGAAATCGTAGGCCGGGTGATGGACCTGCGGGTCATGATCGCTCCTGGCCGCGCCGAGCATGATGTAATTGCCTTGTTTCGCCTCCAGCATGAACGAGAAGTCCTCGCCCCCCATGGTCGGATGCTCCATGGGCACCACCTTGTCGCGCCCCACCACGACCTCGGCGGCGCGCCGCGCCAGGCCGGTCGCTTCCGCGTCGTTGACGAGGGCCGGGTAGGTGCGGGTGAAGGTCACCTCGGCCGCGGCCCCGAAGGCTTCCGCGGTCGAGCGGACCACGCGGATGACGGCCGATTCGAGGAGGTCGCCGACGGCCGGCGTGAACCAGCGCGCCGTCCCGCGCATCGACACGCTCGATGGGATGACGTTGAAGGCATTGCCGCCCTTGATCTCGCCGATCGTCACCACGGCGCTCTCGGTCGGCCGGACGTTGCGGGCCACCACAGACTGCAGCGCCGAGACGATGGCACCCGACACCACGATCGGGTCGACGCCGTTGTGGGGCTGGGCACCATGAGCGCCCTTGCCCCGAACCGTGATGGCGAGATTGGCGACGGCCGCCATGGTGGGGCCGATCCGCCAGTTGAAGGTCCCGGCCGGCTCGCTCGGCCAATTGTGCAGCCCGAACACCCGATCCATGGGAAAGCGTTCGAAGAGCCCCTCGCGCACCATGATCTCGCCGCCGCCGCCTTGCTCCTCGGCCGGCTGGAAGATCACATAGACGGTACCGGCGAAATTACGGGTCTCGGCGAGGTAGCGCGCCGCGCCGAGCAGCATCGTCGTATGGCCGTCGTGGCCGCAGGCGTGCATGACACCCGGGTTGGTCGACGCGTAGGCAAGGCCGGTCTCCTCCACGATGGGCAGCGCGTCGATGTCGGCCCGGAGGCCGATCGCGGCCGTGGCCGTCTCCCGGCCCCGGATCACGCCGACCACACCCGTGCGGGCGATCCCCGCCACGACCTCGTCGACCCCGAAGTCGCGGAGCTTGTCCTGGATCACCTGGCTCGTGCGGGTTTCCTGGAGCGCAAGTTCGGGATGGCTGTGAAGGTCACGCCGCCACGCCGTCATGTCGTTCTGGTAGGCGGCGATGCGGTTGTGGATGGGCATGGTCGGCTTTCCGAATGAGGAACTGAAGTCTGCTGCGAGTTCGCGCCGCGGCGTCGCGGTTGAACGTCGTAGTCTTGGTCGAGAAGTGGTCCGCGGCAACGGATGCCGCCGTTCGCCGGCGCCGTCGCGGGAACGTGGCGGCCGTCACCACGCGGAGAACGTCGCCAGACGCATCGCAGCAATCTTCGTGCCGATATCTCGCGTCCGAAGTGTCTTATACCCTTGAGGCTGCCGGAAGCATCGGCATAAACTCCGTCATGCTCGAACCGATCACCGAGGCCGATGGCGTTCTCCTCGACCTGCGCTACGCGACCGACAACAATCTGCTCGGACGGCCGGTCTACAGCCGCGCGGTGGCGCTTCTGCGTCCCGAGGCGCGCCGGGCTCTGGTCGCCGCCGGCGCCCGGGCTCGGGCGCTCGGACTGCGGCTCAAGGTCTACGATGCCTTCCGGCCGCTGGAAGCCCAGGCGCTGTTCTGGGAGGCGGCCGAGGACAAGACCTTCGTGGCCGATCCGAGGCTCGGCGGCACGCATCCCCGCGGGATCGCCGTCGATCTCACCCTGACCGACGCTTCGAGCGGGATCGAGATGACCATGGGAACGGGCTTCGACGATTTCACGGCGATGTCGGCTCACCAAGCGCTCGATGGCCTGACGCCGGAAGCGGTTCGCAACCGGGCCCTTCTGCTCGGCATCATGACGGCGACCGGCTGGGACCATTATGGGCCGGAGTGGTGGCATTACCACAGGCCGGGCCGCGAGACCTTCGCGGCTTTGTCGGCCGCCGACGTCCCGGGAGGCCCGATGTAGCGGGTCGAGCGTCGCCGAACCGCGTCAGCATCGTGGACCGGAGGGGTCGGATCGTGCAAAATCGCGCACGGCCGCGAGGGCCCGATCGACAGAGCCCTGCCGCGACTGGCGCGGCAAATGCTACAAGTGACTTCTTCTCTAGCCAGCGGGCGTGGAAAGCAGCGTGGAAACCGGCGTTGAAAACGGTATGGAAACCGCGCCCGAGCGGGATTCGACCGCCGTTTCGGGCGTCGCTCGGCCGCAAGACACGCCTCCTCTCTCGGTGAAGTTGCTGGGTCCGATGACGGTGGCACGACCGACGTCGCTTGCGGTCCTGCCAGCCTCCCGCAAGGCCCGCGGCCTGTTGGCCTATCTCATCATGGCTCGCCGCCCGCT
>CAXTME010000121.1:0-12966 GCA_964245215.1 uncultured Lichenihabitans sp.
TGGTGCCGGACATCGTCATGCCTGTCGCTTCGTCCCGCCGCGCGGATGGTCTCCGCAAGGTCCTGATCTTCGTTGTCGGTGGCTGGCGCAACCGCCCCGGCCTGGTGGCGAGCCTTTCGGCCGCCATCACCCTGTCGACGCTCGCCGACGTGTTCCTGCCCTTCTACGCCGGGCGGCTGGTCGACGCGCTGGACGTCGTCGAACGCACCGCGGCGCTTCGGGTGGCACTGCCGGCCTTCGCGGTCATGACGGCGTTGAGCTTTGCAGCCCTGATGCTGCGCCACCTCGCCTGGAGCCTCGTCGTCCCCCTGACGTTGCGGACGATGGGCGACATCGCGCGCAACGGTTTCGCCCGCGTCCAGCGCCTCTCCACCGAGTGGCATGCCAGCACCTTCGCGGGCTCGACCGTGCGAAAGATTTCGCGCGGCATGTGGGCGCTCGACGAGCTCAACGACACGCTGCTCCTGTCGTTCCTGCCCTCGCTCGTGGTGCTGGTCGGCACCATGGCGGTGCTCGGGCACCGCTGGCCGGGGCTGGGCGTGGTGATCGGCATCGGCACGCTGGTCTATGTCGCGGCCGCCGCGACCCTGGCGATCACGGTCGTGGCGCCATCGGCCCAGCTCTCGAACGCGCTCGATACCCGCATCGGCGGCGCGCTCAGCGACGCGATCGGCAACAACGCCGTGGTCAAGGCCTTCAGTGCGGAGGGCCGCGAGGAGGCGCGCCTCGACCGCGTCCTGCGGAAGTGGCAGCGCCGCACCCGGCGGACGTGGCTGCGCGTGACCTGGAGCGGCACGGGCCAGCTCGCGATTCTGCTCGGGTTCCGGACCGCGATCGTCGGCGTGGCGCTGCGGCTCTGGTGGGTCGCACAGGCGACGCCGGGAGACGTCGCCTATGTGCTCACCACCTATTTCGTAGTCCACGGCTACCTGCGGGACATTGGAGGGCAGATCAACCGGCTGCAGCGCGGGGTGAACGAAATGCAGGACCTCGTCGAGCTCTACGCCGAACCCCTCGGGGTCGAGGACCGGGCGGATGCGTCGCCCCTCGTCGTACGCGGGGGCGCGGTGCGGTTCGACGCTGTCACGTTCCACTATGCGGGACACGCCACGCCGCTCTACCGCTCCCTCGAGGTGGTGATCCCGGCAGGCCAGAGGGTCGGCCTCGTCGGGCGCTCCGGGTCGGGCAAGACGACCTTCGTCAAACTGATCCAGCGGCTCTACGACGTGACAGGGGGGCACGTTCTGATCGACGGCCAGGACGTGGCCCTGGCCACGCAGGGCTCCCTGCGTTCCCAGGTCGCGATCGTGCCGCAGGAGCCGGTCCTGTTCCATCGCTCCTTGGCCGAGAACATCGCCTATGGCCGGCCGGGTGCGACGCCCGACGCGATCGAACACGCGGCGCGGCTCGCCAACGCGCACGAGTTCGTCGTGCGGTTGCCCAAGGGCTACGCGACGCTGGTCGGGGAGCGGGGAGTCAAGCTCTCTGGCGGCGAGCGCCAGCGGATCGCGCTGGCCCGCGCCTTTCTGGCCGATGCTCCGATCCTGATCCTCGACGAGG
This sequence comes from uncultured Lichenihabitans sp., assembly GCA_964245215.1. GTDB lineage: Bacteria > Pseudomonadota > Alphaproteobacteria > Rhizobiales > Beijerinckiaceae > Lichenihabitans. Next base: position 1,561 of record CAXTME010000121.1, read on the forward strand.
CGACGTCGAGCCTCGATTCGGAATCGGAGGGTCTGGTCCAGGAGGCGATGCAGCGGCTGATGGCGGGGCGCACCGCGATCGTGGTGGCGCATCGCCTGTCGACCGTTCGGGCCCTCGACCGGATTCTGGTGTTCGACCGGGGCCGCATCGTCGAGGATGGCGCGCATGCGGACCTGCTGCAGCGTCCGAACGGAGCCTATCGCGCCCTGTTCGAGCGGCAGGCCGTGATGGCCGAGAGGGCTTGAAAGGGACTCAGGTCGTGATCGGTGGAGTCCGATGCACGACCTGAGTGTCCAGCCGCACCACGGCTGCCGCGCCCGCCCCCGCCAGCCTTCCGGAGTATGTCCATTGTGAAGGACGGGATCTGCCGCATGACCCCGCGGCGTGGGTCTCCTCAACGGCAGTAGAACGGCACAAAAGTGCTCGCGGCCCCGAAGTTCATGGACGCGATGACCATGATGTTGGCGAGCTTCAGTTCCTCCGGGGATCGCGGGCAGACGTCGGACCTCCTGGTGCAATCCGAGGTCAGGAAGGCCTCGTGTCGGGCGAGGAAATCCTTGCCGAGGCCCTGCGTCCCCTGTCGCGCCAGGACCTCTGTCCAGGCCCTCCTGTAGCGCGAGCACTTGGCGTCGTGCCAGTCCTGCGGCGCAGTGCTCGGATGTCCGGCGAGCGCACCCGTGGTGGCGCAGGCAATAAGCGCAGCGGCGATCGCCAGGGTCATGGACAGCTTGCGTGGTGTCATCTCGTTCCGCGGCTCCGTCGGACAGGACATCTACCTCACGCTGCCAGAGTACGGCGAACCCTCCCCACCAGCCAGTCGACCATCCGGTCGAGGAGCTCCGCCGAACCCGCAGGGTCGAAGCGGCGCGGATCCGGTCCAAAGATGCCGTAGAGCGGGTGCGCGGGGTCGTGCCGTTGCTCGCCGAAGGGGTCGGGTTCCGGCGGCTCGGCCGGCTTCAGGGGCGGCAAGCGTTCGATCTCGACGAGTTCGGGGTGCAGCGCGTGAAGCAGCGTGGTCTCGAAGATGGCCGCGTGGTCGGGGCCGAGAGGCAGATCGGGCGCCATGTTCACGGCCAGCGCCAAGACCCGGAGCGAAAGCCCGTCGCGGTTCCAGTCGTCGGCCAGACGCGCGATCATGGCGAGCTGTGCGGGGGCGAAGTGACCCGAGAACAGGATCAGGAGACGGATGCCGAACGCCTGCATCCGATGCATGGTCTCGACGAGCAAGGCCGCGATCGCTGCGTCGTCATCGATCATGACGGTCCAGGGGTAGAGCGCGTGGCCGCCTCCCGTGCCGTAGTACAGCGGCGGACAGACGAGTCCGCCGTCTCGACGCGCGGCCCGGCCACAGACGCCGTGGGCCGTCAGCGCATCGAGCCCCACCGGAAGGTGTTGGCCATGCCATTCGTATGTGCCGAGCGGCAGATAGACGACCGGCCTCGCGGCCACTGCGGCCTCGATGTCCCCGGGCAGGAGCCGCTCGATCCGGACCTCGCCCGCCATGGCTCAGGCGCCCTTGTAGAAGTCGGGAGCGCGATGAAACGCGTGCGCCGGAAGCGCGACCGCCAGGGCGTCGGGAAACGGGGCGCCGTCGGAGCAGGAGATGTTCATGTCGACCTCCGCGATCGTCGTCATGCCGGGGATCAGCGTGGTGACGGCGGGATGGCTGAGAACGTAGCGCATGGCGGCCTCGGCCAGCGTCGGGTAGTAGGGCGCGCAGAGCGCCTTCAAGGCACGCACCCGGGCCAGCGTGTCCCCGAACCGTGCTCCGCGAAACAGGCTATGGGGGACCGAGCCCGGCTCCATCTCGGCATAGCTTTCCTCGGTCCAATGGCCGCCGAGAGAGCCCGAATCGAGAGGCACGCGAGCGATCACGGCCGTCGAGGACGCGGCTGCCGCCGGTAGCAGCGCGTCGCCCGAGACCTGCTCGAACACGTTGAAGATAACCTGGATCGCGTTGACGAGGCCGAAGCGGGCGATATCGACACCCTCTTCGGGTCGATAGTCGCGGATCGATACGCCGATCTGGTCGATCTTGCCGTCCTGGCGGAGCGCGTTGAGGGTCTCGAGCCAGTCGAGCGCCTGCAAGCCGTCGGCGACCCAACAGTGCAGCTGAAAGAGATCGATCCGCTCGACGCCGAGCCGGCGGAGGGACGCCTCGACGGCTGCGCGAAGGTGCCAGGCCGGATAGCGGCCCCGCATCGGCGGGTCGTCCTGCGAGGCGTCCGGCCACGCGGTCGGCTGCACCTTGGTGGCGACATAGATGCGATTGCCCCGCCACTGCCGGAGCGCTTCGCCGACAACGACCTCGCTGTGACCGTTGCCGTAGAGCTCCGCAGTGTCGACGAAATTGACACCTTTCTCAAAGGCGTAGTGCAGGGTCCGTATGGACTCCAGGTCGTCGACCTTGCCCCAGGTGCCGCCGAGCTGCCAGGCCCCGAACCCGATCTCGCTCACCTGCCAGTCGGTTCGGGCAAACCTTCGGTATTTCATGACGGCATGCCTGTTCGACCCGAAACCGCTGTTCCCCGTCAGGCGGCCTTCTTCGCATTCGCCTGTGCGGCCTTGGCCTTGGCCATGAAGCGCTTGTCCATGGCCTCCTGGCTTTCCTTGGTGCCGTCGTGGAAGGTGCCGAACCAGCGGTCCAGCGGAATGGCGCCGTCCGCGTAGTTACACTCGAAATATTTGTGATGCAGGTAATGCGCAAAGGCATGCGTGTCGAAATGCGTGTCTTCGCCGACCACGACCTTGTCGAAGCCCACATGCCCCTGTGCCGGCGTGACGGCCGCATGCATCAGGTGAAACGCGGCGTGGAAGGGGTGGGAGGGCACGATCAGGTGGATCAGGGCGCCGGAGAAATAAAGCAGGTGCTCGACGGGGTGCATGGCGAGACCCGACCACGGTCCCGGATTGACGTTGTTGTGATGTAGCGTGTGGACGGCGTGGTAAAGCGGCGGCCAATGGATCATGCGGTGGACGAGATAGAAATGAACTTCCCGAAAGGCCGGAATTAACAGAAGTATCACCGTGCAATAGATCGGGTGAGCCTGCCAGCTCACGTAAGGCACATAGTGGTTCGCAAAAAGCCAGTAGATCACGACCTCGTAGGCCGTCCAGATCGGGATGGCACTGGCGAACGTCCAGATGATATTGTCGACGTTCTGCCGCTTGAAGAGGAATGAGCTGTTGTTGGCCGACGGCCATTGCCCGTTGTACTTGAAGCTCGTGCCCTGCCGCTGCTGTCGATAGAGGCGCAGGTGCCACGCACCGGTGATGATCGCCACGAGAAGCGCGTTGCGGATCAGTAGAAAGGCGATCCAGCCCGGCGCGAAATGCTGCATCGCCGCCATGGACGGCGTGAGATAGAGCCAGCAGCCGAGTGAGATCACAGCGTAGATGGCGTTCCAGGGCGCGATATAGCCGGCCACGAACCATTTGAGGGTTTCCAGCGGCTTTGCAGGCCAATCGAACAGGGGGGCGCTGGTGAGCTTCCCATTCGGAGCCCAATCGCCGCGCTTGTTGCGCTTCCCGTACAGGGCGTCATCCATGACAGATCTCCTGGGTTCGCGTTTCCAGATGGCGGAGCCCTTCGGCTACGGTGGCTGGATCACGCAGCCGGCTCCTTGAATGCTAAAATAGGACTGCAGCCCGGCCTCGTCTTGCGGTTCCGTGATGGTTTCCGATCGGTCGTGCGCGGTTGCCGGGGATCTACGGATCGAGGTTATAGGGACCGTGCAGCGTGAAGGGCGTGTTGCCCGTCGGCCTGTTGGCAATGGCGCCGACCGTCTCGCGCCCGAATCGATGCAGCAGAACGTCGATCGCGTAGCGAGCCTGGCGCTCGGGGTTCTGGTCGATGATCAGGGACATGAGCCCGCTCTGCATCATCGCCTTGGTGTGCGGGGTCAACTCGTGACCGACGAAGACAACGGGGCGAGGCATGCTGCGCAACACAGCCTCGATTGCTTTGTGCGCCGCGCCCGCATCGTAGAGTGCGACGACCCCGGGGTGTCGCTGCACCGCTGCGGTCAGCAGGCGTTCCGACCGCAGCGCCTGGTCGCCGCCCTCGATGATCTCGGCGATGACGACGCCTTTCGCATGCTGGTCGAGTGCGGCCCGGAACCCCTCGACGCGCTCCGCATGCGATCGGTAGCTATGATGGTTGCAGACCACCACGACGGGACCCGGTGTCGCCAAGCGCGCCACGTAATAGCCCGCGGTCCGCCCGGCCGCGTATTGATCGATCCCCGCGTAGGCGAGACGTGGGGCTGCGGGGACATCCGAAATGAGCGTCACGACGGGCACGCCGGTCCTTGCGCGATCCGCAATCGCGTCGTGGATCGTCGGATCCTCTTGCGCATAGAGGATGACGGCGTTGGCCTCGGTCGACCGCAGCCGCTCGGCCAGACGCGCCGGCCTGTCGTCCTCCAGGATGCTGCGTTGGATGACGATCGAGTGGTCGAGGGTCTCGGCCAGATCCGCGAACGTCCGGCTCATCCGTTCGATGAGCGGCAGTTCCGGCCGGGTGAGCAGGACCTCGAAGCGCAAGCCCCTCTGGTGCGAGACGGGCAGGGTTCGCTTCAACCCGAGTTTGCGTGCGGCTTGTACGACGCGTCGCGCCGTCTCGGGGCTGACGCCACCCCGTTCGTTGAGGACGCGGTCGACCGTAGCGATTCCGACACCGGCGAGCGCCGCGACATCGCCGAGCTTGGACCGCCGTTTCCCCTGGTCGCCCTGTTCCCCCGTCATGCGCCGCTTCTTCCCACACGAGCGCTCGTCGGGCTCTCCCGGCCCGTAGACCTGGCGACAGGTTGCAGACTTTCACCCGCGACGCCGACCGATGACAGCGGGCGACGGCCCTTCATCGCACGTCACCGCTGTCAGATCGACGGTGGCGAATGACCCTCGTGGGTCGCCTGGTAGGCCTCGATCTCAGCTTCGAGCTCGGCCATCTGCTCGCCACCCGCCATGAGGTCGGTGACTTGCTCGCGGGTCTTCTCGCCCTTGCGGAAGTCCGCCGCTTTGGCGCCCTTGATCAAAACGGCGAAATGATCCCCTACCGTGAGCGCATGGACGACGTTGTGGGTGATGAAAATGACCGCGATGCCTTTCTGGCGCGCCTGCAGCACGATGCGCAGGACGTGGGCCGCCTCCTTGACGCCGAGCGCGGCCGTCGGCTCGTCCAGGATCAACACGCTGGCGCCGAAATGCACGGCTCGGGCGATCGCCAGAGCCTGGCGCTCGCCCCCCGACAGGCCGCCGACGAGGCGATCGCCGTCGGTGATGCGCGTGATGCCGAGTTCGCGCACCGCCTTGACGGCGATGTCGTTGGCCCGCTTTCGGTCGAGGACCTTGAAGGGCCCCCAGCCCTTCGTCGGCTCCTCGCCCACGAAGAACGAGCGTCCGATACTCATGAGCGCGAACGTCCCGCCGAACTGGTGGACGGTGGCGATGCCACTATGGCTGGCTTCACGCGGATTGCTGAAATCGACGACCTTTCCGTGCATCTCCACCGTGCCCGAGGTCGGTTTGTGCACGCCGGACAGGACTTTGATCAGGGTCGATTTGCCGGCTCCGTTATCGCCGAGCAGGCACAAGACCTCGCTCGGATGGACCTCGAGCGAAATGTCATGGAGAACATCGACGGGCCCGAACGACTTGCTGACATTGTTCAGCTTAAGCAGAGGCGTGCTCATTCAGGCCCTCACTTTGACAGGAGAGTAGGTCAGCGCCATTTTTCGGAACGTATTGTTCATGAGCACGGCAAGAAGCAGCATCACGCCGATGATCAGGCTGGCCCAATTGGCGTCGAAACCGGTATAGTAGATGCCCTGGTTGACGATGGCATAGGTCAGCGTGCCCAATACGATGCCGACCACCGAGCCGTACCCGCCGGTGAGCAGAACGCCGCCGACAACCACCGCCACGATGGCATTGAAGATGTAGGACTGCCCCGCCGACACCTGCGCACTGTTGTAGAGGATGGCTTGGGACATGCCGACGAAAGCCGCACACAAGCCGCTGCACACGAACAGCAGAATGGTCATGCGCTCGGTCGGGATGCCGGCGTTGCGCGCGCTGACCTTGTCGCCGCCCATGGCGAGTATCCAATTGCCGTAACGAGAGTAGTGAAGGACGAAACCGAAGACGAGTGCGATCGCGATCCACCAGAAGAGCGTGACCTGCAATATACCTCCAACAAAGTGTCCCAGCAGCCACTTCGCTTCCGGTGAAGACGTCAGGGAGACGCTGGTGGTCCCGGTCAGGATGACCGAAAGCCCGAGCGTGAGACCGGCCACGGCGAAAAGCGTCCCCAAAGTGACGATCAAAGACGGGACGGCCGTGCGGATCACCAGCACGCCGTTGATGAAGCCGACGAGCGCTCCAAGGGCGAGTGCCGCCATGATCCCGACGATGGTCGGGGCATGGAAATGTCCGGACACGATGGCGATGGTCATGGATCCGGCGGGGATCATGGACCCGATGGAGATATCGAGTTCTCCGGCGATCATCAGTAGGCCAATCGGGATCGCGACGATGCCAAGCGAAGCGGCGACATTGAGCCAACTCGCGGCACCCGTCACGGAGACGAAGTTCTCGCCTCCGAAAATCGCGAAGAAGATGAAGACGGCCACGAGGCCGAGGAACGAGCCTGTCTCGGGTCGCCGCAAAAGGCTACCGAACGCGAAGCGTCGGGGCTGATCATTCATGAATTCATCCGAAGGAATGGCTCGAGCATTGCGATGACGCGCCGCCACCGGCTCTCGGCAGCCGGTCAGTCCCTGTCCGACCCTCGGTGGGGCCTCGGGCCGAACACCACGTCGAGAATGGGCTAGCGATAGCCGGCTTTTGCCCCGGCAAGCGTCGTGTCGATGTTCGACGAGTCGACGATGCCAGGTCCGGTCAGGATCGGAGCCGAAGCGACTTTCAGTCCGTAATTCGCGTAGGCGTCCGACAGCGAAACCGCCAGGAAACCTTGCAGCCAGGGCTGTTGGTCGATCGCGAACAACTGCGTGCCGTCCTTGATGCGGTCGAGATTAGTCTCGTCCATGTCGAAGGCACCGAGCTTGACCTTGGCCGTGAGACCAGCCTGCTGGATCCCGTTCGCGATGCTGTTGGCATCGGCAGCCCCAACCGCGACAACACCATCGATCGTGTGATCCTTCAGCAGCGTCGCCTTGATGGCCTCGGCGACTGCGGTCGGATTACCGAAACTCGAGGCCGGCAACGGCAATTGCTTGGATTTGCCGCCCTGCTTGGCGATGCCGTCGGCGATGCCTTGGCAGCGCGCCTCGAGGTTACCGGCGCCAGGAACGGTATTGACACAGATGACGTTCTTCGCGCCATGCGTCCCGAAATACTCACCGCCTGCCAAACCGGCTATGTTTTCTTCATTGCCGATGAAGTTGATGGCACCGAGCGCTTTGGCTTTTTCGGCGCCGCCGGCATTGTAGAGCATGATAGGGATGTTGGCCGCGAGAGCGGCCTTGTAGGCCTCGTCTTCGGTATCGGCGACCCAGTCGGGGGCCGCGATGATGCTGGCATGCTGACTGATCGCGGTCCGAATGAGGTTGGCGGCGTCGCCACCGATATTATCGTAGGTCTGGAGCTGAAGGTAGGTCACCGAACCGCCGTGCGCCTTGACCATCAAAGCTGCGTCGTCGATGCCCTTCTTGATCTTTGCAAAGAAAAGGTCGTCCGCCTTGCCACCGACAACAACGACCTTGGCCCCATCGGCCTGCGCGGCCGTGATGGCGAGCGGGACGACGGCAACGGTCGTAGTCAGGCAAGCAGCGGCAAGACGTGAAAGCGCCTTCATTGAATCCTCCCTGGAATTTTCGTCCCGTTTTTTTGTCTCTATGGAACACGCCTACGAAATCAGATCGAACTCAGGGCGTAAATGGGAATGCAGCATGAAGTTCCTACTGATTTGATGGAAACACATCAGGCGTGAGCGGACCGTGCGAAAGATCATGCGGGCACTTGATCACTCGTCCAGAACCCCCTCGCCACTCGATGGCTCCACGATGTGCTGCTTCCCTTGCCATCTCGGGTCGCAGCGCGTATGACGCGCGTCGCGCTCGTCCGACACCCTTGGAGGCGTGAGCGCGTGAGAACGGCCGCATCGGGCGGCCGTTTCGTTTTGAAGGACCAGACCCATGGCAGCGACCAAGACCCTCGCAGCCGCGGTCCGCAGCGGGACAGGCAAGGGGGCCGCCCGCAGCGTACGCCGCGAAGGACGCGTGCCCGCCGTGATCTACGGGGGCGGCGACGCCGCCGAGCCGATTTCGCTCGATCACCGCGAGACGCATAAGCAGATCTACGCGGGCCATTTCCTCACCACGATCTTCGAGATCGACATCGAGGGCCGCAAGGAGCGGGTCATCCCGCGCGACTACCAACTCGACCGCGTCAAGGACACGCCCGTCCACGTCGACTTCCTCCGGCTCCGCCCGGGGTCGAAGCTGCGCCTCGAGATCCCGGTCCATCTCGTCAACCTCGACCAGGCACCCGGCATCAAGCGCGGCGGCACGCTGAACATCGTCCGTCATACCGTCGAGATGCTGGTGCCGGCCGACGCCATTCCGGAGTCGATCATCGGCAACCTCGCGGGCCTGGACATCAACGGCTCGCTCCACATCTCGGCGTGCGAGATCCCGGAGGGCAGCGTTCCGGTCCAGCGCGACCGGGATTTCACCGTCGCGACCATCGTGGCGCCCTCGGGCCTCGCCGAAGCCAATGCCGACGATGCCGCCGCCGCTCAGGCCGCCGCCGTCAAGGCCGCCGCTGGTGCCAAGGGCGGCAAGGCGCCGAAGGCGGCGCCCGCCGCCAAGGCTGCGGCCAAGAAATAAGGGCTGTCGTCCATCCACGATGTCGAGACGCCCGCTTAGGCGGGCGTCTTTCGATCGGCCACCCGGTTTCCGCCATGCTGCTCCTCGTCGGCCTCGGCAATCCAGGCGCTCGCTATGCCGGCAACCGGCACAATATCGGCTTCATGGCGATCGACGCGATCGCGCGAGCTCATCGGGCATCGCCGTTCCGCAGCCGCTTTTCCGGGCTCGCGGCCGACGTGACGATCGCGGGGGAAAAGCTCGTCCTGCTGAAGCCCACCACCTTCATGAACGACAGCGGCCAGGCGGTCGGTGCCGCGGCGCATTTCTTCAAGACCGGCCCGGAGGACATCGCCGTGCTGCACGACGAGCTCGACCTCGCGCCCGGCAAGCTCAGGGTCAAGACGGGTGGCGGCAATGCCGGGCATAACGGTTTGCGCTCCATCACGGCCCATCTCGGCAACGATTACCGCCGGATCCGGCTCGGCATCGGCCATCCCGGCGACAAGGCTCAGGTCCTCGGTTTTGTGCTCAACGATTTCGGCAAGGGCGAGCGGGCGTGGGTCGACGCCCTCTGCGACGCCGTGGCCGACAACGTGGGCCTCTTGGCGCAGCGGCAGGACGCGAGTTTCCAGAACAAGGTGCACCTGCGCATGGAAGCGGCGGGCTTTGCCGAGGTGAGCCTGCCGGGGCGGTGAAACGGTCGCTTCAGAGGTGGCCGTGGCAGGTCGTTCGCGTCAGTACCCCTAGCCATGCGGCGGCGTCCGCGGCACATGAGACCGGACAATGCTGGAGGATGGAATGAATAGGGTGGACGTCGCGGGATTGAGCATCGCCGAACCGCTGCAGCGCTTCCTCGAAGCCGAGGTGTTTCCAGGCGCCGGCGTGACGTCCGACCGCTTCTGGGCGGGTTATGCGGTTGTCTTGCGCGACCTCGGCCCGCGGCTCGAGGGGCTTCTGGCCCAGCGTGACGAACTGCAGGCGAAGATCGACCACTATCACAAGAGCCGCCGCGGCCAGCCGATCGACCCCGCCCATTACATCGGCTTCCTGCGCGACATCGGCTATCTATCGCCCGACGCGCCGACGCGTCGCGTCTCTACGGCAGGAGTCGACGACGAGATCGCCCGCATGGCCGGGCCGCAGCTCGTCGTGCCGATGTCGAATGCCCGATACGCCCTCAATGCCGCCAACGCCCGGTGGGGCAGCCTCTATGATGCGCTCTATGGCACGGATGCCATCCCGGACGAGGGTGAGGCGGCGCGCGGCGGCAAGGGCTTCAACAAGGCCCGCGGCGCGGCCGTCATCGCCAAGGCCAAAGCCTTTCTCGACAGCGCCGTGCCGCTCGCGGGCGCTTCTTACACGGACCTGTCCGGGCTCGCGATCGTCGATGGCGCGGTTCGCGCCACGCTGACGGGCGGTCGCACGGTGGCGCTCGCCACACCGGATGCGCTTGTCGGCTTCACCGGCCCGGCCGAAGCGCCGAAGACCGTGCTGCTGCGCCACAACGGCCTCGGAATCGAGCTCGTCTTCGATCGCGAGAGCCCGGTCGGCCAGGGCGACGCCGCCGGTCTCGCGGACGTCGTGCTCGAATCCGCCGTTTCGACCATCATGGACATGGAGGACAGCGTCGCCGTGGTGGATGCGGACGACAAGGTGGCGCTCTACCGCAACTGGCTCGGCCTCGTCACCGGCACGCTCACGGCCTCGTTCCCCAAGGGGGGTACCACGGTCGAGCGCCGCATGAACCCCGACCGGATCTACACCGCACCCGCAGGGGGCGACGTCACGGTGCCGGGCCGCAGCCTGATGCTGATCCGCAACGTCGGCCATCACATGTACACCGACATCGTGATGCGGGACGGGGTCGAGACGCCGGAGGGCTTCCTCGATGCCGCGGTCAGCGTGCTGATCGCCAAGGCCGATCTCGCGCCTAGCCACGGCACCCGCAACAGCCGGGAAGGCTCGATCTATATCGTCAAGCCGAAGATGCACGGCGCCGCCGAGGTGACGCTCACCGACGACCTCTTCGCGCGGGCCGAAGACCTCGCCGGCATTCCCAGGAACAGCGTCAAGATGGGCATCATGGACGAGGAGCGGCGCACGTCGGCGAACCTCGCGCAGGCCATCTCGGCGGCGGCCGAACGCGTCGTCTTCATCAACACGGGCTTCCTCGACCGCACCGGCGACGAGATCCACACCGCGATGGAAGCCGGGCCGGTGGTCCGCAAGAACGACATGAAGAACACGGCCTGGATCAAGGCCTACGAGGACAACAACGTCGACGTGGGTCTGAGCCTCGGCCTGCCGGGCCGGGCCCAGATCGGCAAGGGCATGTGGGCCGCGCCCGACCGGATGGCCGACATGCTGGCCCAGAAGGGCGGTCATCCCCGCTCCGGCGCGACGACCGCCTGGGTGCCGTCGCCGACCGCCGCGACGCTTCATGCCCTGCACTACCACGAGGTCGATGTCGCGGTGCGGCAGAAGGAGATCGCAGCCCGCGCGCCGGCCCGCATCGAGGACCTCCTGACGATCCCCGTGTCGAACTCGAACTGGGCGCCGGACGCCGTGCAGCAGG
>CAXTME010000122.1:0-12771 GCA_964245215.1 uncultured Lichenihabitans sp.
GCAGAGCTGTCAAAGTTGTCCTGTTGGATAGCAGAACTTGGTGGAGCCAGACGGAATCGAACCGACGACCTCTTCAATGCCATTGAAGCGCTCTCCCAACTGAGCTATGGCCCCACGCCTTTCATCTGTCGTCGTTTGAGATCCGGCGATCGATCCGACCTGGATGCACAGCCAAAGCTGCATCTATACAGGGCGCGTGCGGCCCGATGAGCGACCGCAGTGGCGGTTCTATAACCTTGCCGATGGCGCCGCACAAGCTGGTTTTTGCCGGCGACGCGCTTTCTCGAAAACGCGATCCATAGCGCCGGTCAGGCTTCTTCGTCGTCCTCGATCTCGCCGTCGATCAAGCCCGAGACGTCGTCTTCGCCCTCCTCCTCTTCTTCGAGGAAGGTATCGTCCGCCGGTGTATCCTCGATCTCGATGTCGTCGTCGCTCACCACCTCGGGCTTCTCGCCCGCCTCCGCATCCTCGAGCGACACCAGTTCGACGCCGGCCGCATCGGGCTCGATCTCACCCTCGTCGCGGACCGCCACCACGGCAGCGGCGCGGGCCGGCGCACGTGCGACCGGCAAGGGTTGAAACACGGTCCCGCACTTCGGGCATACCATCGGGTCTCGGTTGAGATCGAAGAATTTCGTCGCGCAATTCTGGCACTGATGCTTCGCGCCAAGTTCCGGTTTTGCCACTGCTTACCCTCGGTCGGCACCGCGCGTCGCGGCGCCGCTGCCCTCTGTCGTTCGGTCGGAGGGATCGGTTAAGGCCCCCGAGGCGGCGGCGTCAATCGGAAAGTGCCGCAGCGTCCCGGTCATAATGACAGGTCTCGGGCGGCATGATAGGAGCGCGTCACTCGATCCGCCTCATTCGGAGCACCGCTGTTGTCCTTGTCGCCGCCGCACCATCGGGCGTGTCATCCGGTGCGTCAGGATCGGAAGGCCCTTTATCGGCGCGCCCCGGGAGGGGCGACGTGATCATCGCGATCGATGGACCTGCCGCTTCCGGAAAGGGGACGCTGGCGCGCAAGCTCGCCCAGCATTTCGGCCTTCCCCACCTCGACACCGGCCTTCTCTATAGAGCCACGGCCAGGGCGCTGATCGAAGCGGGCGAGCGCCTCGACGACGTCGATGCCGCCGTGGCTGCAGCGCGCGGACTGGCGCTTCGGGATTTCGACGACGCAGCGTTGCGGGGTCGCTCGATGGGAGAGGCGGCCTCGCTCGTCGCTGCCCTTCCCCCCGTGCGTCATGCGCTCGCCGCAGCACAGCGCGGTTTCGCGATGCGGCCCGAAGGTGCCGTGCTCGACGGTCGGGACATCGGTACGGTGATCTGTCCCGAAGCCGATGTGAAGATCTTCGTGACGGCTAGCCCGCAGACCCGCGCGCAGCGGCGAGCGCTGGAACTCGCCAACCGCGGCGAAGCCGCCGATTACGCCACGATCCTGGCCGATATCAAGCTTCGCGACGATCGCGACGCCAATCGGGCCGTAGCGCCGCTCCGCGCCGCCGCGGACGCGCATCAGCTCGACACGACGGCGATGGACGCCGATACGGCTTTCCGGGCCGCCTTGCGCTTCGTGCCGACGGCCGGCTGACATCGGACACAAAGCAGACCGAACGGCGCATCGGCCATGGTCAGACCCGCATCGGCATCAGGACGTAGAGGGCGGGAGCGCCCTCGCGGTCCTGCACCAAGGTGGGCGATCCCGGATCGGCCAGCTTCAGATAAGCCTTGTCGGTGTCGAGCTGGGCCGTGATGTCGAGCAGATAGCGGGCATTGAACCCGATATCGAGCGGTGTCGAATCATAGTCGACGTCGAGTTCCTCGGTCGCCGAACCCGAGTCGGGGTTGTTGACGCTGAGCGTCAGCTTGCCATCGGCCAACGCCAGCTTCACGGCCCGGCCGCGCTCGGCCGAGATGGTCGACACGCGGTCGACGGCGGCCGCGAAGGCGTCTTTCTCGACGACCAGCATCTTGTCGTTCCCGGCCGGGATCACGCGGCCATAATCGGGAAACGTCCCGTCGATCAGCTTCGAGGTCAGCACCACGGCCCCGAGCGTCAAGCGAATCTTGGTCGGCGAGAGCTCCAGCAGGACGTCGCTCTGCGGGTCCTCGATCAGCTTCTGGATTTCGGACACCGCTTTCCGCGGCACGATGACGCCCGGGATGCCGGCGGATCCTTCCGGAGCCGGGATCTCGACCCTGGCCAGCCGGTGACCGTCGGTCGACACCACGCGCAGAACCGTCGCGCCGTCATGCTCCATCGTGTGCAGGTAGACGCCGTTGAGGTAGTAACGGGTCTCCTCGGTCGAGATGGCGAACTGCGTCTTGTCGATCAGGTGCTTCAGCTGTCCGGCCGGCAGCGTGAACCGATGCGGCAGTTCTCCGGCCGTGAGATCGGGAAAGTCGCTCTCGGGCAGGCATTGCAGCTGAAACCGGGATCGGCCGGACCGGAGCACGAGCTGGCCCGTGTCACCGCTCATGTCGAGTGTCACCTGCGAACCGTCGGGCAGCTTGCGGACGATGTCGTGCAGCACATGGGCCGGCAGGGTCGTGCCGCCGTCCTGGGTGACATCGGCCGGCACTTCTTCGGTGACCTCGAGGTCGAGGTCGGTCGCCTTGAGACGCAGCGAGCCTTCGACGGCCCGCACCAGAACGTTGCTCAGGATCGGGATCGTGGTGCGGCGCTCGACCACCCGCTGGATATGGCCCAGCGCCTTCAACAGGGCCGCGCGTTCGAGTGTGACTTTCATGACGGCGCCCGATCCTCGACGAAACTTCTGGAGCCCGAAGCCAACCGGCCGGGCTCGAGGGTGATGCCCCGAGGCCGCAGCCGCGAAGGGCGGTGACTTTTGCCTGCCTCGCCCGTTTGCGCAAGCGGCTCGGACGCCCCGCCACAGGAAACCGGCCGAAGGCGACAGAACGGGAACTCGCTCCGGCCGTCGGGCTGTGCTAGCGAGCCACCATGAAGCCAGCTTTCTCCGTCCTGACGATCTGCGGTCTCGAAGAGCTCGAGGCCCATGTGACACGCGGCGTCACCCATGTGCTCTCGATCATCGATCCAGAGCGGGAAGAGCCCGACGTGTTCCGCCGCTACGGAGCGATCCAGCGGACCACGCTGAGGTTTCACGACATCATAGAGCCCGGACCGGGATTGGTCCTCCCCGAAATCGGCGATGTCGAGACGATCCTGGCCTGGGGGCGCGTGGTCTATGGGCGCGGCGGTGCGGAGACTCGGAACGGCCGCGCCGATGCCGTCGCAGAGGAGGACGGGCACCTGCTGGTCCATTGCCACATGGGCATTTCGCGTTCGACCGCCGCGATGACGATGCTGCTGGCCCAGGCTCATCCCGACGAGAGCGAGACGTCGATCACCGAGCGCGTTCGCACGATCCGGCCCATCGCCTGGCCGAACCTCCGGATGATCGGCTTCGCGGACGCCATCCTGGGCCGGTCGGGCCGGCTCACGGCGGCGGTCGGCGGGCTCTATGCTCGAAGCCTCGCGGCGAAGCCAGACCTGGCCGATGTGATGACCCGCCTGGATCGCGCCCGGGAGGTCGAGTTCGGGCGCGCCATCGCGGAAGGCCGAGCCGTGTTGACCCCGGCCTGAGCCCAAGGGGGGAGTTCCACCATGGCGATCCTGGCGGCGATCTGCGGCGTTCTGATCGTGATCTTCGGCATCGTGTTCACCAAGAAGGCCCCCAACGACGCGCAGTTCGGCATCGAGGTCACGGCCGTGGTGGGCGGCCTCCTCCTGTGTTTCATCGCGGTCGTGCTGTCCCGACTGAAGGGTCTCGACCGCAAGCTCGACGCCTTGCGCCTGGAGGAAGATCCAGAAGAGCGGTGAGGATCCGACGACGTCGGTCAGCCGGGCGGCCCGGTTTCGACGGGCGGCCCGGTTCTAACGGGCGACACGCCGACCGCCGCGAGGGCCGCCGCCGCCGTGATCTCGTCGGTGATCAACACGGTCGGCCGCGAGAGGCGAATGGCCCCCACGATAGCGTCCACCTTGCCGATGCCGCCCGACGTGAGGATGCGATGGGGCGCGGCCGCGATACTGTCGGATGGTATGCCCATGACACGGCTGTTGATCGGATGGTCGATGATGCGGCCGTCGATGTCGAAGAACGTATAGAGCAGGTCGCCGACCGCTCCGGCCGCGATGAGAGACTGGCGATCGGCCTCGCTGAAATAGCCGAACCGGTAGGACGTGCTCTCGGGCGCCATGCCGCCGGCGCTCATGACGACGAGGTCGAGGGCGCGGCCGAGCTCGAAGATCTCGGCCAGACCGCACCGCTCGATCAAGGCCTGCTTGGTCTCGACGCTGTCCACCAGGGCGGGGGCCGGGATCAGGAAGCAATCCGCCTGCAACAGGCGGGAGAACTGCCAGGCGAAGTCTGCAGGGTTGTACTGCAGCACCTTGGCGATGCCGCCCAACATCGACACGACCGAGAGGCCGGGCAGCGGCTTCTCGTCGATATAGGCCAACGCGCTGATCAGGGTTTTTCCCCATCCGACTCCGATCCGCATGCCGGGGCGCAGCACGTCGGACAGGTAGCGTCCTGTTGCGGCGCCGATGGCGGTCGTGGGGTCGGCGGTCGGAGACGAGAGGGGTGCCACCACGGCTTCGGCAATGCCGAAGGCCCGTTCGAGCGCCCGTTCGAGCGAGGTCAGCTCGGCAAGATCGCGGCTCAGCGAGATGCGAACCTCGTGGAGCGCCTGGGCGTCGGAGAGAAGCCGGACCACCGTCACACGGCCGATCCCCAGCACCTCGGCGATGGCGCTCTGCGTCATCTCCTCGACATGATACATCCACGCCGCTCTCAGCCGCAGTCGCTGCGAACGACGACCGGTCTGCAACGGCTCCACCGGACCGTCATCCTGCCGGGTCCGCGGAATCGTTTCGCCGATCCTGTTCTTGACCATCTGCGATCATTATCGCGGCGGCGGAACCGAAACAACGGGGCCGAGGCTGCGATGGAGTGCGGAGCGCGGGAAGTCCGGTTCGGGCTCCCTGAGATCACCATCAGGTCGCGTAGGCGGTGTGCTCCGTCGATGCGGCGTCGTCGAGGAACGCGACACTCGCCGACGCGTCCGTCACGGTCAGAATGAGGTTCAGGATGCGTCGCTTCACTTCGATGTCGCCGATATGGGTATAGGCCCTGATCAGCCGGATGTTGTCTTTGGTCAGAAGGTCCTGCCAGTCGCTCCCGTCTGACGCCTGGCGCTCCACGGACTCGAAGAAGCTGTTCACGGGCAGGTCCAGGGCCTCGGCGATGAGCAACAAGGTGCTGACCGCAATCCGGTTCTTGCCCTTTTCGTATTTCTGCAATTGCTGGAACGTGATCCCGAGTTCACCGGCGAGCTTGGATTGACTCAGGCCAGCCTTGATCCGGGCGGCACGGACGCAGGCGCCGACGCGTTTGTCGGCCTCGGCGGTTCGCTTGGAGAGTTGTTCGTTCATGGTGCCCTCGATCCCGGCCTCCGGGAGCTCCGCATCGTGCGGCGCAAATCGGAACTGCATGCATGTCTATACAACTCAGAGCGGAAGCGCTAGGCCATGGGGGACGAAAGTCGCTCCCTGGCTGTGTTCCGGCTGCATCGCCCACACGCGGCGGATCGCCTCACCGAAGGGTTCTATAAAGGATCGTGAGCGCAATGATCCAGAGCGCGATACCCAGCCAACGGATCCGGCGCGCTTCGATACTGGCGATCTTTTCGATCGTCTCGACCGAAAGTTGCATACCGTTCTCGGCAGCGCTTTCGAGTTGAAGTACGATCCGCTCGGCCCGGAGCAGGATGTCGGGGAGCGCCGCCGCGCCCCGCGCCAGGGATCCGACCAACGTGGCGGCGTCGGTGATCTTGCCGACCGGCCCGAGATTGTTCTCGATCCAGGTCCGGACCACGGGCTCGGATGTGGCCCACATGTCGAGCCGCGGATCAAGCGTCCGGCCCACGCCTTCCACCACCACCATGGTCTTCTGCAGCATGACGAGTTCCGTGCGGGTCTTCATGTCGAAGAGCGCCGTGATCTCGAAGAGGAGCGTCAAGAGCTTGGCCATCGAGATCTCGTCGGCCGTGCGGGCGTGGATGGGCTCGCCGATGGCCCGGATCGCCTGAGCGAAATCCTCCACCCGGTGCCGGTCCGAAACATAGCCGGCCTGGAAATGGACGCGCGCCACGTGCAGGTAATCGCGCGTGATGAAGCCATACAGGATCTCGGCCAAGAAGCGCCTCTCCTGCGTGCCGAGACGTCCCATGATGCCGAAATCGACCGCCGTCAGACGCCCCGCGTCGTCGACGAAGAGGTTGCCCTGGTGCATGTCGGCATGAAACAGCCCATCCCGCATGGCATGGCGCAGGAAGGCCTGGATGACGGTTCGCCCGAGCAGGGGCAGGTCGTAGCCGCGAGCCCGCAACGCCGCGACGTCCGACAGCGAGATGCCGCTGACCCATTCGAGCGTCAGCACCTCCTTGGCGGTCAGCGTCCAGTCGATGGCCGGGACGTGGAAATCCGGATCTTCGGCGACGTTCTCGCCGAATTCGCTCGCGGCCGCGGCCTCGATGCGGAAATCCATCTCCATCGTGACCGAGCGGGCCAGCGTGTCCACGACCTCGACGAGCTTGAGGCGCTTGGCTTCGGGGGCCCATCGTTCGGCCTGGCGTGCCGCGAAATAGAGGTCGGAGAGATCGCGCCTGAATCGCCGGTCGACGCCCGGCCGCATCACCTTGACCGCCACCTCGCCGCCGCCGCGTTCGGGGGTGAGCCGTGCCCGATGCACCTGGGCCACCGAGGCGGCCGCCACCGGTTCGCTGAACTCCACGAAGGTTTCGGCGAGCGGGCGATCGAACGCGGCCTCCACGATGCCGACCGCGATCGCGCGTGAAAAGGGCGGAACGCGATCCTGCAGGCTTTCGAGATCCCGGACCGCCGCCGCCCCGACGAGATCGGGACGCGTCGCCAGAAACTGGCCGAGCTTCACGTAGGATGGCCCGAGACGACCCATGGCGATGCCGAGGCGATTGCCGGCCGCCGCTACCCGCGGCCTCGCGACCAATTGGGCCAAGGCGAGAGGCAGGCGCGCCTCCACCGGCATGGCGCGAAGATCGATACCCGAAAAGACGCCTTCCCGCGCCAGGACGAAACCGGCCCGCGCCAGGCGCCCGACATGGCCCAACGTGGTCAACATCGCTTCAGAGCTTCCAAGCCGAATGGATCGCCACGACGCCGCCCGTGTGGCGTGTGGCGGACACGCGCTGGAAGCCGGCCTCCGCGATCATGTCCGAGAAACTGTCGACCCCGGGAAAACGGCGGATCGACTCCACGAGATAGCGATAGGGTTCGGCGTCGCCTGCGACGAGCTTGCCCATGGCCGGGATGACGTTGAACGAGAAGGCTTCATAGAGGCGGTCGAGCCCCGGCACGTCGACGGCGGAGAACTCGAGGCAGAGGAAATGGCCGCCGCGCCTGAGCACCCGGTAGGCTTCGGCGAGCGCCAGGGGGATGCGCGGGACGTTGCGGATTCCGAACGCGATCGTGTAGCAGTCGAACTGCCCGTCCGGCAGCGGCAGCAGTTCGGCGTTGGCCGCGACGTAGCGAAAGGTGTGGGTGGTCTCGGCCAATCGGTCCCGGCCCACCCGCAGCATGTCGGGATTGATGTCGAGGATCGTGACTTCGGTGCGCGGTCCGCCCGCCGCCGCGACGCGCTTCGCCACATCCCCGGTGCCGCCCGCGACATCGAGATGGCGGAACAGCGCCTTCCGCGACGGCTTGACCATCGCGACGAGAACATCCTTCCACACCCGGTGCAGGCCGCCCGACATCACATCGTTCATGACGTCGTAGCGCTCGGCCACCTTGTGGAACACGTCGTCGACGAGGCGTTGCTTCTGGTCGAGCGCGACATCGGCATAGCCGAAATGCGTGGTCTCGGCTGAACCTGTGCGCCGGGATGGCGGTGAGGAGGTCATGAGGGCCTTTGGCATCGGCACGGCATGGCGGCGAAGCCGGATCGCGCCTATCTGCGGACGTTGGAGGCCCCGCTTTATCATCATGCCCGAACTTCCCGAAGTCGAAACCGTCCGGCGCGGTCTGGCCCAGGCCATGACGGGCGCGACCTTTACGACCGTCGACCAGCACCGGCCCGACCTGCGCTTCCCCTTCCCCGAGCGCTTCGCCGAGCGCCTGACGGGGCGGCGCATCGAAAACGTCGGTCGTCGCGCCAAATATCTCGTCCTCGATCTCGACGAGGGGCTCGTACTGGCGGCCCATCTCGGCATGACGGGCTCGTTTCGGGTCAGCGCCGGTGCCCACGAGACCGTGCCGGGCCGCTACTATTACGAGCGCGGCGGACCGGCGGCGCCGAAGGATGGCTCGGCATCGGGCGAGCCGCCGCACGGCAGCCCGCACGACCACGTTCGCTTCGTTCTCGATAACGGGGTGACGATCACCTACAACGACCCGCGGCGTTTCGGTTTCATGACCCTGGTTCCGAGGGCGGAGTTCGACCGGCATCCCCTGTTTCGGGGCATCGGTGTCGAGCCGTTGGGCGAAGGCTTCGATGCCGCAGTCCTGGCGGGGCTGATGGCCGGCAAGGCCGCCCCTTTGAAGGCCGCGCTGCTCGACCAGCGGCTCATCGCCGGCCTCGGCAACATCTATGTCTGCGAAGCCCTGCACCGGGCCGGCCTGTCGCCGCGGCGCGCCGCCGGCACGCTCATGCGCCGGGACGGCTCACCCAGCCGGCGGGCCATCCGCCTCGCGGCGGCGATCCGCGACGTTCTCGACGAAGCGGTGGCGGCCGGTGGTTCGACCTTGAGGGATTACCGTCACACCGATGGCGAACTCGGGACCTTCCAGCACGGGTTCCGGGCCTATGACCGGAACGGCGAGGCCTGTCCCAATCCCGGCTGCCGCGGGCTCATCGGGCGTATCGTGCAGAGTGGCCGCTCGACTTTCTTCTGCGGCGAATGCCAACGCTAGAGGGAAGCCCTTCTCCCGCAAGCGGGAGAAGGTGGCGCGTAGCGCCGGATGAGGGGAGGCGGCTTCCTATCCCCCGAGCGCCCGCATGACACCCCGCAGCTCCGCCAATCCCTTCAGCCGGCCGATGGCCGAATACCCGGGGTTGGTGCGCTTGAAACGGTCGTCGAGCATCTTGTGGCCGTGGTCGGGCCGGAACGGGATCTTGCCGCCGCCCGGACGGCGCCCTTCTTCGGCCAGGAGTTCGCGGATCACCGCCACCATGTCGACATCGCCGTCGAGGTGGTCGGCTTCGAAGAAGGAGCCATCGGGTTCGCGCTTCGTCGCCCTGAGGTGAACGAAGTGGATGCGCGCCGCAAAGGCACGCGCGATGGCCACGAGATCGTTCGCGGCCGAGACGCCGAGCGACCCGGTGCAGAAGCACATGCCATTGGCGGGTGACGGGACGGCGTCGAAGAGCGCCTGATAGTCGGCCGCCGTCGAGGCGATGCGCGGCAGCCCGAAGAGCGGCCGCGGCGGATCGTCCGGGTGGAGTGTCAGGCTCACCCCGAGCCGTTCGGCGACCGGCGCCACACGTTCGAGGAACGCCACGAGATTGGCCCGGAGCCGGGCCGCGTCGATTCCGCGGTAGCTGTCGAGCTTGGCCCTGAGCCCGTCGAGGTCGAGCGAATCCGATGTCGTGCCGGGCAGCCCGGCCGCGATGGTCCGGGTCAAGGCCGCGACGTCGTCAGGCGACATGCCGGCCACGAGGGCTTCGGCATCGCGCAGCACCGTGGCCGAATAATCGGCAGCCGCGCCATCACGCTTCAGGACAAAGGCGTCGAAGGCGGCGTAGCGCGTCTGGTCGAAGCGCAGGGCCGTGGCGCCGGTCGGTCTCGGCCAGTCGAGGTCCGTGCGGGTCCAGTCGAGAACGGGCATGAAGTTGTAGCAGACAGTCCTGAGCCCCTCGGCCGCCACGGCTTCGAGGCTGGCGATCCACGAGGCGATCGAGGCCTTGGCATCGGACCCGAGCCGCTTCACGTCATCGGGGACCGGGATGCTCTCGACGACGCTCCAGCGCAGCGGAACCCGGTCGGCCGGCGTGTCCTCGATCAGCGCCTTGCGGGTCCGCACCGCGTCCCGCGTCCAGGTCTCGCCCGGCAGGAACCCGTGCAGCGCCGTGACGATGTCGGTCGCCCCGGCCTGGCGCACATCGTCCAGCGTCACGGGGTCGTCGGGTCCGTACCAGCGCCAGGCCTGCAGCATCTTCGTCCTCCCTCGGCCGTCCCGTTCCGGTTCGCGGCCTCTCTGGTCACGTTATACCAACGGCAGACAGAATTGGCTCGTCCTCGACACTCGCCTCATCCAGAGCCGGCCGCGGAACGCGGTCGCGTCGAAGGATGCTCCAGGGCCCCCGATCCCGGCCCTGCGTGCTTCGACGCGGCCCTACGAGCCGGCTCAGCATGAGGATCGGTGAGAACTTTCCCCAAGGAGGCGCCGAGCATCGCCGACGGTCAGGCCCAGCCGTCAGATCTGCATCCCGAGCGCCTTCAGGTAAAGCTCGAGGATCTCCTCTTCCTCCCGACGCTTGTCCTGGTCCTGCTTGCGGATCGAGACGATCTTGCGGATGATCTTGATGTCGTAGCCCGTGCCCTTGGCCTCCGCATAAACGTCCTTGATCTCGTCGGAAACGGTCTTCTTGTCCTCCTCCAGGCGCTCGATACGCTCGATGAAGGCCATCAGGTGACCGGCCTCGATGGAATTGGTGCTCATGCATTCATCCGTGGGTCTTCGTTCGACGATCCTGCCGCGGCATAAAAAAAAGTTCGACCCGAGCCGATACGCCTCGGGCGATTCCGCGTGCGGACAGTCTTAAGAACGAGACCCCGGTCGGGCGCAAGCGTGCCGGTGCCGGCGAGATCCTGAAAGCACAGTTCAGCGATGATCGACGTCAGACGTCGTCGACATCCGCGGTGGGCCGGTCGGAGCCGGACGCCTGTTCCTCATGCCATTGACCTTTGGCGTCCTGATAGGAGATCGCCTCGTTTTCGCCCGGCCGCTGCTGTTCCGCGGCCGCGATCTTCGCGGCCTCCACGGCATCGTCGTGGCTGCGGAACGTTTCCGAAAAGACGTCGCCGAGCTTGTAGGCCCAACCCCCGTCGTGCTCCACGATCGCATAATGGATGTCGGTCATCGGCGTTCCTCCCCGGTTGGCACCAACCTGAACTTGCCATGCGCGGGGATGTTCCGGGCCGCCGCAGAGCTGCCGCGATGCGGCATTACCACGCCCGAATCCTGACACGGCCCTTCGGGCCACCGGACGCCCGCATGTTTCGCCTGTTCGAATCCATCGTTTCGCCGACCGCAGACGGCCCCGTGGTCCAACCCCCGGAAGGCCTCGCACGCTTCTACTGGCACTTCGTCGGGCAGGCCCGTCTGTTGTTCGCAGCCCTCTTCGCGGCGGGCCTCGCTGTATCGATGCTCGACGCCTCCGTGCCCTGGTTCATCGGGCGGCTCGTGCGCGCCATCACGACGACGCCGCGCGAGACCTTCCTCGCTCTCAACGGCACCTTGCTGGCCACCATGGCGCTCGTCGTGCTCTTCGCACGGCCGGCCGCCATCGCGACGCAGAACCTGATCTCGAACACGGGGATCGTGGTCAACGTCACCAACATGGTGCGGTGGCAGAGCCATCGGCATGTCGTGCGCCAGAGCTGGCCCTTCTTCCAGAACGATTTCGCCGGCCGCATCGCGTCGCGCGTCATGGAAACGGGCCCCGCGGTGCGGCAGAGCGCCGTCGCCGGCATCACGGCCATCTGGGGCATCACGATCTACGGCGTCACGGCCTTGACGCTGCTCGGCCGGGTCGACGTGCTGCTGATGCTGCCGATCGCGCTCTGGTTCGCCTCTTACGCGGTGATGCTGCGGATCGTCGTACCGCGGCTGCGCGACCGTTCGAAGCGGACCTCGGAGGCACGCTCGCTCGTGGTCGGGCGCATCGTCGACAGCTACACCAACATCCTGACCCTGAAGCTCTTCGCGCGGCTGAGCCACGAGGATCGCTACGTGCGCGACGTGGTGGACCGCCACACGGTGGCGTTCCGGCGGCAGATGCGGATGCTCTCGGCGCTCTTCATGTCGCTGCAGGCCATGAACGCCATGATGCTGGTCGGCGAGACGGCGCTCGCGGTCTTCCTGTGGCAGCGCGGTCGGATCGACGTCGGCATCGTGGCGATGGCGATCCCCCTGACGTGGCAGATCGCGTCCGCGGCCGGCTGGGTGGCGGTCCAGGTCACCGACATCTTCGAGAACATCGGCACGATCCAGGAGGGCATGATGACCATCGCGCGGCCGATCGCCCTCGGCGACCGTCCGGACGCGGCCGAGCTCGACGTGCCGCGCGGCGAGATCCGCTTCGAGGCGATCCGCTTCGGCTACGGCCGCGAGGCGGGGCTGATCGACGGCCTGTCTCTGCGGATCCGTCCGGGCGAGAAGATCGGGCTCGTGGGCCGTTCGGGCGCCGGCAAGACGACGCTGGTGAACCTGCTGCTGCGCTTCCACGACCTCGAAGGCGGGCGCATCCTGATCGACGGCGAGGACATCGCCGAGGTCACGCAGGAGAGCCTGCGCGGCGCCATCTCGGTCGTGACCCAGGACACGTCGCTGCTGCACCGCTCGATCCGCGAGAACATCGCCTATGGCCGGCCCGACGCCTACGAGGACGAGATCGTGGCGGCGGCGCAGCGCGCGCATGCCCATGAGTTCATCCTCGGCCTCGAGGATTGGCAGGGGCGGCGCGGCTACGACGCGCAGGTCGGCGAGCG
>CAXTME010000123.1:0-12764 GCA_964245215.1 uncultured Lichenihabitans sp.
GCGGGCCTTTCACCCGCGTCATCGACCTCGATGTCTGGATCCTCTTCGGGTCCCAACTCGGCACCGGACAGGCGCTGCTCACGATCGGCACGCGGCTCGTCTCCGCCAGAGAATCGGCCCTCTCGGCACGCTCGACGCCCCCCTGGCGACGCTCCGGGTCTGGTTCGCGGTCGACGAGGTTCCGTCCTGGCAGACCGTCGTCGGTGGGATGGTCGTGATGACAGGCGTCGTGGCGCAGATCCTCGTCGGCAAGGCTTCGGGCCGATGCCGGACGTCGGGAGTGTCAGGACGAATACGGGTTGACGGCACCAAAAGGGTTCGCGCGGTCCGGCGTCTCGCTGTTCGTCGCTGCCCTAGCGGTCGGTGAGGTCGTGACCCTGACCGAGCCGGAATCGTCTTCGCCCCGCTCTGCTTCCGCCAAGCCGTAGCTTTCTCCGGCCAAGGCTATCAAGCCGGTGCGATCGAGGATCGTGATCCGGCCCCGCTGGGCCCTGATGAGGTGATGGCCTTCGAGGACCTGGGTCGCGACCGAAACGCCCGGACGGCGCACGCCGAGCATCCCGGACAGAAACTCGTGGGTGAGCGTCATCTCGTCGGCGTCGGCCCGATCGCGACACATCAGGAGCCAACGTGCGAGGCGGATCTCGATCGTACAGACCGCATTGGCGAAAGCGGTCTGCGCCATCTGGTCGATGAGGGCCTGGACCCCCCGCATGAGGATCAGCCGCAAGGAGGGACTCTGCTCCACGGCCGCGAGGAGATCCTCCGTCGCAATCCTCAGGCCCTCCCCCGGCATCTGAACGAAGTGACAGTGCAGACTTCGATCGACGCCGAGAATTACCGGCGCGGCCGCCACCAACCCCTCCCGGCCGATCATGCCGATTTCGATCTGACCCGCTGACGTAGCGGTCGTGATCGACGTCATTCCGTGTTCCATGAAGTAGAGATGCTCGATCGGCACTTGCGGCTCGACCAAGACGAGCTTGACCGGGAGCGGAACGCGCTCCAGCCGGAGCCGTTCGAAATCGCCGGGCGAAAGCACCTGTAAAAGCCGATTGCAAACGGTCGATTGCTGAACCTGGATCATAGCTCCACCTGTCAGAGGAAGAGCGAAGCCAATCTCCCGGCCACACGCGGTTCGAAGGTTCGTTTGCTGACGTGCAATCGACCACTCCCCCTTGCCACGATGATTAAGAGCATTTGAGACGCATCGTATCGCGATACACCACTTCGCCTAGGCTATCCCGGACGTAGGCCTCGAAGGTTCGGGAAACCCCTTCGGGTAGGCGCTCGTAAGCCAAGAGGCTCAATAGGCTCTTCGTTTCGTTGGCGATGTCGACAGGTGAGAGATCTATACCCACTGTATCGTGAAATTGGCTTTCGCCGTCACTGACATCGAAGAAATACCGACCCATGCCTGATGTCCTTCGATCGAACCCACCTTTCATGCACCATCCCCAAGGGTCTGCATTCACATTTGATAAAGAAGGATGATGCTGAGCCTCTTAGCGTGAAGGCAAACCTTCTTTCTTGCTCGGCAGCTTTAGCCGAGCCCGGCCGACATTATTGCCGGCTTGCTTCATCGTTGCGGCTGTGCGTATCCTATTCACCGATAAAATCTATGAAGCATTAGCCAGATCATCAGGGTTACAGATTTCGGATCGTATAGTTTCTGAGGTGCACATAATACTTTGTCGATCAGCCGCACCGCTCAATGTACGTTTTCGCACTGACACTATCGCGATGCTGAAACTTACGCGGAACGTGGTACAGTCATTATCGTTGTGCGGAGTTTTTCGACGGCTGACACATTTTGTGCTCCCACTCCTAATTCAGGAGCGCCCGTGGCCCGGTTTTTCTTCAATATTCTTGATGGCCAGACGCCCGTCGATGAAGATGGGACAGAGCTTCCGGACATTTATACGGCTAGGAGCGAAGCCATTCGTCTCTGCGGCGAAATTCTACGAGAAGCAGGAACCCATTTTGGAAGCGGTACAGAATGGAAGCTGGAAGTCACCGATGATCATCGCACCCGTCTCCTCATGCTCCGTTTCTCGGTTCATCCCGAATCAAACGCCGCCTCAATCGTCTGAGCCTATATCGGTTTTGTCTCCGTTATGGAGATGCAGATAGTTTTGATTGAAACCGGTCATGTCGATCAGTTTTTGTACATCTTTTATTACAATCTTCTTATTCTTGTAATCCAGCAATTTCAATGATCGAAGTGTCTGCAGACAGCGATTGACGTGCACGAACGATAGTCCCGTCGTATCTCCGATGTCCAACTGAGTGAGCGGAAGTTCGTAGCTGTCGCCGTTCGCTAGGCCGACGACGCGCAACCTCATCAACAGTTCGCAAAAGAGATGGCCGATCCGAGGTACGGCGTCTCGTTGACCGAGGTTCAGCAACCATTCCCGAAGGGTCGCTTCATCGACCAGCGTCGCGTACCACAAGGCACGGGCGATGTTGGGTCGCTCCGTCAGTTCCAGGATCCGGTGCCGCGGAATGTCGACGACCTTGCAAGCCGACAAGGTCCCGATGCTATGGTCCATAGCCTTGAGGATGAACCCGTTCGTGTCGCAGATGTCGCCCGGGATCAGATAGGCCACGATCTGCCTCTTGCCGCTCTTCAGCAGCTTGTAGCGACAGGCGAAACCCTCGAGGATCAGGCGGACGTCCTTGGAAATCTGGCCTTCCCTGATGATATCCGTTCGAGCCGTCAACGATCGCGTTGGCTTGACGATGTCGTCCAAGAGATGCCTGTCGCCCTCGGACAGCGGGGTGAACGTCTCGAGCTTGCGCGTCAGCAGATTTTCCACGGTACGTTCCGAAACGACGGCCTCAGCTGGCTGACGCCGAAGTTGCCCAAGATCCACGCAAGTCCCGAGAACATGCCACGGAACCCTCGAACGATACAGGGGCCCGGTCCTCATGCGGATTCAACTCGTTTCCTTCTCCCACCCCGGCAGCGAAGAGAGTGCAAAAGGCTGGGTCAGGCGGTCTTCCGGCGAAAGATCCGAACCCCTCGCACCTGAGCGAAAAAGGAGAGACGGCCTCTCCGGGGGCTGGCGTCGACCGACCGTGACGAGGATAATGCCGCCGGCGTGTTCTCCCGACGTCCACCTCTGCAGGGAAGCGGCATGCCTTACGATGTAGCGTCGCGGTCTTTTCCCGCCGGCGGCAGCCTCAGAGCTTCCTTGAACGGGACGCTTGCGAGCAATGTGCCACGATCATCCATGATCTCGAAAGTTTGACCGTTCAGCACATCGCCGCCCAGCAGGCGCTCGGCGAGGATCTCCCGTGCAGCCGCAAGAGCTTCGGCCCGAGCCGCAGCAAGGTCCGGCAGATCGATGCCGTCGAAATCTTCGATCAGCGTACCGCTTTCGCGGATGTGCAGGTAGTAGCGGGCCATGATGGTGAACCCCGCTGAGCCGAATCGAGTTTCCATCGGAAGAGAACAAAGCTCACCCGGTGCCTGCGGCCTGCGGTAACGGTGTCACGGGTGCATCACGAGCGCGCGAGACCCTCCGTCAGGCTCGGCGCGCCGGTTCCATACAAGCTCCAGGCGTCCGCCGGCTTCGACACGCGGGCGACCCGGGCACGGCCTTCTCCGGGTCGACCCAGTGCGGTATGGGCCACCAGCACCGCGTCGACCGAGCCCGCATCGAGCGGGATGCGCTCGCCCGAAGCCGCCAGAAGCGAGACGTCCGGCAGTGCGCGACCGGGTCAACGCCGTCGCCGCGCCTCGGCCCGCGCCCGCAGGCTCACAGACGGGTCGATGCCCGAGGCGAGCCCCGTCACGTCCCGCAAATCCTGCCTCACGAGCCCGACGTCCTTGAGTTCGCGGTCGCTGAAAGCACCGAGCTGCAGCATCAACCGACGGGCGCGGTGGACGCGCGCCGGCCAGCCGAGGACGTGCCGGAGGGCCGCGGAGCCAGCCTGTATCGCACCTCGGGACGCTGGGACCTGCCCTGAACTTCTGATCGAGACACTCATGACACCCTCCAAATGACAAGGAGGATCGATCAAAAGCGCTGGCTCGACCAGGAACAGTCCGGTACAGTTAGGCCAAACTGTACCGTCGAAAAGGCAGCACAGATGCAGGTTCAGACGCGCGAAGCCGCACCCGTGACGACCAGGGTCGAGGGGGTGATGGCCGAGATCCAGGCTCGGATCGCCGGCCGCAGGCTCGCGCCCGGCGCCCGCCTGCCGTCGGTACGGGACTATGCAGCGCGGTCCGGCGTTTCGAAATCGACGGTCGTCGAGGCGTATGACCGGTTGATCGCGAGCGGCGCCATCACGGCGCGTCGCGGATCCGGCTTCTACGTGGCGGGAACGACGCGGCCTCTCTCGTTGCAGAGCCTCAGGCCCGAGCTCGAGCGCGCCATCGATCCGCTCTGGGTCACCCGGCAGGCCTTCAGTTCCGGGCCGGAGGTCCTGAAGCCGGGCTTCGGCATGCTGCCGAGGAGCTTCATGCCGGATGCGTCGCTGCAGAAGGCGCTGCGGCACCTGGCTCGCGATGCCACCGCCGACGACCGCATCCGCTACAGCAGTCCGCTCGGCTTCGCACCCCTGCGCCAGCATCTGGCCGGCAAGCTCGGCGAGCGCGGGATCGGCGTCTCGCCCGACGGGATCATGCTGACC
This sequence comes from uncultured Lichenihabitans sp., assembly GCA_964245215.1. Classification (GTDB taxonomy): domain Bacteria; phylum Pseudomonadota; class Alphaproteobacteria; order Rhizobiales; family Beijerinckiaceae; genus Lichenihabitans. The sequence continues at coordinate 4,645 of CAXTME010000123.1, forward strand.
GACTCGGCGTCCGCGGCCATCGATCTCGTGTGCCGCTTCCTCATCGAACCCGGCGACGCCGTCCTGGTCGACGACCCGTGCTACTTCAATTTTCTGGCCATGCTGCTGAGCCACCGGGCCAAGGTGATCGGCGTGCCCTATGGCGCCGACGGGCCGGACGTCGAGGCGTTCGGGCAGGCGCTAGCGGCGCACCAACCGCGCCTCTACCTGACGACCGGGGGCCTGCATAACCCGACCGGGGGCACCATGTCGGCCGCCAAAGCCCATCGATTGCTCAACCTCGCCGAGCAGCACGACATCGTCATCGTCGAAGACGACACGTTCGCGGACCTCGAACACGAACTCTCGCCGCGGCTCGCCGGGTTCGATGGTCTCGACCGCGTCATCCAGGTCGGCGGCTACGCGAAGACGGTATCTTCCGCGATCCGCTGTGGCTATGTCGCGGCCCGGCCGGACTGGCTCGACGCTCTCGTCGACCTCAAGCTCTCGACGTGCCTCGGCAACGGCCATTTCGCGTCCGTCTTGCTGCACCGGGTCCTGACCGACGGCAACTACCGGCGTCACGTCGACGGTCTTCGGACCAAGTTGGCCTCCGCCATGGGCATGACGCTCGAGCGCATCAAGACGCTCGGTCTCGAGCCCGCGCTCGAGCCAAAAGCGGGCATGTTCGTCTGGGCCCGGCTTCCGGACGACCTCGATGCTGCAGCGGTGGCCCGCTCCGCGCTGGCCGAGGACGTTCTTTTCGCACCCGGCAACGTGTTCAGCGCCTCGCACAACGCTCGCAGCTACCTGCGATTTAATGTTGCGCGCTGCGCGGAGCCGCGCATCTTCGCCGTGTTGGCCAGCGCCATGCAGGCGGCCGGCACGGGCCGGGACCGCCCAACCTCGCGGACCGACCGGCAGGTCGCACCGGAATAATGCCACGCTCAAGGCTCGCCGGGCGACATCGCCGTGCTATGGCATGCTGGCCCGTCCACCGACATGGCATCGGTGTGCCGAAGGCCTTTCGAGGAGACGACCCATGTCGACATTGAAATCCGCGGCCGCTGCGGCCGTTCTGGCCCTCACGCTCGGCACGGCGCCGGCCAGCGCCGCCATGATGCACCATCCCCATCCCATGATGCATCACCACGGCATGATGATGCACGGCAAGACGATGATGCACCACGGGCACCACCACCGGATGATGATGCACCCCATGATGCGGCATCACCACAGGCACATGATGATGTATCCGATGATGCGCCATCATGGCGGCATGCACCACCACATGATGCATCATGCTCCGATGACGAAAAGGATGTGAACGCGGCTTCCAACCTATGACGGGCCGCCGATCGCGATCGGCGGCTTTTTTCCCGGCGAGACCCGACCGTCAGGGCGCCCGCTCGCGCAGGAACGCTTCATGTTCGGCCATCAGTTGGCCGTGGAGCGCTTTGCTGATCAGCTGCCGCGTCTCAGGGATGCCATAGAGCGCCGCGAAGGATCCGAACCGCGGGCCGCGCTCTTCGCCGAGCAACACCTGGTAGAGCGTGTTGAACCACTCGTTCGACACGCCCGGCCGCTCCGGGGTGGCGTTCTTGGCCTTGAAGTCCTGGTATCGGGGGATCGGCCGGCCGACCTCATAGAGGGCCGCCTGGATGTCTTCCGCACTCGCGTCCGGCGGCAGCGCCGCCAACCCGGTGTCGAGCTGCTTGAGGGCATCGCGCTCGACCTCGTCCGGCGCGCGGTAATGCTTCTTCGGGCGGACGAAGTCGCGATAGTAGCTCACGGCATAACCGATCAATCGGTCGAGCCGTGGATGCGTAGCAGGCGACACGCCCGGCGCGTAGCGGCGGAGAAATCCCCAGAGCACCCCCGGATCTTCGCTGTTGGCGACGGTCGCGAGGTTGAGCAGCATGGCGAAGGATATGGCCGTGCCGCTCTCCCGTTCGGCTGAGCTTTCCGCCGCGGCGAGGCGCTCGGGCGCAGGCGGCGCCCCGGCGTGGACGTGCCAGACCGGGTTGCCGAGCCGCTCCTTCGGGGCTTGCCGGCCATAGGCATCGAGAAACGACAGGTAATCGTCGACCGCGCGCGGAATGACATCGAAATAGAGGCGCTTCGCGGCCGTGGGCTTCTGGAACATGAAGAGCGACAGGCTCTCGGGCGAGGCGTACCGCAGCCACTCGTCGATGGTGAGCCCGTTGCCCTTCGACTTCGAGATCTTCTGCCCGTTCTGGTCGAGGAAGAGCTCGTAGTTGAAGCCCTCCGGCGGCTCCGAGCCGAGGACGCGGGTGATGCGGCCCGAGAGCTTCACCGAATCGATCAGGTCCTTGCCCGACATCTCGTAATCGACCTTGAGCGCATGCCACCGCATCGCCCAATCCGGCTTCCATTGGAGCTTGCAATGGCCGCCCGTCACCGGCGTCTCGTAGGCCGTGCCGCTCACGGGGTCGCGCCAGGCGATCGTGCCGGCCTTCGCGTCGTGGCCGATGAGCGGCACCTGCATCACGACCCCGCTCTCGGGGTGGATCGGCAGGAACGGCGAATAGGTGGCGGCCCGCTCGCCCCGAAGGCTCGGGATCATGATGGCCATGACGTCGGACAGGCGCTCCAGCATCAGCCGCAACGCGTCGTCGAAGAGCCCCGACCGGTAGGCCGCGGTCGAGGACATGAACTCGTAGTCGAAGCCGTAGCGGTCGAGGAAGGCGCGCAGCCGGGCGTTGTTGGCGTGGCCGAAGCTCACGCCGGGCTCGATCGGGTCCGGCACCTCGGTCAGCGGTCGCCCGAGATGCTGGGCCAACAGCTCTTGATTGGGAACGTTGTCGGGGACCTTGCGCAAGCCGTCGAGGTCGTCCGAAAAGGCGACGAGGCGGGTCGGGATGCTGTCCTGCGTCAGGACCCGGAAGGCGTGGCGCACCATCGAGGTCCGGGCGACCTCGCCGAACGTCCCGATATGCGGCAGGCCCGAAGGCCCGTAGCCGGTCTCGAACACTACGCTGGTCTGCCCGGTACGCTCGACGCGCTTGATCAGTTTGCGCGCTTCCTCGAAGGGCCAGGCCGTGGCGAGGCCGACCACGTCGGTCGGCATGTCGAGAGGCAGCATCGGAGCGGTAACCTTGCGTTGGGAGACGGGAGCCGGTCAGTTCCCGCGCGGTCACAAACACGGGGTCTCGTGGCTTTGCAAGCGTTGCGGTTCGGAAAAACACATGGCCCTGAACGGGCCAGGAGCGGCGTCCCGTAAGGACCTCCTCGCGCCGATACGACTCCTCAACCGACCCAAAATCAACTTGGAAGATCAATGGTTGTATAGCCTACGTTTTGTCAACAAAACTGTTGTTTTTGCCAAACGCCTCACCTAAAGTCAGTGGCTGGATTATAAATATAGATTTAATATGACTCAGATCAAAATTATCTCGCGTTTGAATGAGGCGACGGTCGATATCGTCTCCGCCTATATTGCCCGACATCATGTCAGCCATGCGGATTTACCGATTCTGATCAAGTCGGTCCAAACAGGACTGGCATCCTTGGAGCGAACGCCGGAACAGGCGACCGAACCGCGGAAACCCGCCGTCCCCGTGACCCGCTCGGTGTTCCGGGACTACATCGTGTGCCTGGAGGACGGTCGAAGCTTCAAGACGCTGAAGCGGCACCTCAGGACGGCTTATGGTCTTACACCCGACCAATACCGTGCCCGTTGGGGGCTACCGCATGATTACCCCGTCGTGGCACCCGGCTATGCGGCGTCCCGCGCCGTCATGGCGCGGGAGAACGGCCTCGGGAAGCGGCACAGGGCGCCTGTGGCCTGACGGCTCCGTCGATCTTCCGCATCGGATCCTGCGCGGGCCGCTTTGACGCGGCACCCCGCTTGCTTAAACTCGGACCTCGGTAAGGCATCTCCTGCGCGCCGTGCAGGTCGGTTGCACCTGCCTCATTGAGGATTTCGCCGCATGGCACTCGGGTTGTCGCGAAAAACTGCAAGGGCCCGCGATCGTCTGACGGCGACCGTCTGCTGTTTCGTCGCTTTCGCGACGGGTGCCGCCGCGGCTAGCGCCGCGGCGGCACCCGTCAGGACATCGGTCGTGATCGGCATGAGCATCGAACCGGCCGGGCTCGACCCAACGGCGGCGGCGCCGGTCGCCATCGGGCAGGTCACCTGGCAGAACATCTTCGAAGGCCTGGTCCGGATCGACCGTGACGGAAAGGTTCAGCCGCAGCTCGCAAAGAGCTGGAGCATCTCGCCCGACGGCCTGACCTACAGTTTCACGCTGCAGACGGACGTCAAATTCCACGACGGCGAAGGCTTCGATTCGGCGAGTGCGAAATTCACGCTCGACCGCGCCCGTGGCGCGTCATCCACCAATCCCCAAAAACAGTTCTTCACGGTCATCGACGCCATCGATGCGCCCGATCCTTCGACGCTGGTGCTTCACCTCAAGCAACCCGCCGGCAATCTCCTCTACTGGCTCGGCTGGCCGGCCTCGGTCATGGTGGCGCCGAAAGCCGCCGAGACCAACAAAGTCGTACCGGTCGGAACGGGACCCTTCGTCTTGAAGCAATGGCTGAAGGGCGACCGGGTCGAGCTCGCCCGCAACCCCGGCTATTGGGACAAGAGCCGGCCGGTTCAGATCGAGGACGCCACGTTCCGTTTCGTCGCCGACGCCCAGGCGCAGGCGGCCGGCCTTCGTTCGGGGGACCTCGACGCGGTGCCGGAACTCGAAGCGCCGGAGCTCTTCGCCGCCTTCAAGGCGGACCCCAAGTTCACCGCGGCGGCGGGCAATACCGAACTCAAGGTCGTGGCCGGCATGAACGATGCCAAGAAGCCCTTCGACGATGTGCGGGTGCGGCGCGCCCTGATGATGGCGATCGACCGAAAGGCGCTCGTGGACGGCGCCTCGTCGGGCTTCGGCCAGCCGATCGGCAGCCACTACACGCCGAACGACCCCGGATTCATCGACCTTACCGGCACCTTGCCCTACGACCCCGCCAAGGCAAAGGCGCTCCTCGCCGAAGCAGGCTACCCGAGCGGCTTCAGCTTCTCGATCAAGACGCCGCAGATGTCCTACGCGACCCGCTCGTCGGAGATCCTGCAGGCCATGCTGGCCGACGTCGGCGTCACCATGACGATCGTGCCGACCGAGTTCCCGGCCACCTGGATCCAGCAGGTCTTCCTGGCGCACGATTTCGACATGACGATCGTGGCCCATGCCGAGCCGCTCGACATCGCGATCTATGCGCGGCCCGACTACTATTTCGGCTACCGCGACGCCACCTTCGACAAGGACGTCGACGACGCGCAGCGCGCCACCGATGCCAAAGCCCGCGATGGCTTCTATGGCGATGCGCAGCGGCGCCTGGCGCAGGACGTGCCGGCTCTGTACCTCTACGTCATCCCGAAGCTCGGCGTCTGGAACGCCAAGCTGAAGGGCCTCTGGATCAACGAGCCGATCCCGGCCAACGATCTCACCGCGGTCCAGTGGACCGAGTAGGCGACGCTGGCCGGAGGCTCGCATGCGGGCGCAACTCTCCCGGCGTCTGGTCGGGCTCGCCGTGACGTTGCTCGCGGCTTCGGCCGCGATCTTCCTCGTGATGAACGTCCTGCCGGGCGATCCTGCCGCCGTGTTGCTGGGAACGTCGGCACGGCCCGACACGCTGGCGGCGCTCCGGCTCGAGATGGGTCTCGACCGTCCGGTGCTGCTGCGCTACGGGCTCTGGCTCGCGGGCGCCCTCACGGGCCATCTCGGCGCTTCGACCACCTATGGCGTGCCGGTCGCGGGCCTCATGCTGGAACGGCTTTCCGTGACCCTGCCCCTCACCCTAATGGCCGTGCTTCTCTCGGTGGCCATCGCGGTGCCGCTCGGCGTCGGTGCCGCGGCCCGGCGCGGCGGGATCGTGGACGGGATCGCGACGATCGTTTCGCAGGCCTGCGTGGCGGTTCCGAATTTCTGGGTCGGCCTCCTTTTGATCCTCGTCTTCGCGGCCCGGCTCGGTTGGCTGCCGGCCAATGGCTTTCCGGGCTGGGCCGCCGGGGTCCCGGCCGCCGTCGGCGCCTTGCTGCTGCCGGCCGTGGCCCTGGCGCTGCCGCAGGCCGGGATCCTGACCCGGGTGACGCGCGCAGCACTCCTCGACGTGCTCGGCGATGACTTCATCCGCACCGCCCGCGCCAAGGGGCTGACGCGCCGCGCCGCCCTTTGGCGCCACGCCGTCCCCAATGCGCTGCCACCCGTTGTCACGATCCTGGGCCTGCAGTTCACCTTCCTGATCGCGGGCTCGGTGCTGGTCGAGAACGTCTTCGCGTTGCCGGGCCTCGGCCGGCTCGCCTACCAGGCCTTCACGCAGCGCGACCTCGTCGTGGTGCAGGACGTGGTGCTGTTCTTCGCGGCCCTCGTGATCGTCGTGAACTTCCTGGTGGACCTCGCCTATCTGGCGCTCGACCCGCGGCTGAGGGTTGCGGCGTGACGGGTCGCCTCGGGGCCGGGCTCGGCATGACGGGTGCCGTGGTGCTGCTGGCCCTGGTATCGCTGGTCTGGACGCCCGACCTGCCGACCCGCATGCATCTGGCGGCTAAGCTGAAGCCACCCTTCTCGGCCGGCCTTCTCGGCACCGACCATTTCGGCCGCGACGTCCTGTCGATGCTGATGGCGGGAGCCTGGAACTCGCTCGCCATCGCGGTGCCCTCGGTGGCACTCGGCGGGTTCTTCGGCACATTGTGCGGCGTCGCGGCCGCGATCCGGCGGGGTGTCGCCGAAGCTGCGATCATGCGGACCTGCGACGTCGTCTTCGCGGTCCCGCCCATTCTTTCGGCCATGATGCTGGGCAGCCTGCTCGGCCCGGGCCGCACCACGGCGATCGTGGCGATCGCCGTCTTCATCGTGCCGGTCTTCGCCCGCGTCACCCGGGGTGCGGCCCTGCGGGTCTGGTCTCGCGACTACATCCTGGCGGCACGAGGGGCCGGCAAGGGCGCGGCCCGCATCGCCTGGGAACACGTCCTGCCCAATATCGGAAGCCAGATCGCCATCCAGACGACGCTCCAGCTGGGCCTCGCGATCCTGACCGAGGCGGGCTTGAGCTACCTCGGGCTCGGCCCACCGCCGCCGACGCCGAGTTGGGGCCGCATGCTGGCCGATGCCCAGACCTATCTGGCCCAGGCGCCCTGGCTGGTGATCGTGCCGGGGGGAGCCGTGGCCTTCGCGGTGCTGGGCCTCAATCTCCTGGGCGACGGCCTGCGCGACCGTCTCGACCGGCACGGGAGCTGACCGGGATGACGCCGCCGTCGCTGCTCGAGGTTCACCACCTTGCCGTCGCGGTTCAGCGGCCGTCCGGCCCGCCTCTGCCGATCCTGCAGGACGTCGGCTTCAGGGTCGAGCGCGGCGAAACGCTCGGGATCGTCGGTGAATCCGGGTCCGGCAAATCGCTTCTGGCGCTGGCCATCATCGGGCTCCTGCCCGAGAACGCGCGCGCCTCGGGCACGCTCCGCTTCGACGGAACCGATCTCCTGACCTTGCCCGAGGCGGGGCTATGCCGCATCCGCGGTGCCGGGATCGGCATGGTGTTCCAGGAGCCCCTGACGGCGCTGAACCCGGCCATGACGGTCGGCCGCCAGATCGGCGAAGCCTTGTCGATCGCCCGTGGTCTCGGCCGGGGCGCCGCCCGGCAGGAAGCGCTGGCGCTGCTCGACCGCGTCAGGATCTCCGAGGCTGCACGGCGGATCGACAGCTACCCGCACGAACTCTCCGGCGGACAACGCCAGCGTGTCGGGATCGCCATCGCGCTGGCCCCGGGGCCGAGCCTGCTCGTCGCCGACGAACCCACGACCGCGCTCGACGTCACGGTCCAGGCCGATATCCTCGACATCCTGGCCGAACTCGTGGCCGAGCGTGCGATGGCGCTGGTCCTGATCAGCCACGACCTCGGCGTGGTGGCACGGGCGACGCGTCGCCTCCTCGTGCTCTATGCCGGCACCCGGTTCGAGGAGGGCGCGACGCCCGAAGTGTTGCTGCGGCCGCGCAACCCCTACACGCGCGGTCTCCTCGGAGCCCTACCGCACCGGCGCCGATCGGCGGAGGAAAGGTTCGTCACCATTCCGGGCACCGTTCCGACCTTCGATCACCTGCCGCCGGGCTGCCGCTTCGCGGCAC
>CAXTME010000124.1:0-12613 GCA_964245215.1 uncultured Lichenihabitans sp.
TTCCACGACCGCCTCCTATCGATGCAGCGGCCACCGGCGAAGCCGATCGTGCGCCGGTACTGACGCTGCCGAAATCGGCAGTTCCGCTTCGGATCTTCCATGACGGTGCCAATCGACGACGGCGTGATCCGTGACCGATCACCAGAAATGCCAGCTCTCGACGTCCCGGGCCTCGGCCTTCGCCTTGCTGATTCACGCGCGGTGACACGCTGGGCCGACGCTTGCGCGGTCATGGCCGGCACGGCGCTCGCGGTGGAAATGAGGGCTGAACCCGGCACGTGGTTCACTCTTTCGGCGGTGTGGCTATGGTTGATCGCCGTGGTGATCGTCGTCCGCTCCGATCTCACCGACTTCATCATCCCCGACGGGGCCACGGCCTTCATCGCGGTCTTGGGTCTTGCCAATGCCGTCGTTTCCGCTTGGCAGGCCGGCGCTGGCCGCGAGGACGCGATATCGGCGGGCGTCGCAGCCGTGTCGAGCGGCTGTCTCGCCTTTGCGCTCTTCTGGAGTATCGGCTGGTGCTTTCGCCGGTTCGGGCAACGCGAGGCGCTGGGTTTCGGCGACGTCAAGCTGGCTGGCGCCCTGGCGATCTGGCTCGCACCGGCCGACGCGGCCCTGGCGCTCGAAGTCGCCGCCCTGGCGGCCATCGTGGTTCTGTTGCTCGGCCAGCGTGGCGGACCTCTTCGGGAGATCGCCATCCCGTTCGGCGCCTTCATGGCACCGGCTGCCTGGCTCGCCTTTCTGCTCGGCCCATGGCTGCGTCAGCTTGCAGGGTGGCCATAGTGACGGCGCGCCGCGTGTCGGAGCGGGGTGCCGCCCTGTTCATCGTCCTCCTCTTTTCGGCATTTCTTGCCGGACTTGCCGCGGCCGCCATGCGGATGGGTCTCAGCGGAGCGCGGGCCGCGGCGGTCTTCGCGGATGCCGCGCGCGCCGATACCCTTGGCGAAGGCGCCGCCGATATTCTGGCGTCGCATCTTGCCGACGCGGATGCCGCGGCGCGGCGCGGCGGCTCGATCGAAGTTCGTCTCCCGGACGCCAGCATCGAGGTCGACTACGTGTCGGAATCGGCCCGTATCGACGTCAATCTCGCGCCCTTGCCTTTGATTGTCGGACTGCTCGGCGCGGCCGGCGGCGATCAGAACGAGGTGGCGACCGTGGCAAACCGCATCGCATCTTTCCGGGCCGCCGCCCAGGCGAAGACGAAGCGTCCGTCGCCGGGCGCCGGGGCGCCGCCCGGCGGTCTAGTACCCGATGCTACGCCGGCCGAGGGTGCTGCCGGCGCCGAAGCGGCACCGGCATCGGGATCGGCTGCGGGCGGATCGGTGCAGGCGACGGGGCCAGGCGCCGTGCCCGCCCTGCCGCTCGCGATCCATGACATGAGCGAGGTGACGAGCGCTTGGGCGCTGCCCGAGGGGCTGGCCCGCCGGATCCTTCCCGTCCTGACGGTCAGCAACGGGACCGCCAAGGTCGACCCGGTGCTGGCGGACCGTCTCGTCGTCGCGGCGTTGCTCGGCAGCGACGAACGCGTCGACGATTACCTCAATCGCCGACAGCAGGGTTTCGTCGATGCGGGATCGGCGCTCGCTCTGCTTCCGATCCCCGCCCAGGCCTTCGCGAGCTTCAAGGATTCGGAGGCGGTACGGGCCATCGCGCATGTCTCGATAGGACATCGCTTCGAGCGTCGCTACGAGATGATCCTGGCGCCACACAAGGGCCCTGCGCCGGCAGCGGCCTCCGGTGGTCTGATGCCCGCAAAGCCAACGCCTGGTGGCCCGGCGCTCGAGGGCGCTGCCCGTGGCGGCGAACCCGTCGTGGTCTCTTGGCGCAAGCTGCTGTAAGGAGCGGCGCATGATCGGACGGCTGCGGCGCGGATGGGTTTGGTTCGTCGAGGGACTCGCGGAAGCGCTTCTCTGGGGTCTCGACCGTGCCAACCGGCGGCGACCCTTGCGGATCGAGATCGGTGACGCCGACGCCGTGGTCGTCGATGCCGATGGTACGCGCTTGGGCCTTCTCAAGGGCGGCAGCGGAACTGCACTCTTCGAACCTCCGGGCCTGGGCCGCAGTCTTGCCGGGGCGTCCGTCGACATCGTCATTCCGTCGTCCTGGCTCTTCAGGCGCGATCTCGACCCGGTTGCCATCCAGAGCAGACCGTTTCTCGATGCCTTCGTGCGCCATCAGATCGAACGCATCACGCCCTGGCGTGTTGCCGATGCCCATTACCACATCATCGAGCGGCCCATGCCGGGCGACGCGACGCGCATCGCCGTCGCTGTCGCGGTGGTGCCGAAGCGGGTGGTGGTGCGGTGGTTGGCGCCGCTCGAGGCGCTGAAGCCCCAGGCCATCCGCCTGCGCACCGCTGGGGCGGCGGACGGCACGGACGTCGTCATGCCTTTGGGCAGCAACCGAACGCTGCGCGTCGATCGTTTGCGGCGCACCGTCTCGATGGGCCTCTCGGTCGGCGCGGTCGTGACGGCCGGCCTCGTCGGATGGCTGCAATGGGAAGCGGCGCTCGTGCAATCGGACATCGACGATCAGGATCAGGTCCTGAGCGAGCGTAAGTCCGTCCTAGCGCGAGCCACGAGACGCGACAGGCCCGACGGCGACGGCGACGCCAAACTGCGGCATCTGCGCGATGGTCGTCCGTCGGCGGTCGAGATCATCGACGCGCTCTCGGAAGCGGTGCCCGACACCGCCCATCTCACCACGCTGTCGATCGACAAGGATCGTGTCGCGATCTCGGGGATCTCCACGGATCCGTCGCGCCTCGTCCCGGCCCTCGAAACGTCGGGCCGGTTCGCCGACGTGTCGGCGAGTGCGGCGACGACGCGTGTCGAGGCCGGGACGGGGGACCGATTCAGTCTCGAAATGAGGGCCGTTCAACTGAAGGCCAAGGCCGCCGCCGCCGTGGCCGGTTCTCCGACAACGGCGGCGATCCGATGAGCATCACGCTCGGGCGGCCGCTCGCGGCGTCACTTCTCCTGAGCGGCATCGTCATCCTGGCGGTCGCTGCCGTGGTGGTCAGTTGGGCGGGTCTGGCGTCGGCCGTCGACGAACGTGACGCCAAAGGCGAACTCCTGACGAGGAGCGTCGCTGCGAGCCGCCGTCTGGCCCTGGCCCCGGCCGCCGAGCAGACCGACCCCTTCGTCGAGGCCGACAGCCAGACGCTGGCAGCGGCACGGATCGACGCCCTGATCCGGTCCGTGGCGGACGACAAGAATGGTGCTGTTCTCTCGAGCAGGTCCGAAGCGAAGCCGGACGAAGATGGGATCGGGGGCCACATCGAGGCCCAGGCCGTCATCGAAGGGCAGAACGAAGCGCTCCAGAGCATTCTCTTGAAGCTCGAGGGGATCGATCCCGTCATCCTGGTGGACGCATTGACGTTGGAGCCGGCCGAAGTGCCATCCGATGCCGCCGCAGGCGATCCGCAGGCGCCAAGATTGCGGATGACCCTGACACTCGGGGCCTATTGGAAGGCTCCGCCCAAGTGAGAGCACCGACCGCTGTCGGCATGCGAGACCAGAGGGCCTCGCGCCTCGGACGAGCCGACCGGTCCCAGTGCCCCGTCGACGGGACGGAACGGAGGACACGGACCGGAACGAGGAGAGATCTCGTACTCATATACAATTTGCCTCACCGGACGGGTCCGATGAGGCGGTTCAGATCTTTCTAATGCGAACGGTCGCGCGCAACCTGTCGCATTATGACGGCGCGGCTCAGAGGCTCAGAAGCGCCGCGCCTCCTGGTCCACCATTGGCCCCGTTGGGGAAGAACAGGCCGCTGGACGCACCGACCGCACCATAGACGACGTTGAGCACCTGGCGCGGCGTGCGGGCGAACGCGAGGCTGTTCGGGTCGGTGGGGACGATGTTCGAAGGCGACGGGAACCCGCCGTCGAGGGTGCTCTGGTCGCCACCAATTCCTTGATCGTCCGGAGCGCCCGATAGCGTGGCGCGCAACCCGGAGATCAAAGCCGTCGCCTGGTTGGCCACCGAGCTCTGCTGGGCGAACAGGAAGGTGCGGATAAGGCCAGCGTGGTAGGCTTCGACCGCGAGAATACCGGCAGCGGCCGCCAGGTACTGCTTGTTGGTGATATAGGGCGCGGCGCCGCTGTAGGCGGTAACGCCGACATCCTCGAAGATATAGGCGGCCAGCAGGAAGTTCACGTCGCTGGCATAGGCATCGAAGAAGCCATTGGCCGGTACGACACCTGCGGCCTGGGCCGCCACCGTAAAGGCGTTGGAAATATCGACCGTCGGACGGGCTACCGCGTTGGAGCCCAGTGCACCACGCAGGAAGATGACGTGGTTCTTCTCATCGTTGGCGATTTCGACCGCGTAATCGGCAACGATCGGGTTCGAGAACTGAACCTTGCGACCTCCGATGACGGTGCCGCGGTTTTGTTTGCCGGTCGTCAAGTTGTTAGGCAGACCTACGCCGTACGCGGCCTGCTGGTAGAACTCGGCTTCCAGATACTCGAGGTTCAGCGCGAAATTGAGGATCGCGACGTCGACATCCGTGTCGGCCGCAGCCGCGGTGCCGGTCGTGGCGCCGAGGAACGCCGCATAGGCTCCGCCGAGACCCGCGGCCTTGATGAAGGCGCGGCGACCCGCTTCCAGATTGATCGGACGGCTCGTCCCGGTTTCCAAATTGTTCTGTTCTTCAGACATCGTGTTTCCTCATTGATTGGATCGGATCAAAGGTACTGCGAGCACCTCCGAGGCGAATGATTGTCGCTCCCCATGACAAGGCTAGGACGGGATCGAAGCCTGACAAGGGATAGTTCGCAACTCGGCTGTAATCTGTTGAGTCGCGCCCGGTCTGTGACATGACTGCACCACGGTGCCGATCAAGTTTCGTAGGCAATCACTCTTTGCATGAATCGCACACGCGTTGCGGCCAAGCTCCCCGCGTGGTTTACAGTTCTGCTCTTGCAGCAGAGCGTGGTCCAGAAGCGGCATGCGGCGGAGCGCAATCCCGATCCATACCGGCCCGAGCGCCGTCGCGCTTGGTTGTTGGGCTGCGGTCCTGTTTGCGGCCGTGCCGATGGGTTCGGCGACGCGCGCGGCGGAGGGCGACAAGCCTGCAACCTTCGAGGCGACCCGATCGAGGCCGCTCTTCTCTCCCACGCGACGTCCGCCGCCGCCGCCGCCGCCCGCGCCGGCTTTCGTGGCTCCTCCGGTCGTGGTGACGGCGCCGCCTCCCGTGGTGGCTCCTGACCTCGCGGTCAGCGGCGTCATCGTCGGTACCAACACGCGCATCGCCATCGTCAAGCGCCCCAGCGACGCGGTCTTCACGAGGTTGACGCCTGGGAGCAAGATCGACGGCTGGACCGTTTTCGAGATCGAACCACGCGCGGTCGTGCTCAGACGCGATGACCGTTCCGTCACCATCGGCATGCCGGATCCCCCGCATTGACGGTTCTGCCCTGCCGTCGGAGCAGGACCGTACAATCGCCGCGCTGTATTTGGCCCATTGCGCCCGCCGAATGCCACACGGCAATAATTTATTAACTAAATTGATTGAAATTCAGGAAGTCGCTCATCGCTGGTGTCCATCGGGCGAAAGCGGAGCCCCGGAGGTTCCGGTCGCTGGCGATCGTTCCAAGGCGGACGCCGTACCTTTCATCGATCGACCGATTGCGGTGCAACCATGGGCATTCATCCGGAATTTTCGCCGTCCGACCGCCGGTCCGGCAATCTCGACGAGGCGCGGCGCACCATGTGGCTTTGGGCCGAACCCATCATCATCGATCGGGCGGTCGAAGTTTACGGTCGCATCGTCAACGAAGCCGATACGGTCGTCCTGGCGCGAAGGCACTGCCGCTTGTGGCGCAACGTGCTGCTCGACAAGCCGTCCGCGGTGGCTCTCACCATGGACGAGTTGCGGCGGATCGAGGTCGGCCTCGGCTTGCCCGAGTCGCTCATCGATGACGTCAACGATGTCATACTGGAGGAGCTGGTCGACATCGTGATGAGTCGCTACCGCGCCTCCCGCAACATGATCAAGACCTGCAGTCTGGTGCTCATGGCCGCAACCTCCTGTCTGGGGACGGTCCGCGCCGCAGCCTGAGAACAGGGCGTCGCTTAGCCTCATTCTCATGATCGGCTTGTGCCTGTCGTGAGGACCCGTCGCGTTGCCGAGCCGCTCGCCGTGCTGGCGTTTCCGATGCGGAGCGTGCTCTAGACACGGCTGGCACGCTTCAGGCCGAGGGGCCGTCGGGCTGGGGGACCGAACACGATGCAGAACCGTCGACCGAGAGGCCTGTTGCTCGTCTTGGCGGCTTCTCTGCTCTACAGCACGGCCGGCCTTTTCACCCACGCCCTGCATCGCGATGCCTGGACCATCCTCGCCTGGCGTGCCGTCTTCGCGACATTGTTCCTGCTCGTCTGGATGATCGTCGAATATCGCGGCGCCGCCTTGCGGGCCTTCGCCCTTCGGCCGCGGGAAATCGCCCTGGCGGTGCCGACGGCCATCAGCGGCATCTGCTACATTTTTGCTCTGAAACTCACCACCGTGGCCGACGTGATGGTCATTTACGCCACCTTGCCCTTCGTCGTCGCGGCGGTAGCCTGGGTGTGGACCCGCGAGCTGCCCGCAGGCCGCACCATGGTGGCCAGTTGCGCGGCGCTGGGCGGCGTCGCCATCATGATGGCGGGTGGGTTCGGCAGTGGCTCGCGGCTGGCCGGGATGGGCGCCACGCTCATCATGAACCTCGGCTTTGCCATGATCCTCGTCAACGCCCGCGAGAGCCCCCGCACATCGACGGCCATCTACACGGTCGGCACCGCCCTGTCCGGCGTCGTCGCTTTCGCGGTTGCGCCCGAGATCGTGGTTCCGCTTCGGGACATGGTCTTGCTGGCTCTCTTCGGCGTTCTGACGATCGGCCTCGCCATGGCGCTCTACATGGCGGGCGCCCGCCTGATTCCGCCGGCCGATGTCGGTCTGGTCGCGATCGTCGATGTAGTCGTCGGACCAGGCTTGGTGTGGCAGGTGTTCGGCGAAGAAGCCGGCCCCTGGACGATCGCAGGCGGCGCGGTCGTGGTCTTGGCGCTGCTCTGGCGACTCGCCCCCGACATCCGTCGACTGCGACGAGGAGTCGACCCGGTCGGACGCGCCTCGCAATCTTGCTGACCGACGCGGCGATACACATTTAACCTCCGGTAGGTCACGAAAGGTCAAATAGCGACTTCGACGGAGCGGTAGCCCCGCTGCGGCTTGCCTAAAGCTGCGGGTTGCGCGACGATCTATTTCGGACAACGAGGCCGTCGAGGGTCGGAATCACCTGGGCGCGTGCGAGTCAGACGATGATCCGACGGTGGTTCGACCATGACGGCTGAGCGACGGGACCGAGACGAGGGAGATCTGTCGGTTAGGTTTTGGGGCGCGCGCGGAACGCTGCCCATGCCCGGCCCCAAAACCGTGATCTACGGCGGCCATACCTGCTGCGTCGAGATCCATATGGGCCGGCGACTGTTCGTGATCGATGCGGGAAGCGGTTTCGAGGCGCTCGGCCGGGAGATCGCCGGTACCGAACCTAAGGACGGCAGGATCGACCTGCTACTGAGCCATCTCCACCACGATCATATCTCCGGCTTGCCGTTCTTCGCTCCCATTCTGAACGGCCACAGCACGCTCAGGGTATTCTGTGGAAACCAGGGCGGCGAGAGCGCCAAGGCGGCTCTCGATACGATGTTCGCGCCGCCACTGTTCCCTGTGACTCTGGACGTTCTGCCGGGCCATGTCGAACATGTCGGCTTCAAGGCCGGCGAGACTCTCACGTTCGAGGATGGCATCGAGGTCGCCACCTGCCCGCTGCGGCACCCCGGGGGGGCGACCGGCTATCGGATGGACTACGCCGGTCGCCGGGTCTGCTACGTTTCCGACATGGAGCACACCGATGCCGGGCCGGATGCCGATGTCGTGGCGTTCTGCCGGGGTGCCGATCTCGTCGTCTACGACGCCATGTTCACCGAGGCTGAACTGCCGCGGTGCCGAGGATGGGGCCATTCGACCTGGACCGCCGGCGTCGCCCTGTGCCGGGCGGCCGATGCCAAGAGCCTGGTGGCGTACCATCACCATCAGAGCCACGACGATCAGTTCCTGGCGGGGATCGAGGCTGAACTCGTCAAGGCGCTTCCTGGGTCTTTCCTGGCGCGGGAAGGCCAGACCGTGGTGCTGAAGGCGCTCGCACTCCAGCCCTGCTGATCCTCAAGGCAAGGCGAGCAGCCTGCAGTGGCGGCCTACCCACGAGGCCGCCTCGATCCGATCGGAAGCGACATCCTATCGCGCGGTCGTTGAGCCAATTACCGTCGCGCCTGCGCTTTCGTGGTCACCTGACGTCCTCTAGGGTGCCGGCGCGCTCATCGCCCGACTCGGGACCGCCATTGTCCAATATCGAAACGCAGATCACGGGGAGACTGCTCCCGGCATGGTTGCGCGGCTTCGTGCGGAGCCGCGAGTCCGGACTGGTGCTGGCGTCCGGTGTGATCGGCGTCGCCAGCGGTGGACTCGTGGCCCTGATCGGCTGGCTGGTCCAGGCCATGCACGTGGTGCTCTTCGGGCTCGGCTACGGTGAAAGGCTCAGCGCCGCCGAGCATGTCCCTCCGTGGCGCATCGTCCTGGTCCCGCTGGCCGGAGGTCTCATCCTCACGGCACTCGCGCGCTATAGCCGGCGCATGTCGGGGCGACTGGCCGATGCGATCGAGGCCAATGCCCTGTTCGGCGGCCGCCTGTCGCTGATCGGCAGCTTGCTCGTGACGGTGCAGACCGTCGCGTCCTGTGGTTTCGGCGCTTCGGTCGGTCTCGAAGCCGGCTACGCCCAGATCTCGGCCGCGGTGGCGTCGCGCCTCGGTCTGTCGCTGGCTGCCCGACGCGCCGACCTTCGCCTCCTCGTCGCGTGCGGGGCTGCGGGCGCCATCGCGGCGGCTTTCGGCGCACCTCTCGCGGGCGCCTTCTACGGTTTCGAGGTGGTGCTGGGGACCTACACGGTGGGCGCCCTCGCGCCCGTCGCCACGAGCGCTCTCGTGGCGAGCCAGATCGCGCGGAATTTCGAAGGCTCGGGCTTCCTGATCCAGCCGGAATCCCTGACCGCGATCGGGGCCGGGGATCTCGTCCACATCGTGGCGATCGGGGGCTTGTGCGGCCTTGCCGGCATTCTGCTCATGCTCACGGTCGCGGCCTGCGACACGTTCTTCAAGCGGCTGCGCGTCGCGAGCCATTGGCGCACCCCGATCGGCGGACTGCTCGTGGGCGGGCTCGCGCTGATTTCGCCCCAGGTGCTCGGCGCCGGGCACGGAGCCATGTCGCTCGACCTCGTGGCCTCGCTCACGCCTTTTGCCATCCTGACCATCATCGTTCTCAAGGGTCTCGCGGCCGCGATCTCGCTCGGCTCCGGGTTCCGGGGAGGATTGTTCTACGCTTCGCTGATGATCGGTGCCCTGATCGGCCGTCTTTACGCCGATCTCGGTTTTCAGATCGATCCCAATCTCGCCTTCGACCCCGACGTCGCGGCGTTGACCGGCATGGCGGCGCTCGGCACCGGCGTGATCGGGGCACCCATCACGATGACGGCTCTGGCGCTCGAGACGACGGGAAACTTCGCGATCACGCTGGCGGCCCTGATCGCCGCCGTTGTCTCGTCGCTGATCGTGCGCGAACTCTTCGGCTATTCCTTCGCGACCTGGCGGTTCCACCTGCGCGGCGAAAGCATCCGCGGCCCGCATGACATCGGCTGGATGCGGGAACTCTCGGTCAAGACCCTCATGCGGGCCGACGTCAGCACTGCACCGGCCGAACTGTCGCTGCGCGAAGCACGCGTCAAGTTTCCCCTCGGCGTCGTCAAGCAGGTCGCCATCGTGGACGGCAACGGCCGCTATGCCGGTATGATGATGCTCGAGGACCTGCACACGGCACCGCTCGACCAAGGCGCTCTCGCGATCGCGACCCTGGCGAGGTTCACGGATCGGATGCTTCTGCCCTGGATGACGGTGCGCGAGGCGCTCGATCTCTTCGAACTCAGCGAGGCCGACGCGCTCGTGGTGGTCGATCACGAAGCCACGCGACGCATCGTCGGCACCATGACGGAAGCCCATGCGCTGCGGCGCTATGGAGAGGAACTGGAGCGCCAGCAACCCGACAATGTCCTGCGCTGACGGGTGCCGTAGAGCGGCGGCGCCTTGACGGTTCCGGCGGCCCCGGGCCATGAACCGCCATGCCCCTGCTCACCCGCGCTCCCGCCAAGATCAACCTGACCCTGCATGTGGTAGGGCGGCGCCACGACGGCTATCACGACCTCGAAAGTCTCGTCGCCTTCGCGGGCGTGGCCGACATCCTGTCCCTCGACCCGGCAATGCAGCTCGATCTCGTGGTCTCGGGGCCCAGCGGGACCGATGCGGGCGATCGTGACGACAATCTCGTGCTCAAAGCGACCCGCCGCCTGGCCGATCAGGTTCCGGGCTTGCGAACCGGCTGCTTCTCACTCGTCAAGCGATTGCCGGTCGGCGCGGGGATCGGCGGCGGGTCGTCGGACGCGGCGGCGGCGCTCCGCCTCCTCGCCCGGCTGAACGGGCTCGCGCCCGACGACGCTCGCCTCCAAGAAGCCGCACGGCTGACCGGGTCCGATGTGCCGGTCTGCCTTCATCCACGCTCACGCATGATGACCGGCACGGGAGAGAGACTGGGACCGTTGCTGCCGCTGCGGCCTCTCTACGCCGTTCTGGCGCATCCCGCCGTCCATGTCGGGACTCCGGCGGTCTTCCGGAGCATGGGGTTCGAGCCCGGCGAAGCCCGCAACCTCGGGGAACATCCGATCTTCGACGAGGGAGCCGAACCGTCACGTTTCGTCGAGCGGCTCAGGGCCGGGCGCAACGACATGCAGGCGGCTGCCTTGACACTGGCACCGGAGATCGGAGACGCGCTCGATACGTTGTCTCAGACCGAAGCCTGTCGCCTCGTGCGCATGTCGGGCTCGGGGTCGACGTGCTTCGCCCTTTACGACGACAGGCCTGCGGCACGCCGCGCCGCGGCCTTGGTCCTGGGTGCCCGTCCGACCTGGTGGGTGAGGGCGACAGCTCTTCGCTAGGGCTCAGGCCATGAACCATCCGTCCTCGTCGACCACTCATCGTTGATTCGGTGAGGCACGGCTCGCTTTCGAACGATTGCGAGTCAGTCCGCTCGTCCTCGATTCACGCTGCCTCGTTCTAGGGCGGTGACGAGTCCTTCGTCTCGACGCAGTCCTGTTGCTGCTGTGTCGCACTTTGGATTTAACGATGCGGAAGTAAACCGGCTGGGAAGCTCGCACGATGCTGCATTGCGGCATCGGCGGCGTCTTGGGACGTCATAGACGTTCGGATGAAACGCCGGTCAGGCGACGAAGCACCGGCTCGGCACGCCGTTCATCCAGGATTAATTTACTCTGCCTTATCATTGCTTTGGAAGCTGTTCCTCAATGCCCATGTCACCACCACATCATCTCGGGCGGGAGATCGCGAAAAGGGCGGGGCTGACGCGGAGTCATACGCTTTTTGCCGCGCGACCCGTGGCCCGTCCAGCAAGCCTCACGCTTGCCACACAGCTCATCATGTCATTGCATGGTGCGTGTGACGGGGAGCATCATCCCGGGATGCCGCCAGCGCCGGGGAGGCGCCATACTGCGGACATCCGGCACGCGCTACCTGAGCGACTAGGCTGAAGAGCGACTTGGCTCGAAACTGGCATTCGCTCAGCACTGTGGTTCGAACTCCTAGGCTCCCGGCATTCGGCCTTCCGCCGCATGTCTGCGGACGAGAGGGCTCACAATGGACGACCTGTTCAAGAGCTTCGCACGCTCATACGACGCCCGGCGGGCGGCAGACATGTCGCTTTTGGATTACATGGAGGGTTGCCGCTCCGACCCCATGATGTATGCGAGTGCGCCGGAGCGGATCCTGGCGGCGATCGGCGCCCCTGAGATGGTCGATACGGCAAAGGATCCGCGGCTCGGCCGGATTTTCATGAACCGCACGATGCGGCTCTATCCGGCGTTCAGCGAATTCTACGGCATGGAAGAAACGATCGAGCGGATCGTCAGCTATTTCCGCCATGCCGCCCAGGGCCTCGAAGAACGCAAGCAGATCCTCTATCTGCTGGGTCCGGTCGGCGGTGGCAAATCGTCTCTCGCCGAGCGCCTGAAGGCGTTGATCGAACATTACCCGGTGTATGTTCTCAAGGCCGGCTCGGAACTCAGCCCGGTGTTCGAGAGCCCCCTTGGGCTCTTCGATCCGGAGGCCATGGGGGCCGATATCGAGGAGCGGTACGGTATCCCGCGCCGGCGTCTGACCGGTTTGATGAGCCCGTGGTGCCTGAAGCGGCTCGACGAGTTCGGCGGCGACATCTCGCGGTTCAAGGTCGTGAAGATGAACCCGTCGCGCCTGCGCCAGATCGCGCTCGCCAAGACCGAGCCGGGCGACGAGAACAACCAGGATATATCGTCGCTCGTCGGCAAGGTGGATATCAGGAAACTCGAGAGCCTCTCGCAAGCGGATCCCGACGCCTACAGCTACTCGGGCGGTCTCAACCGCGCCAATCAGGGCATGCTCGAGTTCGTCGAGATGTTCAAGGCGCCGATCAAGATGCT
>CAXTME010000125.1:0-12459 GCA_964245215.1 uncultured Lichenihabitans sp.
GCCACGACCTCGTCCGGATTGACGCCCTTATGGGGCTCCTTGCCGAAGAACTGCTTCACGATCTCCTGAACCTTCGGCATGCGGGTCATGCCGCCGACCAGGACCACTTCGTCGATCTCGCCTGCCGACAGTCCTGCATCCTTCAAAGCCTTGCGACAGGGCTCCACCGTGCGCTGGACGAGGTCGTCGACCAGAGCCTCGAGTTTGGCGCGCGTCAGCTTCAAGGTCAGATGCTTCGGACCCGAGGCATCGGCCGTGATGTAAGGCAGGTTGATTTCGGTCTGCGTCGCCGAGGAGAGTTCGATCTTGGCCTTTTCGGCAGCTTCCTTCAGCCGCTGAAGCGCCAGTTTGTCCTTGCGCAGGTCGACAGTATTCTCCTTGCGGAACTCGTCCGCGAGGTATTCCACGATGCGGTTATCGAAGTCCTCGCCACCGAGGAACGTGTCGCCGTTGGTCGACTTCACCTCGAAGACGCCGTCGCCGATCTCGAGGATCGAGACGTCGAAGGTGCCGCCACCGAGATCGTAGACCGCGATCGTGCCCGCAGCCCGCTTGTCGAGACCGTAGGCCAAGGCCGCAGCGGTCGGCTCGTTGATGATGCGCAGCACTTCGAGACCGGCGATCTTGCCGGCATCCTTGGTGGCCTGCCGCTGTGCGTCGTTGAAATAGGCCGGGACCGTGATGACCGCCTGGGTCACGTTCGAGCCGAGATAGGCCTCCGCGGTCTCCTTCATCTTCTGCAGAATGAAGGCCGAGATCTGGGATGGCGAATAGTGCTTGTCGCCCGACTGAACCCAGGCGTCGCCGTTCGGGGCGCGCGTGATCTTGTAGGGGACGAGACCCATGTCCTTCTTGGTCATCGGGTCTTCGAACGGGCGTCCGATGAGGCGCTTGATGGCGAAGAAGGTCCGCTCCGGATTGGTCACGCCCTGCCGCTTGGCGGGCTGACCGACGAGGCGTTCGCCGTCTTCCGTGAAGGCCACGATGGACGGCGTGGTCCGTGCGCCTTCCGCATTCTCGATAACCTTGGGCGTCGAACCTTCCATGACGGCGACGCAGGAATTGGTGGTGCCGAGGTCGATGCCGATTACTTTTGCCATTGAACTGAATCCTTTCCTTCGCAAGACCGCCGGGTCCCGTAGCGACCCGGTGCATGGGCGAACGCGTGAGATCGAAGGCTCCTTTCGCGTCCCGGACCGGCGACCCGAAAGCCCCGCCGGCAGCGAAAAGCCTCCGGACAGCGCGCCTCCGCCCGGTCCCCGATTGCCAATTTCAGATTGGGTTGACCTACCCGCTGCGCAAGTTCGCGCCGCATATAACGGCGCGATTTTTAGCAGGCAAGATAATGGCGGCGCGACGGCGCGGCCGGCCGAAGGCAGGGATGCGAACGCGATCGGGCCCACGGATCACCATCCGCGGGTTCGACAAAAGCAAGTTCTGCACGCCTGGCCGACTCAGGCCGCCGCCGCGCGATTGTTGGCCGACTCCTTGGGGCTCGGGCCCGTTCCCTTCAACCGTACGAAGGATTGCAGCGCGTCGAACCAGAACGGTGCCCCGAACAGGGTGGCGAACGCCGTGATCAGCCAACCCACCAGCGCCAGCAACCACTCTCCGGGCGTGTGAGGTGAAACGGCCGAAGTGTTCCACCAGCCGACCGGCAGGTACTGGTCGAGGACCCCGAGGGCCTCTTCGGCATTGGCCGAGAGTCGGCAGTTCTCCACTCTCGACCCGTCCGGACCTGGCGCCGTCGGCGGCTCGACGGAGTTGCTGCTGGCCGCCGCATTCTGCGCCGAACCCGCTGTGGGGCAAAGTTTCGACGCCGCATCCGGCGGCAGCTTCAAGTTATCGACCAGTGTCGGACGATCCCAGAGGACACGCGCGATCCGGACCGTGTCGACGTTCAGAAAACCGGCGAGCAGCAGGGCGATCGCGAAGGAAACGAGCTGAGTCCGCCTCTTATAGGCCCCGCTCAAACGATCCATGCCGTTGTCGAACCATGCGGCCAGGGTGGCTTCAATCTGCTTCAGGTCACCGTTCGATCGGTCGACGATGCCTTTGATCATGGTGGCCAGCTGAGGATTGTCCGGCATCAGGGCGGTGTCGACGGCCCCCTTCATGGCAGGGACCGACACGTCCGGCAGGCCGGCTCGAACATCAGGATCAGACAATCTCAAGACGTCCGTCATTGCGGTCGCGAACTGTCCAGACGCGATGTAAGCCGGCTTCTTGCCGAGATCGACCGCGTCACGATTCGCAGTCAATGTTGCGGAAGTCAGCATACCAAGCGGGTTGATAGCGGCATGTTGATAAAGTTGCAGCGCCAACCCTTTGAACCCGGGATCGTTGACGAGCTGCTTCACGCCATCGAGCAGATTGTTCGCTCTCCAATCAAGAACCGAACTGATCGCCTCAAGTATTGTGCTAGAGATTAGGCTAATCGCTAGAAAGGTAAATATAACGCCGGTAACGACATCCAAAATATTCGTAAAAAACATTGTAACCTCCCAACAAAAATATCGATGGAAAAATTCAAAAAGGTAAAATTCTAAACGAACGAGCTAAGCTCGTTTCCAAATTGGAAAAGATCAACACCATACAGGATTAACAGGTCAGAGAACATCATATTCTCTATAGACTGTAACTCATTAGAATTGCTGCTCTTGCTTTCGTCAACTCGAGTGACGCTGCCAGAGTGATTCGGCGCGGCTTGCGCTGCAGGACGGATCCCGCGAAGCTATGCTCCAGTGGGCGCAACGGTCGGGGGTTTCATGAGTGCTGCAGTGATCGGCATCATCGGCGGATCGGGGGTCTACGATCTGCCGGGCCTGGAGGACGCCCGCGAAGAGACCGTCTCGACCCCTTGGGGCGAACCGTCGGATGTCCTGAGGTTCGGCCGCATGGGGGGGCGTGACGCCGTGTTCCTGCCGCGGCATGGGCGCGGCCACCGGCTGTCCCCTTCGGGCATCAACTACCGGGCCAATATCGCGGCCCTGAAGGGTGCCGGCGTCACCGACCTCGTGTCGGTCTCGGCCTGCGGTTCCTTTAGGGCCGAGTTCTATCCCGGTCTCTTCGTGCTGGTCGACCAATTCGTCGACCGGACGCATGGCCGCGAAAGCTCCTTCTTCGGCGATGGCTGCGTGGCCCATGTCTCGATGGCCCATCCTGTCGCGCCGCGCCTCGCGGCCCGGATCGCGGACGCGGCGCGCGAAGAAGACATTCCCTTCGTCAAAGGCGGCACCTACGTCTGCATGGAAGGACCGCAGTTCTCGTCCCGGGCCGAGTCCTTGACCTACAAGAGCCTCGGCTACGACGTGATCGGCATGACCGCGATGCCGGAAGCCAAGCTCGCGCGCGAGGCCGAGATCTCCTACGCCACGATCGCCATGGTGACGGATTACGACTGCTGGCACCCCGAACACGACCATGTCGACGTGGCGGCCGTCATCAAGGTGGTGCGCGAGAACGCCGGGAGGGCCGCGGCGCTCCTCGCCCGGCTGATCCGCGACTTTCCGGCCGAGCACGAGTCCTGTCCCGTCGGTTCCGACCGGGCGCTCGACGCCGCATTGATCACGGCGCCGGAAGCGCGCGACGCGGCTCTGGTCGAGAAGCTTCGGGTGGTGGCCGGGCGGGTCCTCGGCTGAGACTTCCGAAAGCCGGGGTCCCGTGGCTCAGGTGTTCGTCCAGTTCTCTATCTTCAGGCCGGGCACGCGGGCGAACTCCCGCGTGTTGGCGGTGACGAGAACGGCTCCGCGGCGGCGCGCCTGCGCGGCGATCAGGATGTCGTATGGGCCGATCGGAGTTCCAGCACGCTCGAGAGACGCCCGTAGGTCGCCGGCTTCTTCGGCATCTTCCGCGTCGAAGGGCAGGACGACGACGGGCGACTGCAAGAAATCTGAAAGACGTTCCGCATTCGCCTGACGTCTCGTGCTCTTGGCAATCCCGTACTGCATCTCGAACAGAACGACGGACGATATCTCGACCGTGCCGCGCCCGACTTCCCGATCGAAACGCTCGAGAAAACGTGACGGCATACCTTTGATCGCTGCAATGACCGCATTGGTATCGAAGCAAAACATCAGTCGAAGGAAATGTCGTCGCCTGACGGCATGGGTGGTTGTTCTCGACCGTCCTCCATGAAGGGGATGTCGCTGTAGCTGTCGAGTGTGGCCCGCCAGGCGCCGACATCGAACGCCACGGGCTCCAGCAGAACACCTCGACCAACGCGGCGCACGCGCACTTCCTTGCCGGGCATGCGAAACTCCTTCGGCAGACGGACAGCTTGACTTCGGCCATGCATGAACAGCTTGGCGATTCCGGTCTCGGCCATCGAAGGTCTCCAAGCTTTGATAGATACCCAGAGTATCTACCCATTCGCCTGCCGGTTTGCAATTCGAAATGCCCCGTGGCCCATGCAGGCGGCGATCTCCGTCGCTTGGTTGGTCGGAACGAGCCGGCGTTGTCCGAAAGTCGTGGCAAGCCCGCGTTTCTCGAACCTTGTCCCGATCAGCAATCTCCTTGGCACATCGTCAGGCTTTGGTTACCTCAGGCGCAACAGAGCCGAGGCCCCAATGTCGAGCGATCTTCGAGACTCCATCCGCAGCATTCCGGATTATCCTAAACCCGGAATCATGTTCCGCGACATCACCACGCTTCTCGGCGACGCCCGGGCGTTCCGGCGCGCCATCGACGAATTGGTCCAGCCCTGGGCCGGCACGAAGATCGACAAGGTGGCGGGCATCGAAGCCCGCGGCTTCATCCTCGGCGGCGCCGTCGCCCACCAGCTCTCGGCCGGCTTCGTGCCGATCCGCAAGAAGGGCAAGCTGCCGATGGAAACGGTGTCGATCGCCTATTCGCTCGAATACGGCATCGACGAAATGGAGATGCACCGGGATGCTGTGGCGCCGGGCGAGCGCGTGATCCTGGTCGACGACCTCGTGGCCACGGGCGGCACCGCGGCGGCGGCCGTGGCCCTCCTGAAGCGTATCGGCGCCGATGTCGTCGCGAGCTGTTTCGTGGTCGACCTGCCGGACCTCGGCGGTGCGCAGAAGATCCGCGATCTCGGGGTCCCGGTCCGCACCCTGATGGAATTCGCCGGGCATTGACGAGCTTCGCTTGGCAGAGCTTCGACGCGCTCACGGTTCGCGAGCTTCACGACCTGCTGCGGCTTCGCGCCGACGTGTTCGTGATCGAGCAGCACTGTCTCTTCGTCGACATCGACGGCCGCGACCCCGAGGCCCTGCATCTCCTGGTCCGGTCGACGGAGGGCGGCGCACTCCTCGGTACGCTCCGGCTCTTCCCGCCGCATCTCGGCGCGGGACAGGTCCGGATCGGCCGGGTCGCGACGGCGCTCCCGGCCCGCGGCACCGGTCTCGGGCGCGCCATGATGGTCGAGAGCTTGGCGGAAACGGAGCGGCGGTTCGGCGTGGTTCCGGTCAGGATCGAGGCGCAGTCGCGGCTCGAAGCCTTCTACCGGAGCCTCGGTTTCGCACGCGCGTCGGAAGACTACGAGGAGGATGGAATCCTCCACTGTGCCATGCTGAAGGCTTAAGCCGGCGCCGCCCCACGGCACTCCCACAAGACCGAGCCGTCGAACTCGCAGACGGTGTCCCCGTCCTGGTTGGTCCCGGTATTGTGGTGGAAGATCAATCCCCAGCCCGCCATGGTGCTCGGGCGCTTGCCCGTCAGCGTCGACGCATAGGTGATCGTGTCGCCGGGATGGACGGGCTTGCGCCATTTGAGGCTGCGGAAGCCGGGAGAAGGGCCGGGCCGCGACGGTGTCTCGCCCGCCGCGAGTAAAGCCGCCATCGTGGCTTGCCGGTTGGCGACGTAGAGCTTCATCCAGACCGCGACCGTGTGCCAGCCGGAAGCCGCGAGCCGGCCGAAATGGCTCTGTGCCGCAGCCAACTGGTCGATGTGGAACGGCTGCGGGTCGTAGCGTTCCGCAAAGCCGACGATCTCGTCCGCCGTGAAGGTGTGGGTTCCGAGTTCGAGCTTGGTCCCGATCACGAGATCTTCGAAGAAGTCGCTCACGCTCACCCCTCGGTCCTTCGCGTTTCGACCATCACGATGTTCCCTTGCGTCATAACGCAAGAGCCCCCCTGATTGAAGAGGGCGAATGCGACCGTCACGAGGCCCATTTGAGACCGTGATGCCGAAATTCGGGTTGCCGTAACGCGCCCTGCGAAACGCAGCCGATCCCCGGGGTACACCGGATGCGGCCAGGTCACCTCGTCGATGCCGGGCGCGCCCATCGAAGCCGCGCGCTTCACGACCGACGCGTAGAAAAGCCGCATGCCGAGTGCCGCGACGTGCCATTCGGAAACGGGAAGCTGTCGCTCCGGGGCCTGGATCGGCGGCGCCACGCCGGGCGCGAAGGCGGCCGCGAAATAGGCTGCGTCCTCGGCATCGACGACAAGTTCGGCCGTCGGCAGTTCGGCCCCGGCGGTGAAATCCTCGAAGAACAGGTCCGGCATGCCGTGTTCGGTCGCATGGTGCCGTCCGGCGCGCAAGCTCCTCTTGCCGCACCGGCGGAGCTTTCACCGGGAGTGAGGCTCTTCGTCGACGACGTGGGCCAAGCCGCCCGAAGGGTTTCCGTTTCGGCGCGGGGGCAGCTCGGTCGGCTGTTCGCACGGATCGCGGGGGTGCCCGGCGGCGTCGGTCGCCGGAATCGTCGAGGCGAGCCGGACCGCAAAACCCACGGCCTCGGCCAGGGTCGACACGGCATCGTGCCCGGCCGCCGGATCTTGACCGCTCCCGTCAGCGCTGCTCTTGCGCCACCATGCCCCAATCAAAACCGGGATCGCGGCGTTGCGGCGCCCGAGGCGGCGCAGGACGAACCGGAGATAGGCAGCACTGCTTCCGTCGAGACAGGACAGGCAGACCAGCCGAACCTCGTCGAGCGGCAGGTGACCGATGTTCGCCTTGGCGAGCATCTCATAGGATCGGGCCTCGGCCCCGAAGCCATGCCGGACGAGGACCTGCGCCAGCATGACCGAGACGGCATCGTCGAGCGGTCCCCGCCCCCCGATGCAGAGAACCGCCCCGGGGCGGGACCAGTCCTCCATCACGTTGGACACCTCCGGCTCCAGGCTCGCCGGTGCCGTGGGCGCATCGTCGGCGTCGTTTCGCCTCCGGCCCAGCCTATCCATCAGGGTCTGTGCGGCTCCGTCCTTCGGCTCACGATCCGAGGGTTCCTGGTCGGACAGGTTTTCGATCACTTCCGTCGCCGATGCCGCGATGCGCTTCTGGCGATCGAGGTCCAGCCGATCTTGCGTGACATCGTCCTGGGCCAGGAGAAGTCCCGGCAGGAGGACATCGTCGTAGTAGCTCGAAAGCCTCATCTCCTTGAGGAGCCTCTCGGCCTGGTCCGACGCTTCGATCGGATCGTCGGCCAGCATGCGCTGATAGAACACCTCCGCCGGCGCGAGCGGGGGCCGATCCCCCAGCATGACGTCGAGAAAGCTCAAATGTTCGACATGACGGCCCAGGACCACGAGGCAGACCGTGATGGGGGTCGACAGAACGAGGCCGACCGGTCCCCAAAGCGCCGTCCAGAACGTCGCGGCGATCACGATGGCCACGGGAGACAGGCCGGTGTTATGCCCATAGACCAGCGGCTCGACGGCCTGCCCCACGGTCAGCTCGACGGCAGCCATGAGCCCCGCGGTCCAGAACAGGAGCGACCAGCCCGGTACCACGGCGGCGGCCAGCAGCATCGGCGGAATGGCGGCGAGCGGTGGCCCGACATAGGGGACGAAACGCAGGCAGCCGAAGAGCACGCCCCAAAGCACGGGGCTTGGTACGCCGACGAGCCAGAGCCCGAGTCCTACGATCAGCCCGGCCAGGGTGTTGACGGCGAGTTGCGACAGCAGGTAGCGGCTGAGCCGGCGGGCCGCGTCATCGAGGGCGGCAGTCGAGCGATGGAGGTCGCCCGCGCCGAAGAGGCGGATTGCCCGGTTGCGCAGGTCTTCGCGCTGCAGCAGCATGAACACCACGTAGAGCGCCACGATCGCCACCATGGCGAGCGGGTGAAGTGCCGGCATCAGAAAGCGATCCAGCATGTCGAGCGGCTGTTCGGCAGGCGGCTCGACCACCACGGGGACGGGATGAGGGCTCGTGCCCGACGTCACCGGGGCAATGGCGGTGGCCGGGTTTTGCGCCGCGTGAAGGTGGTCGGCGAGGCTGGAGACAAAGGCGGAGAAGCGACCCGTCCCGGCACCGCTCGTCATGCTGCGCAGGGCCTCGATCTTGGCCAGCACCGTGGTTTCGTATTGGGGGAGGGCATTGGCGAGATCGCGGAGCTGAACCGCCAGGAGTGCCCCCAACCCGGCGATGACCAGAAAAGCAAGGAGCGTCATCACGATGACCGGGACGATCCGGCCGAGATGCCAGCGTTGCAGCAGGCGAACGCCCGGCGCGAGGACGAAGCTCAGCAGGATCGCGAGCGCGACGGGAACGAAGATCTCAGCCCCGACATAAAGCGCCGCAATGACGATTCCCGCCGCCAAAAGATACCGGAGACCGTCGCGAGGTGCAGCTTCGAGCGATGGAACGATACTGGGCATCGAAGAGGTCAGCTTTCGCGCCGCGACGGCCCGATTCGATCGAGCGCGTCAACCCTGGTGAGCGACGATCCTGCCGCGCCTGTTTGTCCGTGCGGACCTGTCGGTACGGCAATCATCAGCGGGCCAACGCCCATGTGGCTCAGCGGTTCAGGATCGAGAGCGTTCCCGTGAGCCTGAGGCGGCTGAACGACAAGCGCCGCGCCTGTGCAGAGGCGCGGCGCTTGTCGTTGTCGGCGTCCGACGGTTCAGCCTTTCTTGGCTGGCTCCGCGGCCGGGGCCGCTTCGGTGGCTGTGGGCAGAGGCTCGGGATTGTCCGAAAGCGTGTGCAGGTAATCGATGATGTCGGCCCGCTTCTGCGGGTCGCTTTCGCCCGCGTAGGTCATTTTGGTTCCGGGGGCATAGCCCTTCGGCGACGTGATGAAGGCGTTGATCTTCTCGAAATCCCAGTCGCCGCCCTTGCCCTTCAAAACCTCCGAATAGCCGAAACCGGAGATCGACGCGACAGGGCGACCGACGACGCCGTAGAGCGGCGGCCCGACCTTGGCGCCCGCACCCTTGTCGAAGTTGTGGCAGGCCCCACACGCCTTGGCGAAGGTCGCTCCCTTGCCGACATCCGCCTGGGCCAGGAGGACCGGCAGCGGCGCCGCGGGCGCTGCCGTCTTGGCGTCCCCGGCGCCGCCGGTTTCCGCCGCCGCCATCGGCAACTCGTAGCCGGGTTTGGCCGGAACCGGTGGGGCATAGATGGAACCCGCGGCGATCCCCAAACCCATCGTCACCAACAGGGTGCCGAGCACGCCGCCGGCGATCTTGTTGACCTCGAATGAATCCATGCCCCGGGGGCTCCTGGCGGGTGGTCGTGTGACGAGGCCGCCCTCGGGCGGCTTGGGTTTTATTACGCACTTTGACCAAAGCTTGGCAACACGTATAAGCGCCTCCCCACGCACCTTTTTAGCTCTCGGCACGTCTTGCCGCAGTGCGGCCTAAAGCTTGGTGTTGGTCGAGGTCCGCCGCATGAATCCCATCGTGTTGATCCCGGCCCGCATGGGTTCGACCCGGCTGGCCGGCAAGCCGCTGGCCGATATCGCAGGCGTGCCGATGATCGTTCACGTCTGGCGCCGTGCCGTCGAAGCCGACCTCGGCCCGGTGCTGGTGGCGACCGACGACGATCGGATCGTCGCGGCGGTGGCGACCGCTGGTGGGCGCGCCGTGATGACCCGTGCGGACCATCCTTCCGGCACCGACCGGATCCACGAGGCCGTCGACGCGATCGATCCCGATGGCCGTCACGATGTCGTGGTCAACGTCCAGGGCGATCTACCGACGGTCGAACCGCGCGCCGTGCGGGCCGCCCTTACGCCGCTCGACGATACCGAGGTGGCGATCTCCACCCTTGCGGCCGTGATCGCGAGGGATGAGGAAAAGGCCGACCCCAATATCGTGAAGGTGGTAGGGAGCGAGATCGCGCCGGGTCGCCTGCGGGCCCTCTACTTCACACGCGCCACTGCACCCTGGGGAGAGGGGCCGCTGCTCCACCACATCGGGCTCTATGTCTACCGACGCGCGGCGCTGCGACGCTTCGTCGGTCTTCCGCCATCGCGGTTGGAGCGGCGCGAGAAGCTCGAACAGCTTCGGGCGCTCGAAGCCG
This sequence comes from uncultured Lichenihabitans sp., assembly GCA_964245215.1. GTDB lineage: Bacteria > Pseudomonadota > Alphaproteobacteria > Rhizobiales > Beijerinckiaceae > Lichenihabitans. The sequence continues at coordinate 10,210 of CAXTME010000125.1, forward strand.
GCATGCGGATCGACGTCGCGGTGGTCGAAACGGTGCCGCTCGGTGTGGATACGGTGGCGGAACTCGAACGGGCGCGGGCCATGCTGGGGACATCATGAACAGGACGATCGCCTACCAGGGCGAGGCGGGTGCCAATTCACACATCGCCTGCGCCGACCAATACCCCAATTGGGACCCGCTGCCGTGCCCGACGTTCGAGGATGCCTTCGCGGCCATCACCGAGGGCCGGGCGAGCCTCGGCATGATCCCGATCGAGAACTCGATCGCCGGCCGCGTCGCCGATATCCACGCCTTGATGCCGAACTCGGGGCTGCACATCGTCGGCGAATACTTCCTGCCCATCCATTTCCAGCTGATGGGCGTGAAGGGGAGTTCGATCGAAGATCTGCGCAGCGTCCACAGCCACGTCCACGCCCTCGGCCAGTGCCGCAAGATCATCCGCCGGCTCGGGTTGAAGGCCCAGGTGGCGGGCGACACGGCAGGTTCGGCTCGCGAGGTGGCGGGCTGGGGCGACCGGTCCCGCGGCTCGCTGGCGCCGCGGCTCGCGGCCTCGATCTACGGGCTCGATATCTTGGCCGAGGATGTCGAAGACGAGGCCCATAATACGACCCGTTTCGTGATCCTGTCGCGCACGCCCGACGTGCCGCCGCCGGGCAACGGACCGGTCGTCACCACGTTTGTATTTCGGGTCAAGAACCTGCCGGCAGCGCTCTACAAGGCGCTCGGCGGTTTCGCGACCAACGCCGTCAACATGACCAAGCTCGAGAGCTACATGGTCGAGGGCGAGTTCACGGCCACGCAGTTCCTGTCGGACGTCGACGGGCATCCGGACGACCCCTCGGTCCGCCGGGCACTCGACGAACTCGCGTTCTTCTCGCGCGAGTTCAAGATCCTTGGCGTCTATCCGGCCCATCGGTTTCGGCTCGAAAGCGCCGCGGCCGATCGGGATTGACGGCAGACCGGGTGCTCTCGTGGCGGAGCCGGTCGGGTGCTGCCGGTGAATTTGGCATCCATCGGGGAGTCCAGCATGTCGGCTTCGATCATCAAGAGCATCGCGCGAGACCTCGGTGTCGACCAGAAGCAGGTCGCGGCCGCCGTGGCGCTGATCGATGGCGGCTCGACGGTGCCGTTCATCGCGCGGTACCGCAAGGAGGCGACGGGCTCGCTCGACGACGCCCAACTCCGCCGTCTCGACGAGCGCCTGGCCTATCTCCGCGACCTCGAGGAGCGCCGGACCACCGTCCTGAAATCCATTCGCGAGCAGGGCAAGCTCGATCCGGCCCTCGAGGCCGCCGTGCTCGCGGCCGACAGCAAGGGCCGGCTCGAAGACATCTACCTGCCGTTCCGGCCGAAGCGCCGCACCAAGGCCGAGATGGCGCGGGAGGCTGGGCTCGGGACGTTGGCGGACCTGTTGCTGAGCCGGCCGGATCTCGCGCCGGAAGTGTCGGCGCTTCGGTTCGTGAGACCCGACGGAGGCGTCGCCGACCCCGAGGCCGCGCTCGACGGGGCTCGCTCGATCCTGATGGAACGCTTCGGCGAGGACGCCGACCTCGTCGGCACCCTGCGCGAGACCCTCTGGCGGCGCGGCCGGATGACATCGAAGCTGCGCAAGGGCAAAGCCGAAGTGGGGGCCAAATTCGCCGACTACTTCGATTTCGCAGAGATCGCCGCGAAGCTGCCGTCGCATCGCATCCTCGCGCTGTTCCGCGGCGAGAAGGAAGAGGTGCTCGACCTCTCGCTCGAACCCGAGCCCGAGCCGGCGGGCGCGAAGGCGCCGAGTGCTGCCGAACTCGCCGTGATGAACCGCTTCGGCGTGGCGTCGCGAGGTCGGCCGGGCGACGCCTGGATGGTCGAGACCGTGCGGCAGGCCTGGCGCGGCAAGATCCTGCCGCGCCTTTCGACCGACCTCAGGACGCGCCTCTGGGACGCGGCCGAAGCCGAGGCGGTGCGGATCTTCGCCACAAACCTCCGCGATCTCCTGCTGGCAGCGCCGGCCGGCCCGCGACCGACACTCGGTCTCGACCCGGGGTTCCGCTCCGGCGTGAAGGTCGCGGTGGTCGACCGCACCGGCAAGGTCGCGGCGACCGCCACGGTCTATCCGCACGAGCCGCAACGCCGCTTCGACGAGGCCGTGACGGTCCTTAACCGCCTCGTCAGGCAGCATGGGATCGAACTCCTGGCCATCGGCAACGGCACGGCATCGCGCGAGACCGACCGGCTCGCCGCCGAGGTCCTGCGCCAGAACCCCGA
>CAXTME010000126.1:0-12391 GCA_964245215.1 uncultured Lichenihabitans sp.
CCGGGCACCGTTCCGACCTTCGATCACCTGCCGCCGGGCTGCCGCTTCGCGGCACGCTGCGCCCATCGCATTCCGGCCTGCGATGCCGGTGAGCCTGTCTGGAGCATCGCTGCCGACGGCCGCGGCCTCCGCTGTATCCGGGCCGCAGGAGGGCAGATTTGACGGACGCCCCCCTGCTGGAAGTCGAGGACCTGTCCCGCCACTATGGCGGCGGGGGCCTGTTCGGCGGCGGCCGAGGGTCGGAGAAAAGGGCACTCGACGGCGTCTCGTTCACTATGATGGCGGGTGAGATCCTCGGCATCGTGGGCGAATCGGGCTGCGGGAAGTCGACGCTGGCGCGGCTCGTGATGGCGCTCGACCGTCCGACGGGCGGCCGGGTACTGCTCGACGGAGAGCCTTTGTCTACGCTGCGTCCCCGCGCCCTGGCGCGACGCCGCCGCGACCTGCAGATGGTGTTCCAGGACCCCTACGGATCGCTCGACCCGCGCCAGACCGTCGGCCGCATCGTGGCCGAACCCCTGCATCTCCTGGTTCCGCGGCTCGGACGCGCCGGGCGGGTTCGGCGCGTGTCCGAGATGCTCGAGGCGGTCGGGCTCGGACCGGAGGCCGCCAGCCGTTACACGCACCAGTTCTCGGGCGGGCAGCGGCAGCGGATCGGCATCGCTCGTGCCCTGATCACGGCGCCGAAGCTCGTCGTGGCCGACGAACCGGTATCGGCCCTCGACCTTTCGGTCCAGGCGCAGGTGCTCAACCTGATCCTGGATCTCAACCGCGACCGCGGCACGGCCTTCCTCTTCATCAGCCACAATCTCGGCGTCGTTCAGGCCATCGCCGACCGGGTCTCGGTGATGTATCGGGGACGCATCGTCGAGACCGGTCCGGCCGCTTCCGTCTTCGCCGCACCCCGCCATCCCTATACGGCGCTCCTCGTCGCGGCCGAGCCGGCGATCGATGACGCCGAGGCCATGGCGCGACCGCAGCCACACGTCGACGCGACGGGCAGTGCGATGGACTGGTCCGGCTGCGCGTTCCGCGACCGCTGCCCGCGGGCCAGCGAACTCTGCCACCGTGAAACGCCCCTTCTCCACCCGGTCTCGGCTATGCCGTCCCTTCTCCCGCAGGCGGGAGAAGGTGGCCCGGGCGCGGCGGAGCCGCGACAAGACAGCCCGGGCGCGGCGGAGCCGCGACAAGACAGCCCGGGCGCGGCGGAGCCGCGACAAGGACCGGATGAGGGGAGCCTTGCCGCAGCACCGCCGACGGCCGCCGTGGCGTGTCATCATCCGATGCACTGAGAAAGAACGTCATGACCGACCTCGTCGACATGTCCGCCACCGCGCTCCTGGCCGGGTTCGCGGCCAGGAGCGTCTCACCGAGCGAAGTCTGGAAGGCCGTCGAGGACCGGATCACGGCCTTCGAGCCGCGCATCGCGGCGCTCTACGCTTACGATCCCGAGAGGGCGCGCCAAGACGCCGCGGCCTCCACGGCGCGTTGGTCGAAGGGCGAACCGAGGGGCCGGCTCGACGGATTGCCCGTCACGGTCAAGGAACTCATCGGGACGCGCGGCGTGCCGGTGCCGCGCGGCAGCGCCGCGACCGCGTTGATCCCGGCCGGCGAAGACGCGCCCCCGGCCGCCCGCCTGCGCGAGGATGCGGCCATCATCTTCGCCAAGACGACCTGCCCGGACTACGGCATGCTGACGTCCGGACTGTCGAGCTTCCACCTCTTGTCCCGCAATCCGTGGGACGTGCGGTTGAACCCCGGCGGGTCGAGCGCCGGCGCGTCGGCGGCCGCGGCGGCGGGCTACGGCCCTCTGCATGTCGGCACCGACATCGGCGGCTCCATCCGCCTGCCGGCCGCCCTGACCGGCACGGTCGGGTTCAAGCCCAGCAACGGTCGGGTGCCGATCGACCCCTACTGGCTCGGCCGATGCGCCGGCCCGATGACCCGGACGGTGGCGGACGCGGCCCTCATGATGGGGACCTTGTCGCGCTCCGACCCGCGCGACGACACCGCCCTGCCTTCGGCCACCATCGCGTGGCACTCGCTCGATCGGGACGTCGAGGGTCTCAGGATCGGATTGATGCTCGACGGCGGCTGCGGCCTTGCGCCGGAGCCGGAGGTGCGGGCAGCCGTCGTCGAGGCCGCTCGGGCCTTCGAAGCGGCCGGCGCGATCGTCGAGGAGGTCGGGCCGGTGCTGACGCGGGCGATGCTCGACGGACTCGACCGCTTCTGGCGCGCCCGGTCCTGGGCCGAGATCGGCGCCATGGTGCCGGAGGATCGTGCCAAGGTGCTGCCCTACATCCGGGAATGGGCCGAGACGGGTGCGCGCGTGTCGGGCGTCGAGGCGGTCCGAGGTTACGACGAGACAAATGCCATGCGGCGCGCCTGCGGGCGGCTCTTCACCCGGGTCGACGCGGTCCTGTCGCCGACGATCCCCGTCGTGTCCTACCCGGCCGAATGGGCCTCGCCGCTGAACGATCCGGCAAGACCGTTCGAGCATATCGCGTTCACGGTGCCGTGGAACATGTCCGAGCAGCCGGCGCTGTCGCTGAACTGCGGCTTCTCGAGGTCGGGCCTGCCGATCGGGCTGCAGATCGTCGGTCCACGCTTCGCGGACCTGTTCGTCCTGCAGCTCGCCGCCTTCTACGAAGCCCAGCGCGGGCCGATAAATTGGCCGGAGCCGTAGCGCAACCTCTATGCAAGCTGGCGAACGCTGAGAGGCTTGGCCCCCACATGCTGAAGGTTCCAAGGTCTGCCCGCGGCCGAAATCACGAGAGGCTCGGCAAGGGAAGAACTATATTCTCTTAACCAAAAGCCGCGGACGCGGAGCGGATGGACATGGAATGCGGCCGTCATTGCCGACGACCGGCAATCCTACGGCGAACGCCGCTTCCGCGCGTACGGCTTGGTGGAGGGGCGGCTCCATATGCTGGCGTTCACCATGCGCAGCGGCATCGTGCGGGCGGCCAGTTCAAGAGAGGTAAACCGTTATGGCTGACGACCCCGAAATCATCACCGACGACGACAATCCGGAGTGGACCGAGGCGGATTTCGCGCGTGCGAAACCCTTCAGGGACGTGTTCCCCAAGCAGTACGGCGAATGGAAACGTGGACGCGGTCGGCCGCAAATCGAGATTCCGAAAAAGCTGTATAGCTTCCGATTGGACCCGGCCATCGTGGACGGAATCAAGGCCACTGGGAAGGGCTTCAACGCCCGCGTGGAACGCGCGCTCGGCAAAGCCCTTGCAGTCGGAGAGCTGGATGCGCCGCGAGATCTTCGCGAGCCAGAGCCGAGGCAATGATTCGGTAAGTCTTTCAGATGGAGCAAACGCGCCAGACCTGCTTTCGTGCACTAAGAGGTTGCGTTCCGGACCTCACTCGGAAACTAAATACCAAAGCAGGGGCACTGCAAAGCATCCGTCTTCGAGTGGTTAGCGCCGTGCAAGTTTGGCACGGAACGTGCTGAACCGTATCGCGTGCGGGCTTCGAGTTCGAGACCAATGCTCACCGATCCTCCACCCTACGCCCACGACATCGCCGCGTTCCGCCGGCTGGTCGGCGACGTGCCGCTGATCGACGAGCCGGCCGTGGTGCGGCGGCGGTCTCGCGACTTCTTCTGGTACAGCCCCATTCTCGATCGCGAACTCGCCGGGAAATCCGCAGAGATCATCGCGGTGCCGCGGCACGAGGCCGACGTCGTCACGGTCGCCTCGGCCTGCGCCCGTCTCGGTATTCCGCTGACCCCGCGAGGTGCCGGCACCGGCAATTACGGGCAGGCGGTGCCGCTGCACGGCGGCGTGCTGCTCGACTTGTCACACATGACCGACATCGAGCGGCACGGCGCCGGGTTCCTGCGGGTCGCGCCCGGCGCCGTCATGTCGGATATCGACGCCGAGCTCGCGTCCGGCGGCTGGGAACTGCGCATGCATCCTTCGACCAAGCGCAAGGCCACGATCGGCGGCTTCGTGGCCGGTGGATCGGGCGGCGTGGGCTCCATCGGCTACGGCGGTCTGCGCGAACCCGGCAATATCCTGGCGGCCCGGATCGTCACGCTGGAGCCGGAGCCCCGTGTCATCGAACTTCGCGGCGACGCGGCCCAGAAGGTCAACCGTGCCTATGGCACCACCGGCATCATCACGGCCCTCGAGCTGCCCCTGGCGCCGGCCTGGCCCTGGATCGAGCTCGTGGTCACGTTCGAAAGCTTTGGCGACGCCATGGCGTTCGGCTTGGAGGCCGCCCTCGCCGACGGCATCGTCAAAAAACTTTTAAGCCCCATCGCGTGGCCGCTGCCGCAGTATTTCCGGGAGATCCGCCCGGCCTGCCCGGACGGCATGAGCCTCCTCGTCGCCATGGTGGCCGAACCGTCGCTCGAAAGCTTCAAGGCCCTGCTCGGCACGCGCGGCACCGTCACGCTGGAGCGGCCGTCGAGCGACGCGCCTGGCCAGGTGCCGCTCTATGAATATACCTGGAACCACACGACCCTGCAGATGCTCAAGGCCGACCGCGGCATCACCTACCTGCAATGCCTGTTCCCCCACGATCGCCTGCTCGCCTCGGTCGAGGCCATCGGCGCGATGTTCGCGGACGAGATCATCCCGCATTGCGAGTTCATCCGGTTCGGCGGACGCGTCACGGCGAGCGCCCTGCCGGTGGTCCGTTTCACCACGCCCGAGCGGCTCGACGAGATCATCCGGCTGCACGAGGAGAACGGCGTCATGATCGCCAATCCCCACGTCGTGACGTTGGAGGATGGCAGCCGCCACAAGCGGGCCGACGCCGATCAGCTCGGCTTCAAGCAGGAGGTCGACCCGCAAGGCCTGCTTAACCCCGGCAAGATGCGCAGCTTCGTGCCGGGCATGTCCGCGCCAATGCACACTGCGGGCTGAAGGCCATGCGAATTCTTTACCTCTACTGCCATCCCCTGCCGGAAAGCTTCCACGCTGCCATCAGGGCCGAGGCGCTGGCCGGTCTCGCGGCGGCCGGACACGAGGTCGATCTCCTCGACCTCTACGCGGAAGCATTCGATCCTGTCCTCACGGCCGACGCGCGGCGGCATTATCACGATACCACCCGCAACCAGGCCGGGCTCGAAACCTATGTGGCGCGGCTGCAGGCCGCCGAGGCGCTGGTGGTGCAGTTTCCGACCTGGTGCTTCGGGGCTCCGGCCCTGCTGAAGGGCTTCTTCGACCGCCTGCTGATGCCGGGCGTGGCCTTCGATCTCTCGGATCCGGAGAACGTGCGTCCGGCCCTGACCAACATCCGCCGCATCGCCGGCATCGTCACCTACGGCCGCCCGCGCCACATGGTCTGGTACATGGCGGACCCGCCGCGCAAGCTTGTCACCCGCTACATCCGCTGGCTGACCGGCGGTGCCAAGGCGCAGTATCACGCGCTCTACCATATGAACGTCGCGGACGACGCTCGCCGGCGCCGCTTCATGGCCGAGGTTCGAGCCGCCATGGCGGCTCTCTGACAGGCCATCCGTTCATCTCAGGTTCGGATATGACGGACCACAAACAGCCCGAAGCTGTGCGTATCGCCGCCGCAATCGTGTGGTGGAACAGCTCCAAGAATAGTTCACGACGTAAGCGTGACGAACAGTGTCATCGGTGCCTGGGGAAGCGACGTCTGAGACTACGTTAAGAATTCCTGAATTGCACCCAACTTTATGCTGGAGAGTGTCATGAGCCGCCGCACCGTCGTCGTGGTCGAGGACGAGCCTCTGGTTCGCCTGACCGCCACAACCATCTTCGAGGAGGCCGGCATTACGGTCGTCGAATTCGCCAACGGCGATGAGGCGATCGACTATGTGCGCGACCATAAGCAGGATGTCGCCGCCATCTTCACCGACGTCTACCTGCCGGGCGAGATCGACGGTCTCGAACTCGCTGGCATCGTGTCGGAGGTCTGTCCAGAGATCGCAGTCCTGGTGACGTCCGGAAATTGCCGGACGCGGCCGAGGAACCTCGGCCCGCGGGTCAGCTACGTGACCAAGCCCTGGCATCCGAACGAGGTGCTGAATACGATGCGGGAAGCGGTGCGAGCCGCCGCCTGAGCTTCCACGTCGGTTGCCGCGCAGACGGTCTGGATCGGTCTGTCCGACAGCTTGCGACGCTGCCTCGTCTTCGAGCGTGAACATGTCGTGATCTTCGCGCCCGATGGTGCGCTCGTGGGAAATTCGGGCGGGCTGACGCTCAACGGGAAGCTCGGCGACAACGCTCCTGACGTTCGCGCTGGCCATGAGCGCTACGCCTTGCGCCTCGATACGGCGCTCTACGCCGCTTGCCGCTATGGTTCGGATCACCACGACGTCAGGCTCGATGTGGATGGAAGGGCGATCTACGCCAATCTCGCGACCTTCAAAGTCAAAGGGGGAGCCTCGCTGGTCGTGGCCAGTGCGGTCCCGGCGGCTGTCTTCGAAGATCCCGTCACGCGCTTGCTGCTCTGGTCGCTGCTGATCCAGGCCGGTATCATCGCGATTGCCTTCGTCCTCGTAAGCCTAGCCTCGCTGTCGATCTCGAGACCGATCCGAGTTCTTCCTGATGTCCGGTTCCGCTACGTCGACGCCGCGACGGTCCGCCTCACCCATGTGCCGCTGGAAATCTACGAACCCTTGCCGGCCGAGCCTCGCGACGGCAGCGTGGCTCGACAGGCGACCGCATGGAGCCACGGGGCTTCAAGTGCCCGATGATGGGTCGGAAATGTAAGACCTCACGCGTGTGCGGCCGTGGGAGAGGTCTCGACCTGGCACCATCGAGGCGGGCATTGCCTCGTTTCCGGTCGCTCGCGGCGCGGGTTGCAGCATCCCCGGGATGGCGGCCGGGTCTCGGGCCAGACCAGGAGGGGCGGCCGCGGGGACCGGTTCGGGCGAGATCGCGTCGGTGCGGCGTGCTTCGTCCGGGTTCACCGGCGTGATAAGGCCAGGTTCGATGACCGACGTATCGATCGGCTCGTCGAAGAGCGGTTGGTCGGCCATGCTGGCGCCGAAACCGGCCGTGCCGCTTCCGGCAGGCGTCAGGCCGCGTTCGTCGCCGGGTTCGCTGGCGGAGGAGATGGACGAAGCCGGCGTGCTGCTCCAACCCTCGTCGCGCCAGCCTGCCGCACGCTCTTCCATGTCGACCGCCCCATCGCGGTCCAGGATCTCGAGCACCCGGTCATAGGCGGCGCCATCTGTCTGAACCGAGACCGCGAAACCACCGCGGCGAAGACCCTCCGCGTAGAGATGCCGATCCTCTTCCGGAAGGAAGAATTCCTTCAGCGAAGCCCAGAAGCCATGCGGATGGGCGGGTGTCGCTTCGGCCGCTTCCCCACCTGCCACCCGAATGTCTGCCGCCGGAACCCCGGCCTGAATGAGATCGACACGCGCCATGTCGGCCGCGTCATCCGTGTCGAAGAAGGCCGTCACGGCCCGACGACCTGTCGTGTCGCGATCCGGCATCGCCGCGGTGAGATCGTCGTAAGCCATGGCGCAGCTCCCTCTTGGGCACCCTTCGCCCCTTGCCGAGGAAACGGCCGGAGCGCCGGGCCGGTTCCACCTCGGGCGACGGCCCAACGCCACGCCGGGCGGGCATTCTGCCAGTAGGCTGCCGTCCACCGCTACGCGACCTTCGAGTTGGAACCCGCACCCCGCGACCCCGGCCGTGAAGCCTCAATGAGCTTCCAAGCCGCGAGACGCGATGGTCGGTCGCGTCCACAACCCTGCACGAGGCGGCGCGCCGACGATGCGGTAGAGCGCGGGCTGCGCGCTGCCGATGCCCATGTGCCACAGCTTGCGCCAGCGCGGGACCGAAAGCCGCCGCGCCCAGGGATCGGGCGAGAAGCGCACGCGCTTGCCGATCTCGCGATAGACGCGAAGGGCCGTCGCGATGGCCCAGGCAGAACGCCAAGGCAGGCGCGCGATGCCGACGCGGGCCGAGGCGTAATAGCGCTCCGCCAGCTCCAGTAGCGCGTGGGTGGCGCCGACCACCGCCGCGTGGTTCGCCGGGTCGAGCACGAAGGCCGGTGTGACGCTGTCGCGGCGAAAGAGTTCGGCCGGCAGGTAGACGCGGCCCGCGCGGGCATCGTCCATCACGTCGCGCGCGATGTTGGTGAGCTGGAACGCCAGTCCGAGGTCGCAGGCACGGTCGAGAACGTCCGTCCGCTCGGGCCGAACCCCCATGACGATCGCCATCGTGACCCCGACCGCCCCGGCGACGCCGTAGCAGTAGCCGAGCAGGTCGTCGAGCGTCGCATAGGTGCGCTCCTCGACGTCCATGCGGAAGCCGTCGAGGATGTCGAGCGGCAGCCGCGGCGGGATGCGATGCTTGGATGCCACCCGGGCGAAGGCCGCGAAAGCCGCATCGTCCTGCGGCGCCCCAGCCAGGGCGTCGCGGGTCTGGCGTTCGAGGAGGGCCAGGCGTTCGGCCGGCGTGCCGCCACGGTCGACCCGGCCCATGCCGCCCGTCTGCCCGTCGATCACGTCGTCGCAATGCCGGCACCAGGCGTAGAACTGACGCGCGCTGTCGCGTGTCGCGGGGTCGAACAGCCGGGCCGCGGCCGCGAAACTCTTCGATCCGGCCTCGATGCTCTGCCGGCTGGCTTCGGAGACGGCGTCCGTCATGCGGGCGCGACGCCCGCGGTCCTGAGGGCCTCGGCCGGATCGGCCGGCGCCGCGAGACCGGCATCGGCCAGCATCAGCGAGGCGGTCGCCTTGGCCGACCCCACGACGCCGGGCACGCCGGCGCCGGGATGGGTGCCGGCTCCGGTGAAGTAGAGCCCGGCGATCTTGGCGTCGCGGTTGTGCGGCCGGAACCAGGCACTCTGGGTCAGGATAGGTTCGAGCGAGAAGGCCGAGCCGAAATGGCTGTTCATCTCGTCGCGGAACTCGAACGGCGTCAGCATCCGTGAGGTGACGAGGTCGCGTTGCAGGTTCGGGATGTAGTGCTTCTCCAGATAGGCGAAGATCTTGTCGCGGTACTTCGGCCCTTCGACGGCCCAGTCGATGTCGGCGGTGCCGAGATGCGGCACGGGCGAGAGCACGTAATAGCCGCTATGGCCCGCGGGCGCCAAGGAGGGATCCGTCGCGTTCGGCGCGTGGAGGTAGAGCGAGAAGTCGTCGGCGAGCTTGTCGGCCCCGAAGATCTCGGCGATGAGCTCGCGGTAGCGCGGGCCGAAACAGACCGTGTGGTGGGCGAGGCCGCGATGGTCGCCCTTGAGACCGAAATAGACCACGAAGAGCGACATCGAGAAGCGCTTCCGGCCGAGCCGCTTCGCTTCCGCCGGCCCGCGCGGATCATGGCTCAGGAGATCGCGATAGGTGTGCATGACGTCGGCGTTGGACGCCACGACCTCGGCCTCGAGGCGCGTACCGTCTTCGAGCACGACGCCGGTCGTCCGGCCGCCCGCGGTCGTGATGGTGCGCACCGCCGACGACAGGCGGATCGTGCCGCCGAGGCTCTCCAACAGCCGCACCATGCCGCCGATCAGGGCACCGGTGCCGCCCTTCGGAAACCAAACGCCCCAGCGCCGCTCCAGCGCGTGGATCAGGGCGTAGATGGCCGAGGTCTTGAACGGATTGCCGCCGACCAGCAGCGTGTGAAAGGAGAAAGCCTGCCGGAGATGCTCGTCCTTGATGAAGCGCGCCACGAGCGCATAGACGTTGCGGTAGCTTTCGAGCTTTACGAGCGCCGGCGCCACCTTGATCATGGAGCGGAAATCGAGGAACGGCACCGCCCCGAGCCCGATATAGCCTTTCTCCAGCACGGCCTCCGAGAAGGCCAGAAACCGCCGATAGCCCGCGACATCGCCCGGTGACACGGCCGCGATCTGCCGGTCGAGCTCCGCCTGATCGTTGGCGTAATCGAAGGTGAAGCCGTCCTCCCAGCACAGACGATAGAAGGGGTCGACCTTGACCAGCGTGACGTCGTCGGCCATGCGCCGACCCGCCGCGGTCCAGATCTCCTCGAGGCAGGTCGGGTCCGTGATGACCGTGGGTCCGCCATCGAAGGTGAACCCGGCGTCCTCGTAGACATAGGCCCGGCCGCCGGGCTTGTCGCGCTTCTCCAGCACCGTCACGTCGAAGCCGCCGGCCTGAAGCCGGACCGCCAGGGCGAGCCCGCCGAAGCCCGATCCGACCACGATGGCCCTGGGCTTCGCGGCAGTCCTAGACCGTGAAAGAGCCGGGAAAGGCGCGTTCATGAGCTTCGCGCCTCCATGGCGGGTTCTCGCAGGCAGCGGAGCGCCCGGAAGATCGGCACAGGCGGCTTGCCGGTCAGTACCCGTGCCTTGTCCATGAAGCTGCTGCGTCCGGCATAGAAGCGGGACACGAGCTCCGGGGAGAAATGGTAGAAACGCTCGATCAGGCGGTAGCGCCGATCGGGGTCGGCGGCCTTGAACAGCAGCCGGTCGAGGAGGCGATAGAAGCCGTTCGCCTCCCAGCACGCCAGCGAATGGGCGCGCGTCTCGCGGAAGAGGCTGGGGGCCGAAAGGTCCTGGAGCATGCTGATCCTGTCGGCGAGCCGCACCGCATCCGGCAGGGAATAACCGGTGGTGGGATGGAACAGGGCCGCCCGGAGCCCGCTCCGCGCCACCCCCGCCGCATCGGCCCAGAAGGCCTGGATGTCGCCGCCGAGCGCGATCGGCAAGACACCCGTCTCGTCCCGCACCACTTCGGCGACCGTCCAGCCCCTGCGCCTTGCATAGTCGAAGACGAGGTCCCGCGTCGCCGCGACATCGAGTTCCAGCCCGTCCGAGTAATAGGTGTCCTCGATGAGGATCCTGTCGGGCGAGAAAGGCAGCGTGTAGACGAAGCGGAAGCCGTCGCGCTGCGGCACCGTGGCATCCATGATGATCGGCGACGCCTGGCCGTGCGGTGCTGCCGTGCGGACCTCCAGACCGCAGAACTTCTGGAACGCGATGGAGAGATGCGGGCTCGGCCTGTAGCCCCGGCCGTCGATCACGGCATCGGCCGGAATAACCTCGCCCGACGTCAGGGTCACACCGTCGGGGCGCAGGTCGCGGACCTCGGCACCGGTGCGGATCCGTGCTGCCGGGAGCCCGTGTCCAGCACTTGCCGCCATGACGGCGCGCAGGCGATCGGCCGAGATCGAGCGGTAGCCGAGAGGCAGTCGCCGGTGAAGGTCCGGGAACACGACCGCGTATTCCGGCCAGCGCGCCGTGACGAAAGGCTCCATCCAGGCCTGCTGCGCGGGCGTGAGATCGCCCGCGTGGAACGACCAGGTGTGATTGCCGCCGATCTCGGCGCCGCCGTCGAGGATCGTCCATTCGATTTCGGGCCGCATCGCCGCAAGGCGGTAGGCGATGAGGCTGTTGGCGAGGCCGCCGCCGACGAGGATCAGGCGCATGCGGGGACTCGCACGAGATGGCGGTGAACGAAGGCCATGATCCGCGCCTCGTAGTCCGGACCCGCCGCCGACGCCAAGTCGACGTGACCGGCGCCCCGGACGAGCCACAGCTCCTTCGGCCCGGGCGCGGCGGCATGGAGGGCGCGTGTCTCGGACGCCGTCGTGAGCCGATCCTCGGACCCCGACAGGATCATCACGGGACCGCCATAGGCCGCCAAGGCGTCGATGGGACGCAGATCCCGGGGACGAAGCCCCGTCAGGGCCGTGCCCACCGCCATGAAGACGGGCGTGAGCCAGCGGTGCACCGGCCCCGCGATCAACTTCATCCGGTTCGAGATGGCGCTCGCGATATCGGGAAAGACGGATTCCAGGACCAGGGCGTCGACGGGCACCGACGGCGTGGCGAGCGCCACCGCCGCACCGCCGAGTGAAATGCCGAGTGCGGCGAGCCGTTCGCCAGGGGCCGCTTCCCGCAGCCAGGCCACGGCGCCCGCGATGTCCAGGGCCTCGAGCCGGCCGAACGTGATGGCGGACCCGAGGCTTTCGCCATGCGCCCTGAGGTCGATCGCCAGAACCGCGACGCCGGCCCGCGCCAGAAACATCATCCTGCTGGCGAGGATGCGGCGATCGGACCGGATGCCGTGGACGAGCAGCACGGCTCCCCGGCCCGGAAAACCGGGCACGAACCATCCCGCCAGGGTCTCTCCGGTGCCGGAGACGAGCGCCACCGTCCGAGCGCCGATGCCCGCGGGGGGCGGCCCGACCGTAACCCGCAGCGGCGCCCGCATGGTCCGAACCGCGACGGCGCAGAGCGTCAGAACCGAGATCACGGGAGCGGCGAGCAGGGCTGCGATCGAGACGAGGAGGATCACCCGCCGAAGCTCGTGACAAGGCCGCGCCCGTCGCGCCCCTTCGGCTTGTTATCCCCTGCTGATGTCATTCCCGGCCTCGCGTCATCCGGAGACCTTATAGCATCGGCAGTCATTCGGTCAGGGGGTGGCCAGGGGTTCTCGACGGCGCCGGGAGGCCGCGCTGACGCAGGGGGCCGA
>CAXTME010000127.1:0-12021 GCA_964245215.1 uncultured Lichenihabitans sp.
GCGGGCCGGTGACGTATTCGCCGTACTCGGCGGTGTTCGAGATCGAATAGTTCATATTGGCGATGCCGCCCTCGTAGATCAGGTCGACGATGAGCTTCACCTCGTGCAGGCACTCGAAATAGGCCATCTCCGGGGCGTAGCCGGCTTCGACCAACGTCTCGAAGCCGGCGCGGATCAGTTCGACCAGGCCGCCGCAAAGCACGGCCTGTTCCCCGAAGAGGTCGGTCTCGCATTCTTCCTTGAAGGTGGTCTCGATGATGCCGGCCCGGCCACCGCCGATGGCGCTGGCGTAGGACAGGCCGAGGTCATGGGCGTTGCCCGAGGCATCCTGCGCGATGGCGATGAGGCAGGGAACGCCGCCACCCCTCTGATACTCCGAACGCACCGTGTGGCCTGGACCTTTCGGCGCCACCATCAGCACGTCGATGTCGGGGCGGGGGTCGATGAGGTTGAAATGGACATTGAGGCCATGCGCGAAGAGCAGTGCCGCTCCATTCTTCATGTTGGGCGCGAGGTCGGCCTTGTAGATATCGGCCTGCAGCTCGTCTGGCGTCAGCATCATCACGACGTCGGCCCATTTGGCGGCATCGGCCACGGCCATGACCTTGAGGCCCTCGGCTTCGGCCTTCTTGGCCGACGCGGAGCCTTCGCGCAGCGCCACCACGATCTCCTTGATGCCGGAATCCCGCAGGTTAAGGGCATGGGCATGACCTTGGCTGCCGTAGCCGACGACCGCGACTTTCTTGCCCTTGATCAGATTGAGATCGGCATCCCGATCGTAGTAAACGCGCATGGCCCTGGGTTTCCCGGTATGGCTTAAACCCGCCCTTCTATGCGGGGGTGGGACGTAGGGCAACCTGCTTCGAGGCGCGCAGAGCTCATGGCTGCCGTGCGGATCAGGCGTCCGCCGTCAGCAGCGATGTCCTGTAGGCGCGGGCGCAGGCCAGGGCGAAACAGCGGGATCCGCTGCCGCCCTGCTCGAGGCCGATCTCGATCGCACGACGGCCGAGATCCGCCGAGATCGGGATCTCCTTGGCCCCGACCGCCGCCACGAACTCGGCCACGGCGTCCCGGGCCTGACGCATCGCTTCCGCGCTCGCCATGCCGGCCTTGGCGCGGGCAAGATCCCCGACGGCGTCGAAGAGCCCGAGCGGCGTTACGAAGAACGGGGGTGCGGCCGCATCGAGCCGGGCCAGGAGACGTCCCGCAAGCGGGCGCCGCGCCAGGATCTCGACGATGGCCGAACTATCGATCAGCATCGGCAAGGTCGATGGCGTCGGCGATCGCCAGGGCCTTGCCGAGCCGCAGGCTGAGTGGCAGGCTGTCCCGTAAACGCTCGAGTTCGTGGTGCAGCGCCAGGCGGACCGCGTCGGTCACGGTCTTGCAGCCGGATGCGACCTGCACCTGCCGCGCGAGAGCCGCGACCTCATCATCCCGGATGTAGAGCGGCACGGATATGGCTTTCGGAATATCGAGATATTCATAAAGGGATATCCGCAAGGCCGACGGTCTGCAATCCCGTGTCGCCGGCCCACGCTAGTCTAGAGCCTATCCTGCTCTCGCTCTTCCACGTGATCCAGGACGATCACGCCTCCGCAGGCGATGCGGCCGGCTCGCGGTCGCCGAGAATATCCTCGACATAGACCTTCTTTACGAGCTCCACGCCCGCTGCCGTGACCGGGGTGGCGAGGATCAGTCCGAGCGGCCCGAAGAGCGATCCCAGCACGGTCTGGGACAGGATCGTCAGCACGGGCGCGAGTTCGACCGTCCGCTTCTGGATCAATGGTGCGATCACATTGCCTTCGAGCGTCTGCACGGCAACGAACAGGATGGCCGTGTAGAGGGCCGTCTGCGGTCCCTGGCCGAGTGCCACGAGCACGGCCGGCACCGCGCCCGCAAGCGCACCGATATAGGGCACGAAGTTGAACAGGGCCGCGATGAGGGCCAGGGTGAAGGCGAGTTTCACGCCGATGAAGTAGAGCCCGATCGCCGTGAGGATGCCGACCGCGCACATGTCGAGGAACTGTCCGACGAACCACCAGCGCAGCGTGTGGCCGATGTCGCGCATCACCTCTTCGGCGCGGGGGCGCCAGGATCTCGGCATCAGACACGCCGTTCCTTCGACGTAGAGTGTCGGGTCGATCGCAAAGAAGATGGCCGTCACGACCATGACCAGAAGGCTGCCGAGGCCGCCCAGGGTCGAGGTGCCCACCCCGGCGGCCATTCCGGCGATCTTGTGGGTGCCTTCATCGACGTAGCCTTTGACCCGGCCCACGACGGGCTGCAGCCAATCGGCACTGCCGTACCGGTCCCATATGGTGGAAACCTGCTCTTTCAACTGGAACCAGATGTCGTGCAGCTGCCCGGCGATGATCGGGCCGCGGATCCAGAGCGTCAGGCCGAAACCGCCGATCAGGCCGAGAAGGATTACGGCGAGCCACAGTCCCGGGGGTCCGCCGATGTGTTTCGCCAGCCAGTCCGCGCCGCCGCGCAGCACGCAGGCCAGGAGGGCGGCCGCAAACACCAGCAGCACGATATCGGCCAGCGCCCAGCAGACCGTCACGACGACGACGATGCCGAATGCCCAGGCCAAGGTCCTGGCGATCCTCTCGGTCGCAAGAGCCCTTCGGCGCTGCCAATCGAGATCGGCCGGGTCAGGGGTCAGGACGGGCACGGTCATGGGAGCATCGACCTTCCTATCGTAAGGGCGGCCATCGCTAGTCCTGAGCGGGGCGATGCAGGATGCGGCTCCGCTCGAAGACCACCACCGCCACGATGCCCAGGATCAACGGAATGATCAGGTAGAGGAGGCGGAATACCAGGAGAGCCGCCACGACATCGGCCTTGGGCACCTGCGGCATGGCATTGACGAAGACGAGCTCCAGAACTCCCAGGCCGCCGGGCGCATGGCTCAGCAGCGCCGCAGAAAACGACGCGAGAAACACGCCGAGGACGATCAGGAAACCGGGGTTCGTCTCCGCCGGCAACGCGCACCAGATGATCCCTGCGGCGCCCATCAGTTCGAGGGGGCCTGCCAGCAACTGCCGCCCCACGATGGGCAGGCCGGGATAGACGAGCTTGAACGTGCCGATCACCAGCGGCCGGAGCTGCAGCGCGGCGCCGATGACGTAGAGCGCCACCACGGCCAGCATCACCCCGCCGACGACCCGGGCCAGGATCGGCGCCACGTTGAAGAGGCGGTCGATGATCTCCGGCTCGTAGAGCAGGACGAACCCGCCGAGCAGGACCGTGCCGAGGGCAAAGGTGAAGGAGCAGAACGCCACCAGGACGCCCACATCCGTGATCGTCAGGCCTTTGGTCGAATAGGCTCGATACCGCACCATGGCGCCCGAGAACATCGACATGCCGATGTTGTGGGACAGGGCATAGGTCGTGAAAGAAACGGCCGAGATGAAGCTCCACGGCAGCTTGAAACCGAGATGAAGCAACGCGATCCGGTCATACCAGGCGAGCGCCACATAGGCGATCAGCGTCGAGGCGACGGCGAGGATCCAGCGGCCGGCCGAGATGGCCGAAAAAGCGCTTTCGACGTCGGCGAGGGACATGCCCCGCAGCTCGCGGAACAGCAGCCAGAGCGACAGGACGACGGCACCGAGCCCGATGGCTGGCCAAAGGAAGTTCAAGTACCGTTTCAAGACTGTCCTTTGGCCGGGCCGGAAAGGCTTCGGTCCGCCTTCTAGCCGAATTTGCGGTCCGACGCGTGCGAATTCGGCATGGATCCGGCGACGACGTGAAGGCCGAACGGCTCTCGGTCAGAAAGGCTTGACCACCACCAGGATCACGATGCCGATCAGCAGGACAGTGGGGACTTCGTTGAGGACCCTGAAGTAACCGGCCGTCTTGGCATTGGCGTCGTTGCCGAAACGGCGCGTGGCCCCGGCCAGCATGCCATGCACGCCCGTCATCAGGACGACGAGCAGGATCTTACCGTGCAGCCAATGCGCCTTGTACCAGCCACCCTCGTAGGCGAGCCATAGGCCGGTGATCCACACCACGATCATGGCCGGGGTGTTGATGGCGCGGAGAAGGCGCCGTTCCATGAGCTTGAACGTCTCGGACTGCGGCGACCCTACGGGCACCCCTGCATGGTAGACGAAGAGACGCGGCAGGTAGAGCATCCCGCACATCCACGCCACGATGGCGACGACATGCACGGCCTTGAGCCACAGGTAATAGTCTTCCATAAAAGGAACCTTGTTGGTGACGGCGGACCGGCTGTCTCGTTCGGCGGGCGACCCGAAAAGCCGGACGACCCGATCAGACCCGCAGACGCGCGACGAGCTGCTCGACGTGGGGAATCGGCGTCTCGGGCGTGATGCCGTGGCCGAGGTTGAAGATATGCGGGCGACCCGTGAGGGCGCCACGGATGTCGTCCACCGCCGCATCGAGGGCCGGCCCGCCCGCGATCAGCGCCATGGGGTCGAGGTTGCCCTGCACCGGGAAGCCCGGCGGCAGCTCGCGATGCGCCCAATGCGGGTCGACCACCGTGTCGAGTCCCAGTGCCGTGACACCGGTCTCGACGGCCCGCAGCAACTGCCCTCCCGAGACACGCGGGAAACCGATGATCCTCGCAGACAGGTGCTGTCGGCGCACGCCGGCCACGAGTCGCGTGATCGGGTCTTGCGACCAGCGCTCGTATTCGAGACGCGGCAACACACCGGCCCAGCTGTCGAAGATCATGACCGCATCGGCGCCGGCCGCGAGCTGCGCCGAAAGATAGGTGATCGAAGCCTCGACGATCCGGTCGATGATCCGCGCGAAGAGCGCCGGATCCCGGTAGGCCAGGGCGCGGGCCGGCCCCTGGTCCGGCGTTCCCGAACCCGCCACCATGTAGCTGGCGACCGTGAAAGGAGCGCCGCAGAAGCCGATCAGTGCCTTGTCGGCCGGGAGGGCGGCCCTGACCCTTTCCACGGTCTCGAGCACCGGTGCCAATCGGTCCATGTCGACGGCCTCGTGCAGGCTCGCCATATCGGCCTCGGACGTGACCGGGCGCAACTTCGGGCCATGGCCGCTCTCGAAGGCAACCGGCAGGCCCAGCGCATCCGGCACGACCAGAATGTCGCTGAACAGGATCGCAGCATCGAAGCCGAACCGCCGGATCGGCTGGAGGGTGACTTCGGCGGCGAGTTTCGGGTTGTAGCAGAGATCGAGGAAGGTCGGCGCCGTGGCGCGAAGCTCGCGGTACTCTGGCAGGTAGCGACCCGCCTGGCGCATCAGCCATACCGGCGGCCGACTTGCGGGCTCGCCGTCGAGCGTACGGAGAAAAAGCCCGGCCTCGTCCGGAAGAGGCTGACGCAAAGGGTCGTTCAAAAGGAATCCTTTTAGAATCTTACTTCTTCTAAGTCTCTTAGAGGGGTGGATTAGCCTCATCCCTCGGCAGGCACAACCTATCCCGCTGTCGCGAGGTCACGCGGCCGTTAACGGCTGTGATGGACACAGCCACAGGCGTTTCGAATTCCTTAATGCCATGAGGGGCATGGAGACCGGCCGGGCGAGCCCTTGTCCTTGGCTATCCCCGTTATCCCTGCTGCCAACAGGGAGGGCACTTCCGCGGTCCACGGGCCCTGGGCTGTTCATGGTTTCTTTAGATGTCCACAGGGCCGCAGGAGCCGACGACCTTCCGCGAGCGCCGTCCACAGGCACGACCGGAGACCCGGGACAAGACTGGCTTTCGGCTCTTTTCGCGTTGGCGATCAGAGGATTGCTGCCGGTGGGAGCCGGGGCTGGTTCGCCGCGTTTCGCAATGGACTCCCTTTCCCCTCCGCTCGGTCTATCTTGCTCGGACGCGACAGGCGCGACGGGGCGGCACCATGGGACGGCACTATTTCCATCTGCACCTGATCTCCGACTCGACCGGCGAGACGCTGATCGCGACCAGCAGGGCCGTGGCGGCCCAGTACCAGGAGGTCTCATCGATCGAGCACGTCTATCCGCTGGTGCGCTCCCGCGCCCAACTCGACCGGGCTGTCGCGGAGATCGAAGCCGCTCCGGGCATCGTGCTTTTCACCATGGTGGACCAGGACCTGAGCCAAAGGTTGGAAGAGGCCTGCCGCGAGTTCGGTTCGCCCTGTCTCTCGGTGCTTCAGCCCATCCTGGCGCTCTTCGGATCCTACCTCGGCGCGACCTCGACGCCGAAACCCGGCGCGCAACACGTGCTCGACGCCGAATATTTCAAGCGCATCGATGCGCTCAACTATACGATGATGCACGACGATGGGCAGATGCTCGAAGGCTACGAGGATGCGGATGTCCTGCTGCTCGGGGTCAGCCGCACGTCGAAGACTCCGACGAGCATCTACCTGGCCAATCGCGGCGTCCGCACGGCCAATATCCCGCTGGTTCCCGGCGTGCCGCTGCCGCCGGGTGTCGAAGGCCTGCGCAACCCCTTGGTGGTGGGGCTCTTGGCGTCGCCGGAGCGGATCGTGCAAATCCGGCAGAACCGTCTCCTGTCCCTCAATGCCGCGGATCGCGAAACCCCTTACGTCGACCGCATCTCGGTGGCCGAGGAGCTCGCGCAGTCGCGCCGGCTCTTCGCCCGCAACGGCTGGCCGACGATCGACGTGACGCGGCGCTCCATCGAGGAGACGGCCGCGGCCATCATCGATCTGTACAAGGCTCATCGCATGAAGTTCATCGCCCAGGCGTGACGGTCGCGTCCGTGCGGGAGGACTCGTTCTTGCAAAGACGGCGCGAGTGCCGTGACTCTCGACCGCGCCCTCGATCGGTCACCTGTTTCGGACGCATCGTCCGAAATTCCGCGATCCCCGAGCCTCGGAGCATGATGATGACGCGCGACGCCCTTCTCCCGACCGCCGACGACCGCGAACGGTTCGCCCGGGACGGAGCGATTCTGTTGAAGGGGCTCTTCAAGGACTGGGTCGATCCGCTGCGGCAGGGGATCGCCGATCTGATGGCGGATCCCAGCCCCCTCGAACGCTCCTACCACCCCGAAGGCGATGCCGCTCCCTTCTTCCAAGACCTCTGCAACTGGCAGCGCTTCGCCGACTTCAGGCGCTTCGTCTTCGAGTCGCCGGCCGCGGGCTCGGCGGCGCGCCTCATGGGATCGCGGACGGCACGGTTCTTCCACGACCATGTGCTCGTGAAGGAGCCCGGCACATCCGTCGTCACGCCATGGCACCAGGACCAGCCCTATTACTGCGTCGAAGGACGCCAGACGGTGAGCTTCTGGATCCCGCTCGATGCCGTGCCGCGCGAGAACAGCCTCGAATGCGTGGCCGGATCGCACCAGTGGGGCATTCACAAACCCAAACGCTTCGACGGCACCGATCTCTACCAGGACGACAAGACGGTCGAGATGCCGGATATCGCGCGCCATCGTGCCGACTACCGTGTCCTCGGTTGGGCCATGGAGCCCGGGGACGCGGTGGCGTTCGACTTTCGTACCGTGCACGGGGCCTCGGCCAATCCCACCAAGGCCCAACGCCGCCGCGTCTTCTCGGCGCGCTGGGTGGGTGACGACGCCGTCTTTGCCGATCGGAAGGGCAAGGGCTCGCCACCCTTCCGGCATCTGACGCTCGCCGACGGCGACAAGCTCGATGGACCCGATTTCCCCCTGGTGTTCGGCGCCTGACTCCAGGCGGCGGCTCGCAGTGGTCGACGGTGATGCGGATCGGCCTACGAGGTTTAGCCGCAACGCGTCTCGAAGTTCGTTGCACGAAGGCCGTCGAGCTGTCATGGTCATCTGGCTCGCATAGCGCTGCGGGAGAGATTCTGGACCGGTGACGGATCCGGGACGCCGACGGAGCAACCGCCCCGGAAACTCTCAGGCAGAAGGACCATAGCGCGAGAGCACTCTGGAGAGAGGCGCTTCATTGCGTCCGCCGAAGGGGAAGCCGTCCGAACCCGGATGGGCAATCTCTCAGGTACCCGTGACAGAGAGGGGACGAGACCAGGATCGCCGGCGAGGTGGTCTGTTCTTGCGTCGTCCCATCTGCACGAGGTATCTTCCATGAACCACATTGCCGTCATCGGTGCCGGGATCACCGGCATCACCACCGCCTACTCTCTCCTCGACCGGGGGTTCGCGGTGACGATCTTCGATCGTCAGCGCTACGCCGCCATGGAAACCTCATTCGCCAACGGTGGCCAACTCTCGGCCAGCAACGCCGAAGTGTGGAACTCCTGGCCGACCGTGATGAAGGGGATCAAGTGGCTGGCCCGCCGGGATGCGCCGCTCTCGCTCAACCTCTCGCCGAGCTGGCACAAATATTCGTGGCTTGCGGAATTCGTCGCCAACATCCCCCATTACGAGGCCAATACCGTAGCCACCACCAAGCTCGCCATCGCGGCCCGGGAGCGCCTCTTCGAGATCGCAGGACGGGAAAACATAGACTTCGACCTCGAGCGACGCGGCATCCTTCACGTCTATCGCAACAAGGCCGGCTTCGATCATGCCGACCGCGTCAATGCGCTGTTGCGCCAGGGCGGGCTCGACCGCCGGACTGTGACGCCCGAGGAGATGAAAGCGATCGAGCCGGCCCTGCATGGCCGATACTACGGCGGCTTCTTCACGGAGTCCGATTCGACGGGCGACATTCATCGTTTCACGCGTGGCCTCGCGGCCGCTTGCTTGAAACGAGGCGCGCATTTCGTCTATGACGCCGATGTCTCGATTGTCGAGCCGGCGACCGAGGGATTCACGGTCCGGTGGTCGTCGGCGCATGACCATACCCTTCCGACGGGAGCCATGCCGGTCGACGGCGTCGTGATCTGTGCCGGTCTCGCCAGCCGACGGCTCGCGGCCGCTCTCGGCGACCGCGTCAACATCTACCCGGTCAAGGGCTATTCGATCACGGTGGACCTGCAGGGGGAGAGCCGGCGCGCCGCGCCTTGGGTCAGCTTGCTCGACGACGAGACCAAGATCGTATCGAGCCGCCTCGGCGCCGACCGGTTCCGGGTGGCGGGAACGGCCGAGTTCAATGGCGAGAACCGCGACATCCGGGCCGATCGAGTGAAGCCGCTCGTCGATTGGACGCGCCAGTTGTTCCCGGCCGTCGACACCAGCAAGGTCATCCCATGGGCCGGTCTCCGGCCGATGTTGCCCAACATGCTGCCGCGGGTCGGACCCGGTCGCCGGCCGGGCGTCTTCTACAACACCGGCCACGGTCACCTGGGCTGGACCCTGTCGGCGGCTACGGCCGAACTCGTCGCGGCTGCCGTCGGCCGAGCCGGTCCCAAGGCCGAAATCCGGGCAGCGGCTTGAGCGAAGCGGGCCGCCGCTACTACCAGAGTGTATCAGCGAGCTAGTGAAGCAAGAGAATCATCGATCGTCATCGCGAGCGCAGCGACCCAGCTTATCCTCGATCACGCTGGGTTGCTTCGCAATGACGATCGGAAAAGCTGAGCTTCAGCGACGATCTAGAACGGCAGGTTGAACACCCGGTAGGGCTGCAGCGCGCCCTGTTCGATGGGGCCGAAAGCCACCACGACCCCGCCGCAGGAGGCGTAAGCCATGCCTTCGCTTGGTGCATCGCGGCCACGCAGCACAAGGGGCTGGCCGCGCCGCAGACGCGCGGCGTCGTTGCGCGCGACGTCGACACCCGCGACCTCGCCGAGCCCGGCTTCGACCCGCCGCAATGCGGCGAGAAAGGGCGTCGGATCGTCGTCCTCGCCGGGCAGAACGGCAGCGTCCGCCTCAGTGAACGGGCCGACGCGCGTGCGTCGCAAGGCATTGACGTGGCCGTAACAGCCCAAGGCAGCCCCGAGGTCTCGCGCGATCGCCCGCACATAGGTGCCCTTGCCACAATCGGCTTCGAACACCGCCTCATCGAGCGACGTCTCGATTAGACGCAGCGAGTGGATGGTGATCGGGCGGGTGGCGAGTTCGAAGACCTCGCCGTCGCGTGCCCGGTCATAGGCGCGCTCGCCGTCGACCTTGATGGCTGAATAGGCCGGCGGCCGCTGCATGATCGTGCCTTCGAAGGACGGCAGCAACGCTGCGATCTGTGGCGGGGCAGGCCGCAGATCGGACGTCGCCACGACCTTGCCTTCGGTGTCGTCGCTGTCGGTCTGGATCCCCCACCGGACACGGAACCGGTAGCTCTTGGCGCCATCCTGCACGAACGGCACGGTCTTGGTGGCTTCGCCCAGGGCGATCGGCAGGAGGCCCGAAGCAAGCGGGTCCAGGGTTCCGGCGTGACCTGCCTTTTTGGCGTTGAACAGGCGCTTCAACCGGCTGACCGCGTGCGTGGACGTCATGCCGACCGGCTTATCGAGGACGACCCAGCCGTTGACCTCGGCCCGGTTCCGCCGCGGCATCTTCCCGGGCTGCGCGACCTGCGCCTCGGTCATCGTCATGATTCCTGATCCTGGTCTTCGTCATCGCCCAAGACCGCAAGGTCGCGTTTGACTTCCGGGGAATCGAGCAGCGCATCGATCTTCGCGGACTTCTCGAAGCTCTCGTCGAGCCTGAACTTCAGGTCGGGCGCGAACTTCAGGTTGACCTTGTGGGCGAGCTCTGTCCGCAGCATCTTCTTATGGCGATCCAAGGCTTCGATGACGGGCTGCACATCGAGTCCGCCGAGCGGCATGACGTAGACGTTCGCGAGCTTGAGATCGGGCGACATCCGGACTTCCGGCACGGTGATGACGTGCTTCTCGAGCACCGGATCTGCAATGGCGCCCCGCGACAACATTTCGGCCATGACGTGGCGGATCAGCTCGCCGACCCGCAGCATGCGCTGCGACGGTTGCGCTCCCGAATGATGGGCTCTGGACATGAAATAAAAGGTCCTGGACAGGGCGTCCGCGATCGACGCGACGTGGCACCCACGTCGCCGACGCTGGGCTGCTGATAGGTTCGCAGCGGAAGCTGCTTGTCGCTGTGATCGCACCCGACGACGTGCGCTCGGCTTCGGAAGTGCCGGCGGACGACAGGATCTCCTGATCCCGCCGTCCGACCCGATGCGATCGCTTGACGCGTCAGAGCGAGCGCTTCTCCTCGTGGACGCGGTAGCACTCGATGATGTCGCCGGCCCGCATGTCCTGGTAGGACTCGAACGCCATGCCGCATTCCTGACCGGATTGCACGTCCTTGACCTCGTCCTTGAAGCGCTTGAGGGTCGAAAGCTTTCCCTCGTGCACAACGACGTTGTCGCGGATCAGACGCACATTGGCACCGCGCTGGACATTGCCGTCCGTGATCCGGCACCCCGCCACCTTGCCGACCTTGGAGATGTTGAACACCTCCAGGATCAGGGCATTGCCGAGCATCTCCTCGCGCAGGGTCGGCGCCAGCAACCCGGACATCGCGGCCTTCACGTCATCCACGAGGTTGTAGATGATGTTGTAGTAGCGGATCTCGAGGTTCGACTGCTCGGCCAGCAGCCGGGCTTCCTTATGGGCTCGCACGTTGAAGCCGATGATCGCCGCGTTCGAGGCCTCGGCCAACGTGATGTCGGATTCCGAGATACCGCCGACGCCGGCGTGGATCACCCTGGCTCCAACTTCGTCGGTTCCGAGCTTATCGAGCGCCGCCATGATGGCCTCGACCGAACCCTGCACGTCGCCCTTGATGAGAAGCGGGAATTCCTTCTTCCCCGCCGTCCTCAGCTGGCTCATCATGTCGACGAGCGAACCGCGCACCGACCCGCCGCGCACCGACAGCTTTTCGCGCTTCTGGCGTTCGCGATATTCCGTGACCTCGCGGGCCCGGGCTTCGTTGTCGACGACCGCGACGCGATCACCGGCCTCCGGAGCTCCGGAGAAGCCCAGAACCTCGACCGGGAACGATGGAGCCGCCTCGGACACGGTCTCGCCCTTGTCGTCGAGCAGCGCACGGACGCGGCCCCACTGGGACCCCGCCACTACGATGTCGCCCACCTTGAGAGACCCGCGCTGCACGAGGACGGTCGCCACCGGACCACGGCCGCGATCGAGACGCGCCTCGATGACGGTTCCTTCCGCGGCGCGCTTCGGATTGGCCTTGAGGTCGAGCACCTCGCTCTGCAGCTCGATCGCCTCGAGCAGCTTGTCGAGGTT
>CAXTME010000128.1:0-11784 GCA_964245215.1 uncultured Lichenihabitans sp.
CTAGTGAGGCGTCAGCTCTGACGCGGGACAAGCTGCGAGGGCCCGACCGTCCGTCCGCTCCCGCGCCTTCAGGTCGGGCATCGAGGAAGCCTTAGATCCAACCGGTCGCCAGCACCTTCGCCCGCAGCGGGACGGCGGGCGGGTCGGGGAGTGGGCGCCCTGCGATCTCGGAGGCGCGGTCCTTCGGTACCCCGAGCGCGCGCATGACCATGACCGACTGCTCGCTGATCGTCGCTGCATTCGGACCGTTGAGGACGGCCTCGCGCAGCATCGAGACGGTCAGGCCCATGCCGAGGTCGACGGCGGTCTCGACGGAGGACACGTCGATCGCCCCGGACGCGTGCGCGGCCGAGAAGTCGGCCAGCATGCGAAGCCGCATCTCGCGGCTGAACGTCCCGGTCCTCGGCAAGCTTCGCAGGAGCACGAGTCCGCAGGCCTTGTCGGACGTGCTGCGCCCGACGCCGTAGCGCAGGTAGCAGCACCGCCGCTCGATTGGATCCGGTATGACGTCGAAGAGAGCCGCCTGCTCGGAGTGCACCTGCCGCCAGATCAGGTCGGTCACGGTGGCGAGCAGGTCGTCCAGGGTCGAGGCGTAGTTGTAGAACGATCCGCGTGAGAGCCGGGCCGTCGCCCTGATCCGGTCCACGCTGAGACGCTCGAGACCCTCGTCGTCGATCGCTTCGAAGACGGCCTGCAACAACTTGAGGCCGGTCCGCTGCCGCCGCTCGCGTCCGACCCTGGTCCTGTGGTTCCCGTCCTGGGAGGTCACTGGCGAATGCTGCTCAATGTGGTCAACGCCTTTCCTCGACGTGCGCGAGAGGGTCGCGCCCGCGAGCGGGAGCCGTCGGGTCCTCACCACACAACAACGCGAACGTCGTCTATTCGGTCGTCAGCTTGGCTCCACCCGCTCCAGCATGGCCGCCAGGAGGTGGCGCAGCTTCGGGTCGGTCAGCCGGACCTCCTGAGCCCGGGGCAGAGCCATGGTGACGTCCACGGTCGCTCGATAGAACTGCTCCGTGAGGTCCACCACGTTCGTCGCGTTCCGCCCGACGAGCGCCTCGAAGAGCCGCGTTCGCGCCGGCCTCAGGGCTTCGAAGACCGACCGCCAAACTTCCATGGAGCCACCGGCCAGTTCGAGGGACAGCTCGGTCTGGAGTTCGATCAGGAACCGGCAGAGTGCGTTCAGGAGCGCGTTGTGAGCGCCGGCGACCACCGCGGTGTGGAAACTCCGGACGGCGTCCGCCGCCGCCTCGGCCGTGTCGGCGCCGTCGATCCGCTCCATCGACGCGCGGAGCCGGACGTGGTCGTCGTCGGTCGCGGTCGCCACCGCTTCCATGGCGGCCTGGCGGTACAGGGTCCCGAGGACGCCGAGGACGTCGAAGCAGCTCAGGTCTCCCAGCCTGATGATCGCGCCGAGCGCCGTGGCCACCAGCAGTGCCGTGTCCGCGGTGACGTAGGCTCCGCTCCCATGGCGGACGTCGACGAGCCCGAGCGTGCTGAGCGCTCGGATGGCCTCGCGCACGGTCGGACCGCTGACCCCGTAGCGTTGAGCCAGGTCACGTTCCGCCGGCAACTTGGTCCCTCGCACGAGGGTCCCTCGCAGAATGTCCTTCTTCAGCGTCGTCGAGATCTGGTCGGCCACGCGCGTCCGGTCGACGGTCCCTGAAGCGGAGGGGGTTCTTGCCCGCCTCATTCGCGGCTTGCCGGAACGAAACGTAACTGATACGACTTAGAAGTCACTAGGTCACTTACACTTTCAAGTTCTTAGGTTGGCCTCGATAGCCAAACCAATGTTCGTACGCCGACTTGCTTCAGGGCTCCAGCGGAGATGCCCATGTTTAAGTTGTCCGAAGCTGCACAACTGATCGATGGCGCCCTTGCCCATGCCAGGGCCGAAGGGCTCGCGCCGATGACCGTCGCCGTATTAGACGCGAGGGGTTGCCTGATCGCGCTCAAGGCGGAGGACGGTTCGAGCCTGATGCGGCCAGACATCGCGAGCGGGAAGGCTTGGGGGGCGCTCGGCATGGGGTTCGGGACGCGCAACCTCGCCGCGCGGGCCGCCAAGCTTCCATCTTTCTTCGACGCGCTCGCTTCTTTGGCGAACGGGCGGGTCCTGACCGTGCCGGGCGGGGTGCTGATCCGTGCTGTCGACGGCTCGATCGTAGGCGCCGCGGGGGCGAGCGGCGACGTCGCCGATAACGACGAGGCCTGTGTACTGGCAGGGATCAGAGCGACGGGTTTCGCCGCCGACCCGGGCGATCCTGACCATTTCTGAAGCAGGGAGGCACGTCATGCCACAAATCACAACCGAACGTGGCGGTGCGGAAGCTCTGTTGAATCTACCTGTGATTGTATCTTATCCCTGACGCGGCGCTGGCGACTTTCGTCGAGCAGATCAACCGTGGCGCTTACGCGCTACGTTTTGGAGAGGTCTCATGTTCGAGCGCAACAAAGTCCTCGGGATGTTGGAGAAGAAACAGCTCCCTCTCGGCATCCAGTGCTTCACCGGCAACCCGGCGCTGATCGAGGTCATGGGAGCGACGGGCTTCGATTTTGTGATGCTCGATAGCGAGCACAGCGGCAACGATCCCCGCAGCATCGAGGACCTCGTCCGCACGAGCCAACTCGCGGGCCTCGCCGCCTACGTCCGCGTCCCCGACCCCCACAACGCCACCGACATCCGCCGGGCGCTCGAGGCCGGAGCGGAAGGCGTCTTCCTTCCCGAGATCCATTCGCTCGACGACATCGAGGCCGCCGCCCAGGCCGCCTTCTTTCCGCCCAAGGGCGACAGGGGCATCTGCCCTTCCGTCCGCGCGGCCGACTACAATTTTCGCACATTCAACGACTACGCGGCGTGGAACAACCGTGAGATCAACCTCGTCCCGATGATCGAGAACTCGGACGGGGTGGCGCTCATCGACGAGATCTGCGCCCATCCCGACGTGAATATGGTAATCTTCGGCCAGGGTGACCTGGCCTTCTCCCTCGGCGAGGGCACCGAGATGGGCGCCGGAAAAAAGGCAGCCGAGGCCTACAAGGCCGTGCTGGCTGCGGCCCGCAAGCATGGCGTCGCCGTCGTGGGCGGACCTGTGCTGGTCCCGACCGCAGAGGCCTGCCGGCAGGCGCTCGAGGACGGCGTCACCGTGTTCTGCCTGGGGCTCGACGCCATGGGGTTCCGCAGCTGGTGCGAACAGACGGTCCAGTCGCTCGCCACGGGTGTCTCGGGTTCGACCGAGTGGAGCCGCCCACCCGTGCCCGAGAGCGGCTTCCCCGCTACCTGAGCGCAAACCCGAACGGATCCTCTAACCGACCAGGAGAACGACATGCCAGACGTCAATCGAGTGGTGATCGGCGCCAACGAGGACAAAAAGTCCGCCGTGGTCTACCGCAACTCGACTAACCACCAGCAGATGCCGGAGATCTTCTGGCGCTCCACGCTGTGGAACACGACCGAGTTGCCGGTGGACAACCAGATCGGGGGCGACCGCGCCGCCGACGTCACTGCCCGTGAACCCGCGGAGAACGGGCTGACCTTTCGCGCATTGGAGATTCCCCCGGACATTAAGGACGCCCAGAAGCACGTCGAGATCCTGCAGGACCTTAACAAGAAGGTGAAGCAGAAGTACCCGCCGACCGAGAAAGACCTCGAACGCCACCCCAGCATGCACCGCACCGACACGCTGGACATGTTCGTCGTGGCTTATGGAGAGATCAGTCTCGTCACCGACACTGACGAGGTCCTGCTGAAGCCGGGCGACACGGCCGTGGTGCAGGGTGTCAACCACGCCTGGGCCAACCGCTCCGACAAACCCTGCATGATCATCGGCGTCATGGTGCACGCCAAGCCGTGGCCGGCGGACAAATATCCCGCGGTGGGGCTCTGAGGCCGTTCGCGACACAGACCGCGTGATCCACTCCTAATAATGGAAACGACCATGGTCAAACGCAACGCGATCGGCACGACGTTCGGCGGCACTTCGGAGGCCTTCAAGGATCGGTGCTTCACGTTCCTGGACATCCTCTGCAACGAGAAGGACATGGAAGCCGCGGCGACCTACCTTGCGCCGGACTGCATCCTGATCCACGAGGATCATTCTCCGGTCAAAGGACCGAAGGCCTTCATCGACGTCTGGAAGAGCAACCTCGTCAAGATGCCGGACTACCACAAGGACATCGAGGACTTGGTGGTCGAGATGGAGTCCGGTTCGGCGGGGGTCGCCCGGGTCTGGGTGTACTCCCGCATCAAGGGCATCGCCAAGGACGCCGTCACCGAAAGCGTCGACATGATGCGCTTCACCGCGAATGGGCTGTTCCTCGAAAGCAAGGACGTGCAGCGCACCACGAAAGACGCCTGAGCCCGGTACAGGGGCTTGGGTCGTCGGCTTGGGCTCCTATCGAATTAAATTGCCCCGCCGGCCGCTGGGCTCGCGACGGGTCGAACGCGGAGAGATGTGTGCGAGAGACCGGTGCCGAGCCCGACCGTTCCGCGCTGACAACCTTCAGGCCACTCTATCAGATGCTTGCCGTCGAGGGTGGTACTCTGGCGTGGTGGGAGCAGGGTCGCGGCGACGACACTATAGTCTGGCTTCATGGCTTACCGCTCGACAGCCGGTCTTGGGAGTTGCAGCGTCGGCACTTCGCCCCGCTCTGCCGCAACGTGTTCCTCGATCTGCGCGGCTATGGCCGCTCGACCGCGCTGCCGGACACGGAAGATGTCACGTGCCTTTACTGCCGCGACCTCCTCGCCCTTCTCGATGCCCTCCGATTGCGGGTGGTGACGCTCATCGGTTTCGCTTCGGCCGGGCACGTCGCTTTGCGTTTCGCGGCGCTCCATCGCGATCGCGTCGGCAAGCTGGTTGCGATCAATGCGAGCCCATGCTTCCGGGCCGGCGAGGACTGGCCATGGGGCTTCGACGCCGACGGCATCGCGCGTTTCGCAAGGTTGCTCGAGAGCGGCGTGGCGTCAGCGACCGACGCCATCCTCGATCCTCGCCGCGTCTTCCGCGACGTTGGGCAGGCTGAAGCGGAGGAACTGGTCGCCTTCTTCCGACCGATGAGCCTGCTCGCGGGCGCGGACACGCTGCGCGGCTTCTTCGACGGCATCGCGGGCGACGACGATCGAGCGCTGCTGAAGGGGATCGGCTGCCCCACGCTGCTGATCGCGAGCGTCCTCGGTCAGGAGGTACCGGCCGAGGTTGCCCTGTTCATGCGCCGGAACCTTCTCCGAGCTCGTCTGGTCGAAATCGCGGGCGCCGATCACTTCGCCTTCGCGACCCGTCCGGACCTCGTCAACGGCGTGATCGAGGATTTCTGGCGAACGCCTGCGACGCGGGGCGCGGTGAGCGAGGAGACGTCATGAGCGAGACTGCTGCCGAGGTGATCGTGTCCGTTCTCGAGGCCGCCGGGGTTCGGCGATGCTATGGCCTGCCGGGCGACACGCTGAACCACATAACCGACGCGATCCGGCGCAGTGGCATCCGCTTCGTCCACGTCCGCCACGAGGAGGTGGGCGGCTTCGCGGCAGGGGCGGACGCCATGCTCACGGGTGAGCTGGCGGCCTGCGCGGGCTCCTGCGGGCCGGGCAGCCTGCATTTCATCAACGGCCTCTATGAGGCGCACCGAAGCCGCTGCCCAGTGGTGCTGATCGCGAGCCAGGTAGTGCGCGACGAGATCGGCTTCGACTTCCCCCAGGAAGTCGACTTCAAGACGGTCTACAAGGCCTCTACCGTATTCTGCGACGAGATCCGCACCCCGTCCTCGGCTCGGCGCATGGCCGTGATGGCGGCCCAGGCGGCGCTCGCCAAGCGTGGCGTCGCCGTGCTGATCGTGCCGGCTGACGTGGCGCGCGAGACCGCGCCGGAGGGCCCCGCCTATGCCGTGCACCGCGCGTCCGCGCAGGTGCGACCTCCCGACGCCGACCTCGATCGCATCGCCGCCGCGCTCGCCGCGGGCACGCGGGTCACCATCTACGGAGGTTCCGGGTGCGAGGGCGCGCACGATCAAGTGGTCGCCCTGGCCGAGCGCTTGAAAGCGCCGGTTGCGTTCACGTCCCGGGCCAAGGACTTTCTCGAGTACGACAACCCCTTCGCGGTCGGGATGACGGGGGTGTTCGGCACGGAGGGCGGCTATCACGCGCTAATGGCGTGTGACACCCTGCTCCTTCTCGGCTGCGACTTCGCTTGGCGGCAGTTCTACCCGGACAAGGCGACGATCATCCAGGTCGACATCGACGGCGCCCATCTCGGCCGTCGGCACCCCATCGACTTCGCCGCCGTGGGTGATGTCGCTACGACGCTCGATGCGCTCCTCCCGCGCGTGGCGGCCAAGGCCGACCGGACCTTTCTCGACGAGGCGCTGGAGCGGCACCGGAGGGCGACGGCCAAGCTCGACGATCGGGCGCGCATCGGCAAGGGCGGCGCGATCCACCCGCAGTACCTCGCCGACCTCGTGGCCCGGCACGCGCGGCCCGATGCCGTGCTGACGGCGGATGGCGGCTCGCCCATGGTCTGGCTGCTGCGCCACGTCCCGGCGACCGGCCGCAACCGAACGGTCGTCAGCCTGACGCACGGGACCATGGCCAACGCCATGCCCCAGGCGCTCGGCGCCGCCGCCGCTTGCCCGGGCCGGCAGGTAATCGCGCTTTGCGGCGACGGCGGCCTGACCATGCTGTTCGGCGATCTCCTCACCGCCGTCCAGGAGAACCTGCCGGTCAAGCTGGCCGTGTTCAACAACGCCTCCCTCGCCTTCGTCGAATTGGAGCAGAAGGCCGAAGGCCTGCTCGACAGCTACACGGACCTCAAGAACCCCGATTTCGGTCGGGTCGCCGAGGCGATGGGCCTGTGGGGACGGCGCGTTGAGAAGGCCGAGGATCTGGAGGAGGCCGTCGTGGCTTGGCTCGCGACGCCCGGACCGGCCCTACTCGACGTCGTCACCGACAGGTTCGAACTCGTGATGCCCGCTCACGTCGAACCGGCCCAGGTGTTCGGCACCGCACTCTACTCGGTCAAGGCGTTGCTCGACGGCCGCGCCGGCGACGTCGCCCGCCTCGTCGGCCACGCCGTGCTCCCTTGATGCAATGTCAGTCCCCCAAGGCCAAGACCGATGTCACCGTCTTGGTGGTCATGAGACCCCAGAAGATCCCTACTTCGGTCAGGCGGCGGTGGCCGCCCCCCGATCCCATCGAAAGACCAGGACATGACTGACGATCGTATTCGTATGCAGGACCCCCGTGAGCAGTACCCGCGACCCCCTTTCGGGCGGCAGCCGCAACCGGCGCCGGGGCTCTCTGCCCTCATGACGCCGCAACCGGACCACGGGGAGGAGAGCTACGTCGGCGCCGGCCGCCTGATGGGCCGCCGAGCGTTGATCACCGGCGGCGATAGTGGGATCGGTCGCGCCGCCGCGATCGCCTTCGCCCGGGAGGGCGCGGACGTCGCGCTCGGCTATCTGCCCAGCGAGGTCAAGGATGCTCATGACGTCCTGCGCCTCGTCGAGGGGGCCGGCCGCAAGGCGGTCGGTCTGCCGGGCGACATCTCCGGGGAAGCGTTCTGCCGGTCTCTGGTCGCCGACGCGGCCGCTGCCCTCGGCGGGCTGGACATCCTCGTCAACAACGCCGGAGCACAGAGTACAAAACCGAGCCTGCAGGAGATCACGACGGAAGACTTCGACCGGACTCTGAAGACGAACATCTACGCCTTGTTCTGGATCACCAAGGCAGCCATGCCGCTGCTTCCCCCAGGGGCTGCGATCATCAACACGGCGTCGGTTCAAGCCTACGACCCCTCGCAGGGCATCCTCGACTACGCCGTCACCAAGGCGGGGATCGTGGCGTTCACCAAGGCGCTCAGCAAGCAAGTGATCGCGAAGGGCGTGCGGGTGAACGCCGTCGCACCGGGCCCGTTCTGGACCCCGCTGCAGGTCAGCGGGGGCCAGACCCAAGACAAGGTCGAACGGTTCGGGACCCAGGTCCCGATGGGGCGACCAGGCCAGCCTGTGGAACTCGCACCCATCTACGTGCTGCTCGCCTCCCAGGAGGGGAGCTACATCACGGGCGAGGTATACGGCGTGACAGGAGGCGTCGGCATTGCCTGAGCTGCGCTCGCGTCTGCATCCCGTCCAGGGCCTCGCAACGAGCGGCGCGCGCGCGGTCGCCCCGTTCGACCTGGACGGCACCCCGCACCTAGCTGTCCCGCAGCTCGCTAGAGACGTGCCGGGCCAGCCCGCGAAAGTCGAGGCCGGGGACAGCGACGGTCTTCCTGTCCTGATCTACCGCTGGACGGGGACGCAATTCGAGGAGCGGTTCAGGCTGCCGGCGAGCGGCAGCGAGGATGTCGAGCCGTTCCGGATCGGGGACGATCTGTTCCTCGCCGTGGCCAACCTACGATCGGGCCACGGCCCTTATGCCCTCAACGTCGACTCGACGCTGTTCCGCTGGTCGGGACAGGGTTTTGTCGTCGTCCAGAGCTTCCCCACCTTCGCGGCGAAGCAGTGGCGGCACGTCGCGATCGGCACCCGTCATTTTCTCGCTCTCGCTCAGGGCGTCGATCAGCCTGGAGCGACGGCCCGCAACCCTGCTCGATCTCAGATCTTCGAGTGGGATGGCCAGAGCTTTCTGCCGTTCCAGACGATCGAGTCGATTTGGGGCTACAATTGGCTGCCTCTGCGGATCGGCGATGAGGACCTGCTCGCCTACGCAGACCACAGGGCACCCTCCCGAATTCTACGTTGGACGGGCGAGGCTTTCGCGCCGCTGCAGGAGCTCGACGGCGACAGCGGACGCGCCTTCTGTGCCTTCGACATCACCGGGACGACTTATCTCGCCTTCGCCAGATTGATGGGCGACAGCGTGCTACTGCGGTGGGAGGACGGCCGGTTTGTCCAGCACCAGAGGTTGAGCGGCGCAGGCGGCCGAGGTTTCGCTACGCTGGAACAGGATGGCGAGCGGCTGCTCGTCCAGGTCGATTTCCTGACCGGGTCTCGCGAGCAGCCCAAGACCGATCTCTACGGCCATGTCTACCGCTGGGACGGACGAGCAATGCAGGAGATCGAGACGTTTCCGACGTTCGGTGCGACCGATATCGCGGTTCTGAGAACGACAGAGGGGTTACTTGTCGCGGTGTCGGAGAGCCTGTCGCCTGCGATCCGGTTCCGGCAGGACAGCCATATCTACAGGATCGCGACATGATGGGGACAGGCGGGGGCGAAAGCCCCGAACTCGTCGCGTTGTTCGAAGCCTATACGGCGGGCGGTCGAACGGTCGGGGCCGACCTCACGCGGCTCGCCGTGGAGGCGACGAGGGATCAGCCGCTGATCGTTGCGACCGCCACTGACATGGCGCTCTATCCGGGCGGCGGGCGGCCGCCCGAACTTCTGGCGTTCCGACTGTCGACGCGCGGCTTCAAGGAGCTGGCGGGGATCGCGCACCTCGGGCCGGCCGTTGCCTCGCTGGTGGACATGCGGCGGTCTTACTCTGACCGGACAGTTTGGCGAGACGGAGCGGAGCGGCTCCGCGCGGCGCTCGGCCCGGCACGGGCCGCGAACGCCGCAGCGTTATGGCGCGACCGGATCGCGGTCGAGGCTTTCCGCGGACGGGAGGATTCGATTGCCGCCCTGGTGGACTACGCCTGCGGCGTGACGGACCGCCTGCTCGCGGGGGCCTTGAAGGACGAGAGCAGGCTCGACCCCGATTTTGTCCGCCGAGAATACCTGGAGGCGACCGGCAATGCGCTCGGCGCCGCGGTTCCGTTCAACCTTGTGATGATCGCGACGTTCTTCCTGGTCGGCATGGATATCGCGTTTCGGGCCAACCGCTGGTTCCGGGAACACGATGTAGACTGGAGCCAGGCCCAAATCCTCATCGCGGGCCAGCAGGGCCGCCCGACAGCCGGCGTCACCTGGACCAGCAACTCCATCGCCCAGATCATCTTAGCGGCCTCGGGCCACACGCTTCCGCTTGACCGGCTGTACGTCGCCCCTCACGCGCCGATCTTCATCGCCAAGAGTCCCGACGACCTCGCTTCCGTGCGCGAAATGGAGGCTCCACTCCGACAGTTGTGGGCGTTCACGAGGGCCATCCGCGATCTCGGGACGACGATGTTCGAAGGCTACCCCGCCTTCGGGCCAGAATGT
The DNA here is from genome assembly GCA_964245215.1 of uncultured Lichenihabitans sp. Lineage (GTDB taxonomy): Bacteria > Pseudomonadota > Alphaproteobacteria > Rhizobiales > Beijerinckiaceae > Lichenihabitans. The sequence goes on from CAXTME010000128.1 coordinate 10,129, forward strand.
GTGGAGATCCCAACGCTCGGGGCAGGCACGCGGCGTCTGGGCGAGATGCCGCGCATCACCAGCCCGGACGACATCCGAACCATGACGACTCGGCTGCGGCTCGTGCTGGAGGATCCCCGCCAGCTCCTGTCCGGCTGTGTGACCGATTTCGCCGCCGAGCAACTGCGGGCCAATGACAACGACCCGGACCGCGTCGTCGTGCCGGGGCTCGACGGCGTCGAATACCCGATGGGCCTTTGATCTTGATGCCGAGGAGGCCGTCTTGCTTGCGATACTCGATCAAGTGCTCGGGACCATCCCGAGCGACATCGTCCAGGTCTGCCTCGTCACCCGGGACCACAGGCGCACGATGGACGGCCTCATGAAGCTCGGCATCGGGCCGTGGCGCCTTTACACTTTCGACCGGGAGACGACGAGCGACACACGTTACCACGGCCAGGCGCACTGGTTCAGCGCGGTGATGGGCTACGCGAGTTCCGCGAACATGATGTGGGAGGTCGTCGAACCCACAGGTGGGACGAGCATTTTCGAAGACGCATTGGCGCGGAAGGGCGAGGGGATCCACCATCTGGGCCTTCGCACCGAGGGCGGGAGGTTCGCTGACGCCATAGCTGCCTTCTCCCAGCGCGGCTTTGGCATTGCACAGTCGGGACGCGTGTGGGGCGGCGAGGTCGCGTTCGCCTTTATCGACGCAAGGGACGCGCTCGGCCTGTACCTCGAACTCACGGACGCTCCGCCCGGCTCCAAGCCACCGGACCCCGACACGTGGTACCCCGCGCCTTCGGCCGAAGGAACGACGTCGTGAATGCGCTCGTCGGCAAGTCGGCGCTTGTGACGGGGTCGTCCTCGGGGATTGGGCGCGCGATCGCCCTGGCGCTCGGGCGCGAAGGTGCAGCGGTGACCGTGAATTACCTCCGCCCCAAGAACGAGGGGGAAGCGCAGGCGGTCGCCCAGCACATCGACCGGGCCGGCGGCCGAGCGAAGACAGTTCGCGCGGACGTCGGCGACAAGGAGGACCTCGACCGGCTGGTCGACGAGGCGCAGCGGTTCGGTGGCGGCCTTGACATCATGGTCGCGGCCGCAGGCGGCAGCGTCGCTTTCCGGCCCGTCAAGGACACGTCAGCCGAGGAGTGGGACCAGGAAACCGCGCTCAACCAGCGTGCCGTGTTCTTTCTTCTCAAGAAAGCGGCCGGAACCCTGCGTGACGACGGGCGCATCATCGTCATCTCAAGCAGCATGGCCTCGAATTCCTATGCCGGGACGGCGGTCTATGCCGGTGCGAAAGCCGCCCTGGAGGCCTATGTCCGCACGTTGGCCATCGAGTTGGGGGAGCGGCATATCACGGTCAACGCGGTTGCACCCGGTCTCACGGACACGGCGACAATGCGCGCGGTAGTTCCGGCGGACAGATTGTTGGCGGTCGTCGGCAGCACGCCGCTGCGGCGGCTTGGCCGGCCGGAGGACGTCGCGGACGTGGTCGCCTTTCTCGCGACGCCCGCCGCGCGATGGATCACCGGTCAGGTCGTCCGCGCGAACGGCGGCATCATCTCGTGACAAATCATCACCATCGGGCGGCCGGCTGCGACAAATCTGCTGCAAGACTAGATGTAGCCCAGCGAGATGCAACGAAAGCTCCGGCTTCGGCCCTAGCTAGAG
>CAXTME010000129.1:0-1739 GCA_964245215.1 uncultured Lichenihabitans sp.
GGGGCGCAAATGAGCGTAGAGGATGATGGGATCGCGCTGAACGGCTCTACAGAGTCTAGCAACCATCGTCGGAATATCGACCCCGCCCTTGTAATCGGACCATAGGTCCTTGTTGATACCAAGCAGGTCTGCAATTTCGGTATCGGAGATCTTCAGCGCTGATTGCCATGCCGAAGCGTTTTCTGTTGTAAAAGGCGCCTGCTCTTGCGCAATCAGGCTGAGATGATAGGCGTCGATCGCCAACTCACCGTCGTCGCCATCCCAGGTCACGTTACCGCCAAATGCGCCTACGCCGGCCCGCGCAAAAACGACGGGATCGGTCAGCGGGGCAAGGTGGCGGTTGCCACGGCCGACCCAGCCTGCATATCGGTCATGGCATGCTCCGTCAAAGCGAGAGGGTGGGATTGAGATCGTTCCACACGTCGATCAGTAGAGCCTGGTTGGCGACCGCCCAGTCGGTGATGATGCGACCGTCACGGCCCGGAAGCGAGCCGCGCAAAACCAGGAGAGACAGGATGTCGATCTGGACCTCGTAGTCGGGATGCACGACGTGAGAACGAGCCGGACGATGATCACCTGCATAGATCCGGAACTGAATGTTGCCGATGGCGTGCAGCTTGCCCAACGCTGTTCCCTATTCGGCAAGACGCTTCGAACGCGCTCTCTACTAGCCGATCTTATGCGCTTGCGCATGTTTGATCATGCCTCGGTCCTACGACGGAACTCACGATGACCCCCTGGACCCTGCTCGATACGGCGCCGATCCCGGATGGCGGTGGCCGGTTGCGCCTGCTGCGGCGCGGCAGCGAATACGTCATCCGCCTGGATGACGGCGCGGAACTGATGAGCAGCCGTGTTGGAGGATCGGAAGAGGCGCTGGCACGGCTCGGCTGCGCCGGGCTCGCCGCATCGGCCGGGGCCCGCGTGCTGATCGGTGGACTCGGCATGGGCTTCACGGTGCGGGCGGCGCTCGGCCTGCTCGGGCCTGACGCCGCCATCGTCGTGGCGGAACTCGTGCCCGCCGTCGTGGCCTGGGGACGCGGTGCCCTGGCGAACATCCATGCGGGGAGCCTCGACGACCCGCGGGTGACGATCCTCGAAACCGACGTCGGTCAGCTGATCCGCGACGCCCGCGGCGCCTATGACGCAATCCTGCTCGATGTCGACAACGGTCCGGACGGGCTCACCCGGCAGGGCAACGACGCGCTCTACGATGTGCGGGGCCTCGGCGCCGCCCTGGCGGCGCTTCGTCCCCGAGGCACACTGGCCGTATGGTCGGCCACGCCCGACGAGAGCTTCACGCTCCGTCTTCGCCGGACCGGGTTCGTGGCCGAGGCGGTTGCGGTGCGGGCGCACGGAACGCGCGGCCGCAAGCATTTCGTCTGGGTCGCGAGCAAGCCCGGACCGGCGTGATCGGGCGCGGCTTACTTCGCGCGGCCTTCGGAGCCCTCGATCGTGGCGGGCGCGCCGTAATGGTCGGCCAGGTCCTCGCCCGACAGGCTGTAGGAGTAGGTGTCGCTCGTGAAGGGCAGCATGGTGGCGTTCCAGGCTTCCCACTTAGCTTTCAACCGCGCGAAAACCTCCGGCTGACGGAGCTTGAGGTTGGCCCGCTCCAGCGGGTCCTGCACGACATCGAACAGGAAGCTGTTCCCCATGATCTCGAGATACTTCCAATCGCCGTCGCGCACCGCGCGTTGGTTCTTGTTGAGGTAGCGCCAGTAGAGCACGCGCGGCGCGTC
>CAXTME010000129.1:1839-11681 GCA_964245215.1 uncultured Lichenihabitans sp.
GCACCGCGCGTTGGTTCTTGTTGAGGTAGCGCCAGTAGAGCACGCGCGGCGCGTCCGGTACGCGCGGCGCGTCGGGCACGCCGGGGCGGAGATGCTCGATGATGGAGATGCCGTCGCTCGGGTAGGCCGGGTCCGGCGCGGTGCCGGTCGCGGCCGTGAGGGTCGGCAGCCAATCCATCGAAATCATGACCTGGCTGCTGGTCGAGCCAGGCGGCACGCGGCCCGGCCAGCGGAGCAGTGCCGGGATGCGCAGGCCGCCTTCGAGCAGGTCCGTCTTCTTGCCCGTGAAGGGCCAGGTATCGGAGAAACGCTCGCCGCCATTGTCGCTCGTGAAGACCACGATCGTGTTCCCGGCCACGCCGGCACTGTCGAGCGCATCGAGCACGCGGCCGACCTGCTGGTCCAAGCGGGTCACGATAGCCGCATAGGTTTTTTGGTCGCCGCCGTCGAAATCGCCGAGTGCCTCCGGGTCGTGCTTGGCCGCGATGCGGGCCGACTCGGCCGCGTCCGTCGGCCCTTCCCAGGGCCAGTGCGGGGCCGTGAAATGCAGGCTCATGAAGAAGGGCTTGTCGGTCGCCGCGAAGTCGCCGATGAGCCGCACCGCGTGGTCGCCGAAGAGATCGGTGAGATAGCCGGCCTCGTGGGCCAGAACGTCTTCGTTCCACAGCGTGTGATCATGGTTGAAGTAGTCGGCCGCGCCGCCGCGGATCCCGTAATAGTGCTCGTAGCCGCTTTTGAGCGGCCCGTAGTCAGGAAGGAAGCCGAGGTGCCACTTGCCGATCAGGGCCGTGTGGTAGCCCTTGGCGCGCAGCAGCGAAGGCAGCGTGGGATGCGTTGGGGGGAGCCCCGCCACGTTGGCGGCCAGAGGCTCTTCGAGGCCGATCGCGAGCCGATCCTGGTAGCGTCCGGTGATCAGCGCCGTGCGGGTCGCCGAGCAGACGGCCGAGTTCGCATAAGCCTGGGTGAAGCGAAGCCCGTCCTTCGCGATACGGTCGATGTGCGGGGTCGTGAAGTCCGGGCGGCCGTAGCAGGACAGATCCGCGTAGCCCATGTCGTCGGCCAGGATGAAGAGGATGTTGGGCGGCTTGCCGGTTGCCTCGGGCGGCGTGTCGGCCGCCGCCGGCCAGTCGAGCATCGGCAGAGCCAGGCTGCCGCCGGCCCCGGCCAGAAGCGAGCGTCGCGAGATCTTCGGCATGCTGGTCGTCTCCCGTGGTGCCTCTTCAATGCCCGAAACGTCGAAGTGAACATCCACGGCAGCCTAGACCAGGTGTCATACTAACGGCGGAAGGTTCCCACTCATCCTCCTGCTGAGCCGGCCCGCAGGGCCGCGTCGAAGCACGCATGGCCGGGAGCGAGGGCTCTGGAGCGTCCTTCGACACGACCGCGTTCCGCGGTCGGCTCAGGACGAAGCGTTTGGAGAACACGTTCGTTTTGCGGTTGGTCTCAACCGCGCCACACGACGGTCACGGTAGCTCCGGCGTCTTCCGGCCCGAACGTCAGGCTGATCCCATCAGGTCCCGAGCCCCGCGTGATCTCTCGGCTGCCGGCCCGCGCCATGAGCACGCGGTCCGCCTCGACACGAGCTAGCGTCAAGCGGCATCCCGCCGTCAATGTCTCGGGCAGGGTGACCGAGAAGAGCCCGTCGACCAAACGCAGCTCCGACAAGCGCCCCACGATGTCCGTGGACAGCAGCGGCCGGTCGCCTTGACCCAAGGAGAGCACGCCGGCCTCGACCTCGACGCGCACCGACCCGACCGGGCTCTCGATCGGTCCGAGCGCGAGATCCTCCCCGGCGTTGACCAGTTCCCAGCCGCCCCAGGGCGTGTGGTCCATCACCTCGCCGACCGCCATGGCGGGCATGAGCGCCCCCCAGGTGTAGAAGCCTTCGGTGTCGGGCTGGTCGAGTGGCTCGCCGGTCTCGGCATTGTAGTTCTCGGGGCAGAGGCGGCGCGTGTCCCAGGCGGCGCGAAACAAGGCAAAGCTCCGGTGCGCCAGGTCGGAGGCCTCGACCCGCCTCCCCATCCGGCGCAGACCCTGCCAGACAAACCAGTTGAGCGGCGGCCAGATGCGGCCGCGCCAATACGAGTTGTCCTTCGCGGCCGGGTCATCGCGCGCCGTCCCGGGGATTGGGAAGGGACCGCCGAAGGTGCGCTCGTCGGCCAGATGAGTCAGGAGATGCTTCGTCTGCTCGGGCGTCGGCACGCCGGCGACGAACGGGTAGAAGCTGGTGGGCCCGAGGCTGCGCACGAAGGCGCCCGACCACAGCCGGTTGGCGAAAATCCCGCGCGCTTCGTCCCAGAGCTCCGTCCGGATCTTCACGCGCGTCGCCTCGGCCCGCGCCGCATGAGCCTCGGCGGCGGCCACGAAGCCGAGGTCGGCCGCGAGTTCGGCCAGCATCTCGGCGTCGAGCGCGAGGAGGCTGTTCAGCCCGACGTCGAAGCTCGCCAGCGTACGGGTCTCGGGATCATAAGCGGCTTCGTCGTGGATCGGCGCATTGTCCATCGAGGATTCGTTGCGCGACCCGAAGGACGTGCCCTTGTAGAGGCCTTCGCCGACGTCCGACGTGCCGTAGGAACAGAGCCCGCGGCCGTGCGGGTCGCGGTTCGCCCACCACCAGGCGTGGTTGCGGGCCAGGGTGTCATAGGCGAGCCGCGCGAGGGTCAGCGAGCCGCTGCGCAGAACGAGAAGCCTCACCACGAAGGCGGCGACGGGGATCTGGGTACGGTCCACCCAGGCGTCGGCGGCCGTGACCAGGCAGGCGAGGTTGCCCTGCGGCGTTGCACTGGCCAAGGCCGAGGCGAGGTTCTCGCGCGCCACCTCCGGGTCGAACAGACCGGCCAGCAGAGCCGCGTAGAGCTGGTCGTCGAGCCACACCCCGAAGCCGCCGAACTTGGCCTCGTTCCAGTTGCGGCTGATCGACGTGTAGGGCCGGCCATTGACGGCGTCCCACACCGTGTTCCAGCCCATGACGTCGCGGATGGCATCGAGCCCGCCCGCGAGGGCACCGGTCTGCGACGGTAAGGACGGTTGCCCTTCGGCCCGCAACGCCGCACGGGCTTTCGCGACCGCCAGGTCTCGCCGGTCCGCCACCGCGGCGGCGAAGCGGTTGGCGCGCGCCATTTCAAGGTTGAAGCGCAGCGCCAGCACGGCCGCCTCCGTGGCGCGGGCCGCCAGATGGAAATAGCCGTGCCGTTCGTAATCCACGGCCACGGCCTCGAGCGTCGCATGACCCGTCACCTGGACCGCGGCTTCGGTCGAGACGAGCGCCATCCATCGCGTGCCGACCTTGACGGTCGCGGCACCCGTCTCCGCATCGAGCGTCACGGGCGAACCGTCCTCGGCCGAGACGCAAAGGTTCACCCAGAACCGAAGGCCCCATTCGCCGAGGCGAGACGCGTTCCATCGTCCGACGATCGTGAAGGGGTCGATCTTGTCATAGTGCCACTCGAGCGCGGTCCCCGCGTGGCGGAGTTCGAGCGAAACCTGCGCGGCATCGAGCGCATGCGTGCCGAACAGGACACTCTCTCCCGGCGGGAACAGCGTGGCGCGGCCCGTGCTGCCCGCAAAACCTACGGGCGTCAACCGGATGCCGAGCGGCAGGAAGACCATTTCGGCCGGGCGATTGGACCAGGTCGACCAGGCCCGGGAGGCCGGTACCGTCGAGTTGCGGAGCATTCTGGGATCTTCTCGGGAGTCAGTCGGCGATCAGCACGGAATGGGCCGGCGACCAGGTCAGGACCACGCGGCTCCCGGGCTCGACCGTCGGGAGTTCGCGGTTTTGCGAAAAGACCTTGATCTCGGCGCCGTCGGGGCCTCCCAGCAGGTAGGTCGAGGTCGCGCCGGCATAGATGATCTCGCGCAAGGTCGCCTCGACGGCATTGCCGCCCTCGGCCGAAGCTCCGGCCGGCCTCAGCGTCATCTTTTCCGGCCGCACCGCCAGGGTTACGGCCGTGCCGACGGCGGGCAGGGGGTCCGCGGTGCGGATCAACTGGCCGCCGACCGCCACGCCATCCGCCACGACGAACCCTGAGAAGAAGTTGGCGTCGCCCAGGAATGCGGCGGCGAACCGCGTCGCCGGCCGTTCGTAGATCGTGGCCGGCACGTCCTCCTGAACGATGCGGCCGCGGTCCAGGATGGCCACGCGATCCGACAGCGTCAGCGCCTCCTCCTGGTCGTGGGTGACGAAGATCGTGGTGAGGCCGCTGTCGCGCTGGATGCGGCGCAGTTCGACCTGCATCTCCTGCCGAAGCCGCCGGTCCAGCGCCGAGAGCGGCTCGTCGAGCAGCAGGACGCGTGGCTTCGTCACGATGGCGCGCGCCAGGGCCACCCGCTGCTGCTGCCCACCGGAGAGCTGCTTCGGCCGGCGCGACTCGAGGCCGCCGAGATGCACCATCTCGACCGCCCTCGCGACCTCGCGGGCCGCTGCGGCCCCGCGGATCCCACGCCGATGGAGCCCATAAGCGATGTTCTCGCCGACGTTCATGTGGGGGAACAGGGCGTAGGACTGGAACACCATGCCGATGTTGCGGCGCCAGAGCGGCTCGCGGGTCACATCCTGGCCGCCGATGGTCACGCGGCCTTGATCGGGCGCGACGAAGCCTCCGATGATGCGCAGCAGGGTGGTCTTGCCGGATCCGGAAGGACCGAGCAGGCTCGTGAACCGCCCGGCCTCGAAATGCGCCGTGATGTCGTCCAGCACCCGCAAGGCCGAATAGCCCTTGGACAGGCCCGAGACTTCAACGCCGCTCAAGGTTTCCTCCCGGCTTCGACAGAAGAGCGAAGACGAGCACCAGCGAAATCGAAACGCCGAGCAGCAGCGTCGACACGGCGTTGATCTCCGGCGTGAAGCCTTTGCGGATCGACGAATAGATCTCGACCGGAAGAGTCGAAACGCCGGGCGTCGCCAGAAAATACGAGATGACGAACTGATCGAGCGACACCGCGAAGGCGAACAGGGCCGCCGCCACGATGCTCGGGGCCAGCAGGGGAAGCGTAATGGCGAAGAAGGCGTGGATGGGGGTCGAACCGAGGCTCATGGCCGCTTCCTCGAAATCCACCCGCAGCGTCTTCAACGCGGTGCCGACCACCAGCACCACATAGGGGATCGCCAATGCCACGTGGCCGATGATCATGGCGTGCAGCCCGCGCCCGATCCCGGTCCAGTAAAAGAAGACCAGCATGGCGGTCCCGGTGATCAGCCAGGGGATGGCGATCGGCGGCAGCAGCAGCACGTTGAGGAGCGTCCGCCCGCGGAAGGCGCGACGCGACAGCGCCAGCGCCGCCAGGGTCCCGATGGCGGTCGCCAGCACCATCGTGGCTATGGCGATCAGGAGGCTGTTGCGGCTGGCGTCGATGAGCTTGTCATTGCCGGCGAGTTGCCGAAACCAGTGCATCGTGGGGCTGAAGGGCAGCTGGTAAAGTTCCGAAGCGTTGAACGCCATCGCCACCATCACGACGATGGGCAGGTAGAGAAAGACGATGATCGCGCCGAGGAACCCTCGGCCAAGCGTCACCATCAGGCGGCCCCTTCCGCCGCGAGCCTACCGCGAAGGACCCCCGAAAATGCCGCGAAGACGATCAGCACCGCGGCCAGCATCGTGAACGAAAGGGCGGCGCCGAGCGGCCAGTTGAAGGCAGCCGTGAACTGATCCTCGATTACCGTCCCCATCGTGACGCCGATACGGCCGCCTAGGATACGCGGCTCCATGAAGGCCCCGATCACCGGCACGAAGATCAGGATGGCGCCCGACACGAGACCGGGCAACGCCAACGGCAGGATCACGGTGACGAAGACGGTCGGGGCGCGGGCGCCGAGCGACCGGGCCGCATCGATGACGCCGTCCTCGATCTCGGCGACCGCGAGATAGCAGGTCAGGATCATGTAGGGCAGGTAGGCATGGACGAGCCCGATCACGACCGCAGGCGTGCTGTAGAGGAGAGCCACCGACGGCGCCGCGGGGAGCACGGCATGAACCATCTGGTCGAGGATGCCGCCCTCCCGCAGGACCATGGTCCAGGAGAAGATCCGCACGAGCCCGTTGGTCCAGAACGGCAGGATGATCAGCAGGAACAATGTCTGTCGCAATCGGCCCTGCGTGGCGCGAGCCAGTGCCAGGGCGGCCGGCAGCCCGAGGACGGCGCAGAACCCCGTCGTCCAGAGACCGAGCTTCAGCGATTCCCATGCGACGCCGACGAGATAGGGTCGCCGCTCGAAGGCGAGATAGTTGTTGATCGTGAACGCCAGAGGCTTGTTGCCCAAGGGGGTCGCGGTCAGGAAGCTGAACGCCAGCATGGCGAGGAGCGGCAGAAAGACGGCAACGAGCAGCCATCCATAAGCCGGCGTCAAAAGCGCTATCGTCGCCCCGCTGGGGAGCGGGTCGCCCCGCGGAGATCTTCGGCGAAACGGCGAACGAGGTTGGGCGAGTTCCGGGGAGGTCTCGGCGACGTCGGCCATGCAGCGCCCCGGTGCTCCCTCAGGCCGCGTAGAAGGCTTTCACCTCTTCCCACAGGTCGTTATAGGCCTGTCGCCTGTCGTCCGGCAGGGCGCCCATGAACTGCAGTTTCGCCAGATAGTCGGGGTTATGGATCTTGCGGTTGAGGTCGTCGGCCGGCAGCGACTCCATGGCGGCGACATTGGCGGAAGCCGGGGCACCCAAGGTCGTGGCCCATTCGTAATAGAACTTCGGATCGACCATATAGTTGATGAACTGAAGACCGAGGTCTTTCTTGGTCGACGAAGCCGGAATGCACAGGTTGTCGAGCCAGCCGATCGCCCCCTCCTTCGGAATGGTGAAGTCGACCGGGAGTTTCTTCATGTTCTGCGAGCGCACGACGGCGCCCGACCAGTAGATCGAGAGGTCGAAGGCATCGGCCGCGAAGGCCTTGTTCCATTCGTCTTCGCTGGACCAGATGAGCTTCACGTCTTTCTTGAAGCTCTTCAGCTTGTCGCCGATGGCCTTCATATCGGTCGGCGCATTGATGTCCTGACCCGTCATCAGGGCTCCCACGGCAATCGAAGTGACCGCGTCATCGAACAGCGCCACCCGGTTGGCGAAGGCGGGCTCGCCGAGAGCCGCGTAGCTGTCGACCGGACCCTTGCCACGGCGCAGCGCCAGAGCATTCATCCCCCAAACCCAGGGAACCCCCCAGGATTTGCCGTCGAACGAAAGATTGGGATGCTGCTTCAGGGCCGGCGCGACCGCTGCAGCATTGGGAACCGTCGCGAAATCGATGGCGTCGATCAGGGACTCGGCCTGGGCCTGACGGTCGCGCGCCGTGTTGACCAGCACGACGTCGTAAGCACCGGGGTTGGTGCGCAGCTTCGTCAGCATCTCGGGTTCGGCGTTGTAGTAGTCGTGCTTCACCTCGATGCCGGTCGCAGCCTTGAAGGCCTTGAGCGCGAAGACCTCGTCGGTGCCGTAGCCCTGCCAGTTGAGGACCGTGATGGTCTTGGCGGCTTGTGCTTGCGCGCTCGAAGATCCGACACCGGCTGCTGCGCCCGCAAGCCCCAGACCGAACAGCCGGTTGAACTGACGACGATCCAAACCAGCCATATCCAGTCCCCCGCCGAGCGAGACAAATCGTTCGTATACCAACAAACGATCGATCAAGATGTCTGTCAAGTGAAAGTGCCGCAGTTGGCCGCTCCAGGCGGTCGATCGACGCCTAGGCGGGACCCAGTGCTCCTCACAGACCGTCAAAGAGGGCGGTCGACAAGTAGCGCTCTGCAAAAGAAGGAATGATCACGACGATCTTCTTGCCCTCCATGCCGGGACGGCCGCCGATCTCCAAAGCCGCAGCCAAGGCGCCGCCGGACGAGATCCCGACCGGAACGCCCTCGAGCCGCGCCACGAGGCGGGCCGTGTCGAAGGACACCTGGTTGCTCACGGTCACGACTTCGTCGATCAGGTCCCGCGCGAGCACGCCCGGGACGAAGCCAGCCCCGATCCCCTGGATCTTGTGCGGACCGGGCTGGCCGCCCGACAGGACGGGTGAGTCTTCCGGCTCGACCGCGACGATGCGCAAGCCGGGCTTGCGCGGTTTCAGCACCTGGGCCACGCCCGTGATGGTACCGCCCGTGCCGACGCCGGCCAGGAAGACGTCGATGTCGCCGGCGGTATCGGTCCAGATTTCCTCGGCCGTGGTGCGGCGGTGGATCTCCGGATTGGCGGCGTTTTCGAATTGCTGGGGCATGATGGCCCCGGGCGTCGTCCCGACGATCTCCTCCGCCTTGGCGATGGCGCCCTTCATGCCTTGCGCCGCCGGCGTGAGGACGAGTTCCGCGCCGAGCAACAGCAGCATCTTGCGCCGCTCGATCGACATCGATTCCGGCATCACCAGCACGAGCTTGTACCCGCGGGCGGCTGCCACGAAGGCGAGGGCGATCCCCGTATTTCCCGAGGTGGGCTCGACCAGCGTGGTCCGGCCGGCCGCAATTCGCCCCGCCTTTTCCATGCTGTCGATCATGTTGACGCCGATGCGGTCCTTGACGCTCGACAGCGGATTGAAGAATTCGAGCTTCGCCAGGATTTCGGCCTTGCACCCCTTCTCGGCCGCGAGACGGCTGAGACGCACGAGCGGCGTATGGCCGATCGTGTCCGTGATCGACGCGTAGATACGGCCGCGGCCTTGGGTTGCCACCGGGGCGGTTTCGACGACGGGTTCGAGGGTAGCGAGCGACATGAGGGCTTCCTTCCTGGCGAGCCTTAAGGCCTCTCGACAGCTTGGCGACGAGGTCAGGCCATGCGGTTCCTGACGTGAAGATGGTCGCGCCACCTGGATCCGTCAACGCTGCCGGACGTCGGGCATGTGTCAGGCGAGATCGTAGCTCGTACGATCCCAGCTTGAGCGCCGCTGACTTGCGCGACGGGCGTAGATCAAAGCTCCGGATCTCAGACGGGCGGCTCGATCGAGCCGACGGCCGGCGGTGAAGGGCCTCCAAGTCGCGGACTTCGGTTCGCTCGATCGCTGACGTTCGGCTGCGCGCGCCAAGTGGACAGGTGGCGCCTGCCCGAGACCGGGCCTTCATCGGCTGCTGCCGTGGTGGCCCGAGATCGAGCGGACGATGTCGCCTTTTCTGCAGGGCGAGCGCCCCGAAGCGAAGGCAAAGCTTGCCAGTCGAGCCGAGCACCGGCTATTTCGACGTAGCAGACCGCCAAGGTGGGTGAATGGCGAAGCGTTCTCTCATCAGGCCGCAGGACATGGGATGTAAAGAGTCATGGTGAAGGACGGTGGGAACGCCGAGTCCGGCGAGATTGCTCCACTCGGGCGCCGGTTGGCGCTTCTTAACCGACGGTCGTTTCTGGTCGGCTCGGCCGTCGGCTTGGGTACGCTCGGGCTGGCTGGTTGTGCTTCCGACGATGTGTTCCTCGCCGAGGCGGCCAAGGTCTACGGGCCGATGCCGGGCGAGAAGTTCCCGATCCCTGCTGTCGATATCAGCAAGGTCGATCCCAAATACTACCGCCGGACGGTTCGCTACGACTCCAAGGAAGCGCTCGGCACGATTGTCGTCGATCCCAAGAACTTCTACGTTTATCGCATCGAGGGCGATGGATCCGCCACCCGTTATGGCGCCAATGTCGGCCGCGATGGGTTCTTATGGAGCGGTGACGCTTATGTCGGGCGCAAATCCGAATGGGCGACGTGGACGCCGCCCGCGGAAATGATCAAGCGCCAGCCCGAAGCCGCCCAATACGCCCGCGGCATGCCGGGCGGCCTCGACAACCCGCTCGGCGCCCGCACTCTCCATCTCTATCAGAATGGCGCTTATACGCTGTATACGATCTATGCCAGCAGCGAGCCGGAGTCGATCGGTACGGGCCGCACGAGCGGCTGTGTCGGCC
>CAXTME010000130.1:0-11399 GCA_964245215.1 uncultured Lichenihabitans sp.
CAGCCGAAGCCCGAGTTGATGAACAGATCCTCGTATTCGGAGGTGATGAACTCGAGATCGGCACTCTGCTGGCCGACTTTGATGTCGAGCCTTTCGTCGAAGAAGCTTTGCTGGAACCACAGTTCGTTGAGGCGGGTCGACGGGTCGGCTTCGATGCTGCTGATGACGTTGAGGTTCCCTACGTCTTGGGCGGACAATCCTCGGCCATGGATCTGAAGCGCGCTCACGTTGAAGAGGCCGCCCGGTAGACCCAAGGCTTTGGCGAGGTCTACGCCGATGCTCATCTGGGTCAGACCTTCCAGGATGGCACCTCGCTTCATCCCGCCTGTCGGGTTGCCCAGCACCTCCGTCGTCTCGCTGAGGCCAAAAGACACGCCGACCGTGTCGAACATCGGCCTGATCCCTCCGATGGCGCCGAGCAGGTTCGAGCGGGTCGCGAGATCGCCGGCCCAGGCCGGCTTGTCACCCGCATCCTTGCTGCCGGGCGAGATAGCTCCGCTGGCCGTCGGCGCTCCAGGCATCGGTTGATCGTCGCCCAGTGCGGGGTTCGCCAGCACGATGCAGCCGATCACCACCAGGAACGTTGCTCGCAATGCGTTCGCGGCCATGCTCGTCGGGACGGCCCGTTGCGAGAGGACGCTGCACCTCGAAGTCCTTCGTCGGCGCTGCCACAGGTGAATTGACGGCAGGGGAGGGGTGCGCGACGCGGCATCTGAACGACGGTCGACGCGCCCAAACCCTAGCACGCCGCCTCGGCCGTCAATGCGCAAGCAGCCCTTCGCTCGCAGCGGGCTTGGCGCGAAACAGCCCGGCTACGGCATTCGTGGTCGCGAGGCGCTCGATCAGACTTGCGAGCGCGGCATCACGCTCCAGGGTGGAGCGGCCGGTCTCCTCGGCGACGATCGCGGCAACCCGCTCCAGCAGGGCTTGGGAGAGGCGTCCCTGCATGGCCAGGATGGTTCGGCGGAAGATCACATCCTCGACCGTCGCCGCCATCTCGTGACGCACGAGCCTGCGGACCTCGCGTTCGGACACGTCGGGCACACCCGGCAGCAGCCGATCATCGCCGTCGGCCAAGAACGTCGCGACGGTGTCTGCACCGCTGCCGTAACGGCCGACGAGGGCCCGGGCGCGCTCGATGTCGAGGCCGAAGCGCCGGGCCAGTGCGGCCTCGACGTCGTTCCGGCCGGCCGGCGTGTCCGGGAGCCCTGCGGCGCCGCCGATCGGCAGCCGCGTGGTGTCCACCTCGCGCCGGCGACCGAGACGCGCCAAGGCGGCCTGGCTCACCTGTTCGGCAAAGGCGCGAAACGTGGTCCATTTGCCGCCGACGAGCGACAGGATCGGGAACGTGCGGCCGGCGCCGGGTTCGAACGCCACGAGGGAATGATCGCGGCTCACCGCGCCGGGCGTGGCGGCATTGGACTTCGGCAGAGGACGCACGCCGCAGAAACGGTAGACGACATGCCGTGGCTCGACCACGATATCCGGGAAGATGATGCGAATGGCCTTGAGGAAATAAGCCTGCTCTTCGTCCGAGCAGAAGGCCTTGTCCGGGTCGTCCACGGGGATGTCGGTGGAGCCCAGCAGGACCTTGTCGGCCATGGGGTAAACAACGCAGACGCGGCCCTGGCCGTCGTCGAAGATCATGCCGTGACCCCCGAGCGCTGCGTAGAGCCCCGGATGGTCGAGCACCAGATGCGATCCTTTGGTGCCTCCCATCAGCCCGCGAGGTGTCGCCAAGGTCCCGTTGACCCGATCGATCCAGGCGCCTGCCGCGTTGAGGACGAGCTTCGGTTGCACGCTGAAACAGCCACCATCGAGACGATCCCGCAATCGGACCATATCGCCCTCGAGACCCGTCACGTCGCAATGGTTGAGGACGACGCTGGAGGGGCTGGCCTTGAGACCGTCGTCGATGAGTTCGAGCGCGATGCGCTCGGGCATGGTGATCACCGCGTCGTAATAGGTCGAGACCGCCAGGGTGCGCGCGTGCAGAGCCGGGAAGCGTTCGCGCAAGCGACGGCCGAGCATCCTGCTGTGCAACGGCATCGTACGATCGAACCGACCGAACCAATCGTAGAACAACAAGCCGATCTCGGCCATGACGAAGCCGCGCTCGCGCAAGGAGGCCTTGGCCCCGCTCATGCGCTTCAAGGCCGTGAGCAAGCCCGCGGCACGTGAAAAGAACGGGATCGCGATGGGCAGCGGTCGCACCATGTGAGGCGCATTGCGCAGCAGGCGGTTGCGCTCCCGCGTTGATTCGGCGGTCAGGCGGAACTCGCCGTTTTCGAGGTAGCGCAAGCCGCCGTGTGCCATGCGGGAAGAAGCCATCGAGGCACCGGCCCCGAAGTCCTCGCGGTCCACGATCAAGGCCCGCACACCCTGAAGCGAGAGGTCGCGGAACGTGCCGGCGCCGTTGATGCCGGCCCCGATGATCAGCACATCGACACTGCCGAGAGCCTTAGCGGCGGCCAGTGCCGCCTGCCGATCCGGAAGGTTGGTCGCGGTCGTCGTCGCCATCATCTCGGGCCCCTGGATACGAAGGCATCGTCACGATCGGCATCCCGAACTTTCGCCACCGGGTTGGGGCAGGCCATGAGAGCACCTCGCCGGCCACCCGGTTCTGCGTCGCACGGTCGATCGACGGGGTCTTGCACAAGCTCGCTCTTTCGGCGCTGCAGGCGTGACGGTCACGCACGGGTCTTACGGAGATCGGCCCGGCTTGTCACTCGGAAGCTCGGAGGCCGACGAGCGACACAAAACCGCCTCTGCTTTCGACCGGTGAAGCGTCGTGTTAATCGCGAACACGCCTGCCGCAAGAGCGGGTCACGGGAGGACAGCAATGGGGCCATATATTCTGGCCATCGATGCCGGCGGGACGGCCGTAAAGGCGGCCATCTATGATCTCGACGGGGTCGAATGCTCGGCTGTCGGCGAAGCGCTGAGGCCCGTCTCGCCCGCGCCCGGGTTCATCGAACGCGATCCGGACGACCTATGGCGCGTCGTCTGCCACTCGGTCCGCACGGCCGTCGAGCGGGCCGGCATCGGTCCTGTGGACATCGCGGCGATCGGCCTGACCGGCACCGGCAACGGCGTGTTCCTGCTCGACCGCGAAGGAGTACCGGTCCGCAACGGCATCCTGTCGTCGGATCAACGGGCGGCCTCCGTCGTCGACCATTGGCGCAACCAGGGCCTGGAACCGGGACACATCGGGCTGACCGGTCAGTATCTTTGGGCCGGCAAGCCGCTTCCCCTGTTGGCATGGCTCGACCGGCACGAGCCCGCCACCGTGGCCCGTGCGGCGCATGTCCTCATGTGCAAGGACGCGCTCCGTTTCCGGTTGACGGGGCGGTTCGCGCAAGAGGTCACCGATGCCTCGACCGCCAGCATGATCGACCAGCGCGGGCGTCGACAGACCGACGCCGTTCTGGATCACCTCGGGCTTTCCCCTTGGGCTGCCTTGTTGTCCGAGACCATCGAGACCCTCTCCGTCGCGGGTGGGCTGACAAACGAGGCGGCGACCGCATTGGGGCTCAAGGCCGGAACACCGGTGTCGGCCGGCTCGGCCGACGGGCATGCGATGCTGCTCGCTCTGGGGGTCGTGGACGAAACGCTACTGACCGTGATCGCCGGAACCTGGGGCTTGAACCAGCTCGCGACGCGAACCCCGACCACCGACGGGTCGATCCTGTGTTGCAGCCTCGGACCGCGGCCCGGCGATTTCGTGCTGATCGACGGCGGCCCGACCTCGGCCTCCAACTTCGAATGGCTCGTCGACCGCGTCGTGGCGCCGGCCCGCGGTTCCGCCGAACGGGACGCCGTCTACGCCTGGTGCAACGCCGAAGTGGAGGCCTTGCCCGAGGGCGGCCCGCCGCTCTTCTTCCTGCCGTTCCTCAACGGCGGCGTGGACGCTCCGGACGCCCGGGGGAGTTTCATCGGCCTCTCGTCGTGGCACCAGCTGCCCCATCTCATCAGGGCCGTCTACGAGGGTGTCGCGTTCGAGCACCGCAGCCACATCGATCGTTTGCTGAAGGGCCGTCCGGCGCCGCGGGCCGCGCGGTTCGCCGGTGGCGCGGCGCGGAGCCGGCCCTGGCTCGAGATCTTCGCAGCGGTTCTCGGTCTCCCGATCGAGATCAGTGCGGCCGGTGAACTGGGGGCGCTCGGCAGCGCCATCCTGGCATCGGTCGCCGCGGGGCTCCACCCGAGCCTCGAAGCGGCGGTCGGCGCCATGACGGCGGTGCATGACCGGATCGAGCCGGATCCCCGCCGCGTCGCCGGGCTGGAGGCACGCTACCGGCAGTATCAGGCCCTCAAGGCGGCGCTGGCACCGCTCTGGGTCGGCTTGAGGGAGTAGGTTGAACGGCCGCAGCGGATCGCGGCGCTTCGGCGCGATCGATGCGCTTCGTCGTTTCGGCATCGAACACGAAGAGGGCTTCGACCGGGATCACGACATCGACCCGACTTCCCTGCGGACGGGCCTCCGCGTTCCGCACCAGCATGGCGAGTTCCTGATCCCCGATCCGCACCTGCATCAGCGACTCGGCACCGAGCATTTCCGACAGGACGACGGTGGCCGGTATGCGGTTGACGGTCTCGTCTCCGACAGGCAGGCGCAGGTCCTTCGGCCGGATGCCGAGCGTCACGGGCTGGCCTGGTGTCAGAGCTGCCCCGTAGGCTGACCCGAGCGTCACCGACATGGCGTCGCCCACGAGCTCCCGGCCGTCCGCCGAGACCCGCATCGGCACGAGATTGATGGCAGGCGAGCCGATGAACCGCGCGACGAAAAGGCTCGCGGGCGCGTGATAGACCTCGGCCGGCGTGCCGACCTGTTCGACGACACCATCCTTCATCACGGCGATCTTGTCGGCGAGCGTCATGGCTTCGAGCTGGTCGTGCGTCACGAAGACGATGGTCGCCTTCAGGAACTGGTGAAGCTTCTTGAGCTCGATCCGCAACTGGTCCCGCAGCATCGCGTCGAGGTTCGACAAGGGTTCATCGAACAGGAAGACTTTGGGAGTCTTGATCATCGCGCGGCCCATCGCGACACGTTGCTGCTGGCCGCCCGACAATTGTTTCGGCTTGCGGTCGAGCAGTGGCGTGATGGCGAGGATCTCGGCCGTGCGCTTGACGCGCTCGTCGATCTCGGGGCGCGGCACTTTCAGGCGACGCAGCCCGAACGCCATGTTGTCGTAGACCGACATATGCGGATAGAGCGCGTAGTTCTGGAACACCATGGCGATGCCGCGGTCGCGCGCCGGGACGTCGTTGACGACCCGTCCGTCGATGCGCAACTCGCCGCCCGAGATGCTCTCGAGGCCGGCAATCATCCGCAGCATCGTCGACTTGCCGCAGCCGCTCGGCCCGAGCAGCACTACGAATTCGCCATCCGCGAACGTCAGGTCGACGCCGTGCAACACGCGGACCGAGCCGAATTCCTTGACGAGCTTATCGATTTCAACGCTGGCCATGACGCGATTCCAACTCAGAGGAACGGCTCGAAGTTCTCACCCATCCTCCTGCTGAGCCGGCCCGCAGGGCCGTGTCGAAGCACGCAGGGCCGGTCGCGAGGGCTCTGGAGCATCCTTCGACACGACCGCGTTCCGCGGCCGGCTCAGGATGAAGCGAGCGTAGGACACGAGTCAAAAATGCAGCCCTTGTTGTTAGAGGAACGGGCGCCCGATACGAGCGGACTCATCGGCTATCAAGGCGGAAGAAGCGGTTCACGAACCGCATGATCACCCCGATGAACAGGAACGGTGGAATGGCGAGAAGAATCGTCGAGGCATTGATGACGCCCCAAGGCACCTCCATGCCGAGCGTCGTGAAGCTCGCAGCCACGACCGGCAGCGTGAAGTTCTGCGACGTCAGGGCCAGCGCGATGAGAAGCTCGTTCCAGGTGATGATGAAGGTGAAGAGCACGGCTCCGACGAGCGACGGAAGGGCCACCGGGAGCGACACCCGCCAGAAGACCGCAAGATCCGAGTAGCCTTCGAGCCCGGCCGCTTCCTCGATCTCGCGGGGCACCTGCTCGAAGGCCGGTACACCGAGCCAGATGATCGTCGAAATCGTGGTCAGGCAATAGGTGAGGATGAGCGAGAACCGCGTGTCGTTGATGCCGAGCTTCAGGTAGAGCGCGATGAACGGGATCGCGATCGCCACCGGCGGCATGAAGCGCAACGAGAGCACGTAGAACAGCGCGTCGTCCTTGAACCGCGTGACGTGCCGCGCCAGCGCATGGGCGGCCGGGATCCCGAGCAGCATGCCGATGCCGAGCGCGCCCCCGACCACGATGACGCTGTTCATGAGGCCGAGCTGGACGGCCGGCGTCGCCAGCACGGAGGCGTAGTTCCCGAGCGTCGGCGTGAAGACGAACACCGGGACCGGGGTGACGATGTCCTTCAGGGTCTTGAACGAGCCGAGCAGGGTCCAAAGCACCGGGAAGAGCGCGATGAACAGCAGGAGGCCGATCATCACCGTGGTGGAGAGGCGCCGGATCACCGCCATCGTTGCGTTCGCTTCCACAAGAACGAGAAGGCGACCGTCGAGATCACGAGCAGCAGCACGCTCATCGCGGCCGCGTAGGAGATCTGCCCCGAGAGGGCGATGCCCTTCTGATAGGCATAGAGGTCGAGCGTCTCGGTCGCGATCCCGGGGCCGCCGCCCGTCATCGTGTAGATCAGATCGAAGGACCTGAGGCTCTCGACCGCCTTGACGAACGTCATGGTGACGAGCGCGACCCGCAGCATCGGCAGGCTGATGAACCAATGCACGCCCCAGGTCGAGGCATAGTCGAGCCGGGCCGCCTCGAGCGGGCTCGGCGGCAGCGTCTCCAGAAGTTTCAGCATGATGACGCCGAAGAACAGGCCCCACTGCCAGATGTCCACCACCGCGACGGCGTAGATGGCGAGATAGGGGCGCGTCAGGAACTCGATCGGGGCTAGATGCAGCAGCGTGAAAGGGTAGTTCAGGATGCCCATCAACGGCGAATACATGAAGCGCCAGATCAGACCGGCCGACACGCGCGGCAGCAGGATCGGCAGGATCAGGGCGAGACAGACCGCATCGCGGTAGCGTCGCGAGACACGTTCGAACAGAACGGTGCCGATCAACACCGCGACCGCCATGCAGCCCGCGACCGTCAGGATCTCCCAGATCACCGACACTTCGAGCGCGTTGAACAGGCGCCGGTCGTCCCACATGCGGGCGAAGTTGTTGAACCCGACCCAGCGGCTCGTCGGCGACTGCAGGGTGTAGTTGCGCAGCGCCAACGCCAACGCTCCGAAGGTCGGCGGCAGCGACAGAACGACGAGAACGAGGAAAGCCGGGGCCGTGGCGAGCGTGGCGAACCACGACGTGGCAGGCGCGCGACGCGGAGCGGTGGAACCCACGGTTCCCGAGGTCGGAGGCATCTTGTTTCCCGAGATCGCAGGCTCCACGGCAGGGTGTTCCGGGAGTCTGCGAAGATCGTCAGGGATGGTCAGCGCTGCACGACCTCTTGCGCCTGGCTCGCGGCATCGTCGAGCGCGGATTTGATGTCGGGCTGAGACCCCGTGAACACCTGTTCGAGGTCGAGGCCGAGGTCATCGCCGACTTCGGGCCAGAGCGGGTTCTGCCAGATCAGGAGACTGGTCTTGGGAGCCGTATCCTTCAGAGCCTGGATATAGTCCGGGTTGACCTGTTTCTGGAAGTCGGGGTTGTCGAGCGTGCTCTTTCTGGCGAAGTCGCTGAGGATGCCGGCCTTCACCTTGCGGGCTTCCATGTCCTTGCTGGTCGCCCACGCCACGAAATCACCGGACATCATCTTCGAGCAATCGTCCGGGTTTCCCTTGGCCGCGATCGCGAAGCCGTGAGCGAAACCGGCCGAGGGAAGCGGATCGGGTGGCGGGGCGTAGCCGACCTTGCCGGCGATCTGGGACTTCGTCTTGTCCTCCGCCCAGGGGCCGAACACATCGCTTTCGATGATGAGACCGACCTGGCCGCCCCGGAAACCTTCGACGACCTCGCTCCAGGTGTTGGTCGACGATCCGGGAGGCGCGTCCTTCATCAGGTCGAGGTAGTATTGGGTAGCCTTGACGCCGCTTTCGGAGTTGAACGCGGGCTTGGGACCATCGAACCACTGGCCCCCCATGGCGCGGAAGAACGGGGTCCAGCGCCAGACGTTCATGCCCGAGCCGCGGCGGCCGCGCAGCGACGTGCCGTACATCGTGGGCGGGCTGTTCAGCGCGGCAACGACAGTCTTCAGTTCGTCGAGGGTCTTGGGCGGTTTCAGCCCCTTCTGGGCCATGATGTCCTTGCGGTACATCATCAGGTCGCCACCGCCCTCGAAGGGGGCGAAATACGGCGTCCCACCGACGGTCGCTACAGCCCGCCGGCCTTCGAGGAAGTCGTTCCAGTCGAAGTCCTTCGGCATGTAGTCGAGAAGCGGCAACACCCATTTCGATGCCGCATATTCCGCGACGTTGGCCTCGTCGATATAGTAGACTTGATAGGCGCCGGTTCCCTGCGAGGCATCGAGGCGCGACTTGGCGCGGCGGTCGTTTTCGCCGAACTGCTGGATCTCGACCTTGGTGTTCCACTTCTTCTCGAACTCGCCTTTCTGGCTGTCGAGGAACGGAATGGTCGGGATCGGTTGCCCGATGACACGGATCGTCGCGACCTTGCCGACGCATTCTTCGCCGGCCGCCATTGCGCTTTGGCTCAAGCCGAAAGCCATGAAAATGGCAGCAGTTATCGCGGCACTCGCGTGCTGGACCGACATCGTTGTCCCTCCCAATACTATCGACGTATTATTGTTTCATTTCACTGCCGTTACACGGCAATGCTTGTCATCGTCGATGACTCTCCAGACCAAGGCCGTCGCTGTCAAGAGAGTGGCTCACTTTTTCTTGCGGCATCGATTGAAGGTGCGGGGCAGCGCTTCGACGGCCTCGGCAACCGGTGGTCGTCTTCGCCGATCGGGATGCGCTGGTCGAGCCTGTCGAGATTGTCAGGGCAAGACGTGACCGACCACCGCCCACCGAAGCGCCGACCGGAGCCACCGCCGGCGGTCGGCGATCTTCGCAGCGCCTGCAATCTCGCTGAAGCGGCCTGCCACACGTGGGCAGACCCGAACGAGCGGCACCGGTCACTGCGTCAAGATCCAATCCGCACCGTCATGGCTTGGCCGGCCTCATCGCCAAGCTGCTTCGGCAGGAACGTATTACGCGACCTTCGCCAGGATACTCATGATCTCCGCGGCGTCCCGAAGCGACACGGTCAGGTCGACCGCGAGACGGGCCCGGCCGTTAGGCAGGTACTCTACCCGCATGCCGTCCTGTTTCGGCTCAGTGGTCAGATCCTCCGGCGTGCATTTGAGCACCTTGGCGAGCAGCACCAGGTAATCGGGACGCGGCACGTTCTCGGAATTGATGATGCGATCGACGTATTGCCGGATGACTGTATCGGCGCCGCGGGGACGCACATCGTTCATGACGCGGCAGAGGTCAGCCGCGGACCAGCCTTTGGCCAGCATGCGTGATCGGACGTTCGATCCGACCAGGTCCGCCAGCGCCTGTGCGGCTTCATCGGTGCGACCGTAAAGACTGTGAACTCTGGGCGACATGGGCAGGCCTCCGTGGGTGTTGCGCGGTAAACGGTATCGGGGGACTCTGAGCATGGCGACCACCACGACTGTGCATGGTAAACGCCTGTACTTGTTCTCACCTTGTCTCTCACGGTCTGGCGAATGTCGGCCCGCGCTGCGCCAGTTGGGCGACCATGCGATCTCTTGGCGAACGTCAGCATAGGCCAATGGAATGCCACAGATCAGAGGCGGTCTGCCATGGACGGGGGGTGTCGAGACGAGGTGCAATACTGGCGAGGATCTTGAACGTTAATAATGTTCCTTCAAAAGTTCAGCCACCCATTCATAATCCGTTAGTTTCGCCGCCGGCGCGCCCCTTCCGGCGCCAAAACGTTGGAGGCGGGAGATGGCGAGTATAAAGGTGAGTTGCGCGGCAGTCGCGCTGGCGATGGGGCTGCTTGGGGCGACCGCCGTGCGGGCGGATGATCAGGATGGTCAACATCAATTTACGCTCACTCAAAATTTTGGCTTTCTGACCTATCGATCAGTCGGTTTTTTCAATCTCAAGGGTGCTGTGACAGGTCGTTCTAGTGGGACGATGTCCTACTATCCTGGTATTGTCGATCAAATCGATCACATATCCTTTGGGAACGTAGGTCAGGACCGGCAGGGCGAGCGCATCAGGCACCACGAGGATGTCGCCGAACAGGATCGCGGCTTCGAGGGTGGACCGCCGGATCGGCTGGAGCGTGATGCCGAGGCTCAACTTACAGCCGCAGCCGCTCTAGAAGGCTCCGTCGCAGGCCGGCACGGAAAGCCTGCACGAGGCCGTCGACATGGGCCCGTTGGCGCCGGTGCTCGAGACCGTGGAGCGGGTAAGGGCCACCTTCTCGACGGTCCAGGCAATGGAGATGGCTCTCATTCAGTGACGTTTTCTGTCTCTCCAGGGGGAACGTATGGATTACGAACAAATGTCGATGGCAACCTATCCTATGTAGGACACACCTTTGGAGGGATCAGTGGTAGCTCTGGGTTCACCGCTTCCTTCTACGGGTCCTCCAGCGGACCTTCCTCCATATCCTCCGGCGGTGCACCCTCGCCCGAGGTAAACACTCTGCTCGGCTTCTTCATCGTGGCCGGCACGGTTGCCTACATCAAGCGCAGGCGTGGCGACGAAGCCGCTGGGGCCTGACGACAGAGACGGAGGCGGCGCGATGTACGGCACTGCCATATGGCGTAGCACGGGGGCTCTGGCGCTTGCGTCGCGCGGGTCGATCTACCTCGCGCGCTGGGCGCTGCTCGCCTTCACCGGTGGCACCGTCCTATCCGCCATGCTCCAGCGCCACTTGTTGGAAACCGAGCAGGGCGGGCGCGTGCAGCGCTTCGTCGATCTGAACGTCGGCGAGCTGTTCTCTACCGCAGCTGTTGTCTCGCTCCTCTTCGCGATGTGCCGCAAGCGGCTGGCGCTGTCCCGGGCCGACATCGCCGTGCTGGTTGCCTGTGCCATGACGTGGCTGCTGCCCGAGACGGGGTTGCTGCCCGAGCCGCGCGCGGTCTACGTTGGCATGACGCTGGCCGGCGCTTGGCTCCTCGCCCGGCGCTCGGCCGACTGGCAGCTCAGGGACGTGGCCCAGGTGTGGCTGGCGCTGTCCTTCTGCGAATTGTGGAGCAAGCTCGCCTTCAAGCTTGTTTACGGCGTCATCGGGCCGTTCGAGGTCGCACTCATGCGAGGGGTCGGGCACCTGTTCGTCCCCGGCCTTCGGTCCGACGGCCTTTACCTCAGCGCCCGGCCCGACTGGTCCATCGTCGTCCTGGAGGGCTGCTCGTCGTTCCACAA
>CAXTME010000131.1:0-11226 GCA_964245215.1 uncultured Lichenihabitans sp.
GACTGAATCACGATCGATCAACGACGGCGAGAGGCCTTTTTCAGCAGCCTGCTAGAGGCCTTTCGCCATCATCGTGGAGGAGAAGACCTCCTTGACGTCCGTGCTGGTGCCGACGCGGGCTACCTCGATATTTTTGTCCAGCATCGAGAGTACCAGCTTCATTTCTGGCAGCGCTGAAGCGCGGCCTGGGCAGATGCGCGGACCCGTGCCGTAGTACGGTAGTACGGTAGCGCTGCGCGGATCCATGCGGGTGACAAGCGCCACATGGGCGGCAAAGCGAGGAACCTCTTTTCGCCGAAACTCGGGGAATAAGACGCGTTGGCGCATGACTTCATCAACACGGATATTTGCAATCTCCTCGTGGCTACGTGTCGTTGACGCGTCAGAACACGAGCCGCACACCGACGACCGTCAGGGTCGCTGCCAGGATCGGCCGAAGGATCCGCTCTGACATGCGGTTTGACAGGTAGCTGCTCAACACGATGCCTGGGATCGAGCCCACGAGCAGGGAACCGAGGATGGCGAGATCGACCGTGCCCAGATACCAGTGCCCAGCGCCGGCGACGAACGTCAGCGGGACCGCGTGCGCGATGTCCGACCCGACGATCCGCACGATCGGCAGCTTCGGATAGAGTAGGAGAAGGGCTGTCACGCCGATTGCACCAGCACCGACCGACGAGATTGAAACGAAGAAGCCGAGAATCGCGCCAAGCACGATCGTCAGGGTCTGACGCTGCGGATCGTCGAGGCTTTCAAGTCGCGGTGCCATCCGCGCCAGGATCTTCTGCCGGAACACCAGCGCTACGGCAGTGAGTACGAGGGCGATACCGAGAACGCTTGTCACCGCATCATGCGGCCGGTGCCCGTTCGTGCCGAAATAAGCGAGACCGACAAGCGTTAGGACTGTCATCGGCACGCTACCGATCGCGAGGTGCCGCACGACCTTCCAGTCGACGGTCTTGTTGAGGCCGTGGACGGTGACGCCCGTGCACTTTGTAACGCATGCGAAAAGCAGGTCCGTCCCAACTGCAGTCGCCGGTGCGACGCCAAACAGCAACACGAGAAGCGGCGTCATGAACGCCCCCCCGCCGACCCCCGTCAAGCCGACGAGACCCCCGACGAGCAGACCCGCTAGGCTGTAGGTCCATTCGATATGTTGGAGTATCGGCATGTTTTTATTTTCCCACTTCGCGCAACAGCACACCATTGCTACACTTAAAAATCAAACGCATTCGGTTCCTTGGATGTAGAATAAAAGCGGAGAAAATTCTGCGGAAGGAACATATTGGAGACACGCATCCCACAGCAGTTCGCGTCTCCAATGCGCCGGTTGGCGGCGACTTATTTGTTTAAACAAACATTGCATAAGTACAACATGCGCAGCCACATTGATAGGCTTTCCGGATCGGTTGCCAGGAATGTCCGTGCTGGTGATCGTGTAAGAGCGCCGCGTCGCGTGTCATGATGGCGTGCCTTTCGATCCGCAGAAAGGATCAGGCAGCCGGCAGGGCGTCGCTGATCCTGATCGCCTTTGGGATAAGCCCGAGCTTGAAGAACGTGTCGGCTATGACCTGCTGCTCTTCGGCGATCCTCTGATCAACCTTTTGAACCGCCCAGGTCTGCCGACCCACGGCCAAGGCTATGACGGGCTCCGGCAAGCCGATGCTCGGGCTAAGGATCTTCGCCGCCCTGCCGGGATCGCCGACGACCTGCCGGTCCATGTCGCCGATCGCCGCGCGGACCGCGTCGATGACTTGCGTGTTCGAGAATTTACGGCTGCCGAGGTAGAATTGGCGGTTGCCGGCAAGGCCGGTGCCGTCGGCAAGGACGCGCGTGCGGATCGCGGCCTGAGCCGCCGCCAAAAACGGGTCCCAGATAATCCAGGCATCGACGCTGCCACGCGCGAAGGCTGCACGCCCGTCGGGCGGCGGCAGGTAGACTGGCGTGACCTCACCCGGCCTTAACCCAGCCTTCGCCAGCGCGCGGATATACAGGCAATGGACGTTCGATCCTTTATTGAAGGCCACCTTCTTGCCCTTCAGGTCCGCCAGCGTCCGGATAGGGCTATCCTCGTTCACAAGGATCGCCTCGCCTTTTGGTGAGGGCGGCTCGGTGCCGAGATATATCAGCGGCACCCCGGCGGCCTGCGCGAAGATCGGCGGTGTGTCGCCGGCGGCACCAAGATCGATGGCGCCGGCGCCGAGCGCCTCCAGCAGCGGAGGCCCGGACAGGAACTGCCGCCACTCGACGCTCCAGCCGAGCGGCGCAAGTCTTTCCTCGAGCAGGCCGCTCGCCTTCAAGAGAAGCAGGGTTCCGTACTTCTGGTAGCCAACCCGCAGGAACTGCGTGGCCGTGCGACCGAGGGTGGGGACGGTGGCGCTGGCGAGGGCGGCTCCGGCAAGGCGGATCGCGGCATCGCGGCGGGTCAGCATGGAGACGACCTTTCGAGTCACGAAGCGGCGACGCGCTTCTCCTGCGGGGTACGCGTGTTGCCGATCATCTCGCCGAACGGTCCGCGGTGCGACGTGCCGGTGCGCGGTGGGATAGTTTCGGCGGCAAGGGGTAGCTTCGGCAGAACTAGCTCGGCGAAGCGATAGGCTTCTTCGAGGTGCGGGTAGCCCGACATGATGAACGTGTCGATGCCCATCGCCATGTATTCCTTCATGCGCGCTGCGACCATTTCAGGGTCGCCGACTAGCGCGGTGCCGGCGCCGCCGCGCACCAAGCCGACGCCGGCCCACAGGTTCGGACTCACCTCTAGTCTGTCGCGGCGGCCGCCGTGCAGCGCCGAAATGCGGTTTTGTCCAACCGAGTCCATGCGCGCAAACGCCTTCTGCGCCTCGGCGATCGTTTCGTTGTCGACGTGCTCAATCAGCTTCGCAGCTTCGCGCCACGCCTCTTCGTTGGTCTCGCGGACGATGACATGAAGCCGGATACCGAACGACAGCTCGCGACCTTGCGCGGCGGCAAGGCCGCGCATGTGCGCCACCTTCTCGCCGACGGCCGCCGGCGGCTCGCCCCAAGTGAGGTATTTCTGGACGACCTTGGCCGCGACATCCTGGCCGGCCGGCGACGAGCCGCCGAAGTAGAGCGGCGGATGCGGCTGCTGCATCGGCGGGAACAAAAGCTTGGAGCCCTTCACTACCAGGTGCTTGCCCTCGTAGTCGAAGGTCTCGCCAGCGAGCAGGCGGGTGTAGATCTCGAGGAACTCCTCGGTCACGGCGTAACGCTCGTCGTGGGCGAGGAAGATGCCGTCGCCGGCGTTCTCGACCGGGTCTCCGCCGGTCACGACGTTGATCAGTAGCCGGCCCTGTGAAACGCGATCCAGCGTCGCGGTCATGCGCGCGGCAACGGCAGGCGACTGCAGGCCCGGGCGCACCGCCACCAAATAGCGCAGCCGCTTGGTCAGCGGCACGAGAGCCGAAGCGACGATCCACGAGTCTTCGCACGAGCGGCCTGTCGGCAGGAGCACGCCGCAATAGCCGCAATCGTCGGCGGCCTTGGCGACCTGCGTGAGGTACTCGAGCGTCACGTCCCGCGCGCCGAGCGTGGTGCCGAGGTAGCGGCCGTCGCCGTGCGTCGGCAGGAACCAAAGGACGTTTGCCTTGTCGACAGCGCCTTGCGCGGGATCGGGGGTTACCATCGGGATATCTCCATCTGCATGCCGGCCACCGGCGCGCCCCGCGCGCTCACCGCGTCCGATCATCTTTCGACCTGCGGTGCGAGCAGGTGCGCAAGGATCTGTTTTTCCAAAGCGACGGCAGTCGGATCGCTCCGGTCGCGCGGGCGCGGGCGGCGGACTTCGACGTCGAGCCCGACGCGCCCCTCGTCAAGCACGACGATGCGGTCGGCGAGCGCCACCGCCTCGCCGACGTCGTGGGTGACGAGGATCGAGGTAAAATTCTGGGTGAGGAACAGCCGCTCGATGAGCGCCTGCATCTCGAGACGGGTCAGGGCGTCGAGCGCGCCGAGCGGCTCGTCGAGGGCGAGCACGGAAGGCCCCGACACCAACGCCCGAGCCAGCGCGACGCGCTGCTTCTGGCCGCCCGACAGGGTCGCCGGCCAAGCGCTGGCGCGATCCTCGAGACCGACATCGGTGAGCGCTGCGAGCGCCCGCTGGCGGGCCTGCACTTGCCTGCCTGGGCCGACACCGACGGATACGTTGTCGACCACCGACGCCCACGGCAGCAATCGTGGTTCCTGGAACATCAGCCTGATGCCGGAGCGGTCGGGGCTCGCGATTGTGGCATCGCCGACGAGGACGCTGCCTGCATCGGGTCGCTCGAGCCCGGTCAGAAGACGCAGCAGGGTACTCTTGCCGCAGCCGCTGCGGCCGACAACGGCAAGGAACTGCCCGGCGGGCACATGCATATCGAGACGCTCGATGACGCGTCGGTCGCCGAATGATTTCGCCAAGCCGCGCGCCGTGATGGGAAGCGGGCGTCCGCGCCCGCCGACGCGTTCGGATTGCCGCGGCACGAGGGCGACGTTCATGGCGCCACCATCTTTGCGTAAACGGGATTCCAGCGCAGGAATCTGCGCTCCAGCACGCGCACGGTCGAGTCCGCGCCTTTGCCGAGCGCCGCGTAGATCAGGATCGCCAGCACGATGACGTCCGTCTGCATGAACTCGCGCGCCTGCATCGCCATGTAGCCGATGCCCGACTGCGCGGCGATCGTCTCGGCAACGATCAGCGTGAGCCAAGTGATGCCAAGCGCATAGCGCAGCCCAACGAAGACCGACGGCAGCGCGCCCGGCCAGATCACCCGCCGGAACAGCTGGCGTGGCCCCATGCCATAACTCTTCGCCATCTCGATGAGCTGCGGATCGACATCGCGAACGCCGTGCAGGGTGTTGAGGTAGATGGGAAAGAAAACGCCGAGCGCGACCAGGAAGAGCTTGGCGCCTTCGTCGATGCCGAACCAAAGGATGACAAGCGGGATCAGCGCCAGATGCGGCACGTTTCGCACCATTTGCAGCGTCGTGTCGGTGAACGCATCGGACCAGCGCGACAGTCCGTTTGCGATGCCGAAGGCCAAGCCGATGCCGCCACCAACAACGAGGCCAGCCAGCGCACGCAGCGCGCTCGTCTCAAGGTTGGCAATCAATTCGCCGCTCATCGTCAAGCGGTAGGCGGCACGGCCGATGTCGAGCGGATCGGGCAGGATGCTAGTTGAAAGCATGCCGGTTAACGCGGCGGCCTGCCAGAGCCCGAGCAGCACAAGCGGGAGAAGCCACCCCATCCAGGGGGCCGGACGACCTCGTCGGTGCGGATGCAACGTGGCGGGTCGCGTTTCGGAACCACTCAAAGCGAGACTGTCGCTCATTCTTCGGCCTTTAAGCAGGCGACCAACCGTCAGATCGCAGTCAGAAACGTGGCGTATCTGACGCCAAACGTCGAGCGATTGAACATTTTGAATTGCGATCATTTTCGGGAATAAACTTCGCCGTAGTGGGATTACACTGCGGTTTTCTACTCAACGCGCGCCAACGTTCGATCCAGCCTCATATGAGGCGGCGAAATGCCATGGGGCTGGCCCCCAAAAATCTGTGACGGAATCGTCACTTGGCATACAAATAAGCCCACGCGACGTGCAGAGGTCGGCGAAGTCAGACGCTCTAAGTATTTGACATAAAGAAATAAATAGGTTTCATAAGAATAGATTGTCCCAAATATGTGGGTTTTTAGAAATTCCTTTCGTCAGTGCCATTCTATGCTCCTCGGGATAGGCTATTTGTAGGAGGCAGACGTGTCACGCCAAAGAATTTTGCTCGCGCCGAAGACGCGCGACCGCCTAGCTGTTGTCCTCGGCCTGTTCCTTGCCGAATTGGTGCCCGCCGTTGCCTGCGCGGACCCGACGCTGTCCGAGATCGCCGCCGAAATCCGGGCGCTCAGGCAAGAAAACCTGCAGATTAGATCAGAGAATCGCCAGATGAAGGCGGCGATTGCCGATATGCGGGTCACCACGCGCCGCACGAGCGAGAAAGTCCGTGACGTCGCGGCCCGGGCCACTTCCCGCACTCGCGAAGCCGCGGCGGCACCGTCCGGATCGGCGCTCCCCGAAGGCGCAGTGCCGGCGTTTGTGACCGCTAACAAACAGCTTCAGTTCGGCGCGATCACCATCACGCCCGGCGGCTTCTTCGCGGCAGAAAATATCTTCCGGACGCGCACGACGCAGTCCGACATCAACACGTCGTGGAACAACATCCCGACGAGCAACAGCGGCCTCGCCCACACCAATGAGGACAAGCTGAGTTCGAGAGCGTCTCGCTTCGCGCTACTGGCGGAATCGCAGATCACGCCGACCACCCTCGTCGCCGGCTACGGCGAGTTCGACCTGCAGGGCGCCGGGACGACCTCAAACAACAACCAGAGCTTTTCCTACACGCCTCGCGTCCGGAACCTCTACTCGACGTTGGATCTCAACGACTACGGCATCCACCTGCTGGCCGGCCAAAGCTGGTCCCTGGTAACACTGAACTCAAAGGGCATTACACCTCGGAATGAGGTTACGCCGCCCTCCATCGATGCCGGCTACGTGCCGGGCTTCGAGTATACGCGCGCGCCACAGATCCGGCTCACCAAGGATTTCAATCAGAAACTCTGGTTCTCGCTCGAGGCCGAGGCCGCTGCGTCTGAAGGCATCAACAACGGCCTTTGCGGCAATGTCGTCAGCAACAATTCGACGCCCGCCGGCTCCACCACCGGCATCGGCTCCAACCCGAACTTGAACATCGCCGGCGGCAACTGCCTCGCGGTCGGCACCGGTGGCAACTTCGGCCAACAGGGCGACCAGACCCAATACTCCTTAAACAAGGTGCCTGACGTCATCGGCAAAGTCGCCTACGAGGCGATTTATGGCGAGCGCGACATGCACCTGGAAGCCTTCGGCCTGTATCGCAATTTTCTGGACAATGTGAACTACGGTATTGCCGCGCCGGTCTCCACCTTCGCTACGCCTGGTGGCTACACAAGTTCGACTAACCACAATACGACCGGCTACGGCTTCGGCGCCGGAGTCATCGTCCCTGTGCTGCCGAGACTTGTCGACTTCCAGGCGAGCGGACTGCTTGGCCGCGGCATCGGTCGTTACACCGCGTCGCAATTGCCGGACGCGACCGTCAACGGCAACGGAGCGATCAAGCCGCTCGGCGGCGCAGCCGCTCTCGTCGGCGTCGTTTATCATGTCACACCCTCGATCGACCTTTACGGCTTCGGCGGTCTGGAGCAAGTGAACCGCAACTTCTCGCCAAACGGTTCTGGTGGACTGGTGGGCTACGGTGCGCCTGGCGGCATCAATAACTACGGCTGCAACGTCGAGGGCGGTACCTGTCAGGGGGCGACCCATCGCGTTCTGCAGGTGACGGGTGGCTTGTGGGACAAGATCTACCGAGGGAGCTACGGCGAGGTCCGCGTTGGTGTTCAATACTCTTACACGCAGCGTCAGTTGTTCAGTGCCACCACCAACGCAAGCGGCATCGGTACGGCGTTGGCGCCGCTCGTTTCGGCCAAAGCGTCAGAAAATATTGTCGAGACATCCTTCCGGTACTACCCGTTCAACTGAGAGCCGTGCGGCGTCGGTCCTACTGGGCCGGCGCCATCCTGGTCCAAAGCTAAAAGAAATTTTCGTTTCAGTGAGGGAAGGTTTCTCGTAAACTCACTTGCAGAGGTAGACGCTTTGCTACCACATCGGGTGGAGACACGAATGAAATTCCTGGCCGCAAGCGCATTGGCTTGGCTCCTTGGCGCAACAAGCGTCGCGTCCGCGCAATCGACGGATTACCTCAGCCGCAACCGCGCGGTTTTCCGCGCCTACGCAAGCCCGTCTCGCAATGGTGTGATTAAAAATGGACGCTGCGGCGGCATATCATACGGGACGGGCGCGCGTTCGTGCGGCACCGCTACTGGCGGCCCTGTTGGCGGAATCAGCGGGAGGAACTGAAGACGGCGATGATTGGCCGCCCGCGGCGAGCGACAAGGGAAACAGCCGGGCGCTTCTTGCTGGCGCCGAACCTTTTCAGCGGCGATCACGCGACGGGCACGTGCTCTTGTCGCGTGAGTTTTAGCCTTTAGCACAAATTTTCCATCGAAGCGGCATACGCAGATCGTTATATAAGCCACGCCTTAGCGGTCAGCATTCGTTTCGATGGATGCGTAGTGAGCATCGGCGGGACAAGGCCTCGCAAGATCAGGTTAGCGGTGAAGTTGGTCGTCTTCACATGGCCGTGCGGGACCGCGGTCCGGCAGCGCTCGCTCGCATGCGCAGACGCGCCATCTTGGTCGTCGCGCCCGCCTCGTCGATGAAGACGAGCGTGTCCAGACCGAGATCGAGCTGGCCTTCTGACCCAGGCCGCGCGGACCTCCTTCACATCCGCGCGCTGCTGATGGGCGGCGTGCGACCTTTTCTAGGTAATTCCGCGCCGGTCGAAGAAGCGTCATATCGTCGTGAGGCCCGAAGTGCGCGCCGCGCCTCGACGAGCTTCGTCTGCACCTCCTCGAGGGTGGGTTTAGCTAGCGTCGCGAGGCACGGGCGAAGGCGCACGACGGCACCACCGAAGAACTGACGTCATACGTGATCGATCTTACCCTTATGGGCCAATAGGCGTATCGCGGAAGCAAGCGCCAGTATCGACAGCGGCATCACCAAGGTTTCCCAGGTG
Organism: uncultured Lichenihabitans sp.; assembly: GCA_964245215.1. Taxonomy (GTDB): domain Bacteria; phylum Pseudomonadota; class Alphaproteobacteria; order Rhizobiales; family Beijerinckiaceae; genus Lichenihabitans. The sequence goes on from CAXTME010000131.1 coordinate 8,662, forward strand.
AGATGGGTCTCCGACGAGTTCACGTCGGTGGCGAGGTCGTCGGCGAGATAGACAAAGATGATTTCAAAGAACGTGCTTTAGCTCAGCATCTCCGGAGATCTTCATCGAGTCTGGCGCACATCGGCGCTGAGCGGCTTAAGCGGGTCCGTCACCGCTGCGCTGCGGACGCTCTAGTCGTGCCACGGTGGATCATGCCGGGGGGCGTTGTTTGAGTTGATGCAGACAGACGTTGCGTCCAGAACAAGCGGCTGTGTGATCGCCATCAATCGGCCTTATGCCGAAAGCACAAACCGCATTCTAGCCGAAGCCCTGAAAGTTGATGAAAAACGTTGAAGCGCTCCAAAGATGATTGCGTTGGCTACAAACGCTTCTGCTCATGTCGTCATTGTTGGCGGCGGCTTTACAGGCGCGCTTCAGGCAGTCAATTTGTTGCGGCACGGCGCGACGCGCGCCACCATCGTCGAGCGGCGTCCGAACGGCGGCCGCGGCCTCGCTTATTCTACGGCGCATCCTGACCATCTTCTGAACGTGCGTGCCGGCAATATGAGTGCGTTTCCGGACGAGCCGCAGCACTTCGTTCGATGGCTTGCGGACCACCATCCTGAGCATGCGTCAGGCTTCGCGCCACGGCTTGTCTACGGCGAGTACTTGGCAGCACTTCTCGGCGAGGCCGCCGCGGGCTCCAACGGACGCCTCGTCATCGTCGCCGGTGACGCCGTCGACGTGAAGCGCGAAGGCAAGACGGCGCGCGTTCATCTTGCCGATGGTCGTGCTCTTGAGGCCAACGCCGTCGTGCTCGCGCCGGGTAACCTCGTGCCCTATTCGCCAGCTGGACTTGAAAAATCGACGTTGCCCGTTGATCTCTACGCGCAGAATCCTTGGACGTCGCCAATCACCGTCGGGCTTGCCGAGAGCGATACCGTCCTCGCCATGGGCAGTGGGCTCACTATGGTTGATGTCGCGCTGCTGCTCGACGCATGCCGCTTCAAAGGCCGCATCCTCGCTTTGTCGCGGCGCGGACTGATACCGCGTGCGCACGCGGGTCCCATTATGGCCTCCTCGAGCCTTGAGACCGCGCCCGTCGGCACTTGCGCCGCGTTAGTTCGACATGTACGCGCTCGGGCAAACGAGAGAGGCTGGCACGTTGCAGTCGACGAGCTTCGTCCCTTTACTCAATCGATATGGCGCGAAGCCGATCTCGCGCAGCGCCGCCGTTTTCTGCGGCATCTGCGGCCTTGGTGGGACGTCCACCGCCACCGCATTGCGCCGGAGGTCGCTAAGACGATTGAAATGATGAAAGAGTGCGGCCAGCTTGAGGTTGTCGCAGGCAAGCTCATCGAGGTCTTACAGGAAGGCGACGGCACACGCGTCACCTACCGTGCGCGTGGTGAAGGTGCAACGCGAACGCTCGCCGTGCGGCGCATCGTCAACTGTACGGGCCCGCAGGGCGACCTTCTGGCGAGCGACGAGCCGTTGCTTAAAACTATGTTGAGGAGCGGCCTAATACGCCCCGATCCGCTGCGCATTGGCATCGACGTGGACGATCTTTCGCGCGTGATAGACCGCGACGGCAAAGTGCAGGATTGGCTTATGGCGCTAGGGCCAATTACGCGGGGCGCGTTCTGGGAAATCGTAGCGATACCAGATATCCGCCAGCAGACATGGGCAGTGGCGCGACGAATGTCCGACACGCTTGGCGTCCACACGTAACATAGCGCCTAGTTCTACTGCGTCACGAAGTTCCCCCATCGTCGCGTTGCGTGACAGCAAGGACATCGTTTCAAGGTTCTGGCGAGGGCGATGGCGATTTTCTTCCGCAAGGTCGCGATGGAGTTGGTAACGTGGCGTTCGGGCCGGATCGGGGGCGCCTCTGGGTCTCCGACGCGAGGAAATGCGAGGCGCCTCGCCGATCCCGGTGGCGGAGGGGGGAACGGCCGCTCTCTCGCGGATCAAAAAGCCGTAGGCGGCGATGCAGAGCGTGGCGTGATGGTGGAATCCTCGCCACCCCCGCCCCTCGTAATGGGCGAGTCCGAGTTCGGACTTCAGCTCTTCATAATCGCGCTCGATGCGCCAGCGTAGCTTCGTGATCTCGACGAGCGATGACAGGTCGGTTTGGTCCGCAACGGTCGCGAGGGAGTAATGATCAGGCTCGACAGCCCCCTCGGGCCATTCGATGAGAAGCCATTCGACGGGATGAGGTGTGGTCCGGTTCCAGTCGCGTCCGGCGGCCCGCACGCGCAGCGCACAGAAGCGTGAGGACAATGGCGTGTTCGTGCCCTCGCGCCAGATGCATGAGGTCCAACGCTCAGCCGGCAGGCTCAGGGCCAGGTCCTTGACGGAGACGGGCGCGTGACCGGCGTCGCGGCGCAATAGCGACGGCGGGCGGCCGCGTCCACTCCATGGCTTGGGTGGCAACGGCGCGAGGCCGGGCGGCCAGACCGTCGTGTGGGATTGGATGCCGACTGCATAGGTCAGGCCGAGGGCGGTGATGCCGGCGCGGAACGCCCCGTTGCCGCCGTAGGCCGCGTCGGCCAGCACGACACCGGGCGTGACACCAGAGGCGCG
>CAXTME010000132.1:0-11140 GCA_964245215.1 uncultured Lichenihabitans sp.
TACCCGAGGGCGACGGGCCGGCCTTCACGGCAGGCTTGGCGCAACTGATCGCCGACTCGGATTTACGGCTTAGTCTCGGCGAAGCCGGCCGCCGCATGGTCCTCGAGCAGCGAACGGTCGAGCGTGCCGCCACGATCCTGACCGAGGCGCTCCATCGAGCCCGGGCGTCCGCGTGACCGAGGCTTGGGCGAGGGTGGAGGCCGAACTCGACCGGGCCCTCGAAGCCGGGCGAACCGTTCAGGTCTGGCTTCGCGACGACGATTGCGTGGCCGTCACGCCGGACCTGGAGCGCCTCGCTTCGCTCTGCCGACGCCTCGACCTGCCGATCCTCCTGGCCGTCGTTCCGGAACCGGCCGAACCGGACCTCGCCGGTTGGATCGCGGTCCATCCCGCCGTGACGCCCTGTCAGCATGGCTTCGCGCATCGCAACCACGCGGCATCCGGCGAACGGGCTCGGGAACTCGGCGGCCCGCGTCCCGCCGAAGCTGTGCTCGACGAGTTGGCGCGGGGCCGGTCCACCCTGCAGGCTTTCTTCGGCGACCGCCTGTCGGACATCCTGGTCCCGCCCTGGAACCGCATCGACGCGGATCTGGTCCCACGGTTGCCGGGCCTCGGATATTCGGCGCTGTCCACCTTCGGACCGCCGGAACCCGATGGCATGCGACACTTGAACAGCGACCTCGACATCATCGATTGGCGCAACGGCCGCGTCGGCCGTCCGCTCGACGACCTCGCGCGCAAGCTCGCTGCGATCGTCGACCGGCAGGACCGGGTCGGGATCCTGACCCATCACCTCGCCCACGATGCGACGGCCTGGGCGACGCTCGACGAGTTACTGGAACGTCTGCGCGCTCATCCCGCGGTGGCCTTCACCGATGCGGCGACGCATCTTCGGTCCGGGGCTCCGGCTCAACCCCCGACTTTCCCGCCTCTTCCGTAAAGCAGCAGCATCGCCAGGATCACCAGGCCGTAGATCACCTGCCGCCCCGCATCCGGGATCTGCATCACGGAGAGGATCGATTGCAGGAGCGTGATCAGGATCACGCCCGCCGTAGTTCCGATATAGGAGCCGCGGCCGCCGAGGATCGAGGTGCCGCCCAGCACCACGGCCGCGATGGCGGGAAGCAGATAGCTGTCGCCCATGCCCTGGTAGGCCTTGCCGGAGTATCCGGCCAGAAGCGTGCCGGACAAAGCCGACAGGCCACCCGAGATCGCGAAGGCCAGGAGCACGACGCGCCGTGTGCGGATGCCGGACAGGTAGGCGGCCTGCTCCCTGTTGCCGATGCCGTAGACGGCCCGGCCGAAGGTCGTGCGCTTCAGCAGGAAAACCGTGGCGATCCCGACCGCGAGCCAGACCCAGACGGCATTGGGGATACCCGCGACCGCGTGTCCGGTCGCCAGGATCCGCATGGCATTGGTGGCCATGTCCTGCGGGGCCGAGCCGCCGGTCCGCAACACCATGAGGCCCTGCGCCACCGCATTGATCCCCAAGGTGAAGATCATCGAAGGAACACGGAGGTAGGCGACCCCGAAGCCGTTGACGAGGCCGAACGCGATGCCGCAAAGGACCCCGAAGGGGATCGCCATCGCCTCGCCGATCGCCCCATGACCCGCCGCGGCCGTCGACATCATGCCGCCGACCGTCACGATCCAGGGGACCGAGAGATCGATCTGCCCGAGCAGCACCACCACCATCATGCCGGTGGCGACGAGCGCCAGGAAGGCGCCGACCTGGAGCTGCTGGAGCAGGTACTCGGGCGACAGGAAATTCCTGGAATAGAGGCTGCCGACCAGGAGCAGCAGCACGATGCAACCGAACGCGGTGGCGACCGCGGGGTCGACCCGGCGGCGGGCCGAGGCCAGCCAGGAGGGCGAAGGTTCGGCGCTGTCGAGGCGCGGCGTCATAGGCCGAAGAGCTCCAGCCGGTTGCGGATGCGGAGCAGGCGCAGCGAGCCGAGGCAGACGGCCGCGAGCAGCACGAGACCCAGGAACAACGGTTGCCAGAGCGGGTCGAGGTCGAAGACGAACAGGAGGTCGTTGATGGTGCGAAAGATCAGCGCCCCGAAAATGGCCCCGATGGCGCTCCCGGAGCCGCCGAACAGCGACACGCCGCCGATCACCACGGCCGCGATGGAGTTCAGCGTATAGGTCGAGGCATTGGTGGCCGAGGCCTCGCCCGAATAGGTGAAAAAGGCCAGCATCAGCCCGCCCATGGCGGCGAAGAGCCCCGCCAGCGCATAGGCGAGGAGACGCGCCCGCCGAATCGGCACGCCCGACATATAGGCCGAGACCTCGGACGAGCCGACCGCATAGACGGCGCGGCCCCAGACCGAGCGGCGGAACGGCACCCAGACGATCAGCATCACGGCCGCCAGGACCACGATGCTCGACGGGATGCCGCCCGGCAATTGGCCCGTTACGGCATCGGCGAGGGTGGAATCGACGTCGCCCCCGGGGTCGGGGCGCAGCACGAGTGCCAGGCCGAAATAGATCGCCCCGGTCGCGATCGTGGCCACGATCGGCTGCAGGCGCCCGTAGATCACGAGCATGCCATTGACGGCCCCGCACGCGAGACCCGTCAGCAGAACGCCGGCGACACCGAACGCCACGGCGACGGGGGAGCCCTGGACGATGGCCGAGGCCAGGCAATCGGCCAGGATGAAGACGGCACCGACCGACAGGTCGATGCCGGCCGTGAGCACCACGAACGTCTGGCCGACCGCCACGAGGGCCAGCAGCACGCCCTTGTTGGCGGCCGTCTGCACCACGTTGGCGCTGAACCCGGCCGGATGGTTCGCGACGTAGAGCCCGAAGATCACCACGAACACCAGGGCGGCCGAGAGCGCCGAGGCATTGTCGCGGAAACGGTAGCGCCAATCGCTCAATGGCTTGTCGCCGGACGACCGCCGGCCTCCCCGCTTGGCGCTGCACCAGCGCTTGACGCTGCACCAGCGCTCGGCGCTTCCATGGCGAGCGCACTGCTGATCAAGGCGTGTTCCGTGATGTCGTCGCCGTCGAGTTCGCGGCGGATGGTGCCGTCGTAGACCACTAGCACGCGATCGCAGCAGCCGATCAGTTCGGCGTAATCGGTCGAGTACAGCAGGATCGCCGAGCCGTCGTCGGCGAGGCGGCGCAGCAGACGGTAGATCTCCTGCTTGGTGCCGACATCGATACCGCGGGTCGGGTCGTTGAGCAGGATGATGCGGGGGCCGCGCATCAGCCATTTGGCGATCACGACCTTCTGCTGGTTGCCGCCCGACAGCGAGCCGACCGGCGTGTCGATGCTGGCGGTCTTGATGGCGAGCAGGCGCACCATGGCATCGATGGCAGTGGCTTCCGCCCCGCGGTCGACGATGCCGCCCTTGGACAGGCGGTCGAGCGACGCGAAGCTCAGGTTCGCCCCGACCGACAGCGGCAGCATCAGCCCCTCGGTCTTGCGGTCCTCGGGGATCAGCGCGATGCCGTTGCGGGTCGCTTTCGCGTCGCTCGGAGAACCGAGCGTGACGGCGCGACCGTCGACCAGCACATCCCCGGTCGTGCCCCGCAACACGCCGAACAGCGCCAGCAAAAGTTCGCGCTGGCCCTGCCCGTCGAGCCCGCCGAGCCCCACGATCTCGCCGGGCCTGAGCGCGAAGGAAATGCCGGACAAGCGGTCGCCCCAGCCGAGGTTTCTCACCTCGAGCACGGGCGGCGTAGCCACGGCCATGGGCGGCGGCTTCGGTGGGTAGACGTGGCTGTACTCGCGGCCGATCATCATTTCGACGACCTCGCCGTCCGAGCGGCTGCCCGCCGCGAAGGTCGCGACATGCCGGCCGTTGCGGAAGACCGAGCAATCGTCCGCGAGTTCGGCGATCTCGCCCATCCGGTGCGAGATATAGACCAGCGCCAGCCCTTGGGCGCGCAGGTCCTTCAGCACGCGGAAGACGGCTTCGACATCCTTGGCCGACAGGGCCGAGGTGGCTTCGTCGAGGATAAGGAGACGCGGGTCACGGGCCAGCGCCTTGGCGATCTCGACGAGCTGGCGGCGCGAGAGGGGCAGGTCGCGCACGAGAGCCAGGGGATGGATGCCCTCGGCACCCGCGCGGGCCAGGGCCGCCTCGGCGAGCCGCCGCTGGCTCTTGCGGTCGATCAGGCCGAAGCGCATCGGCGGGTTCGAGATCATGATGTTGTCGGCCACCGAAAGATCGGGGACGAGCGACAGTTCCTGGAAGATGCAGACGATACCGGCCGCATTGGCGGCGGCCGGTGTCGCGAAGCGTACGGGGTGAGCGTCGAGTTCCAGCGTTCCCGTATCGGGTTGGACGACGCCCGACATGCATTTGATCAGGCTCGATTTGCCGGCGCCGTTCTCGCCCAGCACCGCATGGATCCGGCCCGCATGGACCGTGAGGTCCACACCCTCGAGCGCCCGGACACCGCCGTAGCGCTTGGAGATGCCGGTCATCCGGAAGAGCGGCGCCGTCACGTAACGGCCCAGAACTGCGCCGCCGCCCTTGTCTTACGGTCGATCAGAGATGTCCGGTCGCGAATGCGCCGAGTTCGGGGCCGATCGGCAAAGACACGCCCCATGCCCCGACGCCCCTCCCGCGAACGAACGAGCATTACCCTTACTGGTTCGATTCGGAGTTCCCCATGATCTCCTGGGCCGTGAAGTTGATGCCGCAGGTCGGGAAGGAATTGCCGACGAAGAAGTTGTCGGTCTGCTCCGGATAGACGTTCTCCCCGGCCTTGAAGCCCGGGTCTTCGACGTGAGCCAGAGGCAGCCGGACCGATTGCGGGACGACCTCGCCGTCGAGTGCCGCCATTGCGGTCTTGATCGCGACCGCGACCTGGGCCGGGCCCGTTCCGCCCGAAGCACAATCGAGGCCCTTCGACTGATCGGCGAGACAGAGCTTGCGGAAGCCGTTCTCGGTTTCGGCCGCGGCCGGCCCGAGCGGCGCACCGGCATCGAGGAAGGCCCGCACCATGCCGGTCGAGCCGCCCTGCGCCGTCATGCCGTCGAAGTGCTTATGGACCGCCAGGGCGTCGGCCGACACTTTCTGGGCGGTGCCGTCGTCCCACCGGCCCACGACTTCGACGGTGTCGAAGGGCTTGCCGGAAGCCTTCAGCGTGTCCTGAATGCCCTTGTGACGGTCGGTATCGACGGAGGTTCCGGCTACGCCGCGGACTTCGAGAATGCTGCCGCCGCTGGGCAGCTTCTTGACCAGCCAATCGCCCCAATACTTGCCGAGGCCCTCCTGGTCGACGTTGACGTTGATGGCGTCTTCCGTGTCGATCGTATTGTCGAAGGCCACCAGCACGACACCGGCCGATTGCGCACGCTTGACCACGGATTTGAAGGCCGTCGGGTTCTGGGCGTCGATCACCACGGCGTCATAGCCGGAATCGATGAAATTGTTCACGGCCGCAATCTGCGCCGCGATGTCGTCGCCCGTGGAGACGACCTTGAACTCCTTCAGCTTCGCCTTCACGTCCGGTTGCGCGGCATAGGCCTTGGCGGTCTTGATCATCTGGATGCGCCAGGTGTTGCCGATGAACCCATTGGCCAGCGCGATCCGGTACGGCCCCGGCTTCTTGGCGAATTTCATGAACTTGGTCTGTGCCGTCCACGGCACGAAACATTGCGGGTCGGCGCTCGGGCCGGCTACGATCTGCGGTCCCGCGGCCAGAGCCGCCGTGGAGGTCAGCCCAAGTCCCGCCAGCATGATGGCGGCTGCACATACCTGTTTCATGGTCAAAACCCCTATCGGTCGCTTCGATCCCGTTTCGAACGGCTTCTGCCGTTTCTGGTCGGAGGGTGCGAGGCACCCGAACCGCCATATTGTCAGACTACACGCGGATGACGCGGCGTTACAAGACGGCCGGTGAGCTTCGCGTCGTTTCGCGCGGCCAAGTTGTCGAGACGCATTCGTCGAACGGCTAAGCCGCGCCTTCGTCTTCGGCTTCCTCTTCGCTCTCGGCCTGCTTTCGTTCGCTCGGCCGCGTCAAACGGATCGAACCGACCAGGACTGCGATGAGCACCGCCAGCACGCTGAGTTCGATCATCGACGATTGGAACAGGGGCAGCTTCGCGGGGTCCCACTTCTCCGGCTGGGTGATCTGCGAGGTTTCGAGCGTGATCACCAGAACCCGGCGGATACAGGCGATCAGCCCGACGATGAGGAACGGCTCGCACACCAGCGTGCCGGTCCGGACCGAGGCATGCACCGTGTGGAGGATCTCGACCATCATCAGCACGAAAAGCAATCGATCGATGATGTGGAAGATCGCGTCCGTCCCGGTCCAATCCTTCACGCCCTCCCACAACAGGCTCGTCGAACCGGCGAGTGCCAGCAGGAGTGCCAGGACCAGCATGACGGCGATCGCGATATAGACGCCCTGCTCGACCCGATGGATGAGGTCGGCGGACTGACGTTCTGTGCGGCTGGGAGACGGGGATGATGGCATCGGGGGCTCTGCGTCGGCCGGCGGTTCGTCCCGACGGAATCGAAGCAGCACTGTAACCCAACAAGAGATCGGAGCAACGCAGCCGATGTCGAAAGCCGCGCGCAGGGCGGAGTAGCCGGCTCGACATGACGAACCGGGCAAAGCTCGTGCAAAAACACCACCAAGTCTCAGTGAGAGACCTGGTGGCAATGTCGGGAGCGCGTGCAACAGGCCTCTTTTCCAAAGTACAAGAGGGCCCCAAACGCCTACTTTGCCTGTTTGTTCTGCGCGTCCGCCGCTGTGTCGTAAGCATTGGCAGTCCCGGCGCCCGTCTGTGAATTGTGAGCCGTCGCAGCGAATGCCGACCCGGCAGAAGCCAGTACTGAAAACATCAAGCTGGCGAGCACGACGGCATGCTTTACTTTGACCATTTCCCATCTCCATCGAAGTTCTGCACTGTCTACATGATGATTACGCAGCCGGCTGGGCCACGGTTACAGTGCCTTGATCGTGATGATCTTAGAACTTCGGAACGCGAAGGAAATCCGACGCGCCACCATCGGCCCTCGCCGATCGACGAGGATGACGGCCGACAATCCAGCGACGGACGGTTTAGGATCCGTGGCGCCGACGCGCCTTTTTTTAAACGACGATTAACCAAACGAAGCTTCAATGAGGAGACCAGAGCTTGGCTGGGTTCCGAACGCCCGAGGCGTCGGTGGAGCCGCGGAGCCGGCGGCTGAGAGCAGATCGGGGTCGGACGGATGAGTGACGCGACAGTGGGCTTGGACGAGGTCCCACACGACGGTCGCGACCGACTCGTGCTTCGGACACCGTCGCGGTTCACCGTCACGGCCGCGGCGGCTCTGGCGGCCGGCGCCTTTTCGGCCGCCCTGCTGGCGACCAGCCTGTCGGTCGGAAGTTGTTTCGTCGCCGCGCATGACGACATCCATCTGACTGTCGCCACGCCGGCCACGGTGGCGCATCGGACCAGCTTCAGCCCGCGGTTCGACCTTGCGCTGCTCGACCCGGCCTATTCGCTCGGCCCCGAACCCGTGGCGCTCGCCTTGAGCGTTCCCCTGGGTTCCAACCTCGTGCCGGCCCCGGCGCCGCCTGTCGCACACATGATCGAGCCGCAGGCAGCGACTGATCCGGTGCCGGAGGCCGTGATCGTCGCGAACCCGCTCCCCGATCCGGCGACGCTCTCCGACGCCGTGCCTTTGCCGACCCCACGGCCGGCCGATGCTCCCGTCATGGCGAGTCGAATGCCCTCGCTTCCGATGGGCCGCCAGGTCGTGCAGCGGAACCAGGGAACGGTCGCTCCCGCGGCCGGAGACCGTGAGAACTTCATCGAGAAATTCTTCGGCATGCTGAAGCCGTCCGGACCGGTCCTCGCCTATGCCTCACCGGAGGACGGACTCTTCGGCCGTTCGCGCAGCTTGCCTGCCGACCCCGACATTCCGCGCGACCGTTGGACGGCCGTCTACGATATCGCGGCCCACACGGTCTACATGCCCGACGGCGAGCGTTTGGAGGCGCATTCGGGCCTCGGCGACAGGTTGGACGACCCGCATCACGTCAACGAACAGAACCGCGGCGCCACGCCGCCCCACCTCTACGACCTCGAGCTTCGGGCCGAGCTGTTCCATGGGGTCCGGGCCCTGCGCCTCAATCCCGTGGGTGGCGGGGGCGTCTTCGGGCGGACGGGTCTGCTGGCCCATACCTTCATGCTGGGGCCGCACGGCGATTCCAACGGCTGCGTGTCGTTCCGGGACTACGACGCCTTCCTTCAGGCCTACCTGAACGGACAGATCAGGCGCCTCGCCGTCGTGGCACGGTCGGCCTGACCTCGACCGGCCCGGTCCCCGCGCCCGAGGACCCGCTGGCTCTCACTGCAGCCACCGCCAGGGACCGGCGACGGGGCCGCCCGACCATTGATGAGCCGCGGTGGCGATCAGCCAGAAGGCGGTCCCGCCGAGCAGGACGCTCAGACCCGGGATCACGGCGCTCCAGGGCGCGCGGCCTTTGATCTGCGCGCCGAAGGGCCAGAACGAAGTCTTCGCCTCGTAGGCGTGCCACGCATCCCCGAGCAGGCGCTGCTTCTTGGCATCCTGGGCGCGCGAGCCGAAGAAGGCCAGGACCCCCATGCCGGTGGCGACGATGAGGTTCGCCGCCGTCCCCCACAGCACGACGTGAACCAGCGCCCAGATCGTGACGCCCCACATCATGGGATGGCGCGTCACCGCCAGCGCGCCCCGCGGCTGCTCGGGAATGCGGGGCTTCAACGTCGGATCGACCATGGCGGGATTGCCGAGAAGCGACCCGGCCAGAAGGATCGACGCGAACAGCATGACGAGGGTCGCCAGATCCCAGACACCCTGATCGGCGATCCACCACATTGCGCCGTCCGTCGACGATTTCGCGGCGGCGACGAACCACACGAACGTCGCCAATGCGACCGCCGAGTAGACGGGCACGAAGCCCTTTTCGCCGAACCGCTGCGTCAGAGGCCCGCGTAGCGGATGCGAAAGCAGGAAATGGCTTCCGACGAAGGCCGTCGTGGCGGCCAGAAGGTTAGCGGTCCCATCCATGGGTCGTCGTCCTCTTCGAGAAATGGCGTTCGCGGGTCTGACCACGTCCGACGGCCTTCGCGTGTCGCCATCCCTTTCGGTCCTGGCCGCCTTGGTTCCGCCGCATCGGGTATGAGGCTTTGAGGGTATTGCTTTGATGTGGCGCCGATCGAACTTCGTGGCGTCGGGATCGTTCTCGGGTTTCGCTTGGGCCGAAACATGCATGGACGGCCAAGCTTACCGCGATCGAGGAAACCAACGAATGACCACCGGGCCATCATCGCGGCGTTATCCCGTCGGAGCTGAGTTTTTGCAAAGCGGCGTATCGTTCCGGGTCTGGGCACCGGGCCACCGCAGCGTGATCCTGGTCTTGGACGCCGGCGAGCACCCGCTCGAAGCCGAACGGGATGGGTACTTCTCGGTCCTGCTCCCCGGCGTCGAGGCCGGGGCTCGCTACCAGTACCGGCTCGGCGAAGACCCGACCCTTTACCCCGACCCGGCCTCCCGCTCGCAGCCCGATCGACCCATGGGCTCGTCGCAGGTCATCGACCCATTCTCGTTTTCGTGGAGCGATACGGAATGGGCCGGCCTCACCATCGTCGGTCAGGTCCTCTACGAGATGCATGTCGGCACCTTTACGCCGGAAGGCACCTGGGCGGCGGCGGCCGGCAAGCTCGCCTATCTGAAGGACATCGGCATCACGGTCGTCAACATGATGCCGGTGAACGAATTTCCGGGCCGTTTCGGCTGGGGCTATGACGGCGTCGACATCTTCGCGCCGACCCACCTCTACGGGACGCCGGACGATCTCAGGCGTTTCGTCGATGCCGCCCATGCGCTCGGCCTCGGGGTCATCCTCGACGTGGTCTACAACCACATCGGGCCGGATGGGAATTTCCTGAAGCGCTTCGCCGAAGACTACTTCACGGACCGACACACGACCGACTGGGGCGAAGCCCTCAACTACGACGGTCCGAACGCGCACGGCATGCGGGACCTCGCGATCAGCAACGCCGCCTATTGGATCGAGGAGTTCCACTTCGACGGGCTGCGCCTCGACGCGACGCAGAACATCTACGACGATTCCGACGACAACGTCGTCGCGGCTCTGGGCCGGGCGGCCCGCAAGGCGGCAGGCTCGCGCAGCATCATCCTGATCGCCGAGAACGAGCCGCAGAATTCGGACCTCGTCAGGCCGCCGGAGGACGGCGGCTACGGGCTCGACGGCGTCTGGAACGACGATCTCCACCACACCGCCATGGTGGCCGCGACGGGACGCAACGAGTTCTACTATCAGGACTTCGAAGGGACGCCGCAGGAATTCATTTCGGCCGCGAAATACGGCTACCTGTTCCAGGGTCAGACCTATGAGTCCTCGGGCGAGCCGCGTGGCGTGCTGGCGCTCGACCTCAAGCCCGACGCCTTCGTGACTTTCGTGCAGAACCACGACCAGATCGCCAATTCGGCGCAAGGCCTGCGGCTGCACCAACTGACCGGTGCGGCCTGCGCCCGCGCCATCACGGCCCTGTCGATCCTGATGCCGGGCACTCCCATGCTGTTTCAGGGACAGGAGTTCTGGGCCTCGGCTCCCTTTCTATACTTCGCAGATCATCGGCCGGAACTCGCCAAACTGGTCCGCAAGGGCCGGCACGAGTATCTCGCCAACTTCCCCAGTATCGCAACGCCTTCGGGGCAGAAGCAGCTATCCGATCCCGAAGCCGATGCGACTTTCGAAGCCTGCAAGCTCGATTGGAGCGAGGTCGAGACCCATGCCAAGGTCGTCGCCATGCACCGCGACCTGTTGCGGTTGCGGGCGACCGACCGCGCTTTCAACTCGCATCATCGCCCTGCGGCCGACGGCGCCATCCTGGGGCCGGACGCCTTTGCGGTGCGGTTCTTCGAAAGAACCGGCGACGATCGTCTGCTGATCGTCAATCTCGGACGCGACCTCAACCGCAAGAGCTTTGCCGAACCCTTGATCGCGCCGCCGCGTGGCATGACCTGGACGGTGCTTTGGTCGAGCGAGGAGCCCGACTACGGCGGCACCGGAACGGCAGAGTTCGAGACACCCAAAGGCTGGCACCTGCCCGCCAATACGGCCCTCGTCCTGGGGGGAACGCCGCGGTCGTCGAACAAAGCAAAGA
>CAXTME010000133.1:0-2825 GCA_964245215.1 uncultured Lichenihabitans sp.
CTCCTGCTCGCCGGCGTGACACTTTCGGCCATCAACCGCCGCTCGGCCGAAGTGGATTTCGACGAGAGATTATCCGTCTATGCCAGAGCCTTGGCGGCCAATGTTGCGAACCCGGGTGAGGACGCGAGGGCCAACATCGGGCAGCTCGGCGAGCCCATGTTCGAACTCCCGCTGTCCGGATGGTACTGGCAGATCACCCCGCAGGACGGTGACCCGGACGACATCAAGGCGTCCCGGTCGTTGTTCGCGGAACGCCTTCCGACGCTGGAACAGAACGGCGTTCCGGTCGGGCTGGGCGGATCGCGCAAGGGCTACGCGATCGGCCCCGACGACCGCCGGCTTCGCGTCGTCGAACGCGTGATCGAGACCGACGACAAGCACCATTACCTGGTCCAGGTCGCGGCTTCGCCCGAAGAGGTCGACCTCGACATCCGCAGCTTCAATCTCGCGCTGGGCCTCACCCTGTCGCTGCTCGCCCTGGCCCTGATCTTATCGACGGTGCTGCAGGTCAGGTTCGGTCTGATGCCGCTTCGCCGCCTCGGGGCCGGCGTCGCGGCCATCAGGCGGGGCGATGCCGAAAAGATCGAAGGGCAGTTCCCGCGCGATATCGCACCCTTGGCCAACGAGCTCAACCTCCTGATCGCGGCCAACCGCGAGATCGTCGATCGGGCCAGAACCCATGTCGGCAACCTGGCGCATGCGTTGAAGACCCCGCTCAGCGTCATCGTCAACGAGGCGGGCGCGCAGGGAGGCGGCGCAGAGGCCGCGGCCCTGTCGGTCAAGGTGCGTGACCAGGTTCAGATCATGCGGGACCAGGTGACCTATTATCTCGACCGGGCCAGGGCGGCGGCACGTTCGACCGTCATCGGGACGGTGACCGACATTCGCCCGGTGATCGACGGGCTCGTGCGGACCTTTGGCAAGATCTACCGGGACCGGGGGATTCACTTCGAAGCCGAGCTTCCGGACGGTCTCCGGTTCCGCGGCGAGCAGCAGGACCTCGAGGATCTCGTGGGGAACCTCGTCGACAATGCCGGCAAATGGGCCGAGGCCAGGGTGGTGGTCTCGGTTTCGACCATCAACGATCCCGGCGAGCTCGGACCTTCGGCGCTTCTCATCACGGTCGATGACGACGGGCAGGGCCTCGACGAGGAGGCCCGGAACGTGGTGACGCGCAGGGGACGGAGGCTCGACGAGTCGAAGCCGGGCTCCGGGCTGGGGCTGTCGATCGTCACAGATCTGGCCGGGACCTACGGAGGTTCCTTTACCCTTGCGGAAAGTCCCCTGGGTGGTTTACGCGCCATCCTCAGGTTACCGGGCAGCAAGACAGAGTTTCGCCCGAATCCCATGTAACGCACAAGCTTCCACTTGGGCGAATTAAGGCCGGGGCGCGGCATGATGACGAAGAATTACGTCCTTGGGGGTGCCGGACTTGGCCTCGCCATCCTGCTGTCGGGCTGCTCGAGCGCGGGAAACGGTCCGAACCTCGCGTCCTTGTCGACGGCGCCATCGCCGGTTGCGGTCGCGGCTCCGTCGCCCATCGTCTACGGGGCCTTCCTGGACGGTGCTGCCGCGTCACGGCTGCCGGACGCCGATCGCAGCGCCGCGCTCGATGCCGAGGACGGGGCCTTGTCGTCGGGCGAGCGCCGGACGTGGAAGGGCAGCAAGGGAGTCTATGGTTTCGTCGTGCCCGGGCCAGGCGCCGCGGGTGGCACGGCGGTCGCCGGAGACGAATGCCGCAGCTTCACCCATACGATCTATTTCGCCGGCCGGCCGCAGACCGGAAAGGGCACGGGATGCCGTGGTGCCGACGGCAGCTGGCATGTGACCTCTTGACCGTCCAGCGATGATTTGCGTTTCCGCCCCGATGGGGAACGGCTAAAAGCATGCCATGGTTTGGATCGCCTTTGCTCTGATGACCGCGGCTGCCGTGCTCTGTGCCATCTGGCCCCTCGTCCGGCCACGGCGCGACGCCCGTGTTGCGATGCCCGGGACCCAGGGCTCGACCGATACCGCATTCTACCGCCAGCAGCTCGCTGAACTCGACGCCGATGTCGATCGCGGGCTCCTCGCCGGGTCCGATGCCGACGGTGTCAGGGCGGAACTCGGTCGTCGTCTTCTTTCCGCTTCGGAGCGCTCTGCGGCCGCGACTTCGGCATCCGGCGTCCGGCACCGCGGCGCGGCCGTGCTCGTGGCGGGCGTCGTATCGCTCACCGCCTTCGCGCTCTATGCCAAGGTCGGCCATCCGGACGAGCCCGACGAGCCCTTGTCGGCCCGTGCGGCCGGCCGGGACGATTTCGCCTTGGCGATGGCCAAGATGGAAGCGCATCTCGACATGAACCCGGACGACGGCCGTGGCTCAGAACTTATCGCGCCGATCTACCTCAAGACCGGCCGCTTCGACGCGGCCGCACGCGCCCTGCGCAATGCCATCCGGGTGCTCGGCCCGACACCGATCCGCGAGGCGGCGCTCGGCCAAGCGCTCGTGATGGAGGCTGACGGCGTGGTGACGGGCGAAGCGCGCCACGTCTTCGACGCCGCCCTGAAGGGGGATCCGGCAATGCCGCAGGCCCGTTTCTTCGAGGGACTCGCGGCCCTCCAGGACGGCGACAAGGCCAAGGCGCGATCCATGTGGACCGCCCTCGTCGACGAAGCGCCTCCCGAAGCCCCGTATACCGGGATCCTTCGCCAGAGGTTGGCGGCCCTCGACGGCATGATTCTGCCGGAGCCGGCCATGGCGGCGCCTGGCATTGCGGCGCCGCAAGCCGGCGCGGCGCCGCAGGCCGGTGGAGGAACGCAAGTCGGGGAAGCCCCGCTCGGTGCTG
>CAXTME010000133.1:2925-11083 GCA_964245215.1 uncultured Lichenihabitans sp.
GCGGCGCCGCAGGCCGGTGGAGGAACGCAAGTCGGGGAAGCCCCGCTCGGTGCTGCGCCGACCCCCATGGGCGCCATGCCGGCCGGTGCCGCTGCTGTCGCGGCGCTGCCACCCGAACAGCGTCAACTCGCGATCCGCGGCATGGTGGACGGACTCGCGGCGCGGCTGGCGCAGAACGGACAGGATCCCGAAGGCTGGCTGCGCCTCGTCAGGGCCTATAAGGTCCTGGGCGACACCGACAAGGCGCAGCAGGCTCTGGCCGATGCCCGACGCTCCTTGAGCCGGGACGCTCAACAACTCGCCCGCTTGGACCAGCTGGCCCGTGAACTCGGTTTGGAGGGGTAGCCCGGGATGCGGCGAAAAAGCAGGCGTCTGGTGCTGATCGGCGGAGCCCTCGGGGTCGCGGGAGTCGCGGCCGGCCTCACGCTCTTCGCGTTGCGCGACAGCGTCGTGTTCTTCTACGGTCCCACCGAGTTCGCCCAAAAGGCCCCGGCGCTCGGCACCCGGCTGCGGATCGGAGGTCTCGTCGAGAAGGGATCGGTGGCTCACGTCGGCGACGCGACGGTTCATTTCGTCGTGACCGACCTGTCCAGGAACGTGAAGGTCACCTATACGGGCCTGCTGCCGGATCTGTTCCGAGAGGGGCAGGGCGTAGTGGCGGAAGGCGTCGTCGAGGGATCGAACGAGTTTCGCGCTGATTCCGTCCTGGCCAAGCACGACGAGACCTACATGCCGCGAGAGGTGGCCGACGCCTTGAAGAAGAGCGGACAGTGGCGTTCCGACGGCGAAGCCGCCGCCGCGCCTCCGGTCGACAAGACCGCCACGCGCTGAGGGTCGCCGCATGTTCGTCGAAACCGGCCATTATGCCCTCGTCCTGGCTTTGGCCCTGGCCATCGTCCAATCGGTCCTCCCCGTTTGGGGCGTGGTCCGAAAGGATGCGACGCTTCTCGGTACCGCCGTACCGGTATCGCTCGGGCAGTTCGCGCTCATCGCCTACGCGTTCGCCTGCCTCGTCGAGGCCCACGTCGTCTCGGACTTCTCGCTGCTGAACGTGGTCGAGAATTCTCATTCGATGAAGCCGCTGATCTACAAGATCTCCGGCGTCTGGGGAAACCACGAGGGCTCGATGCTGCTCTGGGTCCTCATCCTGGCGCTCTTCGGCGCTCTCGTGGCGGCTTTCGGCCACGGCATCCCAGAGGCGCTGCGCGCCACCACGCTCGCCGTGCAGGCTTGGATCGCCGCCGCCTTCCTGCTCTTCATCCTGCTCACCAGCGATCCCTTCACGCGCGTCGTCCCGGCACCCTTCGAGGGGCATGATCTCAACCCCATCCTCCAGGATCCCGGTCTCGCGATCCACCCGCCGCTCCTCTACCTCGGCTACGTGGGCTTCTCGATCGTCTTCTCCTTCGCGGCCGCGGCCCTGATCACCGGCCGGGTCGATGCCGGCTGGGCGAGGTTCGTCCGGCCCTGGGCGCTCGTGGCCTGGATCTTCCTCACCCTCGGCATCGCGATGGGGTCCTACTGGGCCTATTACACGCTGGGCTGGGGCGGTTTCTGGTTCTGGGACCCGGTCGAGAACGCGTCCCTGATGCCATGGCTCGCCGGGACGGCCCTGCTTCATTGCACCAGCGTCATGGAGAAGCGCGAAGCCTTGAAGATCTGGACGATCTTCCTCGCGATCGTGACCTTCTCGCTGTCGCTCCTCGGCACGTTCCTGGTGCGTTCGGGCGTGCTGACCTCGGTTCACAGCTTCGCCAACGACCCGAAACGTGGCGTCTTCATCCTGCTGATCCTTGCGGTCTTCATCGGAGGTTCCTTCGCGCTCTACGCCTGGCGAGCTCCGAGCCTCAGGGCAGGGGGGCTTTTCGCCCCCGTGTCGCGCGAAGGCGCCCTCGTGTTCAACAACCTCTTCCTGTCCGCAGCCTGTGCCACGGTGCTGGTCGGAACGCTGTATCCGTTGGCGCTCGAAGCCATGACGGGCCAGAAGATCTCGGTCGGTGCGCCCTTCTTCAACCTCACCTTCGGCCCGCTGTTCGTTCCGTTGCTCCTGGCGGTCCCGATCGGTCCGGCCCTGGCCTGGAAACGCGGCGACCTGCTCGGGGCCGCCCAGCGCCTCATGGCGGCGGCGGGTGTCGGCTTTGCCGTGGCGATCGTAGGGCTTGCGCTACGGCATGGCGGACCGGTGCTGGCGCCACTCGGCGTCGGGCTCGCGATCTACATCATCATCGGTGCCGTGACCGATGTGGCCTTGCGGATCCGCCCCAAAGCCATGCCGGTCGCCGCGATGCTCGGCCGGGCCAGGGGTCTGCCACGCTCGGCCTGGGGAACCGCCATAGCGCACGCCGGCCTCGGTGTGACCCTGCTCGGCCTTGCGGCGACCGGTTGGGGGGCCGAGCGGATCGTCGCGCTCAAGCCGGGCCAGCCCGTGGCCCTGGGACCCTACGAGGTGGTGATCACATCGATAACGCCGCATCCCGGCCCGAACTATACCGAGACCGTGGTTGCGGCCGAGATCCGGCAGGGCGGCCGCGTCGTGGCGACCGCGGCACCCTCGAAGCGGTTCTTCCCGACCCGGCAGCAGAACGTGGCCGAAGCCGGCATCGTCACCATGGGGTTGGGCCAGGTTTACATCAGTCTGGGCGATGCGCATGAGGATGGCACCGTCGACACGCGCATGTTCTGGAAGCCTCTGGTGTCGTTGATCTGGTTCGGGGCCTTGGTCATGGCATGCGGCGGGGTGATGTCGCTGTCCGACCGTCGCCTGCGCATCGGGGTCGCGTTGCGGTCGCGCCGTGTCCGCATCGGTCCACCCATTCTGCCGACGGCTGCCGAATGACGCCCGGCGCGCCCGTCTTCGCCGCGGCTTTCGTGCTGCTGATCGGCAGCGCCAGCGCTCGTGCGGTAGAGCCCGACGAGATCCTGTCCAACCCGACCCTGGAAACGCGAGCCCGCGACCTGTCTGCAGGCCTCAGGTGCCTGGTGTGCCAGAACCAGTCGATAGACGATTCGGCTGCTCCCCTGGCCAGGGACCTGCGCGTGATCGTGCGCGAACGGCTGCAGGCCGGCGACACCGATGACCAAATTCGCGCTTTTCTCGTGCAGCGCTACGGTGATTTCGTTCTGTTGAAGCCGCCGTTCGAGGTGTCGACGCTGCTGTTGTGGGGCACACCTTTCCTGGTCGTCGTTCTCGGAGGCGCCGCGTTGCTGTTCCGCAAGCGCGACGAGGAGGTTCGCAGACCTCTGACGCCGGTCGAGCAGGCGAGGCTCGATGCTCTGATGAAAGACGCCGGGCGCTGATTCGGGGGATTTGCATCATCCGTTCCGCGAGCGCGGCGACGTCCACCCGATCCTGCCTCGCGGATCTTCGGCTCTGTCGGGACTTCGCCGACTCGAATTCAGTTCGCTTTGTGGAACCTAAACAAGAATTCATTCTGCCGACATAGCAACGTAAGGTGCCCTCATCCATTTTCTCCTCATAGAGACGGCCAGACGCTGCGCCGCCCCATCACGAGGAGTTCTCATATGACCCAGCGCCCGACCATCCGTACCGCGCTTCTCGGTGCAGTGGCCGTCGCCGCGCTCGGCGGCACCTTCGTCGCCCCGAGCCTGATGTCGAGCTATCCGGCTCACGCCGCCCAGATTACGGGTCAGCCCGCCCCTTCGCAGATTGCACCCGGCTCGTTCGCCGATGTCGTCGACCGTGTCAGCCCGGCCGTTGTATCGGTCAAGGTCAAGATGGTCGACAACTCGTCGGACGACGACTCCTCGCAGCAGTCCTCGCCGATGCCCAACATCCCGAAGGGCGATCCTCTGGAGCGCTTCTTCCATCAGTTCGAGCAGCAGCAGCACGGCGGCGGTGCGATGCCGCACGACCATCCCCGCGTCGGCATGGCTCAGGGCTCCGGCTTCCTGATCTCGTCGGACGGTTATATCGTCACCAACAACCACGTGGTCGAGAACGCGACGGACGTGCAGGTCTCGATGCAGGATGGCCGGACCATTCCTGCAACCGTCGTCGGCACCGACAAGAAGACCGATCTCGCGCTCCTGAAGCTGAAGAACGGCTCGAACTATCCCTACGTGCAGTGGGGGACTTCAGTGCCGCGTGTCGGCGATTGGGTCATCGCGGTCGGCAACCCGTTCGGCCTCGGCGGCACGGTCACGGCCGGTATCGTTTCGGCCCGTGGCCGCGACATCGGCGCCGGTCCCTATGACGATTTC
The DNA here is from genome assembly GCA_964245215.1 of uncultured Lichenihabitans sp. Classification (GTDB taxonomy): domain Bacteria; phylum Pseudomonadota; class Alphaproteobacteria; order Rhizobiales; family Beijerinckiaceae; genus Lichenihabitans. The sequence continues at coordinate 7,147 of CAXTME010000133.1, forward strand.
CTCCAGATCGATGCCCCGGTGAACCGTGGCAACTCGGGCGGGCCGACCTTCAATACCGAAGGACAGGTCGTCGGCATCAACACCGCGATCTTCTCGCCGTCGGGCGGCAGCGTCGGCATCGGCTTCGCGATCCCGACCGAGGTCGCCAAGGGCGTCATCCAGGAGCTCAAGGACAAGGGGATGGTGGCGCGCGGCTGGCTCGGCATCCAGATCCAGCCCGTGACGGCCGATATCGCAGACTCGCTTGGCCTCAAGGACACCAAGGGCGCGCTTGTCGCCGAGCCGCAGAAGGGTTCGCCGGCCGGCGACGCGGGGATCAAGTCCGGTGACGTGATCACGGCGGTCAACAACGAGGCGGTGGACGGTCCCAAGGAACTGTCGCGCAAGATCGCCGGCATGGGTCCGGACAAGAAGGTCGAGCTGACGGTCTGGCACGAGGGTAGCCAGGAAACCGTCGACGTGACGCTCGGCACCTTGCCGAACGATCAGCAGGCGAAGGCCGACCCGACGCCTGTCCAGAACGAGCGGTCGCAGCTCGCCAGCCTCGGTCTGACGCTCGCCCCCGCCTCGTCCATCGCGGGCGCCGGCAAGGACGGTGTCGTGGTTGCGGACATCGACCCGGAAGGCATCGCGGCCCAAAAGGGACTGAGCACCGGCGATGTCATCCTCGAGGCGGCCGGCAAGGCTGTTTCGCGTCCCTCGGAGGTGTCGGCCGCTTTGGCGGATGCCAAGAAGGACGGCCGCAAGGCGGTATTGCTGCGGGTCAAGACGGGCGACAACGTTCGCTACGTCGCCCTGGCGACGCAGAGCGCCGGCTGATCCGCGACAAGGATTGCCCCGGTTCCGCACGGCAATCGCCCCGTCCGTGCGGGATCGTTGGTAATAGCGGCAGGTCGGGTTTCAACACTCGTCCTGCCGTTTGCATGCATCTTGGCGGTCGCTTTTGACCGGGGCGAGGAGGAATGTTCGGCATGCGCATCCTGGTGATCGAGGACGACGCGGAGGCTGCGAGCTATCTCGCCAAGGCGTTCTCGGAAGCCGGGCATGCGGCCGATGTCGCGAGCGACGGGCTGCAAGGCTACGCCTTGGCCCAGGACGGCGCCTATGATGTTTTGGTGGTGGACCGCATGCTGCCGAAGCTCGACGGTCTGTCGCTGATCGGCGGCCTTCGTGCGCAGAAGATCGAAACGCCGGTCCTGATCCTGTCGGCGCTCGGACAGGTCGACGACCGTGTCAAAGGCCTGAGGGCTGGGGGTGACGATTACCTGCCGAAGCCCTACGCATTTTCCGAGCTCTTGGCGCGCGTCGAGATCCTGGCGCGTCGGAAGCCGCTCGAATCGGGAGAGCCCACCACCTATCGGGTGGGCCCGCTGGAACTCGATCGGCTTGCCCACAAGGTCTCGCTCTCCGGCAAGGACGTTCTGGTCCAGCCGCGCGAGTTCCGCTTGCTCGAATATCTGATGAAGAACGCCGGGCAGGTCGTGACCCGCACGATGCTGCTCGAACATGTCTGGGATTATCACTTCGATCCCCAGACCAATGTCATCGACGTGCATATCTCGCGGCTGCGATCCAAGATCGACAAGGGTTCGGATGCGCCTTTGCTCCACACCATCCGCGGGGCCGGATACATGATCCGTGACCATCATCGGTAAACTGTTCCGGACGACGGCCTTCAAGCTGTCGCTGGCTTACTTGCTGATCTTCGCGGTCGGAGCCGGCGTGGTGCTGAGTGGGATCGATTGGAACGTCAACGCGCTCCTCGATGCGCAGATCGGCCAGACGATCGAGGCCGAGATCACGGGCCTCGCCGAGCAATATGATTCGGGCGGTATCCGCCAGCTCGTGACCACGGTCGAACGCCGCACCCAGCAACCTGGATCCTCGCTCTATCTCGTGACCAACTTCGCGGGGGAGCCTCTGGCCGGCAATGTCGCGACGCTTCCGTCCGGCGTGATCGACAGGCCCGGCCTCGTCGAAACGCCCTATGAGCGGCAGAACGACTCCCGCCCTGCCCATCTGGCCCTGGCTCGCGTCTTTCTCCTGCCGAGCGGCTTCCGGCTCCTCGTCGGGCGCGATCTCGAAGAACGCGAGAACCTGCGCAACGTCATGATCCATGCGCTCTTCAGCTCGCTGTTCTGGCTGATGCTGGTCGGCGTCGTCTGCGGCCTGCTGGTGTCACTCAAGATCCTGCGCCGGGTCGACGCCATGAACGCCAGCGCCAAGTCGATCATGGCGGGCGACATGTCGGGCCGGCTGCCTTTGGCCGGCACCGGAGACGAGTTCGATCGTTTGGCCGAAAATCTGAATGCCATGATCGCTCGCATCGGGGACCTGATGACGGGCGTCCAGGAGGTCTCGGACAATATCGCGCATGACTTGAGGACGCCGCTCACACGCTTGCGCAATGGTGCCGAAGAGGCACTCCGGGGTCGAGACGATGCGGTTCTTCAACGGGGCGCCCTGGAAAAGGTCATTGCGGAGGCCGATGGGCTCATTGCCGTGTTCAACGCGCTTTTGATGATCGCCCGCGCCGAGGCCGGCGCCGGTCGGGAACAGTTGGTCGAGGGCGATGTCGGGGCCGTGCTCGAGGATGTCGTCGAGCTCTACGAGCCCGTGGCCGAAGAGGCCGGGACCGAGCTCGTCGCCAGGGTCGAGCCGGGCCTTCATGCGACGTTCAACCGTGAGCTGCTGGGGCAGGCCTTGGCGAATCTCATCGACAACGCGCTAAAATACGGTGCAGCAGCACAGGGTGCCGCGGCCCCCATTTCGATCGCCGCCAAGCAAGCCGACGGTCGCGTCGAGATCTCGGTGGCGGATCGCGGCCCCGGCATCGCGGCGGCCGACCGCGGCCGGGTACTCGACCGCTTCGTCCGCCTCGAAGGGTCCCGCTCGCGACCGGGATCCGGATTGGGGCTTTCGCTCGCGGCCGCCATCGCGCGCCTGCACGGCGGCGACGTCAGGATCGAAGACAACGAGCCGGGCCTGAGGGTCGTCCTGACCCTGCCCGCAGGGTCGCCGCGAGTGGAACGGCCGACCACCGCCTTGCAAGAGGTCGGACAGCCCGCGGCACTGCTGACCCACAGCGGCGCGCCATGATGGGTCCGGGCGGGGCCAAGTGTCTCGCCGACGCCTTGGATCGCGCCCCTCCGCTCTGCCGGCCGGATCTCGCCATGGAGCGCCTCCGCGATTGGCGAGCCAGCCTTGCGCCGGAGCACCTGCTCCGGGCCGAGGTCGACAAGCCTCGGGTCGCGGCCCTGCTGGCGGCGCTGGCCGATCACTCGCCCTTTCTGTGGCGGCTCGCCTCACAACACCCGGACCGGCTGCTGCGGCTGCTCGCATCGCCGCCCGAAGCCGCACTGGCGCAATGCCTCGATCGCCTGCAATCGGAGTGCGACGCCGTCGAAGCGGCTGCGGATGCCATGCCGGTCCTGCGGAGCGCGAAGGCGGAAGTGGCGTTGCTCGTCGCCGTGGCGGACCTCGGCGGCGTCTGGGACCTCGATCGCGTCGTCGACGCCCTGACGCGCTTCGCCGACCGTGCCGTCGCGGCGGCGCTCGCGGCCCTGCTGCGCGACGCCGCCACGTCCGGCAAGCTCCTGCGGCGCGACGGCGACATCGGGGTCGATTGCGGGATCGCGGTGCTGATGCTCGGCAAAGGGGGCGGCCGCGAACTCAACTACTCGAGCGACATTGATCTCGTGGTCGTCTACGACCCGATCGCGTCCGCCCTGGCCCCGGGCGTCGAACCGGCGCCTTTCTACGTGCGGATCACGCAGGCTCTTGTCCGACTCCTAGGAGAACGGACAGCGGACGGCTACGTGTTGCGTGTGGATCTCAGGCTGCGTCCCGACCCTGGCTCCACCGCGATCGCAATCTCAGTCCCGGCCGCGTTCGTCTACTACGAGACGATGGGCCAGAACTGGGAGCGTGCCGCCTT